>NYUD01000075.1 GCA_002683825.1 Planctomycetota bacterium
AGGTCCGGTGCCCACCGAGCCGACCGGGGTGAGAACGCCCTCTGCTGCTACCCGGAGCGGGTCTTTGCGACCCGATGCGACGGGGTGCGATGGCGCGCCCGGGAGGACTCGAACCTCCGACCCCCGGTTTAGGAAACCGGTGCTCTATCCTGCTGAGCTACGGGCGCTCGAGGTGAGAGCCTACCCGGAGTTCCCCCATCCCCTCCAGGAGGAAGGCAACGACCTGTTCAACGCACCCCGCATATAAGGTGGCTCACTGGGGGGCGGATGGAGCTCCGCCCCGGGCGACCCCGCGGGCATCGGATGGGCAAGCCACCCACCCATCCTCCGCCCACCCCTGTATCCTCTGGTGCGGGCGGCGCCGGGTGAAACGGCGCTCGCCGTCCGACCACCCCCCCCCGAACCGAAGCGGCCTACCCCATGATGCCGACACAGCTCGCCACCCTCCTGTCGCTGATCCTCGTCACACTTCCCACCTTCGCCCAGAGGGGGCGCTGCGGCACTCCGGAACCCAAGGCCGGTAGGTTCACGTCCGTGCCCGCCGACTGCGGCTACTTCACGAACGCGCCGCAGCCCGAGTACGAGCCGTCGTTCTTCTACGACGTCCCCGTGGTCTTCCACGTGATTGAAAACACCTCGGGCGACGGCTTCCTCAGCCCCGCGACGATCCAGGACCAGATCGACATCCTGAACGAGGACTTCCAGGCCATCGCCGGCTCGCCGGGCGCGCCGGGGACGGACGGAAAGATCCGCTTCCACCTGGCGACCACCGATCCCGGAGGGAGCCCCACGACCGGCATCACCTACTCGACGAACAACAACTGGTTCCAGGACTCGGGCAACTACTGGAACTCGCTCGCGTGGGACACGAACCGCTACCTGAACGTCTACACCAACGCAGTTCCCTGCTGCTACGGCTACGTCTCCGGATTCCCGTCTCAGGGCATCGCCGGACAAGCGAACGACCGGGTCGTGCTCTGGTGGGAAGCCGTCGGACGCGATCCAACGCCCGGCTGGCCGCTGAACATGGGACGCACGGCCACGCACGAGGTCGGCCACTACCTCGGCCTCTACCACACGTTCTGCGGCGGCTGCGGCTCGGCCGCGAATTGCTACTCGACCGGCGACCTGATCTGCGACACCAACGGTGAATCCACGGCGACGCTGGGCTGCCCGATGTTCAAGAGCTCGTGCGGCAATTCGGATCCGATCCACAACTACATGGACTACACCGACGACCCCTGCCTGTGGGAGTTCACGCCCGAGCAGGTCAACCGCATGCGCTGCACGCTGCCGAACTGGCGGCCCGATCTCTTCGTGACGGTGGCGGCGCAGGAGGTCGTGCGCCTCGGGACTCCACCCAATCCCAACGCCTTGCGCCCGGGCGTGAGCTCGCCTCCGCTCGCCGGAGAGCTGTGGGACCCGGTGGTCGATCACACCACCTTCGAACCGGGGGCCATCGCCGACTACCTGCTCCTCTCGTTCGGACCGACGGAGCTCGCGCTCGGACCCACGGGCACGTTGCTCTGCCTGCCCCCTTTCCCCTTGCTCTCCTCGAACCTCTCGCCGGGGACGCCCTTCGCGCTCGCGGTGCCGAACGACGCCGGCCTGCTCGGGATTTCGTTTTGCGTCCAGGCAGCCTCCCTGATTCCCGGCGTGCAGATCAGACTGACCAACGCGCTCGACTGCATCGTCGGAAACTAGACCAGCGCCCAGCCGGTAGCGTCAAAGACGTCGCGACGGCGTGGTCACACGCCGGCAACACTCCTCCACCGATCACCGCCTGGAGGCCGGTCAACGTCGTCGTTTCGCGGTTCGTGTAATGCGGAGCACCGTCGACGATCGCCTGCCAGTAGGGCGTCGAGCCGATCAGGCTCGGGAGAGCAGGAACCGGGATCTCGAAGTGCGCGCGTGCACGGCCATCATGGAATCCGGACGGCCCTAGCGACGTCGCAGTGAGAAGGCCCGCAATCCGCCGTATTCCACGTCGGTGAACAGACACAGGAGCCGGTCACCGAGGCGCTGGAGCGTCGGATAGCCGGCCCGTCGGTCGCCCTTGGCCGAGCCGAGACACAGCGCCTCCTCCAGCACGAGATCCTCGCCCACCCAGCGCACGAACCAGTTGGATCCGATCTCCGGATCCTCATCCATCCACACCACGGCCGCGCCGCCGTCCATGTACGCGACCTGCACGCGGCCGACCGCATTGACGCTCTCGCAGTCGACGGAGCGACCGAAGCTCGAGACACCTGCGTCGGAAAAAGCGACCCGGACGTGGGCGCGCGCTTCGGCTCCGGTGTACCAGGCGAGAGCGACGCGGTTCTCGCGCGCATCCAGCGACGGACCGTTGACGGGACAGCCGGGGATCCGCCAGCCGTCCTCGAGAAGGAAGCGCGCGCGCTTCCAGGAGGTGCGATCGCCGGGGCGGCCGCGCTGGACGACGATGTCGCGCACCTCGGCCTCGCTTCGATCGCGGTAGGCGACGACCAGGGAACCGTCCGCGAGCGCGACCATGTCCGTGGGGCAGCACTCGCACACGCGCTCGTCGAGCTGGATCTCGTCGCCGATCGACCCGTCCTTGCCGATGACCGTCGTGCGCACGGCCATCGTGCCCGGGCCGGCGTCCGAACCCATCCCGCGGCCGTCCAGCCAGAGGGCTGCAAAACCACCGTCGCCGAGGGGGACGAGCGATGCGAAGCCGTGTTCGGTCGGGGAACGGTCGGAGTGCAGGAAGCGGGACGTCGACCACGCCTTCCCGCGATCGGCGGAGGTCTTGAAACGCACACCGTAGGCGTAGGTTCCCTCACCCAGCCGATCGAGCCAGGTCGCGACAAGGACGGATCCGTTCACGCCGATCCGAGGTGCGTCGGCCCAGTTCACGAACCACTCGGCACCCGATGCGATCGCTACCGGATCGGACCAGCTCTCGTCCTCGAAAGACGCACCGTACAAACGCTGGCCCCCTTCGACGTCCTCGGTCCAGACCAGCCACGCCCGTGACGAATCAACAGTCGAGCCCGGCACACCCAGACTCGGCCAACGCGCCGTCCGTTCGCCCGGAGCGTCGAGCTCATCGATCACCCAACCGCTCCCCCCCTTCGCGGGACCCTCCTCCTGGAAAGGCAGGGCCAGCGGCACCGCACAAAGAAAGAGAGCGATCGTCACGGAATGCGCTTCAGCGCCATGACCTTGTCGGCGCCCTCGACGACCGCGCCGTTCTTGAGCTGCTTCCAGTGTTGCTCGATGTGGTCGGTGTCCTTCAGGACCAGGGTCATCGCACCCATATACGCATCGTCGGAGGACTCCAGGCCGCTGACCCCGTCGAAGTGAAAGACGATGGTGTCGGCTTCGACGACCCCCGCGCGCATGTGCGGCTGGTTGCCGGCCGCGCAATAGTGGGTCATCACCAGTGAATTCCCGTCGAGGGTGTACATGTTCGTCATCTCGTACGAGTCGCCGGGGAACATGGTCTCGTGAACGACGCTGCCCTCCGCGATGACGCGAAACTCGGAGACGAACCGATCACCGGTCGCACCGGCACCCTCCCAGCGACCCTCCAGGGCGGACAAGGCCTCCAGGAGCGCGTCGCGGTCGGCGGCGCTGCCCTCGACGATCGACGGGGTCGTTGTGGACTGGCAGGCGAGGGCCGCGAGGGGAAGACAGAGGGACAACAGACGTGTGGTTTTCATGATGCAGCCATGGTAGCCGACTTGCGACAGGCCTCGCCACGCCGGGCCCTCGGTGTGCGTTTTTTTGTGCCCGGTGTCCTGAGAATTTCCGCATTCGTTCTATCTTGGAGCCATGGGTACGACCACGTCGACGGAGGATGCGGTTGAAGAGCGGACCGAGCTCGCTCCCCGCTGGAACGTGGTGCTCCTGGACGACGACGATCACTCCTACGAATACGTCGTCGAGATGCTCGGCGCCCTGTTCGGGCACACGACCCAGACCGCCTACCGCATGGCCGTGGAAGTGGACGCCACCGGGCGCGTCATCGTCTGGACCGGATCCCGCGAGGTCGCGGAATTCAAGCAGGAGCGGGTTCACGCCTACGGGGCCGACGCGCACATCTCCAAGTGCAAGGGCTCGATGACCGCGGTCCTGGAACCGACGGAGTAGGCCAAAGGCCGGATTCGATTTGGTAGCGGAGCGGGATTTGGGGTAAAGCATGCTCCGTGGAGCTTCCTCGAGGAAATTGGAGCGGCGATGGAGTCGAGGGCTGGTGTTTGTACTTCATCGAATCCCGCGACGAGCGAACGAAGCTCCAGCCGGTCTCCCCGCCGAATCCCCGGGACGCTGCGCACTGGTCCGGCGCGCCCTCCCCCAGACCCGATGTGCGGCCCGGGCGTCCGGCCGCCTGGCGTATCGAAAAGAAGAGCGCGCGCACACCCCGCGAAGGCGCCCTGGCACACCGCGAAGCGCGGGCGCGGCTGTTCCACACCTTCGCCCATCACGAACTGCAGGCGGCCGAGCTCTTCGCCTGGGGGATCCTGGCCTTCCCCCAGACGCCGCTGGACTTTCGCATCGGACTGCTTCAGCTCTGCCAGTCGGAACTCGAACACCTCGCGCTCTACCTCGAACACATGCGCGTGCTCGGGACTCGATTCGGCGACCACGGGATTCGCGATTGGTTCTGGGAGCGCGTGCCGGCCTGCGCAGATCCGTGCTCCTTCCTCGCGTTCCTCGGACTGGGTCTGGAGGGGGCCAATCTCGAACACAGCCACCGTTTCGCCCATGCCTTTCGAGGTGTCGGGGACAAGCGGGGTGCGCAAATCCTCGACCGGATCGAACGGGAGGAGACGGCCCACGTGGCCTTTGCGCTGAAGTGGTTCGAGCACTTCACGGGCGAGCCGCTCGATTACGAGCGCTGGCGCGCGGCCCTGCCCGCCCCACTGTCCCCTGGACTTCTGCGCGGACAGCCCCTGAACCGCGCCGCCCGCAGGCGCGCGGGCATGGGCGAGCATTTCCTCATCCGTCTGGAAGCGGAAGGGCCGGCCCACTTGCCCGCCGCCAACGCAAAGGGCACGGGCGGATGAGCACCCGCCCCCTCGCCTGGGTCCTGAATCTCGACGCCGAGAACGAGCTCGAGGCGGGCCCGGGCTATACCCCGGCCCGCCACATCCAGCGCATCGTCGCACGCGAACGCAAGCATCTCTTCGGAACGCTCGTCGCTCCCGGTGACGTCGTCGTGGAGGCCGGGTCCACGGGCGGGGAAGAGTCCGCGCGCGCGCGCGGACTTCCGGGACTGGCCTGGAGCCCGACCCCGCGTGCGCGGGCGCTGCTCGCCCGGGCAGGTGCCATACCCGTCGCCGGTCCCACGCTTGAAACGCTACGCACGGTGAACGGGCGCCCCTTCGCCCTGGAGGTGCGCGCAACGCTGCGTGAAGACGGCTTCGACAAACACCTCGCTCGAAATCTGGAACAGGCGCTGGCTCTTCTGGCGCAACCGGCCCGCGAGGGTTGGCTGGTGCGACGTACTTTCGGCGCCGCAGGTCGCGGGCGGCGACGCATCGCGTCCGGAAGGCCGAGTTCGACGGAACTTGCCTGGCTCGTCAAGGGACTGCGCAAAGGTGCGTTGATCATCGAGCCGTGGGTCACGATCACCCAGGAGTTCACGCGTTCGGGCTGGGTGGCCCGGGACGGTCACGTGAGTTCGGCCGCCCCCTGCTTTCAGGCCACGACGCGGGAGGGCGCCTGGAGGCGGACGGAATGCGCCGAACGGGGCGCGATCACGCGCGCGGAAGACGCGCGACTGGAAGGAGCGTTCTTCGCAGCGGGCCGGGCGCTCGCGGGGGCCGGGTACTTCGGCCCCTTCGGCATCGACAGCTTTCGCCATCGCTGCGGCGGGCCCGGGTCCGCCGAACTCCTGAATCCGCTCGGCGAGATCAACCCTCGCTTCACCATGGACTGGGTCGCGGGGATGTCCGCAGATCAAGGCCGCAAGGCCATACGGGCGTGGTGGGACCCCTCGGGCAGGTACGATTCCGGGGGCGCGGTCCGAGCGTAGGCGCATCACGCGAGGTCCCGGGATCCGGCCGCGGCCCGAAAAAGGGCGCTCCATGGATCACCGCCGCCGCTTCGGCAGCTACGCTTCTCGAAGCGCCCGGGGAACCTCGGGCGCTTCCCGATGAACACCCGGCTGCTCACCCCCGAAGACACCCGGGTCCTGGCCCGCCCAGGCGAGGTCGGGGTCGCCCGCGAATGGGTGGTCTGGCCCTCGAACTCCACGGACTCCTTCGACGTGCGCATATCGAGCGTGGAGCTGGCCGCCCCGGGTCCATTCAAGACCCTTTCAGGCTTCGATCGTCTGCTCACCGTGATCTCCGGCGAGGGCCTCGTCCTGAGCCACGGGGATGCGGCTCCGCGGGCCCGGATCCGTCGCCTGGAGGCCTACCCCTTCCCCGGGGAGTGGCCGACGACGGCCGAGCTCTCCAAAGGGGTCGTGACCCTGTTCAACGTGACCACGCGCCGGCCCCAGGCCGAGGCTCAGGTCGAAACCATGCGGCTCGGCACGCGTCAGGTATGGGAAGCGCTGGACTCCCCGGCGGCGATGATTCACTGCATCGGCGGCTCCCTCGCCGTGCGCATCGCCGATGAGGACGAGGACTTCCGGCTCGAGTCCGGCGAGAGTCTGTGGATGCAGAACATCGAGGGTTCCAGGGATATCGAGTTCGAGGGCCTATCGACCGACTGTGAGGTCTTGATGGTCGGGATCCGATTGGGCTGAGGTCTCTCTCCATGGCGCTTCGAACTCCGGCGAACACCCTGCCTGACCGGGCGGGCGGGACGAGTTCGAGCCCCGCCGCGTTCGTCCTGTTTCTCGGTCTTTGCACGGGCGCCGGCGCGTGCGCCGCGACCCCGCCAACACCCGCGCCGCTCACGGTCGCCTCCGACCTCGACAACCTGCCCTTCGCCGGCGTCGACGCGGACGGAACGCCCATCGGACGCGACGTCGAGATGATGGAGCTGCTCGGCGAGCTGATCGGCCGCCCGCTCGTCTGGCGCCGCATGCCCTTCGATGTGTTGCTCGCCGTCGTGGAAGCCGGCGAAGTCGACGCCGTCTGCGCAACCCTGGGCATCACGCCGGAACGCGAAGAGCGAGTGGTGTTCTCCCGCCCCTACTTCGAAACGGCCATCGCCGTCGTGGTGCGCACAGGCACCGGTGAACCGCGGACCCTGGGAGCCCTCAAAGGTAAGCGTGTTTCGGCCGCGCGCGCAACCACATCCGAACGCGCAGTACGCCGTCATCTGGCGGATGCGCTCGGCATCTTCGAGAATGAGCGCGGCTTGCCGGCGGATCGACGCTTGCTGGAGCACGAGGTCGATGCGGCGGTGATGGACGGACCCGCCGCGGACGCCCTGGTGGCCGCTTCTGCGGGACGCCTGGCTCGTCTGAGCGAGAATCTGGATCGCGAACGCTACGCCCTGGCACTGCCGCGGAACCACGCGGATCTGGTCCGGCGGTTGAACCGCGCACTCCGAACACTCGAGAGCGACGGTCGCATGGAGCGCTTGAACGAGCGCTTCGGGTTGTCGCGTCCCTGACGACGACTTCGCGACCGATGCGAAGACGTTCGGCTCGTCCTCCGCGCGCACGTACCAGACGCCGTCCAAGATCGCGCGCGTCGTGAGAACCACGGCTCCCGGCTCGGCCGTCTCGAACCGGCGCACGCCCGCGGGTTCGGGGCCCCATCCTGGTAAAGGCGCCCCCACGGCACGTGTGTCCATCCCGACGAGCCGGACGGAACTCGAATGGGCGCAGTGCGTACATCCCTGATTCCGAAACGGATTTTTTTGACGCGGTGGATCGCCGAGGGTCTGTGTTGTGGACCCGGAACGACGTCGAGCGGTTACGATACGCTTGACGTGTATCTACGACATCTCCTCCCTCCCCTCACCGCGGTCCTCTTGATCGCGACGACGAACACCACCTCCGCCCAGAGTCTGAGCCGCCGCGCCGCACCCCCGACGACGGTGGAGGTGCCCCTTCCGAAATCACCCATGGTGCTGTTGATCGGTATGGATGGGTGCCGTCCCGACGCGTTGGCCGCAGCCGACACTCCCAACCTCGACGGCTTGATCTCGAAGGGCGCCTACAGCGACCAGGCCACGGCCGTGCTTCCCACCTCGAGCGGCCCGAACTGGTCGAGCATGCTCACCGGTGTCTCACCGGCCAAACACGGCGTGGTCGACAACTCCTTCGCGGGCTCGAACTTCGCTGAGTTTCCGCATTTCTTCACGCTGGCAAAGGAAGTGAGACCGCAGCTGTTTACCGCTTCCTTCGTGAACTGGACGCCGATCCATACCCAGATCGTGAGCGGCGCCGACATCTCGCTCGCCAACCTGAGCGACGCCCAGGTAGCGGCCCAGGCCGCGGCCCTGCTCCAGAGCACGTCGAAGCCGGATGCGATCTTCCTGCACTTCGACGACATCGACGGCGCCGGGCATTCCTTCGGCTTCTCCCCTTCCGTACCGCAGTACCTCGCTGCCATCGAAACCACCGATGCACACATCGGAACGGTTCTGGACGCACTCGCGCAGCGACTTGAAGGCTCCCGCGGGCGGACCGAAGACTGGCTGGTACTCGTCAGCACCGACCACGGCGGGCTCGGCACGAGCCACGGGGGAACGTCACTGGCCGAACGCACGACCTTCCTCATCGCCTCGGGCGGCGCTCTTCCCGCCAATAGCCTCATCCAGCCGGGGCCGGACGTCTTCGACATACCCGTCAGCGCACTGGCCCACCTGGGCATCGAGCCCCTGGCAGCCTGGGACCTGGATGGAGTCTCGGTGCTCGATCGTATCGGCTGCCCGGCAGACCTGCGGGTGCGCGCGGATTCGGAGTCGGGCTGCGTCGAGCTCAACTGGTCCCCGGGCGAACACGCGAACATCACGGGCTACGAGATCCTGAGAGACGGCGCAAGCCTGGGCGTGCTCCCTGTAGCTGCGTCCACGTTCGCCGACACGCCCGACCTCACCGGACTCACCGGACATCCCGCCTTTTCCTACGAGCTGCGGGTTCTGGGACACGCCTGTCCGGCCCTGTCGGCGCGCGCTGTTCTCTCTACGGGAGACGTCCGCCTGGCGGACGACTTCGAGGACTACGCTGACGACGGCGCGCTGGCCGCAGCCGGCTGGTTGCCCCTCGACCTGAACTCGCCGGTCGAGAATTCTACCTGGAGCGTCGAGAACCCCGGCTCCAAGGCCAACCCGGCGACGTTCGACGGAGAACCCGCGACGGGCCGATTCGTGATCTCGGACTCGGACTGGGGCGGTAGTTCAACCGTGCAAAACCCACCGGGCAGCGGCATGTCCCACGACCTGCGCAGCCCTTTCTTCGTCTGCTCCGGTATGTCCAGCGTCTGGCTGCACATGGACGTGGGAGCCCAGCTCAACAACAACGGCGAGGCGGTCTTCGACGTCGACGTTTCGACCAATCTCGGCCTCTCGTGGATCAACGCCTTCCGACGCGTCGCACCCGCGCGTTCGGTCACCCCCTTGCCTGACGTGTCGAATACGGACGGCTTCTTCGGCCGCCTCGACGTCGACCTCTCGGGGGTCGCAGCCGGCCAACCGGCGGTCCTCTTCCGCCTGCGCCACTTCGAGCCGAATTGGGATTGGTGGATCGCCGTGGACAACGTGATCGTCGACGATCTCGATCTGGGTGCGGGGGGAAGCATCGAGTTGCTGTCCACCGAGTCTTTTGCGGCCGGTATTCCGGGAGGTTGGACGCTCGCCGGGTTCAACACGGGCACGGAAACCTGGCACACAACCGACAAGGGCGGGCGCTATCTATCCGGCGTGGTCGGCGGCCACCGGGTCAATCGCCTCGCACATCCCGCAGCGCTCCCGGAGTTCGCCATCCTCGATTCGGATGCGGACCCCGATCCGGCGGAAGACGAGTACCTGATCACACCGAGCGTGGACTGCAGTGGGATGAGTCGCGTCTTCCTGCATTTCGAATCGGAGATCTTGTTCGACAGCGCCGCGAACGAGGAAGTGCTTCTCAGCCTGGATGGCGGAATCGGCTTCGAGGCCGAGCCCGTTTTTTCCTACGCCGCGGGAGCATTGGCCGACAGTGGAGAGGAGCCGTTCTTCGCACGTCGCGTGCTCGAGGTTCCCGCCGCTGCCGGCCAGTCGAACGTGGCCTTCGCATTCCACTACGCCAGTCCCGGCAACCACTGGTGGTGGGCCGTGGACGAGGTCCGGATCACCGCGGACTAGGCCAGGCTGCCCAAGCCCGCGAGCACTTCGTCCAGCACCGCGGCGAGCTTCTTGAGCTTGAACGGCTTGGCTAGCGAAGCCTTGAAGCCGAATTTCTCGTGTTGGCCGACGACGCCTTCGGTCGAATATCCGGTTGTAGCGACAACGCGCGCGTCGGGGTCGACCTCGAGCAACCGCTCGAGCGTTTCCAGACCACCCAGGCCGCCTCGAATGGTGAGATCCAGGATGACGGCCACGAAGGGGTCCCTGGCCTCCAGTGCTTTTCGGTACAGCTCGACCGCTTTCTTGCCTTCTTCGACAGCGACCGGTTCATAGCCCAGATGTTCGAGCATCGTCGTCAAGACCCTGCGAATACCGGGCTCGTCATCCATCAAAAGGATCTGGCCCCTGATCCCGGACGTTTGAGGAACTTGGGGCTGCAACTCCGGCGCGCGCTCGGTCGTCGCCGGCAATTGAATCCGAAAGGTCGTTCCGCAACTTACCTTTGAGTCGACCGCGATCTTGCCGCCGTGCCGTTGATCGACCGAGTGAGCCACCGCCAGACCGAGACCCGTGCCGCCATCGCGTCGACTGAAGAAGGGATCGAAGACGTGGGGTTGGTCTTCGGGCGAGATGCCCTTGCCCTGATCCGTCACGCTGATCTGGACGTAGTGCCCCTCGGAAAGGCCGCGTGGGGCCGTATCGAGGTTACGCAGATCGATTCGGATCGCACCTGCCTCCGGCATTGCCTGACGCGCGTTCAGCAGCAGGTTGTGCAACACCTCGGCGATCTGGCCTTCGTCGACCCGCGCATGTCGCAGATCCGGGCTGATGGAAATCTCCGTGGAAAGCGCCGAACCGCTCAGGGTGAAATCCACTGTCTCGCGCACGAGTTCCTCGATGGAGACCGGCCGGCAAATCGGCGCGCCGCCCTTCGAGAAGGTCAGCAGCTGTTGGGTGAGCGAAACGGCGCGATGCAGGGTTTCCTCGGCCAGGTGGATGCATTTGCGAAGGGCCTCGGAAAGCTCTGTGTCCCGGCTGATGATCTCGAGCGTGCCCGAAATGACCGTCAGATAGTTGTTGAAGTCGTGAGCGATGCCGCCCGCGAGCAACCCCAGGGCTTCGAGGCGTTGCTCGCTGGCCACGTCGCGCTCCCAGGCGCGGCGTTGCGTGATGTCACGGAAAGCGATCACCGCGCCCTGGATATTGGTGGATCCGCCGTGCAGCGGGGCCCCGGAGACTTCAAAGAGCCGTTCGACCTCGGGGATCTCGACCGTGAGTCCGTCGGGATGCTCTATTTCGCCCGCCAGGAGCGCGTCGAGCATCCGCTCGAGTTCCGCATCGTTCGAAGCACCGAGAGCCTGGCGGAGCGGGTAGCCGATCACGTTATCGGCCTCATGCCCCGTGAGGCGTTCCGCCGCGGCGTTCCAGAGAAACACGCGCCCCTCCGAATCGGTTGCCGCCACACCCTCGGTGATGCTGGACATGGCGACCGAGAGACGCTCGCGGTCCGCGGCCAGTTCACGCTGGGATCGAGCGAGTTGACGGGAGCGCCTTTCCACCTCCTGCTCGAGCCTGTGGGCATAGCGTATGGAGCTGGCACGGGCCACGAGGATCCACAGAACTCCAATTCCGAGGACGATTTCGACCGCGATTAACCAGGGTTGTTGGTGGACCGGAACAGGAATCTTGACCATCGGTGACGAGGCGGTCTCGCTCACACGATCGTTGACGTCGATCGCCTCGATGAAGAAACGGTAGTTTCCGGGGGGCAGCCGGGCATAGCGCAGCTCGCGCGTTGAAAGCCGCGTGGGACCGATCCACTGCTTGTCGCTCCCCTCCAGCTTGTAACGGAAGCGCACGTGGTTTTCGTCGACGAAGGAGATGGCGCGAAACCGAAAGGCCAGCGAATCGCCTCGAGCTTCGATTTCTGTCTGGTCTGACCCCAACGACACCGTTTCTTCACCGGCGTCGATGGAAACCAACTCCACCACCGGTCCCGGGCGAGTCTTGCGATCATGCTTCGGATCGTAGACGGAAACGCCGCGGTCCGTGCCGATCCAGACTTGCCCTTTCCGATCGACGCAGCCGGCATCCCGGTTCGTTTCAAAACCCGCCAACCCCTGGGCCGGTCCGTACCAGTTCTGCTCACCGTCGCTCCAATGCACGACTCCCGCATCCGTGCCGAACCAAAACGTGCCCTGCGGTGTAGGCTCGATGAAATAGATCGAGTGGTCGATGACGGGGTCGGGATCCTGAGTCGGGCGCAATTCCCCGTCCATGACCGTCATCAGGCCGTCTTCCGTTCCCACCCAGAGAACGCCGTCTTTCTTTTCGTGTAGCGAGAAAACACTCCGCTGCCGATGCTCTCGCGCGCTCCAGTGCTGCTCTTCACCATCCACACCCAGGCGAAAAACCCCCCGGGTTTGCGTCCCGACCAGGATTGAGCCGTCCCGGGCGAGCTCGAGGCGGCGAATCGAAGGACCTTTGCCGTCTAGAAGCACCTCTTCAAACTCGGACTTTGCATCTTCCGGTGAGCGTAGACGCAGCAGTCCGCTCGAGGAACCGATCCACAACCCCTCACCATCAAAGAGGACACAACCGAGCGTTCCCTTTCCCCCGAGGGGACGGCGCCAGCGCTTCTTTCCCGCTGCCTCGATCTCGAGCAAACCAAGACCCGAGGTGGCGACCCAGAGCGAACCTCGATCATCCTCCTGAAGACCCATGACACGACCATCGCCGACGCCTCCACCGATATCGAGTGTTCGTCGCTCAGAGCCAAGGAAGGTCAAGCCCCCCTCGTGACCCAGCACGATTTCGCCGGATCGGCGCTCGAGCACCGCGGTGACCTCATCGTCAAACAGGCCGCTCTTCGAACTCAGGTTTTCGAAGCGGCGATCGACGATCTTGGTAACCCCTCGCGCGCCGACCACCCATAGATTGCCTTCGCGATCGCAGTGAATGTCGGAGGCACCTCGCGCGACGAGCCCGGTCTCGGGGGAAAGCCACTTGACCTCGCGTTGCTTCGTCAGCCAACCGACGGCATCCCAGGTTGCGAACAGCACTCCTCCGGCCCTATCCCCCTCGATTTGAATGGCGCTCTGCGCCAACGGCGACAAATCGATGGGCTCGGCAAGAGAATGGTAGACGCCGCCTTCGGTCCATCCCACTCGGTCCTCTCCGACGATCCAAAGCCGGTTGTCCTCTCGTTGCAAGCCGCGAACGGGTTCTGCGCGTTCGTGCAGGACGACCTGCGGATTACCATCCGGTCGATCCATGGGAAGGCGATGGAGGCCGGCCTGACTCCCGATGAAAAGGTCCCGCCCCATGCGGGCCAAGCCCAGGACGGGTTCTGAAAAAACCGGGGCCGTGCTCCACTGTTCACCTTCGAAACGGAAGAGGCCGACATTTGTCGCGACGAACACCTGGCCCGTCGCCGAATCGACTTCGAAGCCGCTCGAAGACCACACCGGTACAGCGATCGGGGGCAGGGACTCCCAACGCTCGCCGCTCCACCGGGCCAAGAGCAAGTCCTCTGCATTGCAAAGCGCCCAGAGAGCACCGTCATCATCGAGCGTCAACCAGCGCAGATCCTCGCTGGGAAGCCCCTCGGCCCGGCCGTGCACTTCCCAGGTGACGCCGTCGTAAATCGCGATGCCTCGCCGTGTCGCGAACCACATGCTGCCATCGGTGTCCTGTACTACCGAGCGAATACGCGAGGCCGGCAGACCGTCGAGCTCGGTGTAGGTATGGGCTTGTAGCCGCTGGGCCCAGGCCGTTCCAAGAAGGACCTGAATCGCCAGAACCAGTAAACCGACGCGAAGGGTGATGGACACGATAGATCGACTCGCGGGGCATGGAGAAAACTCCCCGGAGTCCCCCCCTCCGCGGCCCGAGGATGCACGCTGCCAACAGAATTGGGAAGAACGTTCCAAACGAAAACGGAGCCCGTTCAACCCCATGAACTTTCATGATGCCTCACAGGAGTGAACGACCGGGGACATGAGTCAGTGAAGTACGCTTTCGTCGCGGTCGTCCCCGTCGAGATCCCCTTCCAGGCGACGGTGGCTTGTCCGGTTCGGCGCGGGGAGTTCGCCCGTGAAGGACGAGGGCGCGCCCTGGCCGTCGAAGACGTATCCGATGCGATGGCCGTTGGGGTAGGTGAGAATAAGAAAACGCTCTTTCTCGTCGGTCACCGCGAAGGAGATCTCAGCCGTCCCGTCGACGAACCCGAAGCGCGGCCCCGTCGTTCGCAGCGGCCGGCCTCGCCGATCGAAGAAAAACGCGACGAGCTGACCGAAGCCCGGGGCATCCATGCGCCACAGGAGCAGCTCGTCGGTTCCGTCGCCGTCGGTATCGAAGAAGCCTCCTTCGGTGGTTCCCTCGACCCGCAACCCGTACAGGACGGCGCCCTCGGGGTCGTCTGGCCGAACGCGGTAATCGTTCGGTCCGGGCCGACCGCCCCCGTAGAGCGTACGAACACCGTCGCGATCGGAACGCTCGACGCGCTCGGTCTGCGGGTTGGTCGACATGAGTGCAGCCGGGTCGGGGCTGTGCCCCAACCCCAGGACGTGTCCGAGCTCGTGCAGGAAGGTCTGATAGAGCGGTATGAACTGTCCCTCCCTCAAACCGTCGCGCTTCCAGGCTCGACCGTGGTCGATGTGAATGTAGGTCTGCGCCCCGATCGGTCCGGTGTGCGCGACGGCCGTGTCGATCCCGAACGGCCGACATCGCCCGTGCGTGGCGCGCTCGAAGGACACGGTCACGCCGGCCCCATCACCCTCTGCGGCGGGACGGAAGCCGACCGGCGCGACGGCGCTCCACTCCGCGCACGCCCTTGCGAACAGCTCTTCGATCGAGCCGTGGTCGAGCGGCGCGTTCTCGAAGTCGAGGCGGTAGGTGATCTCGGCGGGATCCTCGAGCCGACCGCGCAACGAATAGCCGGACGGCGCCGAAAGCGGCGCGGGCCCGTCACCGCACGCGGTGGCGAGCCCGATCCAGACGACCCCAGCTGCAAACGGGGTACGCAGTGTTATTCCCTAGAGGTCGTTGAGGAAGGCGATGAGCCTGGCCTGGTCCGCGGACGGAAGCGCCTGGTAGGCCGCGCGAACCGCGGCAGCTTCACCGTCGTGACGCAGAATGACACCGTGGAGGGTCTCGCCACGGCCGTCGTGCATGTAGGGGGCCGTGTCCTTGATCCCCCACAGGGGCGGCGTCTTGAAGAAACCGGCGCCGGCGCCGGGCTCCACCATGCCGCGAAAACCCGCCGGCATGACGTTGTGCAGGAGCAGATCCGAATACAACGGCACGGGGCCGGAAGCGCCCTGCAACTCGGGAATGTGGCAGATGGCGCAACCGATCGTGTTGAAAAGGCCTTCACCGGCCGCCACGTCTGGGTCGGCTGAGAACGTCCGCAGCGGCGGGCCCAGCTCGGCCATGAAGAAAGTCACGTCTGCGACTTCCTGCAGTGTGAGCTCCGGATCCGCCACGGAATCCGAGTCGGTGGTAAACGCGAATCCCCGTCCGTCTGCAGGAGTGGTCATCCCCAGCTCACCGCCCATGGCATCGCGCGTGAAGTCCTCGAGGTGCGGAACCTGAGCCTTCCAGCCGAAGCGGCCCACCTCGTCGGGGCCGAGGCCGACGGAGACCATCCGCGCAACGCCGAAAATGCCGTCAAAGTTCGAGTCGAAGGGATCCTCGTTCTGGAGAATCTCGAGATCGGGTATCCCATCGATCAAACCGCCCCCCAGGATCGAGGGCGTCTGGCGCTGTTCGAAAACGTCGGCGACCTCCGGGTCGTACTCTTCGCGCCCGGTCTCGTTGGTCGCAGGATCATTGGGGGGTGTCACGGTCGGATCGAGAACCCAGGGCGGATAGAGCTTCGAAAGCCCCTGACCGCCGGGGAGGTCGATGAAGGGTCCCGCACCGTTGTTGTCGAACGCGAAACGTGAAACGTTCAGTTCGAGGCCACCCGCGCCGCCTACGGCCGGGTCCTGGTGACAAGCGCGGCAACTGTCGGCGTTCATCTCCGGGAAACCCAGCCCGCGCGTGCGGTGCATCGGTCGATCGAAGAGAGCGCGGCCGCGCAGCCACTGTTCCATCTCGGCCGGATTGAGCACGCGGCCCGGACCTCCCGGTTCACCGACACCGGGGATGTCGTCGTTCTGGGAGAGGGCAGGGAGTCCCAGGAGGAGTGCACCAGCGAGCACAGCTGCGAAGGAATACTTATTGATGTTCTTCATCGGTGTCGCCTCTTACAGGTGCTCCAGGAATTCGATGAGGTCGGCCTGTTGCGCCGGAGTGAGCGCCGTGTACGCATCGCGGGCCGTCTGCCCTTCCCCGGCGTGCAGGTCGATCGCTTCACCGAGCGTCTCGGCACGGCCATCGTGCAGGTAGGGAGCGCTCAAGGAGACACCCCACAGGGGGGTGGTTCGCCACTCGCTGCCGGTAGTAAGAGGGCCCTGGTCTGGTTCCGGCAACCCCATGCTGATGCCGTCGGCGAGGTCCGGGCCCATGTCGTGCAAGAGCAGGTCGGTGTACGCCTCGATCGTCGCGGGGACGTCCGAGCAAGGAAGTGCCACATGGCACGTCGGCAGCGAGGGAAAGTGGCAATCCGTGCAACCGACGTCCTCGAACAGGGCCTGTCCCCTTGTCGCGGCTGCGCTGAAGGGCTCGAGCTTGCCGGGCGGAGCCAGGAAGCTCGTGAATGCAATCAGGTCTCCCAGATCGGTAGTGGTGGCCGGTGTCCCTAGCGGATGGGGATCGATCTCAGGATCCGGAGCGGAGTCGAAGTCGAAGGTGGCTTCGTTGGGGTCCGAACCTACCTGGGCGCAGAAGGCCAAACTCACCGTGGCTCCCGAACCCTCGAAGGGCTCGGAGGTGATTCCCATCTGATTGAACAACGGGCCGCGCGTGAACAGCTCGATGTTGTTCGTTTGCAGACGCGATCCGAAAC
>NYUD01000117.1 GCA_002683825.1 Planctomycetota bacterium
ACGAGGAGGACTTCGAGGCGTACTTGAAGTACTACCGCGAAGGCGGTCGGGCCGCCCAGAACGCCGACAACGGTCGACGGGGTGGAGCAGCGGGCTCTCGCCGCGGTAGGGGTGGACAGGGACAGAGGGGTCGCGGCCGACGGGGTCAGGGCCGACGGGGTCAGGGCCAGCGGGGTCAGGGCCGACGGGGTGAGCGAGGGCGGGGTGATCAACAACAGCGACAGGCCCAGGTCGAAACCGAGCAGTCGGGTGCCGATCAGGCGCCGGCAAGACCCAGGTGGCCAGCCGCGATCAAGCCGAATCCCGCCCAGGAAGCACTGCTGCGGGTGGTGCAGGGTGAGGTCCCCCTACGGATCGAAGCCCACCGCGTGGACGAGATTCGCGCAGCACTGGCCCTGGCCACCGCCAAGCGCTTGCCAGGCATCACCCTGGAGTTCGGCTCGGAGGCAGGTGAGATCGCCGAAGAGATCGCCGCAGCCGGTGCCCCGGTGATCATCACCGACCTGCTGTCTGGGAACGCCGCCAGCTACGAAAAGGGAAGGGACGGCACCCTTCCCGGCGTTCTTCACCGTGCCGGAGTGCCGGTCGCAATCGCTAGCGGCAGCCTGAAGAACTCCCGGAACCTCACACTCATGGCCGCCTTCGCCTGCGGGCAGGGCTTGCCAGAGGACGCCGCGATTCGCGCGATCACCCTCACCCCGGCCGAGATCCTCGGGATCGCCGATCAAGTCGGCTCCCTCGAGAAGGACAAGGTCGCAGACGTTTTGATCACTTCGGGACCGCTGCTGCAGAGCGACACCCGAATCCTCCGCGTGGTCTCCCGCAGCCGCACCTGGCACGAGGTCAAGTAATGGCAGCCATCTCGCTCTTCGTCCTCTCCACGATTCTCCCGAGTGTTCTCGCCCTCCCCCAGGGCCAGGGGATCGCCCGGCCGACAACCCATCAGGGCTCTCTGTTGATCTCCGCCAAGCGCATCCACATCAGCCCTGACCGAATGATCGAGGACAGCGCGATCCTGATCCGGGATGGCGTGGTGCTCTACGTCGGCACGGAGATCCCGGTGGAGGCTCGGACGTCGGCAGACAAGATCGATTTCCCCGACGGCACGGTGATCCCTGGCCTGGTAAACGCCCACAGCAGCCTCGGCCACGGCGCCGAGCTGGCGGAACGGATCGACACCTTCACCCCGGAACTCCTGGCCAGCGACGCCTTCGATCCGTTCATCGAAGACGTGATGGCTTCCGCCGCCTCGGGAATCACCACGGTGGGTCTCGCCCCTAGCTCGTTCAACTCCTTTGCCGGTCAGGGAGCCGCGATCCACACCGGCTCGGTGGGCAGAATCCTGCTGGATTCCACGTATCTCAAGATGTCGCTGGTGGACGCGGCTTTCGATCGCAACCGTTTTCCGACGTCCCGCATGGGCGCCGCGGATCTCATCCGGACGCGCTTCAATGAGGCCCGGACCGCGATAGGCCCCGTGGACAACCGCCTGAAGGTGTTGGCCGACGTGATCAACGGCAGTCGTCTCCTGGCCCTGCACGTGCAGACGGAGTCGGAGATCGACGCAGCCCTCGACCTCTGCGCCGGCCTCGGTCTCAGACCCATCCTGGTGGGGTGCGAGGAGGGCCACAAGCGAATCGACCGCATCGCCGCACTCAGCGACGGAGTGGTCCTGGCCCCACTGAGCTTCGATAGTCCCGCAAACCGGCTGACCCTCCCCGGAAAACTCGAGCAAGCGGGGGTGCCCTTCTCCTTCATGGCGGAGCGGCCCGCCGACCTTCGGATCTCGGCGGCCGCTGCGGTCCGCCACGGCCTTTCGCAACAGACGGCACTGGCAGCCCTGACCCTGATCGCCGCTCAGCACACCGAAGCCGACGAGCGGGTCGGAACCCTCCACGAGGGGAAGTCGGCCGACCTGTGTGTGTACAGCGGCAATCCGCTGGACCTCACCTCGCGTCTAATCGGCGTCTACGTCGCTGGCGTGCGGATCGTGAACGCACCTGAGGAGAAGTAGCAATGAAGTCAACTGTAGCTTTCATCCTGTGTGTCGCCTCCGTCAGCGGATCTCTCATGGCTCAGGGAGGTGCAATCGTCCTGCGGGGCGCGACGATCTACCCTGTGGGCAGCGCGCCGATCGAGAACGGAACGCTGGTGATTGAGGGCGGCAAGATCACCGCCATCGGCGACAGCCAAACCCCGGCCCCCGCAGATGCCAGAGCAATTGTCTGCGACGCGGACTGGGTGATCACCCCCGGGCTGATCGACGCCGGCACGTCGTTGAGTATCAGTGCCAAGAACTCCAACGAGCAGGCCAAGGAGGTCACTCCCCACATGCGCATACTGGACGCGGTGGAGGCCGGTCACCGGGCATTCGAGAAGGCTCGCAACAACGGCGTGACCGCGGTACAGATCAACCCTGGCAACGCGAACGTCATCGGCGGGCTCGGCGCCGTGGTCAAGACCTGGGGCGGGACTACCCAGGAGATGCTCATCAAGGACGCCTCCGCACTACGCGTCACCCTCGGTCGCGAACCAGGCAGTGGCAACAGCCGCTCAGGCACTCAGCACAACATCTACTACCGTCGACCTTCGACGCGCATGGGAACCATCTGGGAGGTGCGCAAGGCGTTCTACGACGCCATGAGCTACCGCGACCAGAAGACGATCCCCGGCGACGCCGGTCCACCGCCAATCGACCCGGGAAAGGAAGTGCTGTTACAAGTTCTCGACGGCACCCTCACGGTGCACACCACGGCCCGAGGCGAGGAAGACATCCGCACCGCGCTTCGCATCGCCGACGAGTTTGGCTACCGCACCGTGATTCAGGGCGGGATCGAGATCTGGCAGGTGATCGACCAAGTCGTCGACGCACAGGCGACAGTGATCTTCGCTCCGCCGAGCCTCAACGGCGCCAATCCCGACGGAGCCGAGGGTCGATCCCACACCATGAACATGATGGCCGAGCGGGGCGTGCCCTTCGCCATCCAAACCGATTCGAGCCTGGGAGAACGCCCCCTCGCGCATGAAGCGATGGTCGCCATGCGCAACGGCCTGTCCTTCGACAAGGCCCTGGCTTCTGTCACCCTCGTCCCGGCCCAGGTGTTGGGGATCAACGACACCGTCGGCACCCTCGAGCCGGGTAAGAACGCCGACCTCGTCGTGTGGTCCGGAGCCCCTTTCGATCCGACTTCCTCCGCTTTGATGGTCTTCATCGACGGCAACCAGGTCGTCGGCCCCAAAACCAACTAGCCGCCCAACTGGACTTCAACCAACTGAGAATCATGAATTCCAAGATCGCCGTCCTCGGAGCCCTGCTCGCAGGATCCCTCCCATCTCAGGGCACGTTGGCCATCAAGGCCGGGCGCCTCATCCCGATCAGTGGTCAGGAGCTTCAGAACGCCACGGTGCTGATCGAAAACGGCAAGATCAAGGCCGTCGGGACCGACATCGAAGTGCCTTGGGACGCCAAGATCATCGACGCGTCCGACATGGTCGTCATGCCGACCTACGTGACGGCCCACACCACCGCGGGATTCCGCACCGGCAACGAGAACCTCGCCAACATCCCGTACATCACGGTGGCCGACGGTATCGACCCGGCCAACGCGTACTTCGAGGAGTCCCTGCGCAACGGCGTGGGCACGATTCACGTCATTCAGGGCAACCAGACGCTGTTCGGCGGCCAGGGGATGATCCTCAAGCCGTACGGCAAGACCATCGAGGAGATGGCTGTTCGGTCCCGCTCCGGACTGAAGCTGTCGCTGGCGCCGGCCGCCGGCAGCCGTATGGCGCAGATCCAGAAGATGCGTCGCGGCCTCGAGGACATCGTCGAGTACATCGCGGACCACGAGCGCAAACGGCAGGAGTTCGAGCGTGAGAAGGCCGCGGGGGCTACCTCGGACGAGTCGTTCGACGAGGAGATGGATCCGCTGAAGAAGCCCATGGTCGACGTGCTTCAAGGCAATGAGAAGGCGTACTTCTACATCCCGTCCGCCGTGGAACTGGCCGAAGCCAGACGACTGATCGCGAAGTACGACTTGGACGTGGTCCTGGTCCTGGGACCACGGTGCCACCAGGCGGTGGAGTCGCTGGCCCAGAGCGGTATCCCGGTCATTCTCGATGCGACGATGGAGTACGAGACCACGGACTCGGAGACCGAAGTCGTGTCCTCCCACTGCCCGGCGGCCCTCTTCACGAAGGCCGGCAAGGAGTACGCCCTCTCACTGAGCACCAGCGCGAACACCATGAACCGCTACCCCTGGTGGCAGATGGCGACCGCCATGCGCAACGGCGTCACCCGGGAGCAGGCCCTGGCCTCGCTGACCATCGTGCCAGCCCGGATCCTCGGGCTCGAGGACGACGTCGGGACATTGGAGCCGGGCAAAGCTGCGAATCTACAGATCCTCACCGGCGACCCGCTCAAGGCGACGTCCTGGGTGGAGACGGTGATTCTCGACGGCGAAGTCGTGTACGAAAGAGACAGGGACGGGCGCCTTCGGCACCTGTTCGGCAAAGACCGTGCGGACAGACAGTCCGTGAAGAACTGATCCTTGGGGGGGACCAACATGCGCAAGACTACAGTTTTCAACGCCCTGCTCGCCGCAGTCCTTGTGGCGCCCACGTCCGGTCAGGAGCCGACCTCCTTCGCGATCCACTGTGGGAAGGTGTACATCGGCAATGGCCAGGTGACGACCGACGTCTACATCGTCATCGTCGACGGCAAGATCGAACGGTTGACCCGGACTCGGCCGGAGGCGGCCAGGATCATCGACGCCACCGACAAGGTCGTGATCCCGGGCATCGTGGCCGCGGACTCAGACCTAGCTGCCAACCCTGACCACAACTACAACGTCACCCCGGACTTCGTGGCCCTGGAAGGCTTCGATCTGCTCGCGGAGAACAACCGCGCACTGTCCGGTGGGGTGACCACTGCCTACCTCTCTCCGGGGCGGCAACGATTCGTCTCCGGCCAGGGTTCGGTGGTCAAGATGCACGGCGTGGACATCGTGAGCCGCGTGCTCAAGGAGAGGGCCAGCTTGCGCATCACCCTGGGCAAGGAAGCGAGCAACTCCCCGGACTTGTTCGAGCCGACGGTCCACCCGACCGCCGACGATCCGCTGCTCTCCGCCCGGCGACAGTTTCCCTCATCCCGGCTCTCGCAGCTCAATGAGCTGCGCCGCATCTTCCAAGAAGCCCAGGCGGTCGACGCGACCATCCAGGGGCAGGGGGCGGTTGAAGATCGCTACGAGGTGACACCTCTCAGGGACGCGGTCAACGGCGCCCTTCCCCTGCGGATCGCCGCCAAGGCGGCACCGGACATCCGCAACGCCATCCGCTTTGCGACCGAACTCGGTATCGGGCTGGTCCTGGAGAACCCGTTCGAGATCGAGAAGGCCCTCGCCATCCACGACGGCCCAGCTCTTTCCGCGGTGTTCCGGATTCCGGTAAGACCAGGTCGAAGGAATCCCGGGGGCGAAGGCGGGGACGAGAACGAGCCACGCAACCGCCCGGAGAACCCGGCGATCGCAGTCAACGGCGGCGCCCGCATCGCCATCGCCCCTGGTGCCGACGCCGACCTGCGGGACTTCCTGTTGGTCGCCAGTATCGCGATTCGCATGGGACTGACTGAAGAACAGGCTCTGCGTGCGATCACCCTCGACGCGGCACAGCTGCTCGGGGTAGCCAATCGGGTCGGATCCCTGGAGCAGGGCAAGGACGCGGACTTGGCCGTGCTCAGCGGTGAACCCTTCGCCGTCGGCACGATGGTCGAGGACACCTACGTGGACGGGGAGCTCGTCTACCACCGGGATCTCGATGTGGACACCCTCGTGGTCAAAGCCCGCCGGATCGTCACCCTGGAGGGCCAGGACGTGGAGAACGGCGCGATCTTCGTCAGCGGTGGCAAGATCACCGGCATCGGCAAGGAACAGACGATTCCCTTCGGCGCCCGCGTCATCGACGTGGGCGACGGCGTGATCGTCCCCGGGTTCATCGACGCTTATTCCCACGCTGGACTCTCCGACGCACAGAACGGCATCCCCCCCGGACAGCCCTCCCACCGCCTCACGGAGGTCATCCGGCACGATGACCCGGTGTTCCGCCAGCTGGTCGAAGCGGGCCTGACCACCGTGTTCGTCTCTGGCCGCGACGCGGGTCTGGTGTCCGGGCGCGTCGCCGCGGTCAAGACTGGTGCCAGCGACCGAGACTCCATGGTCGTCAAGGACATCGCCGGGATCCGATTTGTCTTCGACGCCATCACCCCCGACGGCATCAAGGCCCTCGAGGCGCAGATCGACCGGGGCAAGGCCTACATCGCCGCTTGGGAAAAGCACGAGAAGGACCTGGCCGCGTTCAACCGCGGGGAACCAATCAACCCCTCCCCCGCTCAGGCGGTGCCCACCGGTGAACCCACCTCCGACGACCCAATCTCGGGTACCTGGAATGTGGAGCTCTCGGGCTTCCCCATCCCGGTCGAATTCACCCTGCAACTGGCCTTGGAAGGATCCAACGTCACCGGCACAGCCCGCGCAACGCTCGGCGGAGAGACCGCTCCCCCCTCGCCGATCGAAGAAGGCAAGTTCGAGAACAACACCATCCACCTGGTTCTCATGGTCGGTATCGGTGACGGGGAGACCGCACGCTTGGTCTTGG
>NYUD01000076.1 GCA_002683825.1 Planctomycetota bacterium
CCGAGATGCACGGGGGGCGCGTGGAGGTCGAAAGCACGGAAGAAGAGGGAACCCGCTTCACGGTCGCCCTTCCCATGGAGCTGGTCGTGTCCTCGCGTTGACGATCCCGCCCGGGTCGGCCGGGAACCGGCGACAACCTCCCGCCGTCTCGGGGGGAACCTCGATGTGGACGATCACTACGAGAACGTACTTGACCGCTCCATCAACGTGGACGCCTTGCTCGATGAGCTACCAGGAAGGGTCAGGGGGGTTGAAGGGACTCCGGTTTCGTTTGGAACGTTCTTCCCAATCGTCCTGACAGGGTGCACCCTCACCGGAGCGGGGGGGTGTGGGCGAGTTTCCTTCCGTCACCGCGAGTCGAACAATCGTGTCCATCACCCTCCGCAACGGCATCCTGATTCTGGCGATTCAGGCCCTCCTTGGCACGGCCTGGGCCCAAGGACAGGGGGAAAGCCCGTACCTACGGGGGAAAGCCCGTACCTACACCGAGCTCGACGGTCTGCCGTCCTCGAATGTTCGCGCGGCAGTACAGGGCGCGGACGGTCGCATGTGGTTTGCGACACGGCGAGGCGTCGCGGTTTACGACGGCTTCACCTGGGAAGTGCACGGAGAAGGCGAGGGGCTTCCCAGCGCAGACGTGCGTTGGTTGAAGTTCGATGAGGAAGGTGCTCTCTGGGCGCTCTGCAGGAGATACGGTTTGTTCTTGGCCCGATGGAACGGCCGGCGTTGGGTGCCCGGGTTCTCCAACCCTGAGGGGCGAGTGAAAATGGTATCGGCTGTGGAGTCGAGCGGTTTCGAAGTCGATTCGAAGACGGGCCAGGCGTTCGCCGGGACAACGAGCGGTCTCTTCCGCTTCGACGGAGAGCGGTGGAGCTGGTTGGACGGAGAACGGTGGGTTTCGACGGAGGATTTCGAAGAGCGGTTCGAGATCGAGAGGGAGATCGGGGATGAGGGCAAGAGGACGATCGAACCCGTCTTTGGCTTGGCCCTCAAGGAGCGAGACCTCTTCATGGGGAATCGGTCCGGCCTCCATCGCCTTCCCATGGATCGACCGGATGGTGAGTTTCAGGAAGTCCTACACGAACGCCTGGAACCCGTCCGCGGTTTGCAACTGGAGGACGGACGGCTTTGGATCGTCGGAAAGGACCGGGTTGGGTGGATCGAAAACGACACCTACGACTCTTTTGCCGAGTCCGTTGATCTGTCGAAGTTGTTCGCGGCGAGATATAGCATTTTCATCCGGGAGGATGGGGATGGAGGAGTGCTGCTCGCGAGTCAGAATGGGGCCGGACGGCTGTCGAAGGACGGCACGGTCGTGTGGTGTGACTCCGAGACCGAACCTTACATGAGACATGTACAGGACCTTCACCGCGATCGCGAAGGCAACATGTGGGTGGCCTGGGTGCGAGGCGTCAGCAAGCTCGTCGAGAGCCCATTCAAGAACCTGAACAAGGACAACGGCCTGTTTGCCGATGAGGTCACCGCGGTGCTCGAGCGCCGATCCGGCCAAGTCGTGCTGGGTCACGGGAGGGGCTTGACCTTCCTCGATTCACAACTGCAAGTAGTCGATACGGAACATATCGGTGGAGACGACTTGGAAGGTCGTGTCATGAGCCTTGTGGAGGATGAGCGGGGCTCGCTCTGGGTCGCCACCTCCGGTCTCGGTTTGTTCGAGATGGACGCGACGAACGAGATCGACGAGACGAAAGAGATGGACTGGCGGCCGTTGCGCACCAAGAAAACGGCAAACTTCCATAGTCTCCTCGTCGATGGTGAGGCGTTGTGGATCGGCTCCTCACACGGGCTGCTGCGTCTACCCTCGCCGGAAGATGCAGAGCCCGAATTTGAAGAGGTGCTTCTCGACGGCACAGGCCCTACGGTTCGCCGCCTCGAGTTCGCCCGGGACGGCTCGCTCCTGGTCGGGACGACGGGCAATGGGGTTTTTCGCCGGGGATTGGATGGTGACTTGGAGCACTGGGGCGCGGAAGAGTACTCGCGCAATAGCGTCTATTCGCTGCACGAAAGGGAAGACGGCGTTCTCTGGGTGGGGACGGATGGCGGGCTGATGACGGTCGTGGACGGTGAATTGCGTCCGCCTCAGGATCCAGACCCCGTCATCGACCACGTGGTCTATTTCATCGAACCTACATCGCAGGGCACGTATTGGTTCGGCACGGATGCGGGAGCCGTGCATTGGAGCGACGGTGAGCAGACCTGGTACGGAACGGCCCGGGGGTTGGCGGGTTTTGAAACGAACCGGGATGCCGGCTGCGTCGACCGGCACGGGCGAATGTGGATCGGCACGAACAATGGCGTTTCCATCCATATTCCGGATCATGATCAGAAGACTCGTTCAGGGCCGTTGGTGGAGTTGGTTTCCATCGACGACGGTGAAGGAGCGGTACCGCCGGGGTCGGCCCAGACAGACATCACGGCTCGAGGCAATTCGCTGATCTTTCGGTTCAGGGGCATCTCCTTCGTCGATGAAGACCAACTGCGCTTCCGTTACAGGCTGGTGGGGAGCGAGAGCGACAAGGAGTGGGCCGGCCCCGAGCGGCTCCCGACGCGCGAGAAGCACTATCCCAGGCTGCCCGCCGGGGATTACCGCTTCTCCATCCAGGCGATCGACGTCGACGGTAATGAGAGCGTCATCCGCAATTCACCCCTGATCACGATTGCGACTCCATTCTTCGAGCGACCTTGGGTCATCACGGCTGAAGTCGTTTTAGGACTTGGAATCCTGGGGTTCCTCTTGACCCGCGCCGTCTCCATGCACAGGGCCAAGGAAGCGGTGCGAGAAAGCCGGGCCAAGGACGAATTCATCGCCAGCGTCAGTCATGAACTTCGCACTCCGCTGAATGCGATCATGGGATTGTCCGAAGCCCTGCAGGAGGAGGTCTATGGTTCGTTGACTGCGAAGCAGGCCTCCTCGCTCAACATCATCGAGACCAGCGCGAAGAAATTGCTCGGCCAGATCAACAACGTCATCGACCTGAGCCGGATCGCCGCCCGGAAGATCAAGTTGGAACACCAGGAACTGAGTGTCGAGCTCAGCTGCAAGCAAGCCATCCACAACGTCCGGCCCGAAGCCGACGCGAAGCATCAAGAGATCTCTTTCGAGGTGGAAGGCCCTCACAGCATCGTCTCCGGCGACCCGGCGCGTGTGCGCCAGATCCTGGACAATCTCCTGGAGAACGCGGTCAAGTTCTCGCCGGAAGAGGCCGGGATCCGTGTGTGTGTCACCACCCTTGCGAAAGAGGCGATGGTGGAGATCTCCGTCCTGAACGAGCGCACCTTCATTCCTCCCGGGGAATTGAAGGATCTCTTCACCCCCTTCCTCCAGCTCGATGGCGGGTTGAACCGGATGCACGGAGGAACCGGGCTCGGCCTGGTCCTGGTGCAGCGCCTGGCCGAGATGCACGGGGGGCGCGTGGAGGTCGAAAGCACGGAAGAAGAGGGAACCCGCTTCACGGTCGCCCTTCCCATGCAGCTGGCCGTGTCCTCGCATTGACGATCCCGTCCGGGTCGGCCCGTTCCGCGTCTACATGAGGCGTTCCAGGAGCAGGATCCCGAGGAATCCCAGGAAGAGGGCCGCGCTCACCCACGGGACGTCTTCTTCCTCGTGGGCCTCGACCAGGAGCTCTTCGGTGACCAGGTAGAGTAGAGCGGACGCTCCGAACGCGACGATGCCACCGTGAACGGCCTTGGACTCGATGGCCGCCAGCACACAGGCGCCGGCCAGCGAGCCGGCGAGGACCAAGAGCGCCAGGACCAGCGACGTGACGAGGATGGCCCGGGGGGGCTTGCCGGCCCGCGCCAGGGACAGGGTGACGGCCAGACCCAGGAACCCCACCTCGAGGGTCAGTGCGATCGTGACGATCAGTCCTTCCCGGGGGCCGGCGGAGAACGCCGCTCCCACCAGCAGGCCGTCCACGAACAGGTCGACGGCGACCGCTCCGAGGAGCGCTCCTTTTCCTGTGTCCGTCGCGCGCCCCTTGCGGACGGCGTAGGACTTGACCGCGAACATGGCCGCCACGCCGAGCGCGAAGCCGAGGATCAGCGTCCACGTGCCCGTGTCCTCTTGCAGGCTGGGAATCAGCTCGACGGCGATCGCGGCCAGGACGACCCCGGCAGCGAAGTGCTGGACGGCACTGCGCACCCGGGGTCCGGGGGAGCGGACGGTCGCGACGACGCTGCCGACGACCAGGGCCGCGGCAGGAATCAGCGTGGTGAGCAGGATGTCGAGTACGGACATGACGTCCCCTGCGGCCGGCGAGCCGCAGGCGATCTCCGGCCGGCAAGGATACGCGCCCCGCCCGGACGGCACAGGGGCGTTGTTCTTCGACCTGCGGACCGTCCGGACGCGCCCTGGGTCCGGGTTTTCCCGGGTGTTGCCCTCCCGCGACGCCACCCGGTGAAAACCCTTGAAACGGGACCGCGCGGGGGCGGGGCGCCGCGGGCTCTCGATCCTGTAAACCCCGGGCAAAACGCTCGCCATGGTCTAAGAGGTCGTCGTGGATGAGTTCTCCACGATTGCGTCTTCCCCGGACCTGCTGGATCACGCCTCGTCGTTGCGCACCCTGGCCCGGCGTCTGGTCGCCGACGAGGCCGATGCGCAGGACCTGATCCAGGAGACCTGGCTCGAGGCGCTGCGCCGGCCTCCCGAGGGGGTCGAACGGATGCGGGGCTGGCTCGTCGTGGTCCTGCGGCGCAAGTGGAGCCGTACCCTGCGCCGGCGGCGCGCGCGCCGCGAACGGGAGAAGATCGCCATCAAGGCCGGCGGGCCCGCAGATCGTGCCGACCTCGTGCTGGACGAGCTTCAGCGACGCTCGCTGCGCAGGGCTCTGGAAGGCATGATCGAATCCCTGCCGGCGAAACAGGCACACGCGATTCGCCTGCACTACTTCGAGGGACTCTCGATACAGGAGATCGCTCTCGGCCAGGGGGTCGCCGACTCGACCGTGCGCACCTGGCTTCATCGCGGCATCGAGCGGTTGCGTCTGCGGCTCGACGAGAGCCACGGCGGCGACCGGCAACGCTGGGTCGGCTCCTTGCTCGTCGGGTTCGGGCTTCGCCCGCGCAGGGTCCCCGTCGCCCCTCCCCTCGGCTCGAAGCTCGCCGCCGTCTCCGGCCTCGTTCTCGTCGCCGGCGTCCTCTCCGCGGTGCTCACGCGCGAGACGCCGCGGGCCGAGGCCGCGAACACGCCGATGCGGGCCGTCGCCACGAACGCGGACAGCGATGGGGCGCGTCCCGCGCCCTCCGCCGTACGGCTGGCGGTCGGCGCGTCCCCGCCGGGGCACGCCCCGGGCTCCAACGCCCCCTCGCAAGCGGAGCCCGACGCGCTGCGTTCCCTGCGCCTGAGCTTCGAAACCCGGGGTGAACCGGTCGCCGGCGCGGCTATCTGGGTCTCCGAGCCCGACTCGACCGATCGGGGGAGCGTCGTCGCCCACACCGACGAGGACGGCGCCGTTCAGCTCGACGGAGTGTCGGGCCGAAGCTGGATCCGTCCCCACTGGGACGGTCTGCACGGGCGCCAGGTCCTCGTCGAAAGCCTGCACGGCGAGGGGGTCCACCGCTTCGACATCCGCCCTTCCACCCATATCGAGGGGGTGGTCCTCGATCCCCACGACCGTCCCAGCCCCGGCGCCCTCGTTCGGCTTTCCGGAACCGAGAACCACGGTCAGCCCTATCTCGACCCGCAGGGGCGGGTGTGGCTGAGCCGTGCCATTCAAGAAGTCACCACGGATCTCGAGGGTCGCTATCGCCTTGGGAAACCGTGCTCGAGCTGGCTGAGGATCCTCGCCGTGACTGCGGAGGGCGCGTGCAACGTGCGCACCGTCCCTCGCATGGGCAAGACCACCACCGAGCTCATCCTGCGCACCAAGGCGCCGGCCACGGCGCTCGGTGTGATCGTCTCTCCCTCGGGTCGGCCCCTTTCCGGCGCAAGGATCGAGCTCGTCCCCCCACCCCTCTTCCCCGAACGTGAGACGAGAACCGACGGGGAGGGACGATTCCGTCTCGAACGGCTCCCGGCCGGTCCCCGGACGCTGCGTATCAGCGCACCCGGCGAGCTGGGCGCGACGCGCACCCTGCGCTTCCCGGTCGGTCGGAGCGTCGAGGTGGGGACGATCGAGCTCGAGCGGGGCGCGCCCGGGGATCCCGGCGCCCCGGGGGAACCGACGTTCGGCGAGCTTTCAAGGCTCGCGACCCGTGGCACCGCATCGCTGACCTTGCGCTTCCCTTCGACCGAGCTGCGGCTCGGCGTCGAGAGCGGCATGGTGCTCCTGCACGAGCGCTGGCGGCGATACTCGCAAGACTGGAAGCCGCGCACGCAGGACGAAATCCGCTTCGATCACCTGCCCGCAGGCTCGTACGAGCTTTTGCTCGAGACGATTCCCTTCGCCCACGTGCAACGCCGCATCGATTTGCGGGAGGGCGAGCAGAGCTTCTTCGACGTGCCGCTCCACGAGGGCGCGCCCCAGTTGATCTCCCTCGAGGCGCCGCGGGCCCTCGCCGCGGGTGAGACGCTCGAGATGATGCTCGTCGGATCCGGGGAAAGCGGTTCGATCCTCTTGCCCTTCGAACGCACGGCGACGATTCGCGCGGACGCCGTCCTGCGGCGGCTGGTTCCCGGTCACTACCGGATCGAGGTCCGCACCTCCGCCGGCCTGGAGGGCGCGCTGTCGTTCGAGGTGGACGACTTCGAGCGGACGCAGCGCGTCGTCGCGCTTCGATGAGCGCGGCCTCGAGCTCGCGCTCCGGGCTCGCCCTGCTCCCTCGGCTTCTCCGTTTCTCGTCCGTCAGGTACGGAATGGACAGCGCCACCGGGCCTCCTGACGCAAGCACCTGCGTCGGATGACGAGGCGCCCACGCCGCGGTTATCGGCGCTGTCCGTACTTCCGCATCAGAGCTGTGCCGAGACCACGTTCGTCGAGGTACACGAAGCGAAGTCGACGGCCTGGAAGTGGAAGGCCAGGCCCGCCAGGAAGGGGGGGATGGTGACGTCGAGGGACGCCGTACCCCCGGGAGCCGACACGATGCCGAGCAGCCTCGGTTGGGTGATCCCGAGCGTGATGCCCGCGGGGCATCCGGGGAGGGGACGGGTCAACACGCCGAGGCCGGAGCTCGCGGCGAAAGCCACCCTGCCTCCCGCGGTTGCGCCCGTGACCGTCATGGAGTTGGACACACCCGCGGTGGCGGGATTGACGTCCAGGTTCAAACCGGCCGGCGGCGGGGGCGGCGGCGGCGGCGGCGGCGGCGGTGGCTCATCTCCGGTGACGATCTTGCCGAGCACGCTGAAGAGGTCCGTGACCTCGTCAAAAACGGGCGAGGAGAAGTTGCCTGTGCGGGAGAAGCGTACGCGGAACCGGTTCTGGTTCGGTGCGACCGCTCCGACCACCTGGTGGGGGATCGCCGGATCTCCGGCATAGCCTGCGGGAGCCGCCGGGGCGATGGCCGGGTCCCAGGTGAGGAAGTTGGGCCCGTTCGGGGCGGCTTCAGGAAAGGGCGTCCCGTCGTCAAGCACACCCAGGGGCGTGCTGAAGTAGTTCGCGTTCGGTCCGACCGGTTCGGTGCCGCAGATGAACGACGGCCCCGGCCCGGGCTGGATGACGTGCAGGCAATCGACCGTGTGGTTCACGATCCGCTGGCCGGGACCCACCGCGTCAGCGATGAAGTCGAAGGTGCCGTAGGGCGTGTCCACCCTGTAGAACCCGGTCTCGAAGTCGTCGCCCCGCAGGCGGATGCGTAGACGGCTGAAGACCGTCTGGTCTTTGTCGATGATCTCCTCGTCGGCGTTGCCGAAGACGGCCTCTACCGCCAGGACCAGAAGCGCTTCGCCGCGTGTGGGAATGTCGAGGTTCGCGATCGCGAGCCAGTAGAAGCTCTCCTCGTAGAAGTTGCTCTGCGCGGGATTCGCCGCGACGACCAGGGGATCGGGCAGGGCTTCCAGTGCGGGAATCCCGCACATGGGATCGCTCGCATCGATGCAATGGCCGAGCCTCAGGCCGGTGTAATCCTCGTAGTAGTCGGGAAAGCCGAAGGGCGAGGGGGGGCCGTGGGCGCTCAGGCCGCTCTGGGCGCCGGCGGTGTGGCGTCCGTTCTGTTGGATGTTGCCCTGGGCCTGGTCCGGAGTGCTCGTGGCGAAAAGGGCGCCGAGCACGAGGGCCGGCACCGGGATCAGTCGTTTCTGCATCCGTTCTCTTTCTTGATGGATATTCGAGGCGGATACCGACCGCTGGCGGCCGAGCCACGTCCCGATGGAAGAAATAGGAAATTCCTACCCTACTCTATTCTCAAAATGCGATGTCCTAAAACAAGTCCATGCTCGGGCCCCCCAAGTGCGAGTTTTTCGAGTAGGGCACTACGCCAAAGGAAGTACGCAGCCGTGCAATTGGCCACGTCTACGCCCCTCGGCGGGCCCTCCGGGTCGCGCGCGGGCCGAGCGCAAGAACCTGCCAGGGGTGGGGAACTTCGCCCCGTGGACGTACGCGAGGAGGAGGGGGGCGGGGGTGGCCTTCGAGCTCGAACGGACCGCACCCTTCCCCGTCCCCGGCTGCGCCTGCCTTACCCGTCGCCGGCCGACTCCGCGTCCGTCTCCCGCGTCTCGACGAAGACCTCCCCGAGGGCGTACAGGGCCAGGCGCCCCTCGATCGCCTCGGCCAGGCTCTCGTTGCCGTCGAGGCGTGCGCGCTGCCCGGCGCGGTGGGCGGCCGAGATGGCATCGGCGAAGCGACCGTCGGCGGCGTAGGCGATGGCGAGGGTATCCAGGGCCTGGGCATTCTTCTGTCCCGTGAGCTCGACGGCCCGCTCGGCCAGGGCCACGGCCCGCTGTGGGTCGCGCAGACCCTCGTCCGGACAGGCGGCGAGGAAGCGGGCCAGGCGCGTCGTCGGCTCCGCGGCGCCGGGGACGATCTTCAGGGCCGTTTCCAGGTGGCTGCGCGCCTCCTCGTCCCGTCCCGCCGCCGTGGCCTGGTGGGCCAGGTTGAGGTGTGCGCTGTGGAACCGGGGCCGGAGTTCGAGGGCTTCGAGGTAGTGTTCGCGAGCCTCGTCGCCGCGGCCCAGACCGTCGAGCGTCACGCCGCAGTCGTTGTGCAGATCCGCCGCCCGGGGCATCACTTCGAGGGCGGCCGCGAACGCCACGAGGGCCTCCTCGGCCCGGCCCAGGTTGGCGCACAGCCTGGCGATCGAGGCGTGGGCGAGCCCCCATCCGGGCCGCTGGGCGACGGCTTCCCGCAAGTGCTCCAGGGCCTTCCCCGGCTGGTCCCGATCGAGCAGGGTCAGGGCCAGGTTGAAGTGCGCCTCGGGGTAGCGCGGATTCAGGCGCAGGGCTTCCGAGTACTGTCCGGCCGCCAGATCCGGCCGTCCCTCCGCCCGTAGCACGTTGCCCATGCCCACGTGGGCCGCCGCGAAGGAGGGCTCGAGCTTGAGCGCCGCCTCGAAGAGCGGGCGCGCCTCGTCGGCGCGTCCCCGTTGCTCGAGCACGTCGCCGAGGGCGTAGAAGCTGTCGGCGGAGGAGTCATCCCGCTGCAGCGCCTCGCGCAGTTTCTCGATGCCCTCGTCCTCGTGGCCCAGCTCCACCAGCGCCTGCCCCAGCTGGCGCTGGAACGAGGGCGTTTCCGGGCTGAGAGCCACGAGATCACGCATCATCTCCAGTCGCTCTTCGGGCTCGAGGCTGTCGGTCGCCTCGCCCCGGCGCAGGCGCTCCGAGAGGACCTTCGCCCCGCGGCGTTGCTTCACGTCCGCCAGTCCCTCCAGGTCGTCGGGAACCTCAGGGCCCGCGTCTCCCGCTACGTAGCCCAGGGCCGCGAGCGAGTCGAGTTCCGTCTGCGAGAGCGAGGTCGCCTCGCTCGCTCGTTCGCCCAGGTTATTTTCCATCTTCCGCAGTCGCGCCTCGAGTTCGGCCCGCACCTTCGGGCGCACCTCCACCAGGTTGGAGAGCTCGGCCCGGTCGTTCGTACGGTCGTAGAGCTCGGCCTGGGGCGTGCGCACGTACTTGAATTGCTGGGTGGTGAGACTGCGCTGGGGTGCCCAGCGGTAGCTCGCCCAGGGCAGGTCGGTTTCCGCGTAGCTGGGAGTGGACTCGATGGTCTGGCCGTCCAGGGCCCGCGCGAGGCTCTGGCCCGGGAGGCCCGGCGGCCGGGGGAGCCCGAAGAGCTCGAGCACCGTCGGCATGAGATCCTCGAGGGATACCAGGGCGGACACGCGCAGGCCGGCGCCGACGCCGGGTCCGGCCATGATCCAAGGTACCCGCAGCACCTCCTCGTTCAGGAGGTAGCCGTGCTCGATCTCGCCGTGGTCGCCGAGGCCCTCGCCGTGGTCCGCCACGGCCACCACCAGCGTGTTCTCGGCCAGCCCGCCCGCCTCGAGGAAGGCCAGCAGCCGGGCCACCTGGCCGTCCACGTAGGAAATTTCGCCGTCGTAGGTGCCCTCCTGCCCCTCTTCGTCGTGGGCGTGCCAGGGGTAGTGGGCGTCGTAGAGGTGCACCCAGGCGAAGAAAGGCCGGGCCCCCGCGCCCGTCGCCGGCTCGTCGTCGAGCCAGTCCAGGGCGGCGTCGACGACCTGTTCCCCCGCTCGGTAGAGCGACAGGTGTTCCGCCACCTCCTGTACATAGGCCCCGCTCAAGTCGTCGTCGTAGCGCTCGAAGCCGCGGTCGAGGCCGAAGGTCCCGTCCAGCACGAAGGCCGCCACGAAGGCGCCGGTGCGAAAGCCCCGGGCCGCGAGTCTCTCGGCCAGGGTGGGGACGTCTTCGGCCAGGCGGTGCTCGCCGTTCACGCGCGCGCCGTGTTGCGGCGGCAACAGCCCGCTGAACATCGTCGCGTGTGCCGGCAGGGTCATCGGCGCCGGCGTGTAGGCCTGTTCGAACAGGGTCCCGCGCGCCGCCAGCCCGTCCAGGGTGGGGGTGTCGGCCGCTTCGTAGCCGTAGCAGCCCAGGTGATCCGCGCGGGTCGTGTCGAGCGTCACGAGAAGGAGGTTGGGAGGCGCAGCGTCGCTTCCCTGGGACCCGCCGCAGGCCCCCGCGAGAAAGGCCAGGGCGAGTGTCGCGATGGGCGCCGGGAGTGTGTGGGGGTGAGCCTCCATGTTCGCGGATCCTAGTCCTTGCCCGCCCGCCGAGAAAGCCTGGCAGCGACCCGCC
>NYUD01000118.1 GCA_002683825.1 Planctomycetota bacterium
CGGTACTGCTTCTGATTTCCCACGCTCTTCGGCTTCTCCTAGGGGTCTGCGAGCCGCCACAGCATACGGATGGAGCGCAGAGAACGCATGCCGCCGCTTCGAGTCAGGCCACAGGGCGGGGCCGTCGCTGCGGGGTTCCACGGCTGCGTTTATTGCAACGTCCTAAACCGGCTTGAGTTGACGGTCGAAGGGGCTCAGGCCGCTTCTCTTCGGGCGGCCACCTTTCGAGATAACACCATGATCTTCAGGCCGTCTTCGTCGCTCGAGTTGCCCCGTGGCGTACGTGCCTTCGGGCTCCTGCTTCTCCTGGCCGTCTCGAGCTGCGCTCCACAGGGAGGATCTCCCTCTACACCGCTGAACTCGGAGAGCGACATGGGGACCGTGGTCAGGCGAGAGGTCACCGTCAACACTGCGGACGGGCCGCTCGTCCGGGAGATCGAATACATCGCCGACGAGCTCATCGTGGTCGTCCCGCGCTCCAGCGTTTCGATGGCAAGGGGCTCGAGCACCCGCACGGGTCTCGTACGCTTCGCCTCCGAGAACCTGCAGCGCGAGGTCTCCATGACCCTGGGGGCGGAAAGGGTTCACCGCCTCGTAGCCGAGGATCCTGTGGGCGAGAACGACGTCCTGCTCCTCGAAGGCTGCAAACTCGATCCCTATGACTACTGCCGCAACCCAGGCGGCGGCATCCTGATCGCAGAACCGAACCACGTCTTGAGACTGGCGCAGGTGGGGAAGGGCTCTGCGGGATCTCCCTCGGGTGACTTGCAGTCCCGGGCCCTGCCCACCTATCCCGGCGATGCCCGCTTTCACGAACAATGGGCTCTGGAGAACTCGGGCCAGACGGGAGGCACGGCCCATGCCGACATCGACGCCCCCGAAGCCTGGAGCATCGAGCGCGGTTCCCCGAGCATCGTCATCGCGATCGTCGACTCCGGAGTCGACTACAACCACCCGGATCTGCGTTCTCGTATCTGGAACAACCCGGGAGAAACGCCGGGCAATGGCCTCGACGACGATGGAAACGGGTACATCGACGACGTCATCGGTTACGACTTCATCGATCTCGACTCGGACCCGGCGGACGGACTCGGACACGGCACGCACGTCGCCGGGATCGCCGCCGCCGGCTGGAACGACGTCACGGGGATCGTTGGCGTGGCCCCCCGTTGCCGGATCCTTCCGGTGCGGATCTTCAACGATCAAGGAGCCACGACCCTGTGGGCTGCCGCCACTGGCACCATCTACGCCGCCGACATGGGCGCCCAGGTTTCCAACAGCAGCTGGGGCGGCTACTTCGATTCCGAGGTCATCAAGCTCGCCTTCGAGTACGCCGCCGGCCTGGACGTGCTCGCGATCGCCGCGGCTGGAAACGGTTCGACGTCGATCCCTTCTTATCCGGCGAGCTATGAAAACGTGGTGTCCGTGGCCGCCACCGATCACGATGACGAGCCCGCGTGGTTCACGAACACGGGAACCCATCTCGACCTGGCGGCTCCGGGGGTCGCCATTCTGTCCACCTTTCCCACGGCCCTCGAGCCAACGGGCTTCCTTTTGCTCTCGGGGACGAGCATGGCTTCTCCCCACGTCGCCGGTGTAGCCGCCCTGCTTCGCTCGCAGGATCCGGAGACGAGCGCCATGGCCATCAAGGCCGCCTTGCAAACGTCGGTAGATCGAATCGATGCGCAGGCGGACATCGGTACCGGGCGCATCAATGCCCACAAGGCCGTGGGGCGGGACGAGCTTCCGGAGCTGACGGCTCACCTGGAGATCGCCAACTTCTATTTGTCGAACACCACACCGGTCAAGGGAACAGCCAGCGGCGAAGCCTTCGACCGCTACGTTCTGGAAGTCGGCGAGGGCCTCTACCCCGTTTCGTGGACCGAGATATCGAGCTCCACGGAACGGGTCGAAGACGCCACCCTCGGCCATGTCCACCCCGGCCACTTTTCCGTCGGTTGGTCGTCGCTTCGCGTTCGCGTCTCGAATGCGGCAGGAAGCTCCGTGATCCACGCGGAGAAGATCTTCGTCGACAACGTATACATGAGCTCCCCCCTCAGCACGGACATCTACCGCAAGGGAGAGGCGCTCGAGATACGGGGCAGCGTGGGTATCGAGAGTTTCACCTCGTACACGGTCCAGTGGCAACCCTTCTTCAACACGTTCTCCGGCGCACCGGCAGCCGCCGGGCCGTTATCGAGCGAGGGAATCACTCTGACCGGCGGCGGCGATCAACTGGTGTTCGGGGGTTTGCTTGCCGACTTCGACACGTCTGTCGTCGGAACGTGGAATCACATCTGGGTCCAGCTGACGGCCTACGGATCGTCCACGTACGTGAGGAAGATCGAGCTGTACCTGGACGATGACATGCAGCCAGGCTTTCCGGCCTACGTTCCCCACGACGACGACTACATCGGTCCCCTCGGGATCATGGAACCCCTGGTCGAGGACCTGGACGGAAACGGGGCGAAGGAGATCTACGTCCTGACGACCGGCCGCCTGTCCGGCTTTTCCCCGGGGGGGAACGTGCTGGCGAACTTTCCCGTGGAGCTACCCATCGAGAACGGTGAGAGATACACCACTTCAGCCCTGACCTGCGCGGATGTGGATGACGACGGGAGCGGCGAGATCCTGTTCGGCGCGACGCGCGACAACGTGATCCTCATCCATTCCTTCGAATCGGATGGCTCGCCCACGAGCGGTTTTCCGCTGTCCTTCTCCTACGATCCGGTTCAAGGCGGCGACGCCCAGATCACTCCGTACTCCTGTGTGGTCGCCTCCGACGTCGACGGTGACGGCGCCCTGGAACTGGTATTCCAGGCATTCGATGTCCTGGTCGTCTGCGAGCGCGACGGGGCGCTGATGACGCCGTCGCTGATCCACCTGCGTCCCGGCGCGACTTCGGCGTGTCCGCGGTTGCCTCGGGCAACCACCCTGGATACCACCCCGGCGGTCGGCAACCTCGACAGGGATCCGCAGCTCGAGATCGTCGTATTCCACGAGACGCCGGATTGCGGGCAGGGCGGCGGAGTCGACATGGGGATCCTGACCGTCTTCAATTTCGACGGTTCGATCGTTTCCGGATGGCCGAGGACGATTCCCTCGCCGGCACAGGGCAGTTCACCCGTGATCGGGGATCTCGATGGACAGGGCGGCAACGAGATCGTGGTTGCGGCCAGCTTCGTCGGCGGGTCGGGCGGAATCTACGTCTTCGACCGATTCGGAAACCTGATGCCGGGGTGGCCGCAGAGGCAGTTCATCTCCGGCTTTTCCGCATCCCCCGCCCTTGCGGACCTCGACTCCGATGGTGACCTCGAGATCGTCCTGGGCGATGACTACCAGCGGTTCGTGTACCTCTTCCACCACACAGCCGCTCCCCACGGTGCGGGCTCGATATACGGCATCTCCAGTTCCTACGCGACGGCGATCGCGGACGTGGATCACGACGGGACAGCCGAGATCGTCGCAACCGACAACGACTTTCCCCTGGGCAACTACTGGGGTTGGCAGGGCTTCGGCGGCCAGGCCTGGGATCCGTTCGGGACGTCCCTCGCCCACTTCCCAAGGGTCACCGAGGCCAATGCATGGGCGGCTCTCCAGGTGCTCGACATCGACGGAGACGGGCTGCTCGAGGCCATCGGGACCTCGTTCCGCGACGTCGGCGAGGGCTGGTGGGTAGGTCAGGACTTCAAGCGCCGCGGTTCCATCTACATCTGGAATCTCCCCTGGGCTCTCGACCCGGCGGCACCGGCCCCATGGCCCACGATCCACGGCAATCACCGGCGCACGGGCTGCTACGAATAGCAAGCGGCAGGAGGGTGTCGTGAACTCGGCCCCCGGGCTTCGAGACGAACGACGCGCTCCGGATCGGATCCAAGGTCACCCCTGGAGGGCGCGCCGGCCTGAAAACCCTCCCGTGGCGAGGCTCCGCCGGGCTCGAGGGCCGCGCGGTAAGTTTCCGTCGAAAAAGCTCTCTTGGGGGTGCAACCCCGCAGGGTCCTACCGCACGCAGTTCGGGTTGCTCAGAGAGCGGTACGCCTGAACCAGCGCCGTGAAGGCAGTGTTGGGGTCGAAATCAGGTAGGGTCGCTGCGGCATCCGCAGCGATTAGTTGTGCGTTGATGTTTTCCTGACAGGCGGCGGTCAGCAGGAACTTCAGGGACTCCGCCTTCTGAATAACGACGTCCTTCGCCGTCTGATAGATGCCGACCCAGGGGTTCCCGGGTCTTGGGCCGATAACACCGGGCGTCAGCCCCGCAACCTCGATCTGAAGTGTGATGAGGTCCGTCACAACCGTGTTGGCATTGCTCGAGAGGATCTCCTCGACCTTGAGTCGCGCCACGCGGTCGATCATCTCGGCCGTGTCGGGTTCGAGAGTCACGGCAACCTGGTTCACCCTCACACCGGGCACTCCGGGGAAGAAAGCTGCGCGGTCGCGAGCCGGTGGCAGCCCAAGAACCGCCGACGTGTGGGCCGGAAAGCAGGTCTCCATGAGACCTTGGAGCCCTTGAAGGGGGTAAGGGAAAGGGAAGGGTGGCGGCTCGGGAAATCCGATTAGCTCGGGTGCCAGATAGCGGAACAAAGTACTGGAATCCGACCAGCCGGTGGGGGACTCTCCCGGGGTCAGTACGGGAATCAACGGCATCAGCGGGGTGTGAGTCAGGGGCGTGGGGCCGGTCGTCGTCCAGGTGATGGCCGGGTTCCCCGGCGCGACCAAGGGCAGGTTCTGGAGCCAATTCCCGAGCGTCCCCGCGTTGCTGAACGCGTCGATGAAACGAGCCGTCATGTTGATCGGAACTTCGTCATTCAGGTAAGCGCCGCCGTAGGGCGCCGGCGGGGGAGGGCCGGGCTTGAAGTAGGCAATGGCCCGCGCGCCCTTCCATCCACCGGCTCCAAACCCGGACCCCGATCCGCCCGTATCACTGTTGAGACCGAGTCCGTCCTCGTAGAGGCCAGCCTGCGTTTCGATCACGACGTCGACCGAGTAGGTTCGCCGACGCTGGAGCATCAGGTCGAAACCGAAGTCAAGCAGCTCGTTGACGATGAGTTTCTTTACAGGGACCTGGAACTCGGCATGCATGCCTTTGCCCCCACCGGTGTATAGGTTGCCCGCTTCCTGGTGGAGCGAGGCTCCCAGCGAGGGCGCGAGCGCAGTGCTGATCTCCTTCTCGAAGATCTTCTTCGAGCAGACGAGGAACGAGTTTGCGTTCTGACTCGGAGGCATGATCGGCTGCTGGCCGCCTGCAAGGTTGACGTTCGTCACGTCGACGACCCGGATTTCGATGGCCACCTTGGCCTGGCCCGTCCCCACGAGCCCGAGGTGCCCGAAGACGCTGACGCTGCCGCTGATTTGCCCATGAAGTGGAGTCATACGACCGTCCAGGATGGTCGTTGCGGGAGGACGCGCTGCGGCTAGTCCCATGTAGAGAGGGTTGGCCGCAGAGGGTGCGGAATAAGGACGGCATATGCCCGCAGGGAACACTTCGAACCGGAAGGCGCACGGAATGTCGAAGAAGTAGCTCTGGCTGCTCTTGTGCGTTGCCAGGGTGTTGTAGCCCGGAGCGATCGAGGCTCCCCCGAACAGAGCACCGGCGGCGAGAGGTACGCCGTTGCCTGGCGTGACTGGCGGGTAGGCTTCCGAGTACGAAATCGGTGGCTCGCCGGCGATGTAAGCACTGACAGGGTTGGGTGTCCTTACGATGGGGCGATTCGGATCCAGGTAGTAGTAGACCTGAAATGCGGCTGCGTAGAGGTCCAGTCGC
>NYUD01000077.1 GCA_002683825.1 Planctomycetota bacterium
TCAGGAATGAGCCCACAAGTTCCCCATCCCCACAATCTCAGGGCCTGATCGCCTCCGAAGTCGGCCGACCCAGCTCAAACATCCGGTTCAGTACCTATCCGTGACTGCCGCGATCCTCGTGAGATCCCCGAGGTCTACAAGAAGTTCTCGCCGATCACGTTCGCCAAGAACCTGCAGGACCACCTGCTGCTCGTCCATGGAACGGGTGATGACAACGTGCACTTGCAGAACAGCGAACGTCTGTTCGACGATCTGGTCGCGCATGACAAGATGTTCGGTTGCCTCGCTTATCCCAGCCGCAGCCATGGCATTTATGAAGGCCTCGGCGCACGTCGCCATCTGTATGGGGCGCTGGCAACTTCTTGCGTCGGCGAGTCCCGGCGGGGTCACGCTGAGTGCTGCAAGTGCTCCTGTAAAGGTTGGCACAAGGTGAGCGTGCAAGGCGACCTCTTCCACACGTTTGCAACGGTGTCTGGATGGGCGCGTACTGCCTAGAACGCCTAGGTAGTAGGCTCCTCGCCTACCGCCTTCTGTTTTTGCGCATGTAGTCGCGATACCGCTCCTCGATCCCGTCCGGTCAGCGGAAGCGAAGACCCTCCTCGGGGTCGTAGCCCTCGAGGTGCGCGCGGTCCTTCTCCTCGCGCTGCGCAGGCTTCTGGAGCAGGACGCGCGTGATCGTCAGCGAGTGGGGCGGCAGCTCGGCGACGCCTTCGCGGAACGTGAGCTTGATCTTCTTGGGGGTCACCCGGTCTGGGTCCTCGATGTCGTTGTAGGCGTCGGGAGAGTCTGCGGTGAGGACCGTAGCGGCGAAGGTGCCGTCGAGGAGGCTGCCGCCCATTTTGACGGTGCAGGGGACGCTCTTCGACGGGTGACGGTTGACCAGCGCGATGGCCCAGCGGTTGCCCGATTCGTTGGCGGTCGCGATGGCGTCCACCACTGGGACGCTGCGATCGCCGTGACGCAGGCTCGGCGCTCTGCGTTCGAGCCGACCTACGAAAGGTTCCAGCTCGTTGGCATACATCGCCATCGTGTGGAAGTGTGTGCGCCGCACGACGCCCCTTGGATGCACGAAGAGCGGTCCGCGCGTGTTCACGATCGGGGCGATGTTGGCCATGCCGACGTCTTCGGCGTGCCGAAGGCAGGCGTTCAGGAACGAGGCGGAGAACAGCGCGTCGGCCATCGTGTACTGGGACGCGATGTCGTTCAGCTCGCGCGCCTTGATCAGCGCTTTGACCTCGGGATCAGCGTAGTCCTGGACGCTCTTGCGCGGGAACCCGGGGTGGTGCCAGCCCCGCAGGCTCCACTCGTCGAACGCGATCTTGATCCGCCCCCGGTACCCCGACTCCTCCAGCACGTCGACGAACCCGGCGATCTGCGCCTCGGGTTCCTCGGAGTAGGTGATGCAAGTCAGATAGTCGGGCGTCTCTTGCTTCTGCCAGAGCGCCAGCCAGTACGCGTGGATCGAGATGTAGTCGAGGTAGGGCCCGGCTGTCTCCAGCAGGGGCAGCGACCATTCTCGCGAGGGGAGGGCGGCGGCGGACAGTTGGATCGTCGGATCCACGGCCTTCATCGCCTTGGCCGCCCCCAGGACGAACGGCGCCCATGTCTCGATGGGCTTGTAACCGATCTCGTGGCGCCCCCAGTTCTCGTTGCCGATGCTCCAGATCTGGACGTTGAGCGGCTCGGGGTGGCCGTTGTCCGCGCGCATCTCTGCGTACTTGCCCGTCTCGCCGTTGCAGTATTCGACCCAGCCCCGCATCTCCTCGATGGTGCCGTTGCCCGCGTTGTTGCAGACGTAGGGCTGCCAGCCGACCCGCCGGCAGAGTGCGACGAACTCGTCCGTACCGAAGCTGTTGGGCTCGAGCACGCCCCAAGCCATGTCGTGGGTCGGCTCGCGCTCCAGGCCTACGCCGGCCTCCCAGTGGTAGCCGCTCACGTAGCAGCCGCCGGGCCAGCGCACAATGGGGGTCTTCAACTCCTGCAGCGCGGCGATGACGTCCTTGCGGAATCCGTCCTCGTCGGCGAAGGGCGATCCCGGCTCGAAGACGCCGCCGTAGACCTGTCGACCGAAGTGCTCGAGGAAGCCGCCGAAGATCATCCGGCTGTACTTACGGGTCGGGGCTTTGGTGTCGATCGAGATCGTGGCGTGTGTCGCGTCCGGCAGGATGTCGGCTGGGTCCGCTGGCTCCAGGGTCAGATCGTCGTAGAAGGCCTGGCCGGTTGATGAGCCCCAGCCACCGAACAGGCAGTTGACCTGCAGCTCCGTCGCCTCGGCCCGGAAGACGGTGGACACCAGCGTCCAGTCCTGGGTCCCCGACACCGCCTGCGTCCGGACCGCCTGCATGTTCTGGATGTTCAGCAGTGCGCCCACGGCGCCGCGGACAGCCTGCGTCTTGATCCACCCCGAGAGCCGGTACCAGGCGTCGCGTTCGACCCTCACCGTCGTCGTCCACGCGGCGTCCGCGCCCTTCGCGGAGCCGATCGAGACGCAGCGTTCGCCGGTCCGGCCGGGCGACTCGATCGTCCAGCGGGTGTCGCCCTGCCCGTTCCAGGCTTGCGAACTCCAGCCTCGAGCGCCCTGGGCCGTCGTCTCCTCGAAGGACGGGTTCGGTAGGAGGTTCTCGTCCAGCGCCCTGGCTGTCGGCGGTCCCTGCGTCGCCGCGGCGCAGAAAAACAAGCTGATCAGCGGGACCGAGCCGAGGATCATCGGCACGAGATCGCACACGGCGGCGAGTTGGAGCGGGCGGCAGGTCTTGGGTGGAGCACGGTTCTGGACACGATACCAAGGCCGCTCCTCTGTCACCTCGCTCGAGCGTCAGACGATCGGTGGAGATCGGCGGGCGGGCGATGTAGCGGGACAACTGTTGACTCCCTACGTCTTGACCTCAACGGCGCCAATCCGAGGCATGCTGGAGGGGGCCCGAGAACGTGAAGACCGTGACGGAGAGACCATCAAAGGATGGCCGTTCTTGCCCTCCTAGGGCCTTGCGAGCCAGCGACTTGCGTCGTAGCTGCGGTTTTGCGCCGGTTTGTCGAAACGGGCTCGGTGGTCGGGGGAACTACTCGGTAGTCCAAGAGACCTCCCCATGAAAATAGAATTCCCGCTCCTTCTCTCCCTGCTCGCCCTTCCACTCACGGCTCAGGAATCCAAAGCCATCTTCGATGCGCCGGTGTCGCTCTTCTCCCCGTACTACCACATGGGCGAGGTCCTCGACCTGAACGGAGACGGACATCAGGACGTCATCGGATGGGGGCTCTCGACCTCGGACGTATTGAGGAAGAGCTACTACGGTAACGGGGACGGCTCCTTCAGCAGCGGCAGCCAGGGAGACACGAGTGGGAGCTTCTCGGCGGACACCGTAGCGCGCATACAAAAGTGCGATGTGAACGCGGACGGACGAGACGACTACTATCTCTTCATACCTGCTACCGGCAACGACGTCGGCCTCCTCGACGTCTATGTCAGTGCAGTGGGGGGAGTGCACACTCGGTTCGATGAGCTCTCGTATGGTTCCAATTTTGGGTACCTCGCCAGGCATGCGACGATCGCGGACTTCAACGGTGATGGACTTGGGGACCGAGCGACCCTGAAGCCCCACGTGCTGACGATCGACGTCGCCGTCCCGAATGGCAGCGGGGGCTATAACATCACCACCAACACGATCGACTCGGGCACCAACGTGGTCGATCTCCTTGCCTTCGATTACAACGGAGATGGAACGCAGGATCTTCTGGTCATGAAGCCGGCGCACTTCGGCATCATCGAGATCTTCGATGGTGTGCCCCAGCCTCCGATTCTCATGCCTCACGACCTGCCGAGTTCTCCAAAGCTCGTTCCCGGAGACATCGATGGAGACGGCGACGAAGACATCGTGTTCTTCTCGGACTCCGTCTATCGCGTCTTCCGTTGCCACGGCCCAACGAACTACACGCTGGAACCCCTGCAGGCCGGCGGTCCGGCGGCCAAGCTGGCCGACGTCGACAACGACGGCGACCTCGATGGGATTTGTTGTGGAGGCGGTGGAGCGGGCAATTTCAGAACCGCCTTCAACTTCCCTTCGACGTTCATGATCTCACTGAACGACGGTACGGGGAATTTCGAGTTCCCGTTTACCTTCCCGGGAGCCGGGTCGCGTGAAATCGCAGGTGCGGCCGACCTGGATCACGATGGCGACATGGATCTCATCGCCGGTCATTGCGTCTATTACGCTCGTGGTCCCCTCACGGGCTCTCCGAATACGCCTCTCGTGCAAGGCGAACAGACCCCGAGCACGATGCACGACTACGATCAGGACGGTGACGAGGACATTCGCCCTGGAATCGGGAGCCTCTCCTGCAACATGGGCGATGGAGAGTTCCTGGACTCCACCGCTTCGATGCCCTCGGCCCCTGCGGGAATGTGGTTCGTCGGCCCCGGGCTTAGCGGGGATTGGGACGGTGACGGCGACCCGGATCTCCTCGTTCGGCGTCAATCAAACACGGGCCATCACGGCATGCAACTGCTGCTCAACGACGGCGGGGGCAGCTACAGTGACGGAGGCCAGGCGAGTACGGAGAACGTCATGCACGACTCCTTCTACGTCGTACTCCCCGAGAACTCGATCGTCTATGACTTGGATGGGGATGGCGACCAGGACTTGACGACGTTCTTTGCGGACATGGACTTCTGGTCCACGAGCGAGATGAAGACCTGGATGAACGACGGTCAGGGTCACTTCGTTCTGGCTTCGGCTACGACCGGTACCTGGCCCGTGAGCATCGGGAACCTGTGGGGCGCCGACGGGATCGCGGATGTGCTGGTCGTGTACCAGGCGAACAGACTGCGGTTGCATCCCGGCCTCGGCGATGGGAGCTTCCAAGCCACTCACGTCGATTCGGTCTACCTTGGAACCCCGGGAAAGGTGCACATGGTCGTGGCGGATTTCGACCAAGATGGCGACGAGGATCTGCTCGGTAGCTTCCGTGTTTCCGATATCCGTAACAAAGCGTACTTTGTCCCCTCTACCGATGGAAACCTGGCGTTCGCCGACCGCGAATTCTTGGACGACCTCCACCCCGACCTCGTAAAAGATCCTCATCTGAATAATTCGCGTGTGGCGATCGCGGGAGACATAAACGGCGACGGGTTGCTCGATGCCGTCTTCAACAGTCCCCTTCTCGATTCGCCTGCCATCTCAATCGTTTTACGAAAGGCCGACAACAGCGGATGGAAAGTGCCGGTTCATCAAGTCGTCTACTCCGCACTCTGGCCCGACGTCGTCGACGTTCCCATCGGTCATCTTGCGGATATCGATGGAGATGGCGACGCCGACCTGATCACGGACGAGATCTGGGAGAACATGACCAACGTGACGCCGTCCTCGGGGGCCCGCCGTCAATCGATGGGCGGCGTTCCGGATACCCACGGTTTGATACCGACGCTCGGCGCGACGGGACCTTTCCGGGTCGGCGAAGACGCCCAGATTCGTTTGACCGGCGCCCCCGGCGGTGCGACAGGTCAACTTTTCGTACGCCTCATCGATGTTCCCGCGCCGCTGGGGGCACGGTATCGCTGGAATCCCCTCGAGGCCCACGAAGTCGTGATCCCTTTCACGACTAGCGGAGTGCAAGGACAGCGCGGAGCCGGTACGTGGAGCTGGGACTACGTCGTTCCGGGACAGTTTTTCGGTTGCACCTTGCGCTACCGAATTGTGATCGATGACCCGAACGCGCCCGGGAATGAGGTGCGGGCGAACGCACTCACATTGCGATACGGCAACTAGGCGATACCGAACCAGGTATTTCGCCACACACCGCCAACCCCATCGTCCCGCTCGTCAACCCAAGCGAGACGAGTCGTACGGAACGACGCGGTGGGTTTCTCCGTGGGTGTTCGCCGTCGACTTGGCCCGACGGGAGATCGAGGCCCCGCTCCGCGCCACCCACATGCCTGGGGAGTGTGCGGCGACAAACCTGGTTCGGTAACGCCCGGCCGTCTGTCACTCCGAGAGATGCA
>NYUD01000078.1 GCA_002683825.1 Planctomycetota bacterium
CATCGCCTCGATCTCTCCGACAAGCACAAGCTCCCTGGAGGGCACGTTGCTGACGATCAGCGGTGGCGGATTCGCAAGCCAGACCGCAGGCCTCACGACAGTTGAAATCGGCGGGATGCCGGCCCTGAACATCACCGTCATTTCTGACAACACGATCACGTGCACTGTACCGTCCGGCACTCCCGGCACCTCCGTCGATGTCGTCGTCTCAAACGACAACACGACCGCAGCCCTCCCGGGTGCTCTGCGGTATCACGACTTGCCCACGCTCGCCTTCATGTCTCCGGACAGTGGCTCGGGCCTGGGCGGCACAAGCGTATTCCTCTTCGGCACCGGATTTGTGGTGGACGCAGCCGGTACTCCTACGATCACGTTTGCCGGCGTGGGCGCGAGCGGGATCACGGTCCTGGACAACACCTCGATTCTCTGCCAGGCGCCTCCCGGCACGGCCGGAGCGCTGGTGGACGTCGTTCTGAACAACGCCAACGGCCAGGCGAGCTTGATCGGCGCCTTCCAATATGACGCCCCGGCACCGACCCTCGCCAGTATCTCGCCGGCCGAGGGACCGCCCGTAGGTGGCACACCGGTCGCACTCACGGGCACGGGATTCCTGGCCCACGATCCGGGCGCCACCAACGTGCTGTTCGGCAACACCCCCGGTTCCAACGTGCAGGTCACCAGCGACACGCAGCTGACCGTCACTTCACCTAGCGGCCCCGCCGGGGTCTCGGTGGACGTCACCGTGTTGAATCAGAACGGCGCGGCCACCCTGGCGGGTGCGTTCCAGTACCGCGACGGCGTGACCGTAGCCGGTGTGCTCCCGGCCAACGGCCGATCCACGGGCGGAGAGGCGATAACGATCAACGGTGCGGGCTTTGCCAGCCCCACTGCGGGGATCACCAGCGTCCTCTTCGGATCGATCCCCGCTCTCGACCTCTTCATCATGAGCGACTCGATCATGACGGTCACCGCTCCCAGCGGAACGAGCGGCACTTCCGTCGACGTCGTCGTCTCCAACGACAATGGAACCTCCACGCTCAGCGGCGGGTATCGCTACAACGCCGCGCCGGCGATAAGCTCGCTCCTGCCTGCGAGCGGACGCTCCCTGGGAGACACGTTCATCACGATCCTCGGTAGCGGCTTCCTGATCGATGGGGCGGGTCTCAATACGGTCACGATCGGCGGCCTGCCCGCCACTGAGATCGCCGCACTGGCGGACGACACCTTGGTCTGCAAGGCCCCGGCGGGAACGCCGGGGGCCACCGCCGACGTCAGCATCATCAACGCCAACGGCCAGGCCTTCATGCCGGCCGGCTATCGCTATCACGCCCTGCCCTCACTCGCCGCCCTCTCGCCCACGAGCGATTCCTCAGGCGGTGGCATTCTGGTTACGCTTCAGGGCACGGGTTTTCTGGCGGATAACCCGGGAACCACCGTGCTGACCTTCGGCGGCGTACAGGCCACGAACGTCACCGCACTCACCGACGAGGTGCTGACATGCCTGGCTCCGCCCGGAACGCCGGGCGCGGTGGTCGACATCTCACTCTCGAACGAGAACGGATCCGCCTCACTGCTCGGTGCTTTCCGCTATCACGCCCTGCCGGAACTCATCTCCCTCTCGCTGAGCGAAGGCTCGTCCCTGGGAGGTGATTTTCTCTCGCTTCTCGGTCAAGGCTTCCAGAACGACGCTGCGGGACCGGCCACCGTCGCTTTCGACGGCGTCATGGCCTCGGGGGTAACGGTGCTCACGGATACCGAGCTTATCTGCAGCACACCTTCCGGCAGCGCGGGCGCCCTGGTCGAGGTCGTACTGAGCAACGCCAACGGCGACGCCAGCCTGGCCGGAGCCTTCCGCTACAACGACCGCCCCACGATCGGAAGCGTTTCGCCGCCCAACGGATCCCTGAACGGAAGCACTTTCGTGACGATCACGGGGACGGGCTTCTTGCTCTTCAACGCCGGTAGCAACCTCGTTACTTTCGACGGTGCGCCGGCCACTTCGGTCAGCCTGATCGACGACACCACGATCACCTGCCTGTCGCCTCCGGGCGCCGGCGGCACGACGGCCGCAATCGGCGTCTCCAACGCAAACGGGGAAGCGCTCTTCCTGAACGCCTTCACCTACGACGACGGTCCGACCATAACGAGTATTCTCCCTGCGAGCGGCACGACCGAGGGAGGCACGAGCGTGCTGGTCTTCGGCCGGGGCTTCCAGAACGCAAGTTCGGGGCCGCTTAGCGTGACCTTCGGCGGCCTTCCGGCAACGAACATCCAGATCCTGGCAGACACGGCCATTCTGTGCGACACGCCGACCAGCAACCCCGGTCCCGTGGACGTGGTCGTCTCCAACGACATTGGCCAGGCGGTCTTCCCCGCGGCCTTTACCTACATCGCTCCGGCACCGACACTCGACAGCATCTCGCCGGCCAGCGGCACTTCCCTCGGAGACACGCTGATCACCTTGATGGGTAGCGGTTTCTCCAATTACCTCCCGGGCGAGAACACGATCCTCATCGGTGATCTCCCGGCCACCGATGTCAGCCTTCTGAGCGATTTCAGCCTGACGTGCCGGGCTCCGGCCGCTGCCCCCGGAAGTTTCGCAGACGTTCGCTTGATGAACGACAACGGATCGGCGGAGATTGTGGCCGCCTTCCGCTACCACTCCTTGCCGGTACTGAACTCGGCCTCGCCCGCAGACGGCACCGCCCTCGGCGGAACGAACGTGACACTCATTGGAACGGGCTTTGCGATCGACAACCCAGGACTTCCCGGCGTCAGTTTCGACGGCATCCCGGCGACAAGCGTCGCCGTGATCGACGATAGCTTCCTGACATGCCTGGCTCCGGCAGGACTCGCCGGTGCAATCGTCGACATCCGGATCGAAAACGCAAACGGCGCGACGGCCCTGGCCAGTGGCTTCCGCTATCACACCCCGCCGACCATCGACTCGATCTCGCCGGAGTCCAGCAGCTCCCTGGGCGGCGGTACGCTGCTCCTCCTGGGAACCGGCTTCCAAAACGACAGCGCGGGCATTCCCGCCATCACTATCGGCGCCAACCTCATCACGGAACTCACGGTCCTGGACGACACCCGCATCACGCTCATCGTCCCCCCGGGCTCCGCCGGCAGTCTCACATCGGTCGCTCTTTCAAACTTTAACGGCACGGTTCAGCTGGTCGACAGCTTCCGTTACCACGACCTGCCCACCCTCACCTCCGTCTCGCCCGCGTCCGGATCACCCGACGGCGGCGAAACACTCGTGATCGGCGGCAGTGGATTCCAGAAGGACTTCGCCGGAGCGAACACCGTCCTGATCGACGGGGTTCCGGCGCTCTCGGTCACAGTGATCGACGACTTGACGCTCAACTGCACGACGCCTCCAGGCCCGCCGGGAACGTTCGTCGAGGTTCGTTTAGCCAACACCAACGGCGAAGTCGGATTGGCCACGGCCTACCGCTACCACGGGCGCCCCGTTATCGCCAGCCTCGATCCGGCGAGCGGCCCCTCTCTGGGCGGCGCCACGGTCACGATCACCGGCGGCGCATTCCTCGACGATGACGCCGGAGTGAACACGGTTCACTTCGGTGGTGTACCGGCGAACGACGTCACGGTGCTGAGCGACACGACCCTCACGGTTGTCGCCCCCTCCGGTTCTCCCGGTAGCAGCGTCGACGTGATGATCGGCAACAACAACGGTCAGGCCGTGCTCCTTTCCGGCTACCGTTTCCACGGCGAGCCTACGCTGGTGAGCCTCTCACCGACGAGCGGGGCTTCCGCAGGCAACATTCCGGTCACCGTGAATGGCAGCGGCTTCCTGGTTGATTCGCCGGGACTCAACAATCTGAGCTTCGGTGGCAGCCCGGCGACCGGTCTCGTCATCCTCGATGACTCCACCCTGACGTGCATGCTTCCGCCGGGCGCTGAGGGCACAACCGTAGACCTCGCGCTCTTGAACGACAATGGTGGCGACATTTTGTCCTCCGCCTTTACCTACAACATGCCCTCTCCCTTGGCCTCCATCGTTCCTGCCAGCGGGTCTTCGTTGGGCGGCATGACGGTCACACTCCTGGGCAGCGCCTTCACGGCTCCGGGTACGGGCGTCAACACGGTTTTCTTCGGTGGGATTCCCGCCGACGATGTCGTCACGGTCAACGATTCGACCATCACCGCCACGATCCCCCCGCATACGGCGGGTACCTCGGTCGACGTCACGCTACGCAACGGCAACGGCGAAAGAAGTCTTGTCGCCGGGTTCTTCTACTACCCCACTCCGACGCTGTCGGCGATCACCCCGACTTCAGGAAGCGCTCTGGGCGGCACCGGCGTGCTCGTCTTCGGAACCGGATTCCTGAACAACAACGCCGGCACGCTCTCGGTCACCTTCGACGGTGTTCCTGCCACGTCGATCAACATCTTCAGCGACACGGCCTTCCTTTCCGAGGCTCCACCCGGCCAACCAGACTCTCCGGTCTCGATCCAGGTGGCAAACGGAAACGGCTCGGCCACCCTGATCGACGCCTATCAGTACACGGCACCGGAGCCGACGCTGTTCGCGGTGACCCCACCCACGGGTTCGCCTCTCGGCGGCACCCTGGTAACGATTGAGGGAACGGGTTTTCAGGACTTCGCGCCTGGGGCGAACCTGGTCACCTTCGGCGGCGTGTTGGCAACAAACGTGGTCGTTGTCGACGACCGCACCCTGACCTGCATGGCGCCAACCGGTCCCGCCGGCGACGTGGTCGACCTACGCATCCAGAACGACAACGGTACGCACCTCCTCATCAACGCCTTCCGCTTCAACTTACCGCCGGCGTTGACCTCGATCAGTCCGGCCTCGGGAACCTCGATCGGCAGCACGGTCATCAACATCAGCGGCCTGGGATTCCTTGACCAGAACCCGGGCTCCACCACGGTTACGATCGGCGGCCTGCCTGCGGCGAACGTCGTCATCGTCGACGACACGATGCTGACCTGCGTGGCTCCTGCAGGATCGGCCGGTACCAATGTTGGCGTGACCGTTGCGAACGTCAATGGCTCCGACACACTGAATTCCGCGTTCCGCTACCACGACCTGCCCACGATGACCGCCGTGTCCCCGAACCACGGTTCGGCCATGGGCGGCGACAGCGTGACGCTGACAGGTACGGGCTACCAGATCGACGCGGCGGGTCCGAACGATGTCACCTTCGATGGTGCTCCGGCAACGGACGTCCTTGTCGTCAATGACACGACCATCACGTGCACCACACCGGCCGGCATCGCCGGAGGCTTCGCTACCGTCCAGATCAGCAATGCGAACGGCACGGTAGCCATGCCCATCGCTTTCCGCTTCCACGCGCAACCCGTCCTGACCTCGGCCTCGCCGACGACCGGGCGCTCGAGCGGCGGTACGACGCTGCTCCTTTTCGGCACAGGCTTCATGGCCGACGACGCCGGCAGCAACGCGGTCAGCCTGGACGGAAACCCGGCCACGAACATCATGGTCTTCAGCGACTCTGCGCTCCTGTGTGATACGCCCCAGGGCGTGCGTGACGAGGTCGCGGATATCGTGATCACCAACGCGAACGGCAGCTCGATCCTGGCGGACGCCTTCACCTATACGGCCTCGACACCGGTACTCACGAGCATCACACCCCAGAGCGGCTCGTTTCTTGGCGGCACGGCTTTGACCCTGAAGGGCAAGGACTTCCTGGATTCCACGCGCGGTATCACCACGATAACGATCGGTGGCCAGACGGCTGCGAACCTCGTCATCGTGGACGGGGAGACCATCACGGTCGATGCCCCAGCGGGTACGCCCGACACCCTCGTCGATGTGGTCGTGACCAACGACAATGGTACGGATTCACTTCTCGGAGCCTTCCGCTACGCTCCGATGCCGACGCTTACGGTCCTGCTCCCGGACAACGGTTCCGCCGATGGTGGTGATTCCGTGCTGTTGAGTGGCAGCGGCTTCACTTCGGATGGGGCCGGCATGAACACCGTCACCTTCGACGGTCTTCTCGCCACGAACATTCTCGTTCTTGACGACGCGACCATTTCCTGTCTGACCCCGGAATCGTCGGCGGCGGGCCTGGTGAATGTGGCCGTAGCAAACACGAACGGCACGGCCATCCTCGCCGGTGGCTTCGAATACCGTATGCCTCCCACGTTGCTTTCGCTCTCTAAACTCAGCGGCACCTCCCTGGGCGGTGACTCGATGACCCTCACCGGTGTCAACTTCTCCGCTGCAGGCGCCGGCGCAACGCAGGTTCTGTTCGGTAACCTTCCCGCAACCGACGTCGTCGTCGTTGACGACACTGCCATCACCTGCACCATTCCTGCCGGAGTGGGCGGCAGCCAGATCGAAGTACAGGTCGTGAACACCAACGGAGGCTCGGCCCTCGCGAGCGCCTACCGCTACCACGATTTGCCGACGCTTGCCGGCCTTACGCCGTCCCAGGGCACGATGATGGGCGGCACGTCCATAGCCATCGCCGGAACGGGTTTCCTCGTCGATAGCCCCGGTCCGGCCACGGTCAGCTTCGGCGCATCCGAAGCGACCAACGTGCTGGTGCTCGACGACGCGAACCTGACGTGCCTGCTGCCGGCGGGTATGCCGGGTGCGCTGGCGGACGTCACTGTTTCCAACTCGAACGGCGCGGCGACCCTCGTCGGAGCCTTCTCCTACTTCCCCCCTCCCACGCTCATCTCGATTACGCCCTCCTCC
>NYUD01000079.1 GCA_002683825.1 Planctomycetota bacterium
CGGGCGAGACTTCAAGGACGAAGTCCGGGTCCGGGTCCGGGTCCGGGGGATCCGGGGGGTCCGGGGGATCCGGGGGATCCGGGGGATCCGGGGGGTCCGGGATGCACTCGAGGCTCAGCATGTAGGCCCCACGGTCCGGGTCGGCGAAACAGGCTAACTGGAGGTAGTACGTATCGCCGGCGGTCAGGTCGTCGAACGTGAGGTCGGAGAGCAGCCCGTCGTTTTCATCGTCCGAGCAGTCGAGTTCGACGAACGCGCCACATGTGCCTTCATAAATGGCGATGATGCTGTCGTCGGCCGGGAACACACTGCTGTTCGTGTGGGCGCGGATCTTTCTCGACGTCGGCACGAAGGTGTACCAAAGGGTTCCGATGCCCTGGGTGCCCGGACCGCTGAAGTGGCAGCTAAAGCCGGGGTCCTCGGGGACCGTGGTGGCTGCGGTGTTGTTGGCGAGTGCCGTCGAGTCGCATAGCAAGGGCAGTGCTCCCGAACAGTCGTCGTTGACGGGGATTTCGCCGAGGGCGACCCGCCCGGTCGTGTCCGCGCTGCGCTGGAAGGGCACCTGCGCCTCCACACGTGCGCAGAGGAGAGACAAGCCGAGGGCGAGAGGGCCCCAGGTCGAGGCATGGAGGCGATGGGACTGCATGAAATTCTCTTGTTTCGGACGAATCGGGGGAGCCGTGTTCGGTATGGGGTGGACCGACGGCGGCGAACTCCAGGCCCTGGGGGGAGGGCAAGTGAAGGGGACACCGTGCCTTGGCGGCACTCGAGACAAGGGAAAGCTTGAATCGGGGTGTCGGGTTCGAGGTCGTGGGTCTTTGGTTTTTCCTGTCGCATTCCACCGTCTCCGAGGGAAGACAAAAAAGCAACCTCATATGGTTCGCGGTCGCGAGACGGAAAAAAACCCAATCCAGTAGCGTGACCGAAGAGAAATTTCTTCCCCTTTTCCAGGCCGGTCGACCCCGTTGCTACCCGTGAATGCAGCGTTCGGAGAACTGCGGTTGTTCGGCACACGGATGGCCGTGAACGTCCACGCTTGCGGACAGATTTCCCACCCCGCGCTGCACGACGTTCATCGCTTCGTCGGTACTTCCCGGACAAGGAAGCGGCCGTTGTGGGGACCGACCCTCGTCATGACGCCGGTCGAGGTCGACAGCTTGGCCGGGACCATGGAGGCCCTCCGGTGAGGCCCTGGCTCCAGCACACATCGGGAACTAGAATTTGCCCAGCGTTCCCGGGGGGTCTCACAGGATAAGGCCTCCCATCTCCGAGGTAGGCGATCGCAAACAAGTACCTGAGGTGATCCCGATGAAGTGGAGTGGTTTTCTAACGATCGTGGGTCTCGCGGTGCTGTGCGACCTGCTCTTGTCTTCCTGCATGATTTTCGGGAGCAGTTATCGGTCTCCAAACGCATGCGAGAACTGCAGCCAACAGGAGGGAGCGGACGCCTGCTGTGCCGAGGACGCTGGCGAGTGCGCGGACTGCGGCGAGCTCAAGGGCAGCCCCGAGTGCTGCGACCCCGATGCCGAGCGCTGCGGGGACTGCGGGAAAATCAAGGGATCGGAGGGCTGCTGCAATTAGGCCCGACTCCCGATCTCGGAGCCTCCGGCACCGAGCTAGGGGCAGCCTGCCACCAGGTCGCCTATGCGCACCTGCCAGCCGTTCGAGAATTCGAACATGCCCTGAAAGGGGCCGCCTCCCGGACGGACGGACAGGGCCTGGACGTAGGCATCCATCCCCTCCAGGGCAGCGTTGTTGGGAATCGCCAACGAGTGTGTCGCGACGCCCATCCCGTCGGCGATCGCTGCATGCAGCGTTACGATCGGAGGTAAGCCGGGCAGTGCCATGTAGACGGTGCACCCGCCACCCACGGGGACCGTGCCGCTCTCGAAGCCCCCGAACAGAACGCTGAGGGAACCCGGGTTGACGCCCGCGTTGGTGTAGCCGTACGACGCATTGCCCAGGGTCGGTTGCGCAGGGGTGCCGAAGGCGCCGAGGAGCGGGGGTGAGCCGAACGAACAGCCGTCTCCGAGGTATACGTTGTAAAGTCCACCGGGACTCGTCCCGGAAACGGCGAAGCTCGCAGCTCCCGGTCCGGCGTGGAAGGCATCCAGCGCCACCATGGAAGGGACGGGGCCCGCATCGCAGTCGAACCAGAAGTTGTAGATCGTATTCCAGAGCAGTGGGTTGTCCGGCGTCGAGAACTGAACCTCGGCGGTTGCGATGCTCACGGACCACTCGTTTGCCGCGTTGTTATCGATGTCGCGAAAACCCGCGTTCAGAACTCGGGCCCCCGCGCAGATCGGTATTCGCAAGCTGCCGACACCTCGAGAATTATCGCGGTTGTGGAGCGCGTATTCGTAGTGATAGAGCCCATTCACAGGCCCGCTCACCTTCACTGCGATGTAGACGCGCCCATCGTCGCTCCCGTTGGTCCCCGAGGTAACGCTCGCTCCATCCCACCGCCCGAGCACCGTGCCGCTCGATGAGAGGCCGCCGATCCCGCCGCCAAAATCCCAGCTGGATCCGGTCCAGTTCGGGCTGATTGCGCGCGAAGCCATGTTGTTGTCACGGTTGGCTTCTGGCTCGCCCTGCACCACGTACATCCCCTGATACCAGAACGCCGCGGACGGATCGTCGAGGTCGGCGTCACGGATCTCGATACGATGCGTAACGGGTCCCAATGCATTGCCCATCCCACTCGTGAAGCTGCGAACGCCGTCGGTGTCCGCAGGCGCTGGAACGGGAGGTTCGCCCCGGTCAAAAAGCGATCCGATGGCCGACCAGATGCCGAGCCAGGGGTCGATTTCCTCGTGCGGTGCCAACCAGTACCGATTTCCGTTGATCCCGACCGTATAGGTGTCCGAGCAGCCCGGTGCGAGGTATTCGCAGATGCCGAAGGGCCCGCATCCGGTGCAGGTGCCGCACACGTCCTGCGCGAAGACACCGAAACCCGACTTGATATAACTTTTGTCGCTGATCTGGACGAGGCGTTCGTCCGTTTCCTTGACCACCAAGAAAGCGATCCACGGGTGGTCGTCGTTCATGGGAACCGTACTGTCGCCATCGAGCCAATCGACGGTGACGGAGCCGACGTTGCAAGCGGTGGTTTCACCGGCCAAGCCGTTCATCCCGTTCGGGAAGATCCCCGTTCGACCCAAGGCGTCTATCGGTCCCAGAGCGCCAAGCGATACATCCATGCCCGGAACCGCGTTGGACTGGGCGCTGGTGAAACTCGCGAAAGACAAGACCACGGCGCCGACCCAGATATTCGTTCTCATGTCGATCTCCTGTTTTCCGTTGACGGCTTGGACCGCGGCGAGCAGGGAGCCCGGACCATGAGACCATAAGTCCATACATCTCGAAGCGAGGACGCTTTGCGAAAAACGAGGTCTCGGGGGGCTGGAGGAGCCGAGACGTCGCCGCGTGTGCATTCCCGGGACGGTCTTCCACCCCTGCTGCCACGATTCTCACTTCGGCCGTCGGGTCGGGAGAACTCCTGCCCGGCACGCCGGCGGGAGCCGTGGTGCGTGGTTCCGAACGTGCTTTCGCTGACGATCGAGCGAGGGTGGGGGGGATGTTCGGGCTTCGGAGGAAGAAGTGATCCTGAAGGTGGATCTCCGGGAGGGCTCCGTGGGACCCTCCCTTTTTCCACTCGGTTCACGATCCGCAGCCTGCTGGATCGCTAGTGCCGGCCGGCCGATCCGGGATGCCACGAGATCGTGAACCCCACGAAGTGTCGCGTCGAGGTCTCGAATTCCCCGTCGAGCACGACCGTGCCGGTCGGGGGCAGTGCGACGCTATCGATGTTCGGGTTTCCCCGATCCATGAAGGTGTAGGAAAGCCCCAGGCTCCAGGAGCCGAAGCTGTACTGGCTTCCGACCGAATAGCGCCACGAATCCTGGAAGGGAATGTCGGGCAGGAGCCTTTGATCGGGAACGGCCGAACTGTCGTATCCGATCCCCGTCTGCAGGAGCCAGCGTTCGCCGAGGCGATACTCCGCTCCCACGCCGATCCGCCAGGTGTCCTCCCAGTGGCGATTCAACTCCAGGGTCGAACCGCCGATCGTCGTCGCCTGATCGCTGAAGACGCTCCAATCCGTCCAGCCTGCGTCCGCCAACACGGAGAGGTTCGAAGAGACCTCCTCCCGCATGCTCAGGCTCGCTCCCTGCGGTAGCGTGAACTCCAGCCCCGCATCGACCTTTCCGCCGGCGCCGTCATCGAAATCGCCTTCCAGTTCGAGATCGATCGGCGAGCGATACACGAGCCCAAGCCGGGTTTGAGGCCGAAGTTCGAACATCGTTGACAACGTCAGTCCGAACCCGACGTCGTTCGCATCGAGTGTGACCGTGGGAGCGGCGGGGTCCGTGCTGGCTCTCCGTTTGCTCTCGAAGGTCGCGTAGAGAACGTTGACTCCCAGCCCGATCGACCAGCGCTCGTCGAGGCGATAGGCCACCGAGGGTTCGAAGTTCAGGCCAAGCAGGTTGCTCTCGACCACGAAAGCGCGCCCGACCCACGTGTCATCGTATTGCGATCCGCCGACAAAAGGCGCGTTGATGGCGAGTCCGAGGCGCCAGTCTTCATCGATCTGTTTCACGACGTAGGAGCCGAGGCCCGGCAGAAGCGCTTCGGTGCGTCCTCCCCCGTCGGTGCTTCCCGGCGGATCGGACATCGTTCCGCTCGGATCGATTTCGAATTCCTGGATCACCACGATCCCGTAACCTCCGAAGAGGTAGTGATCGCCCTCCAAGAGCGTCATGCCGGCCGGGTTGGTATAGGCGGTTGCGGCATCGCGTGCGCGCGCTCCCGCTCCTGCGGCGGACAATCCCATGTCCGGAGTTCCTACTTCGTAGAGCGTCGGCCCACCCCCCTGCGCTCCGAGAGGCGTGAGAGCGAATACGATCCAGAGTATTGCGGCCGGAGCGCGGGAGAGTGATCGTCCGATTCTCGAGTTCAAGTCCTGCGGTGCGGTGTTCGGCACATGTTTTCCATTCTCGGCAGGCGTGTACGGGTTTGTGTATTCTGGTCCCTTCGTCTTTGGAAGAAGACTGCCGGAGCTGCATGTCGGGACGCTACATACGGTGACGAAAAAATCACAGAAACCAAGCAGCGAGACCGAGCTGGATTCACGGGGCGGTGCCGAAGAGCAACAAGCCGTTCCGAAGACCTCGATTCTGGTTCAGGGAGCGGTCGATGGGGACCGCGACAGTCTCGAGCAAGTGATTACCCATCTCTCCCCGCTGGTCGAGGCCCAGGTGCGGTTTCGTCTGGGGCACCTGGCGCGCAACACCGCCGATGTCGAAGACCTGGTCGCGGAGGTGTGGACCGTCGTTTTTCGAAGGCTTCCCGATCTGCGCCCTCGCGACGGGCACTATGCGCGGGTGCTTGTCAAGTACCTGGCCACCACGTCGCACCATCTGTGCAACAATTTTCTGCGTCGTTCCATGCGCAGAAAAACGATGTCTCTGGTCGGTTCCGATTCGTCGGAGGAGGGGGTGCGTGCCGACGAGCTGGCGCGAGAAACCCGCAGCGTCGTCACGCGTGTTTTCCAAGCCGAAGTGAGCGAGATGATCCGCAGCGGGCTGGACAGGCTGTCCGATGAGAAACGGCGAGTCCTCGTCCTGCGCTTGATGGAGCACCGAACGAACCAGGAGATCGCCGAGCTGATGGATCTCCTGCCTAACACGGTCGCGGTCAAGTATTCCCGCGCCCTGGGAGATCTGCGCGATCGCCTTCCGCAATCGGTGTTTCAAACCTTGTGGAGTTTCCGCAATACTCCCGCCCATGAATCCGGATGACGTTCGAAATCTGTTCTTGCAGCGGATCCACGAGGATCTCGATGCCGGAGCAGCGAAAGAACTGGCCTACTACCAGGAGCTCTATCCCGGCCACGAGTCGCTGGTCGCACAAGAGTACCGGGGCCTCTGGAGCGAGTCGGGCGGTGCCGAGGACTTTGCTTTCGGCGCTGAAGAGGTGGTCTCCGAGGAGTTTCTGAGCGAACTGCGCCGGAACTCATCCCCGGCGTCCCGCTACGACGTCGGCAAAGAGGTCGCCCGTGGCGGGATGGGCGCGATCCACGAGGTCTGGGATCGGGGCTTGAGCCGGCGGCTGGCGATGAAGGTGGTCCTGGGAGCGAGTGAGTCCGAGCGTGCGCCCACGACGCCTGTCCGGGATCCGCGCAGGCTCGCTCGTTTCCTCGAGGAGGCGCAAGTCACCGGTCGATTGGATCACCCGGGCATCGTTCCCGTACACGAGCTCGGCATCAATTCCCGGGGCGATGTGTACTTCACGATGCGCCTGATCGAAGGTCGAGACCTCAACGAGGTCTTCAAGTCGGTGCACCGAGGCGAGGACGGTTGGACGCGCACACGCGCATTGAACGTCGTATTGCGCACCTGTGAGGCCATGTCCTTCGCTCATTCGAAGGGCGTCATCCACCGCGATCTCAAGCCTTCCAACGTGAGGGTGGGGCGCTTCGGTGAGGTGTATGTCCTGGATTGGGGCCTGGCCAAGATGCACGGGAAGGAGGACAGCCACGACCTACGTCTGCGCTCGTCCGCCGACGAGCTCGACCCGGGTGAGTCGGCCTTGCTGACGATGGACGGCACCGTCATGGGGACGCCGGCATACATGCCTCCCGAACAAGCCCAGGGCAACATGGGCGATCTGGGGCCTCACTCGGATGTGTATTCGATGGGAGCGATCCTCTACGAACTTCTGGCCGGTCGAGCTCCCTACGCCGAGGTGGGGCGATCTTCACATGCTGTGCTTCGCGCCCTGTTGTTCGGGCCTCCGAGGTCCGCCGACGAGTTCGGTACGGGAATTCCCGTCGAGCTGCTCGCCATCTGCGAGAGGGCGATGGCGCGCGAACCGTCGGAGCGCTACAGCGACACGCAGGAACTTGCGGAGGATCTGCGTGCCTTTCTCGAACAACGCGTCGTCTCCGCCTACGAAACCGGCGCTCTGGCCGAGTTGCGCAAGTGGGTTCAGCGCAATCGCGGACTGTCCGCGGCGCTACTCGGTGTGGTCGTGTTCGCCCTGGCCGGTCTGGGTGTCAGTCTGTTCCTGAAGTCGCAGGCGGACGCAAACGCGCGGCTCGCGGATTCCGAAAAGAACAACGTGCTCAGGCTCTCGGCCTTTCAGAATCTCGAGGATCTGACGCGTGAGGCGGATTCCGAGGCGATGTGGCCGCTACATCCGGACAAAGGGCCGACCTACAAGCAGTGGTTGCGCAAGGCGAGGGCCCTCGCTCGCGGCCTGGAGCACGACCCGAAGACAGGGACGGGCGGCCATCAAGAACTGCTCGAAGAATTGACGGCGCGCGTCGATCTCCACACGGGTTCGGGAGGCGAGGAGGAACTTCAGCAGGCCTGGTGGCTGGCCCAGGTAGGCAAGCTCGTCGCCGAACTGGAAGCGTTCAGCGATTCGGAGACGGGTCTGATCGAAGGCGACGTTTCGCCCGTCTGGGGATGGAGCGTTCGCCGTCGCCTGAAATACGCCGAGAACATGGAACAGGACACCTTGACGGGTGACGAGGCTCGCACGCGCTGGAACGAGGCCATCGCCTACGTCCGGAGCGAGCCACGCTACGCCGGCCTCGGGTTGAAGCCCCAACTCGGTTTGCTTCCGCTGGGAGCCGATCCGGGTTCCGGTTGGCTCGAGTTCGCCGACCTTCAGAGCGGAGTCGCCCCCCGACGCGACAAGGACGGGCAGCTCGTCATCACGGAACAGACCGGGCTCGTCTTCATTCTGTTGCCCGGTGGATCCTTCTCCATGGGGAGTCAAAGCTCCGATGCCGGCGCGCCCAACTACTTCAACCCCCTCGGTTCGCCGATCGAAGAGGATGAAATTCCCGTCGACACCGTAGTTCTCAGTCCCTTCTTCATTTCCAAGTACGAGCTGACCCAGGGGCAATGGTCGCGTTTTTCCGGGGCGAACCCCTCTTCCTACCCGCCGGGCGTTTCCGTCGGCGGCAAGGCGGTCGACCTGCGTAACCCCGTTGAAGGTGTCACCTGGTTCGAAGCACGGCGTCTCGTCACGCGCATGGGTTTCGATCTGCCCACCGAAGCGCAATGGGAATACGCGGCCCGCGGCGCCACGACCACGCCTTGGTCTTACGGAAAGACCGAAGAACACTCCGAACTCTACTCCAACGTGGCGGACGCCTTCGGCAAGAAGTACGGGCCGAAAGGACTGCCATACGAGACGTGGGACGACGGCTACGCTCTACACGCTCCCGCCGGAACCTATCGTCCCAATTCCTTTGGCTTGCACGACGTGCACGGCAACGTCTGGGAATGGTGTCGCGACCACTTCAATTCATACGAGGTCGAAGCTACCGGCGGTGAAGGCGAACGATCCTCGAAACCATCCCCGAATCGTCCCGCAAGGGGCGGCTCCTTCCATTACGTGGCTGGCAGCACGCGGTGCGCGAACCGCTGGGCGACCCCTCCGGGCAGGGGTGAGAAGGATCTGGGTTTGAGGCCGATGCGCAGGCTTGAGTGATCGGCGTTGCGGAAACGGGTTCATCGCTCCACGGCGGTAGCCGCCCTACGGCACCTGGATCGTGGGACCGCTGCGTGGCGAACTCGCGCGGTCCGCGCCGGGCCCGCTCCCGCTGCACGTAGCCTGGATCGAGAAGTCCGTCTCGAAGAAGGAGGGGGGTACGCCGGAGCCGTCGGAGAGCCCTGTGATGCCGTCGGTCGAGTCGAGGCTGTCGTAGCCCATGCGGATGCGGCCCCCATAGAAGAGCTCGACCTGGAAGGTGTTCTGGTTCGTGGTCGAGTACTCCGGAACTCCCTGCCAGGTGACGACGACGCGGTCGCTCAGCTCCCGGTAGGAGATGGTTCCACCGGCGGCGGGGTTGAAGTCGTCCCAGTAGGGTGAGATGCGCGGTTCGCCGAAGTGTTCGTCCAGGCTCTCGGTGTAGTCGGTGTCGCCGGTGATGAAGGTCAGGCTGCCGTTCGAGTTGACCCAGATGGAGGCGTAGGTCTGGCCGTAGAGCTTCACGGTGTTTCCGCCGCCGAGGACGATCTGCTGAGAGTCGTCGTCGGAAAGCACCAGGTTCGTACCTCCGGCGGGATTCGTCGCCAGCCCCAGCCCCGGCCGTGCGCAGACGACGTAGCCGTCGGGACCGGAATCGGGCGTGAAGAGCACCCCCAAGCCATTCAGATCCGTGTCTCCCAGGAACTCCTCGGTGAAGGCCAGGGGCACGTTGTCGGTCGTAAAGGAGTAGCAGCCGCCGCCGTTGTCGTCGGTGGTCGCGTTGCCCGCCGCGTCGGTGGCCAGGGCGTGGAAGAAGTAGGTCGTGTTCGGCAGGAGCCCGCTCAGCTCGACGGTGGCCGTCGTGCCGAAGTCGGTCCCGCTCTGGATCTGGACCAGGGAGGCGCAGCTCGTTCCGAGGTCCGCGCCGGCGGTCACGCCCTCGTTGGAAGTGACCGTGACGGTTGCGACGTCCGGACCGATTCCCGAAACGCCCACGCTGATGACCGCGGGAGGCGTACAGTCGATGGCGATCGAACCGGTGACGAGCACGTTGGATCCGCCCATGCCGTCATCGGCGTCCGTGTAGCGCGCGGTCACCGCGTCCCCTTCGACCACCTGCAGCACGCCGACGGCGTCGGTGGAGCTGAGCGTCAGGGTGCCCGCGAAGCGCGCCGTCTGGGTACCGGTCTCGGTCAAGACGACACTCTCGCCCCCGGGTTCGGTGGACGAGTCGACCGACACCACCACGGTTTCAGCCACGAGGTCGGTCGTATTCAATCCGCAGTCGGTCAACAAGATCCCGAGCGTGTCCTCACAGCGGTAGAGCGTAGAATCGAACTCGAAGGTTCCCTGGTCGGTGCACAGGGTCGCCAGAGACGTGGTATCCACCGTGAGCGTGCCCGTCGAGTCGGGATCGAGATGGTTGGAGAGCCGGGTGGTGTCGGAGTTGCCGCCCGTCCAGGACACCGAGAACTTGCCGTACCAGTCGGAGGTCTGGCTGGTGCACGAGGCGAATCCCCCGTGGAGCTGGCCGATCACGCGGTGGTTCTGGTTGAACAGCGGCGAGCCCGAGGAACCCGGTTCGGTCGTCCCGAGGTCCCAGTCCTCGACCCGCACGTGCGAACCGTTGCCCGGCACCGGTTCGCCGAGATAGGACGTGGTCGTGGTCGGCTGGAACTCGAAGCTGATGCGCTTCTCGTCTGTGTCGGGATGGTGGATCGCGATGGCCATGGTGGCGTCCGCGCCCGTGGCGTCCCACCCCGCGTAGGACACGTCGAAGGAAGGCGGGGGGTCGCTGTCGAGTTCGACCAGGGTGACGTCCGAGGAGCTCCAGGCCGCCCGGAAGAACGAACCGCTGTTGAACTGTGCCAGACTCCCGTCGCCGTTGCCGCCGGCCCCCGGCGTTCCCGGTGTGCGGCAGAACGAGTTCTCGTAGTTCCAGTACACCACCAGGGAGGCCGCGTTCCCGCTCGAGATCCCGCAGTGCGCCGCCGTCATGAAGTAGGGCTTCAGGTCATTGCGGACGTTGTTGACCATGAACCCGGTGCAGAAGGTGGAGCCGCCGGTCGAGATCACGCCGACGGAGGGGATGTCGAGCCGCCAGTCGTCGCCCTCGGGGCAGACCACGTCGTAGTTGCAGCTGCCCGAACCGAGAAAGCTCCCCCCGGGAGCGCCGAAGGGCCGATAGCCCTGGCCGATGCGGCTGAGTTCGAGCCGTACCTGACCGACCTCGCTCACGCCGACCGCCAACTCCACCATCAGATCTTCCGTGGCCACCACCGGCGTCCAGAGCTCACCGTGGGCCGCATTGTCTGTGGCGGTGAAGGGTCTCACCACGTGTGTGCGGTCGGTGGAGTAGACGTGCAACGAAGCCGAGGGCGGCAGGAAGAAGCTCCCGAAACCGAGGTTCAGGTTCACCGCTCCCGCGGCACGGATCCGCAGGCGCCAGAGCAGCGTCTGGGAATCCAGGTTCTCCCAGGTTCCTTCCCGGGCCGGAGTCAAAGAACAATCGCGCGGCACGGCGAAGCGGGGCGGCAGCCCGGACGCTGACCTGTCCGCGTCCTCCTTGACCACGCTCGAGAGAACGATCGCAGGCAACTCGTAGGTCCAGACATGCCGGGCGTCCAGCAAGGGAAGATTTCCCCGTTGTGATGCCGAGGAGGGAGCGACGCTCTGGGCCCTGGATTGGGGAGCGGTCAGGAGCAGGAACGAAAGGAGCGCATAGCGCAGCATGGAGAAGCTCCGGGAGGCGGCCGGTGGTGGGATGGGGGTGGGACGGACGGCCCCATGTTAGGCCAAGCAGGTGCATCCGGGCAGAGCGGATGTGGTAGGGAATCGCTTGCCGAGCGGTGCAGCGCCACACCCCGGCGTCGGTCCGCAAGACCCCCCCCCGCACCCACCCTGCGGCAGTGACGTAAGTCCGTTGGCCGAAAGGGCCTCGGGCCACGACGCGGGGGTGGATCAGGGGGGCTCTCCACGCTCGCCCCCACGATGTCGCCGGCCCCACCGGACCGAAAGCCCACCCGAGCAGCGCGATGCCATGGGGCGTGGGGCGTCCGTTCAGGTGATGTTCGTTCCCCGCTTGAGAGGGGACGCCCGATCGTATTCGGGACCGTCAGGCGAGGAGCTCGTGCACGACGTGCCCGTGCACGTCGGTCAGACGAAAGCGCCTGCCCTGGTGCTTGTAGACCAGACGCTCGTGGTCGATGCCCAAAAGGTGCAAGAGCGTCGCCTGCAGGTCGTGGACGTGGACCGGATCGCGCACGATGTTGTAGCCGTACTCATCGGTTTCGCCGTGGACGTGGCCGGGCTTCACGCCCGCGCCCGCCATCCACAGGGTGAAGCAACGCGGGTGATGGTCGCGGCCGTAGTTGTCCGCCGTCAGTTTGCCCTGGGAGTAGCTCGTGCGTCCGAATTCGCCGCCCCAGACGACCAGCGTATCCTCGAGCAGGCCGCGGCGTTTCAGGTCCACGACCAGAGCCGCCGACGCGCGGTCCGTCTCGGCGCACTGAACGCGGATGCCGGAGGGGAGGTTGTCGTGCTGGTCCCAGCCCTTGTGGTAAAGCTGCACAAAGCGCACGTCGCGCTCGAGCAGCCGCCGCGCGAGCAAACAGTTGGCGGCATAGGTGCCGGGATCGCGCGCGTCCTCGCCGTACAGATCGAAGGTCTCGGCGGGCTCGTCGGAAAGATCGGTGACCTCGGGAACCGAGGTCTGCATGCGGTAGGCCAGCTCGTAGTTGGCCATGCGCACGGCGATCTCGGGATCGGCCTCGCGCTCGATCTGGTTGGTGTGCAGCTTGCGCAGGCTCGTGAGCATGCGCCGGCGCGTGGCCGGTGAGATGCCCTCGGGATCGCTCAGGTACAGCACCGGGTCGCGCCCCGCCCGCAGCTGCACGCCCTGATAGCGTGAGGGTAGAAGGCCCGCGCCCCACAGCCGCGAGTACAGGGGCTGCCCACCCTTGTCCTTGCTGACCAGTACGCAGTAGGCCGGCAGGTTCTTGTTGATGCTGCCGAGGCCGTAGCTGATCCACGCGCCCATGCTCGGCCGCCCCGCGATCTCGGAACCCGTCTGGAAGAAGGTGATGGCCGGATCGTGGTTGATGGCCTCGGTGTGCATCGAACGGATGAAGCACAACTCGTCCACGATCTTCGAGGTGTGCGGCAGGAGCTCGCTGACCCAGCGGCCACATTCGCCGTGACGGGCGAACGCAAACCGGGAACCGGCCAGCGGCAGGGTGGCCTGGTTGGCGGACATGCCCGTCAGACGCTGGCCGCGGCGTACCTCTGCGGGCAGCTCCTCTCCGTTCTTCTCCTCCAGGAGCGGTTTGAAGTCGAAGAGGTCCTGCTGGGAGGGAGCGCCGCTTTGGAACAGGTACACCACCCGCCGGGCGCGCGGCTTGAAATGGGTCAGGCTCTGGGTGTCGTCCTCCAGGAGGCGTCCCAGAGCGACGCCCGCCAGTCCGAGGGATCCGCCGGAGAGGAAGTGACGGCGGGTCGGTGCGAAGGGGTCGACATTCATCGCTTGGTCACCGCCGCGTCGAAGGAGAAGAGCATGTTCGCCACCACCGCCTGCGCCGCCAGATCGGACGCGTCGATTCCCCCAGGCGCTTCGCCCGCAAACGCCAGGGCTTCCTCGGGGTGTGCGGTGAAATCCGCGCGCTGTTCGTCCAGGAGTTCGCGCAGGATGACCAGCTCGGGGGCGGTCGGCCGGCGCGAGGTGAGCCAGCGGAAGCTGTAGGCGAGCCGCTCGTCGTCCGAGGCAGGGGCTTCCTTGAAGGCGCGCGCCGCGAGCGCTCGGCCCGCTTCGATGAACTGCGGATCGTTCAGGAGCACCAGTGCTTGCAGCGGCGTATTCGTCGTCTGCCTCCGTGCGACGCAGACTTCCCGCTTGCCGGTGTCGAAGATCATCATCGCAGGCGGGGGCGAGGTGCGCTTCCAGTACGTGTAGAGGCTGCGCCGAAAGCGTCCGTCGCCCGTGTCGGGGGTGTAGACCTGCCCGTTCTTCTCCTGCCAGAGGCCCGGCGGTTGGTAGGGCTTCACGCCTGGGCCGCCGATCTTCTCGACCAGGAGCCCGCTCGCGAAGAGCGCCGTATCGCGCAGCCACTCCGCCGGCATGCGGTAGCTCGGCGCCCGCGCAAGGAGCCGGTTGTCGGGGTCGAGCCGCCGCGCCTTGCTCGAGGGGCGTGAGCCCTGCCGGTAGGTCGCCGACAGGACCAGACGCTTCATGAGTGCCTTCACGTCCCAGCCCGAGTCGACGAAATCGTGGGCGAGGGTGTCGAGCAGGTCGGGATGGGTGGGCGGCGTGCCCTGGCTGCCGAAGTTCTCCGAGGTCTCCACCAGACCGCGCCCGAAGACGACTTGCCAGAGCCGGTTGACGGCGACGCGTCCGGTCAGGGGATGGCCCGGATCGGTCAGCCAGCGCGCGAGGCCGAGGCGGTTTTTCGGCAGATCTTTCGGGAAAGGGAAGATCGCGTCCGGCGTGTGGGGTTCCACGGGTGCACCCGGTTCCGCGTAGGAGCCGCGCTTCAACACCCGGGCCACGCGTGGCGTGGGGAGCTCCACCATGGTCATGATCTCGGGGATGGTGTCCACGAGTTGCCCCAGCTCGGCGCGCAACGCTTGCAAGCGTTGTGCGGCTTCGAGCCATGCGGCCGTTTCCCCGTCCACTCCATCTCCACCGGGCGCCATAGTGCCGTCGGGCTTCCCTCGCCGGCCCGCGTACAGGAGCTCGACCTCGACCGGTCCCAGGCAGCGCTCGAAGACCTGCAGCTCGTCGACGCGCCCGGCGACGAAGCCCCGGTCCCGGAAGCGCTGGCCGAGTGTCAGCACGAGGTCGCCGCCGCTCACGATGTCCTTGGTCAGGTGGTCGCGCACGACCTCGCTCTTCGCCGGGACGCCATGGAGGAAGAGGGTGAGCCCCGCCGCGCTCGAGGAACCGTCGTAGGTCACGGCCACGTGCGTCCACACGCCCGGCTGCAGCGGAGCTTCGAGGCGGCGGCGCATCGCATCGCCGGGCCAGAAGTGGATCAAGGAGAAGCTCGGGCGTCCGTCTTCCAGGAGCAACTGGTAGCCGCAGCTGGCGGCGTCGGTCCAGGCGCGCGAGCGATGCAGGACGACGGCACGCTCGGCGGGTTCGCGATCGTCGGGCAGGCGCAGCCAGAGCGAGAACGTGAACGGGTCCCAGCGCCGGAACTCCGCCAGGCCCGGAAAGCTCGCGTTGTTCTCGCCCGAGAGCTCCAGGGCCCGCCCGAAGCGTCCCTCCACGCCGAGGGGCGCGTCGTCGGGTCGCCCGGTAGCTTCCGAAGCGGCCGGGCTGAAGAGAACGCCGTCCTGTTGCAGCGTGTCGAAGGAAAAGGAACCCGCGAGGCCCTGGAGGTCGAAGGCGGGGAGAGACAAGTCCGCGAGCTCTTCTTCGGCTGCGCTGATTCTCTCTTGCAGCAGGGCGATGCGTCGGTCGTCCTCGGCCTCGCTGAGCAGGAGCGTCGGTGTGGGGACACCCGCGGTGAAGTGCGAGTACAGCCCGGACTCGTCGATGTCGTCGAAGAACGCGAAGAGCCCGTAGTAGTCCGTCTGAGCGAGGGGATCGAACTTGTGGTCGTGGCAACGGGCACACTCGAGCGTGAGTCCGAGAAAAGCCGTTCCGAAGGTGTGCACGCGGTCGGCGACGTACTCGACGCGGAACTCCTCGTTCACGCTGCCGCCTTCGTTGGTCTGGCGGTGCAGGCGATTGAAGGCGGTCGCGAGGCGGCCTTCGCGGGTCGGTTCCTCGAAGAGATCACCGGCGAGCTGCTGCGCGACGAAGCGGTCGTAGGAAAGGTTGGTGTCGAAGCTTCGGATCACCCAGTCGCGCCACGGCCAGACCCGGCTCTCGACGTCGTTCTGGTAGCCGTAGGTGTCGGCGTAGCGCGCGAGGTCGAGCCAGTCGGCCGCCATGCGCTCCGCGTAGCGCGGAGAGGCGAGCAGCCGGTCGACCACCGTTTCGTAAGCGTCCTCACCCGGGTCGGCGAGAAAGGCGTCGATCTCGTCGGGTGCGGGCGGCAAGCCCGTGAGATCGAAGCTCGCGCGTCGGATCCAGGTCTCGCGCGGCGCCTGCGGTGCCGGGGCGAGTCCCGCGCTCTCCATTCGAGCGAGAACAAAGCGATCGAGCTCGTCACGCGGCCAGCTCGCTCGCTCTACGGAGGGCGCCGGCTTGCGTTCGCCGGGAACGAAAGCCCAGTGTTGCTCGTATTCCGCACCCTGGGCGATCCAGCGCTCGATTTGCTCCTTTTCTTCGAGAGTCAGGGCGAGCTTCGAGTCCGGAGGCGGCATGCGTTCGGAGGGATCCCCGTTTCGGATGCGAGCCACGACTTCGCTCTCTTCAGGCCGGCCGGCAACGATGGCGGCGTACCCGCCGAGATCCGCCGTGGCATCCGCGAAGCGATCGAGCCGGATCTTTCCCGCGCGTCGGCGCGCCGCCTCGTCGGGGCCGTGGCAGGGGAAACAGCGGTCGGAGAGGATGGGTCGGATGTCGCGCCGGAAATCGACCCGCTCCTCTTCATGGGTTGGCGGTCGAGCCCCGTGGACGAGGGCCGCCAGTCCCAGAGCGACCGGCGCGAACCGGAGGCCTGGTCGAAAGACATGCACGGCTTTTGACGGCCCGGGCGGCGGAGTGTCCATCGCGCCCATCATAGGGCCATGGCACTCGATCGGCTGCCAATCACGCCGCGCAGGCGCCATTCCGCGCAGCCGGACGACGGCGTCGATCGTCGCTCGAGACCGGGGCTTTCCCGGGTTTGCTCCGCTGCGCAGTTGATATCTTCAGCCCATGATCTCACTCGCCGCCCTCGCCCTCACCGCGATCGTCTCACCCCAGGCTCCGCGCAACGTCGTCGTCATCCTGGCCGACGACATGGGGCTCGCCTCCCTGCATGCAGAGCATCCCGACTCGGGTCTGCCGACGCCCAATCTCGATCGGCTTGCGCAGCAGGGCATGTCCTTCACCGACGCCCATTCGGGCTCCGCGGTGTGCTCGCCGACGCGCTACGGCCTGCTCACGGGTCGCTACTGCTGGCGTACGAGTCTCAAGGCGGGGATCGTGGACAAGTGGGGGCCGCCCCTGATCGCCGAGCAACGCGTGACCCTGGCGGACGTCGCGAGTTCGGCGGGTCTGCGCACGGCGTGCATCGGCAAGTGGCACCTCGGATGGCGCTGGCCCGGGAAGGGCGGCGGCACGACCCGCAAGCCCGGAGAGATCGACTACTCGAGGCCCATCGACGGCGGGCCCCTCGAGGCCGGCTTCGAGTACTACTTCGGCGACGATGTGCCCAACTGGCCGCCCTACCTCTGGATCGAGGACGACCGCGCCCTTTCCGTGCCCGAGGGCAACATGGAGGAAGACTCGCCCAACGGAGTGCGAGCCGGTCCGATGACCCCCGGTTGGAGTCTCGAGGCGGTTCTGCCCGAGATCACCCGGCGCTGCGTCAACTTCATCCGGGACCGCGCCCGGGCCGGTGAGCGCTTCTTCTTGTACTTTCCGATGACCTCGCCGCACACACCGATCAATCCGTCCGAGACGTTTCAGGGACAGAGCGGGGTCAGCCGCTATGCCGACTTTCTGCTCGAGACCGACTGGTCGGTGGGGCAGTTGTTGCGCGCCCTCGATCAGTATGGGGTTGCCGGGGAAACCCTGGTGATCTTCACGAGCGACAACGGCACCTCTCCCAAGGCGAACTTCGATCGGCTCGCGGCCGGCGGCGTGGACCTGCGGGCGCACTGGCGCGGGCACAAGGCCGACATCTGGGAGGGAGGCCACCGGGTTCCCTTTCTGGTGCGCTGGCCGGGAGTCGTGGAGCCCGGGTCGCGCTGCGAGGAGCCGGTCGTACTGACGGACGTGATGGCGACGGTCGCGCAGGCGCTCGCGGTCGAACTCGATCAGGGCGTCGGCGAGGACAGCGTCAGTTTGGTGGCGCTACTGAAGGGAGCCTCGCGCGGCCTGCCGCTGCACGACGCGATCGTGCACCACAGCAGCACGGGGCGGTTCGCCGTGCGCGCCGGGCGCTGGAAGCTTTGCTTTTGTCCGGGTTCGGGCGGATGGTCCAGGCCCCGAGGCGCGGCTGAGGCGAAGGAAAAAAGCCTCGCGCCCGTGCAACTCTTTGACATGGAAGGGGATCCCGGGGAGCGGCACAACCTGGCCGAGGAGATGGAGGAGAAGGTGGCGCATCTGACCGCAACCCTGCGGCGTGTGGTCGAAGGCGCGCCCTGTGATGGCGAGGACTGGTGGAAACAGTTGCCCTGGTCCGAGACGAGCGAGTGAACCGCCGCGCGCCATCCGGGGCGGGCGCTCGCTCAGGTCCAGGGAGTAGCAATCAGCCGCAGGGCCAGGCCAGTCAGAACCGCGCGGTAGGCCGTGCGGAACCTCGCCTCGCTCAGTCGCGAGAGGATCTTCTTGCCGCACCAGGTTCCCAGGATGACGGCTGCGGCGAGGGGTACGACGTGCGGGAGTTCGTCGGCGAAGGAGAACCCCACCGCTCCGAAGGCGACGATCTTCTGGACGTGGATGAACACCTGACAGGCGGCCTTGGTCGCGATGATCTCTTCCTTGCGCCAGCCCTCGCGCAGGAAGAAGGGAGCGATCAAGGGACCCGTTGCGCCCACGACCACGCCCAGGGTTCCGGCCACCACGCCGACGGCCGCGAAGGCGGGCCGTTCTCCCCACCCGATCTTCCAGCCCTTGGGCTTCCATGTGGCGAAGATGACCAGGCACCCGATCAACACCTTCGTCTGTTCAGGATCCAGCCAGGTGGCGATCGCGAGCCCGAGCACCGGGAAGGGCAGGGCGCACAGGGCGAAGATCCACCAGGCCGACCAGCGCACGTCCTTGCGGAACAGTACGGCGCGGGTGGAGTTGGAGCTCAACTGCACCAGCGCGTGAATGGGGATGGCCAGTGCCGGCTCGAGCCCGCACAGGAAAAGGACCGTCAGGAGGAAGATGCCCCCGCCCATGCCCAGGAACCCGGAAAGGGTCGAGCCCACAAAGGCCGCGCCCGCCAGCATGAAAAGGGTCGACAGTTCCAGTTCAGCCATGGCTCGACTTCGGAGGATCCGGCCCCGCTCCTTTTACCCTCGATGCCTACCGGATGCTCGCGAGAATGGGGGGCCGGTCAAGCCCGAAATCGGACGGGCGGAGACGACGCGCGGGTGGCCCTGCACTTCGACGCCACGCCCCACCCGCAAGGACGGCGAACTCGACCGGTGCATGGCCAGGACGAACTCGGCCGTGGAGTGCGGGATGAGTCCCCCGCATCAGGGCCCGGCTTCCGTCAACGCAGCCGCAGCTCGGCGCCGGAGGAATACACCGCACCCAGCGGGTTGGCCCCGGGAGAGAAGAAGAACCACTGGGCGCCGTAGTCTTGCCCGATGAAGGCGGGGGAGGAGGGAACCAGCAAGGAAACCATTCCTTTTCCCTGTCCCGGGCCGCTTCCGCTGGTCACGATCGGGAAGTAGTACTCGGGGAGGACGTGCATGGAGCAACTCGGGGCGCCGAAGGGGCCCAGATTCAGCGGCAGGATCGCGTCCTCGTAGCGACCGAGGAAAAGCACGGCGATCGATCCTCCATTCGCGCCGTCGATCGTGATACCGAAGCTGCCGCCGCCAACCAGGGGCTGATCGACGAGGCCGATCTGCGGGTTCCAACCGGCGGGGTCCAGGCAGGGCTCACCGATCTGCGGGTGGGTGACCGCGATCTCGGTGAATGAAAAGGTGACATCGGTGGCGTTCACTCCCGCGCCGCTTACGCAGAAACCCGCGCGCTCGTAATCGTCCAGATCGATGCCCGAACCATTCGCATCGAAGACTCCGATCGTGCGTCGCAGGCCGGCGTCGGAGCGTTCGATCTCCATGATCAGCGAGGATCCGACACGGGTCAGAGCAAGCTCGTGCTCCGCGTTGCGGTCGTTGGGATCGACCGAGAACGCCGGTTCGAGTTCGTCGGCCGGGCCGCCCGGCAACATGCCGCCGGCGGTCAAGATCGGACCCTCAGAGACCAGCCAGAGTTCGATGCGCGGGTCGCTGGGGGAGACCGGGTCGCGCAGGAGGACCAATCCAAACCCCGTCTTGTCATCGAAGGCCGTCTCGGAGATGCTGCCACGGACGCTCAGGCGACTGCCATCGGCGAACAGCTCGGGAGCGTCGTGGGGCATGAAGTAGGTGCGTCCGGGACTTTCGTTGCCGAACGACAGGGTGAGGTCGCGGCAACCGTCGTTGAAGACCAGGCCGGCCGGGTAGCTCTCGCCGGAGACGGTTCCGAAGGCGTAATTGTCGAAGCGATCGGGTTCGAGAAACAGGATCGAGGGAGTGGTCGCATCGATCACAAAGGACGACGTTGCCGAGGAAAGATTGCCGTAGGCATCGCTCGCTTCTGCGCGAACCGCGTGGGGTCCGGGTGCGAGACCATCGAGCCGAACCAGCGTCTCGAACTCATCGTTTCCGGTTGCGTAGACATCGCGGCCGACCAGGTTCTCATCGACGAAGAAGCGTACCTCGGTGACGCCCAGATCGTCGGTGGCTTCCGCAACCAGCTCGAGCTCGCCGGGTTCGCGCGCGATCGTCATGGGGGTGGGGTCGAGAAAAGTGATGATCGGCGCGGTCGTGTCCGGGGCGGTGATCGGCTCGGAGAGCTGCACCCTCTGATTGACGTGGATGTTCAAGATTTGTTCTTCGCCACCGGGCCAGAGGATTTTCAGCATGAGCCGGGGCGCCGCACCGACGCCGAAATGAAGGACACCCTCGTTGCTGGAGGCGCAGTTGCCTCCGCCGCGCGTGAATTCGCGCAGGGCCACCTCGTGGGGTTCGGCCACATCGTCACCGTCGAAGTCGCCGAAGACACTGATCCGAGTTCCGAGGGCGTCCTTGGTGCTGAGGGCGTTCGTGCCTTCGAGCTCGACTACCAGCCAGTTGCCGTTCAGGGTGTTGCCACTTGTGTTCCTGAAGAGTGTGGGTGGACTGAGAGTGTTCATGACCAGGAAGTCGATCCAGCCATCTTGGTCGTAGTCCAGCCACACGTCACCGCGCGAGTTCAGGTTCTGCTGGATTCCTGCGCTGCTCGATATATCGACAAAATTTCCACCGTCGTTGCGGTAGAGGTGGTCGAAGAAGAACTGTTCGGTCGCCACGTGGAGGTCGGGATCACCGTCGTTGTCGACATCACCGAACCACGTTCCCCACGAGTAGGAGGCGAGCGCCTGGGGGCCGAGGGACAGGTTCAGCTCGCCATCGTTTTCGTAGAGGTCGTTCCTCCAGAGATCGTTCTTGCCCGGCTGCCCGGGATTGCTGATATCGGTGATGTAGACATCGAAATCCCCATCCGCATCGATGTCGGCCACATCGATTCCCATGGCCGCGGCGCTGGCATCGCCGAGGCCGAGCGCCGACGCGATCGCTTCGAAGCCTTGCCACTCCCCGCTGGAATCGCGCCCGCGATTGATGTAGATCCCATCGCGATCGAGCCGGCTGCCGACCTTGTTCGTCACATAGAGATCCATCCACCGATCGTTGTTCAGGTCGACGAAGATCGCCGCGTTGGACGAGCTGTAGAGCTGGTGGCCCGTGTCTCCACCGCCCAGATCGGAATCCCAACCCGGGACACCCGCGCTGAAGGAAACATCGCTGAAGGTTCCGTCGGGGCGCTGGAGATAGAGGACATCCCGCTCGCCCGGTCGCCCGGGGACTCCGTCCCCGGCAAAACCGTTGTGATTGCCCACGAAGAGGTCGACCAATCCGTCGCGATCGACATCCGCAAAGCACACGGCAAGAGTCTTGGTCAGAGGATTGGCGAACTCGTCGAAGGCGATGCCGACACCCTCCTGGGAGTCGCCGGGAGGATCGCCCGGTGTCGGGTCGGTCAGGTCCGTGATATCGACGAAGACGGCATCCCCCAGGGGGACGAGCTCGTTGCGAAACAACGTGTTGCGATCCTCGAAATTGGCGATGTAGAGATCCTGATCGCCGTCGTTGTCGATGTCGATGAAGACGGCCCCGGTGCTGGCCCGCGGATCGTGAACGCCCGCGAGCGTGTCGAGCTCGAACGACCGACCTCCGGGCGCGGTCGCGTCGGCCACGTTCTTGTAGAGGTGGCCACCTTGGTTGAAGGCCTCCACCAGGTACAGGTCGACCCAGCCGTCGCCGTTGTAGTCGCCGCAGGCGGCTCCCGGGCCGTGGTCATCCCCCGATGTGACGAAGTGAGCGCCGAGACCGGCCGCATTCGTGACGTTCTGAAACGTCTGAGCAAGACCGACATCCGCCAGGCCGATCACGGCCAAGGCGCAGACAGGCAGAACGTACCTCTCCTGATTCATTGCTCTCTCTCTCCCCCGGGGTGAGGGGGAAGACGCAGGGGGGAGGGTGGGGGGGAGACGTGGGGCCCCAGGCTATAAAAAGTTCGTTTGTTTGGGGGTGGAATGAGCTCAATACTCGTGCGGAAGACCCCGGCGGTCGCGTTTTGCAGTTTGGTATCGACTACGATGGGGTCGTGGCGCCTTGCAGGCCAGCGAGCGGGGTGGATTGCTAACCCATGGATTGGCACGGACTTGGAGGACTCTGAATCACCTCGCGCATGGGTTCGCCGATCCGTAGCGCATTTCGAATCGGGTTCCTTTCTCTCGTGCTGATTCTCACGGCCGTGGCTCCGCGCCGCGTTTCAGCGACCGGCTCCCGTGGCGCGGCCCTCGCGAGGCGGGTGGATCTTGTCCTGACGGCGAACGCTTCGATGCACCTGTTCCATCCGGTTTCTCGCCCGCAGTTTCCGGGGGGTTGCTCCGCTGCTGCGGCGTGACCTTCCGTGCTCAAGCGGCTGTTCTCGTTTCGACGGAGAGAGTGTTGGAGCGGCCTCATCACCACCGAAGGATCGAGGCAGGTGACGTTCGCAGTTTCCATCGCGCATGCGAAGCCGACCTTCGATGGACGGCCGTTTCGTCGTGGGTCGTACCGCCGCGCTCTTCGGCGTCTCGACAGGGACGTCCTTCCCAAGCCCTCGGTTGTTTGTTCTCAAGACGATCCGGCGTCAGTCGAGTTCATGAGCGCGCTGCCCGGAGCCATCCTGTGGCGCTGGTCACCGAAAACCCGTTCCTTTGCCACATCGGCTCCCCGCTGTGCGAGAATCCGGCGCTGGAGGGTAGTCCATGTTTCGCATCGCCGTCCTCGTCGCCACGATCGTACTGGCCGCGCAAGGCTCTGCCCAGAAGGCCGAGCTCACCAAGGAGTACCGGATCACAGCCCTCGGACGGCTCCACCCGGGCGGATACACCTACGCCGGCGATCTGAACACCCTCGGCGAGGTCACGGGCACGGGGCTGGCTGCCAACGGGCAAAGCGAGCATGCCTGGGTGTATCGGAACGGGACGATCACCGATCTCGGAACTCTGGGATCGACCTACAGCTGGGGGTTCTCGATCAACGATGCGACGACGGTCGTCGGCTACTCCAGCGTCCACGTGCTCCTCCTTCAGGCGTACCGCTGGTCGAACGGCACGATGAGCGCCGAGGATCCGGGAGGCTACAACTACAGCCGGGCGAACGCCGTCAACCAGCTCGGGGACGTCGTCGGCATACTGAACGGGTTCTTCGATCCCGTCATCCAGACCACGTTGCGCGGCTACGCGACGATCGGTGGAACGACCACCGTCCTGGATACGTTCGGCGGGAACGAGAGCCGCGGGCACGACATCAACGATCATGGCCAGGTCACCGGCATCGCCCGGGACGTCGACGGCCGGATCCGCGGATTTCTCTTTGACTCGGGTGCCATGGTCGACATCGGCGACCTCGGCGACGGCTATTGCTGGCCGAAGGACATCAACGATCGAGCCGAGATCGTCGGTGTTTCGCGCCTTGCCGGCGGGATCTATCGGGGCTTCCACCACGACGGTGTGAACATGATCGATCTCGGGACGCTGGGCGGCGTCGAAAGCGACGCACGGGGAATCAACAAGCGGGGCGAGGTCGTCGGTCAGGCCGAGGACACGCACGGACGCAAGCGCGCCTTCCACTGGCAAACCGGTGTCATGCGGGATCTGAACCGGCTCATCCGACCCGCGCCCGGTTGGGTCCTGACCGGCGCCACGGCGGTCAACGATCTCGGCCAGATCGCGGGCACGGGCAAACTCCGCGGCGTCCGGCGCGCCTACCTCTTGACCCCCATCGGGGACGAGCTGCGCTACTCCGGAGCGGTGCCCGGTTTGGCCGGGACCACGGCCACCTGCCACGCCCTCGGCGCCGAGCCCGGCTCCCTCTTGACCTTCGTCTTCGGGACGCAAGCGGGCTCCAGCCCCGTGAGCGGCTGCCCCGGGCTCTCGGTCGACATCGCCAACCCCTCCAGCGCCGGGTCCGCCGTCGCCGACGCGAACGGACGGGTGACGCTGGTGGTGTCTCTTCCGGCTTCCTGGAGCGGGATCACGGTGCGTTCCCAGGCCGTCGACACGACCCACTGCCGCGTCTCCCCGGTCTCGATCCAGACCCTGTAGAACAGGGCGAACGGCGCCTTCGGAATCCGAACCGATGGCCTAGACGAGGACGCCTTTCCTGTGCATCGCGCCCGACTGGTCGTCGTGCAGCGCCGAGCGCCCGGTCCAAAGAGGGCCGAGAGTTCTTCAGCCGCCTATCCATGGCCGCGGTTATTGCAATTCGGTTAGCGCTTCGGCGAAAGCCTTGCCGATCTGACTGTAGGTCTTGGCCGAACCCAGGTAGTGATAGCCCGCGTTGGACTTCGCGCGTTGTTCCAGGTCACGCTCCTGCTCGCTGATCAGCTCCTTCTCGTACTCGGCCAGGAATTGTTCGATGTCTTCCTGCGTCATCTTCCCGTCTGCATTCTCGTGTCCGCCATTCTCGGTCCTCAGGGCGTGACTCTTGGCCCGTAGCTCCTGGCGTTTCTCGTCGATGGCCGCCAGTCTCTGATCCCAGTAAGGCGCCGTCTGTACGGCAATGACGTTGCCCTTGAACTCAGGCAGCTCAGCCGGGGCCGCCATCGCCGTGCGAAAGTTGGCGTGGACGGCTCTGTACCCGGAATCCTCTTGAAGAGGCCCTCCAACACCCATCACACCGATCACAAAAGGCATCTCGGGGGCACCCAGGTCCTCGCGGACGTCGCGGATGAAGTTGGCCATGCAAACGCTGTACTCGTCGTAGCCTCCCGGCTGCTCGCGATTCGGATAGGTGCCGCGGTCCACCATGTCATTCCAGCCCTGGAACCACGCCATGCCGGCCAGTTCATAGCCCTGTTCGGTGTCGTATTCCGGATAGACGCGGCGGATGTCCCCGAGCACGAAGCGCACATGATCGATCATCTGCCGGTATCTGGCGCCTGTAGCCTGTTTGAGTTCCCGCATCTCTTCGTCGGTATCGAAGCGCTTCTGATTGGCTTCGGTCGGCGCGTAGGGTCCGGAACTGGGCGAACGAAAATCGGTGTGTAACGATTGCCCTCCCCAGGCCGTCTTGATGATCAAGATGGGCCGATCGAGCGCCTTCTGCAACGTGATGCCGAAAGCGAGTTCCGGGCCGATCTTTCCACCGGGCTTCGAGTAGTTCCTGGCCCATTGACTTCCAAAGCCCGTGGTGAGCCGGCCGTGCACTTCGCGGTTCTCGCCGTCGATCCTTCCGTCCAGGCCCGTCAGAAACGAGATCCAGGTGTCCTTGATCGTCCGGTGCGTGCCGTCAGCATTCTTGATCTCCGCCAGGAGCGACGCCGTCTGCGGATCCTCCCCCATGTAATCGAGGACACGAACCTCCGCGTGTCCCTCCATGTTGGACTGCCCCGCAAGGACGAAGACCTTGAGCGGTTTTCGCGCGGACAGTTGAGGTAGCCGCGACCGGCCTCCTCGATCGGACCGGAGTTCGTCGACGCTCACGCGCCGGCTGAAAAGCTCGTCACCCGCCGCGTTCAATGCCTGCCCGGTCGCCAGGGCAGGGCTGCAGGTCGTGTCGAAGCTCATCAACAGGAACGCGTTCGGTTCGCCGGCGTCGTGTACGAGAGCCGGGTGAGGTGCATCGGCGGCCTCGATGACCGAACCGTGCATGGGAGAGGTGATCCACTCCCACAGCGCATACCCCGCCGTGTCCTGTGCCGGGTGTCGCAGCAGCCGGCTGCGATGCACGTCGCCGCCCACGAGCATGACCCCGGACACTCCGAGCCTTGCGACCATGCGGAACAGCGCCTCGCGCTCGTGCGGGTAGCTCATCCAGTGGTCGGGCTTGTTCGGCCGCGTGGCCTCGTTCCAGATCATGCCGCATGCGAGCACCTTGAACGTCGCCGACGAGGCCTTCAGCCCCGCCTCCAGCCAGCGCCACTGTCCGGCGCCGAGCAGGGTCGGCCGCTGCGGCTCGAACGGCGAGGGCTCGGTCGCGGCGAAGGTCCGCGTATCCAGCAGGAATACCTCCACCGGCCCGCGGCGAAAGCTCGTGTAGATCCCCTGCACCCCGTCGCCCGCGCTCGGGTTCGCGTGATACTCGATGAAAGCGTGACGCGAGTTCTCCTTGCCGGGGAGGTTCCCGTCCGTGTCGTTGCGCCCGAAGTCGTGATCGTCCCAGGTGGCGTACCACGGTGTGTGCGAGAGGAGCTGCGCCATGGCAGGGGCCTTTGCGAACTCCCGGTAGCGGCGCTGTTGGACCCCGAGTTCCGTCGAGTCGATGTAGGGCGTGTCGCCGAGGAGCACCACCGCGTCCGCACCGGCCTTTCCCATGCGCCGCCACACCGCCGCCGTGCTCTCGTCCTCCCGGGCGCAGGATCCGAATGCGATGCGCACCACGCTCGGTGAGTCCGGGTGGGGAGCGGTCTCGAACCAGCCCGATGCGCTTCCGTCCGGGCCCGTCACCGCGAACCGGTAACGGGTGGTTTGGGAGAGTCCGTCCACGTCGAACACGACGCAGTGGTCGCTTTCCGCGGTAGCTTCCTCGTGCTGCTCCCACACGAGCTCCGAGTCGTCGCTGACCGTCAGCTTGAGGGAACAGTCCCGTTCCGCCCGGGCCCAGATTCGGGCGCTGTGGTCGGTTACGTGGCCGATGAACGGGCCGTGGCTGAGGGGAGAGTCCGCCGCCTGTGGGGTGAGGGCCGGAATCAGGAGCAAGGCCGAGTTGAAGAAGCGGTGTCGCATCGGTGTAGGTTTGTGGTGTTGAAGAACGGCGGCGGCCGGCAAGCTCCCAAGGAAGAGTGCCTGCATGTTCGACGAGGCCGCTGGAAGAAACGGAAGGGGGATCAGCGGTCGTAGACCAGCTCGATTTCACTGAAGCCCACCCCGGCACCTGCGGTCGTTCCGATCGAATCGAGGATGCGCAGCTCCAGGGTCTTGAAGCGCTCTTTGCGCAGGTCGATTTCGGTCTTCGTCATCACGTGCGGGTCCACTTCGACCACCAGCTTGAGCTTCTTGTCCAGGATCACGGCGACACGGCTCACGCGCCGATCGCCGGAGTGTTTCAGGCGCGGGCGCGCGTGGGTGAGGAGCAGGCGACCGCCGCGCTGGGGCCGGCGCAGGGTCAAACGGATCCAGGGCTCGGTGTCGTCGGCCTTCGCGGTCCAGGAGGTGCGATAGAGGCCGTCGATGACCGACGTGGGAGTCCCGGGAGTCGAGCTGGAGACCTCGAGCTTCGGCGGCGTCTCGCGAAATCGGTTGGCGGCCACGTCGCCGGGGTAGCGCCGGTGGGATGTGTTGAAGATCGACTCGACCGTGACCCCTATGGGTTCCGAGGTCAGGATGACGTCCGTCTCGGCTTCAACCTCCGTAGCGACGTGAACGCGGCAGGAGAGATACCACGTGCCGTTGAGGTGGAAGGCGTGAGAGTAGGGGAAGCGCTTGGTCCCCGAAGGAACGTCGGGATCGCCCGCGATCGTGCCTAGCAGGGTCGGCGGGTCTTTTCTTCCTGCGTCCTGGACGAGGTACTCGACCTTGCGGATGCGTAGCCCTTCCATCTCCTCGCCCTTCCGTGCGTGCGCCTGCAGCGCCGCTTGCGAGAACTCGGAGACGTACATGGAGAGCCTCGATCTTCCCTGGGCTCGCAGGAGTACATCCCCACCATCGAGAGACGAGGCGTAGGTCGGAGGAGGGAGGGACGAGCGTCGGCCGCTGAGGGGCAGCGAGGCCCTCTTCAGGAAGAGCAACGCCAGGAGCGTGTCGACCTTGGGAGCCTTGCCCCAGTGTCCGGCGGCGTCCTGAATGGTGATGAGATAGTTGGCGCCCTCCGCATACCAGTCCTTCCCGCCGATCTCATTCAGGCCCAGAAGACTGGCGACCCGCTCGATCCCGTAGAGGAAGAAGTAGTGGTGCCCCCCTTCGCCGGGGTTCTTCGAGTAGTCGAGGTTTTCTCCGAGCCACGCCAATCCTCGCGCCCGGGCCTCCTTCATCTTCGTGCGATCCCCGCGGGCGATCCTCTTTCCAGCGGCCCCTTCCGCGAGTTTCAGAATGCTGAGACCCGCGGTGGTCATCGAGCCCGTCACGGCCTTTCCCGGCCAGTAATAGAAGCCGGCGATCTCGCCCTTGCCACCGTTCTTGAGCTCGATCTCCCGCGATCGGCCGATGTTGCGCAGGGTTCCCTTGACCATGTTCTGCCACGTCTTCGTCGGGATCTTGACTTCTCGACTGGCGGCGGCCTTGAAAGCCAGCGCGACGAAGAGCGTGTTGGAGAGGTCCGGCGCGTGGCGCGCATTCCCGTCGGGATGAAGCGGGTACCCGAACAGCCCCGAGCTCTCCTGCCAGTCGACGAGCTGGTCGACACGCCGCTCCATCCACTCGCGATCCCCCCGATCGCCCATCTCCGCCAGGGCCAGCACATCGCAGGCGGCGGAGTAGGTGAAGTCGCCTCCGTGGGTACGGCTATAGGCCATCGCCTTGCGAACGCCCGGGTGTTCCGGGGGCACACCCATCTTCAAGAGGACGTATGCGGTGTATGCGGCATGCCCTCCGCGATAGCCGGCGTGCGCGTCCCACGATCCATCGATGAACTGCTCGTCCAGGAGCCAGCGCACACCCCGCTCGATGGCCTCATCGACGGCGGCGGGGGGCGCCTCGTGCGGCTCGATCACCTGGAACCCAAAACCCCCTCCGACCTGACTGACCTCGACCAGGAGGTGGTTCATGCCCGGCGCAGCGTTCAGTTCGACAAGGGCGTCGCCGACCTTCAGCGCGCGCTGCACCTGTTGATCGACGCAGAGCTTCCCGTTCCACCAGACCCTTACACCGTCGTCGCTTCCGAGCATCAAGGGAAGCCTCCTCCGAACCGCCGTCGTGTAGCTCCGATGCAAGAACACACGCGCGTTCTGGACGTCCGTCGTTTCAGGCAGGGCCTTTACGATCTCGATCCGGCCGACGTCGGTCGCCGTGGAGGCCCCGAATGGGTCCGCAAGTCTCGACCAGGATCTCTTGAGCTTGTCGCGACCCTTATGACTGACGGCCGGATCCGGCCCGGCGCCGTCGAGCTCGAAGCGTTCCAGCGTCCGGAACGGCAGAGGGTTTTCGGCCCCCTTGTCCCACGAATAGGGGAAGGGACCGATCCCGCTCCACGGACTCCAGGGCTCCTGCGCGAGCGCAGGAGAAAGGGAACAGACCCAGAGCCACAAGGACCAAAGGAGCCACGAGGAATGGGGTGGAGCGCCGACCATGGGGTGAGCCCACAGCATACGCCCTCGATGGCGCGTTGCGTGTCGTCAGCGGCGTGCGTGGTCGGATTCCCGACCTGGAAAGGGTCCGGAGGGGGCGTGCTCGGCGATGGGCAGCCGGAGCCTGGGCATCACGTAGCCCCACCACAGGAGCGCGCAGATCCCGGCGCCGGAGAACATGTCCCAGATGAAGTGCTGCTTGGTGGTCACGATGCTCAGTGAGAGCGCGAGCCACGCGACCCAGAGCACACGGATGTAGAGCCGTCCGCGGCGGAACTCGGCGGCCCGGATCGAGAGCCAACGCTGGACGAAGAGCACGATCAAGAGACTCTCGGAGACGTGAAGGCTCGGCCAGGAGTTCCATGGCCGGTCGAAGACGTACACCAGCTCGTAGAGGGCCGCGAACCGTGGATGCATCGAGGGAAGGAGGTCCTCCATCTGGGTGCGGACGACGACCTCGGCCGGCATGAACAGGAAAAAACCGTAGGAGAAGAGGAAGAGCAGGATCGTTCCCTGGGCGGCCAGGGCGAGCTCACGGCGTCCGCGCAGCGTGCGGTCAGCGATCAGGAACGGGAGTGGATAGTAGAGGTAGACGGAGAGGTAGATGAGGATCGACCAGGGCAGTGGGGGGATGGCGGTGTCCCACTCGATGGTCGGATTCCAGGTGGTCACGCCGCGCCCCTCGGCGAAGAGATTGGTCGAGTGGTAGCCCGCGAGGCCGAAGGTCGTGACGACGATCGCCAAAGCGACGTGGAAGCCGTAGCCGTTGCAGCGTTCGCGCATGCGGTAGAAGGGAGCCCAGATCCTCCAGGCACCTCCAGCACGCAGGGATTCGAAGTTGTGGGTGGTTTCGGTCATGGGAATCGGGAGCCAACCGGGGGGTCGCGGGGGAGGATACCGCGCCCCCCTCCGTCGCGCCTAGAATGGGTTCGTGAGCGACACACCCCACCCCGAAAATTTACGCGTCCGCGAGCGTGGCCCGTTATCGAGGTCCGCAGGGCCGAACCTCTACTACCGCTGGGCCCCGGCCCGGGCCTCGCGCGGGACCGTCCTTATCCTCCACGGATTCGGTGAGCACTCGGGGCGTTACGAGCACGTCATGGGCCATCTCTGTGGGGCAGGCTTCTCCGCCCTCGCCATCGACTACCGGGGCTGGGGCCTGGCCGAGGGGAAGCGCGGTTGCTTGCGCCGTTTCGAGGACTACGTGGCCGACGCACTCAGCGGCCTCGACCTCGCGCGCGACAAGTTGCAGCCCGACGAACCGCTCTTTCTCCTCGGCCACAGCCAGGGCGGACTGCTCGCCGCGCGCACGGCGATGGAGGAGGGGACGGACCTCGCCGGACTGATCCTCTCCAGTCCGGGGCTGGGAGTGGGGATGGAGGTTCCCCTCTTCAAGCGCATGCTCGCGAGTCTCGTGAGCCGTGTGCTTCCCGACCTCTCCCTGCCCTCGGGGATCCCCACCGAATGGCTCACGACCGATCCCGAGATGGCCTCCCGCGCCAACGCGGACCCGTTGGTGGTCAGGAACGGCACGGCGCGATGGCTGGTGGAGACCTATCGCACCCAGAACCTGGTCGAAGAGGGTGCGGCTTCCATCACCGTGCCGACCCTCATCCTCGTGGCGGGTGACGAGCGCCTCGTTTCCACCGAGGCCACCCGTTCCTTCCACGACCGCCTCGGTACCGGCGACCGGACCTGGATCGACTACCCCGGTCTGCGCCACGAGCTCTTCAACGAACTCGGCAGGGCCCAGGTGCTGGCGGATCTTGCCGCCTGGGTCGCGGACAGGAGTTGAACCGCCTGCGGGGCAAGACCCTGACCGCCAGGAACCATCACCGGTTGGCCGGGAGACATCGGTCGAATCGTCCCTCGAGGAATTCACCTGGCGCTCAGGCGCGGCGCAGAATGCCCTTCGGTGCGGATCTCCTCCAGGAGCGCTCGCAGTTCGCTCACCCTCTCGGGGTGTTCCCGCGCGAGGTTGCGACGTTGCCCGACGTCCTCGCTCAGGTCGTAGAGCTCCACGGGTCCGTCGTCATCGGCCGGCACGTCGCGCCGCGCCTCCCAGGCCGCATCGCGCCTGGACACGTACCCGGAGTTCGCGGCAACCAGGAGCCAGTCTCCACTTCGTATCGCGTACTCGTTCTCGCGCGTGTTGTGCACGTGGCTCGTTCGCACGGTCTCGGCCTCGCCGCTCAGCACGGGCAACAGGTCGTGGGAGTCTTCCGCCGCTTCGTCGGGTAACTCGAAATCGACCACCGCGGCGAGGGTCGCCATCAGGTCCACCTGCGACACGAGGGCGTCGCAGGTGCGCCCGGCCTCGACGACACCCGGCCAGCGGATCAAGAACGGCACGTGGTGGCCGCCCTCGTAGATGTCGCGCTTGAGGCCGCGGAAGGGTTGCGAAGACCAGTGTCCGAACTCTTCGTCACGTGCGTAGGCGTAGTGCTCGGGACCGTTGTCCGCCGTGAAGATCACGATCGTGTCGGCAGCCTGGCCGCTCTGCTCCAGCGCCGCCAGGATCCGTCCACAAGCGTCGTCGGTTTCGACGACGTAGTCCCCGTAGGGGCCGGCCTCGGACCGTCCGTCGAAACGGTCCGTGGGGATGATCGGTGCGTGGGGCGAGGGGAAGGCCAGGTAGAGGAAGAAGGGCTCCTCCAGCCCCTTGCGGGCACGGATGTAGTCCACGCCCTTCTCGGTGAGGGCCGGGAGGTTCTGAAAGGGGTCCCAGCCCGTGATCATGGGACCGGGTCGACACTCCCAGCGGCCCTCCTTGATCTTCTTCCACTTCGAGGTGTCCATGAAGGTGTCGGGGGCCTGCACGACCTTGTCGTCCAGGATCCAGCAGTAGGGCGGGAAGTTGATCACCGAGTCCCCGAAGTAGTGGTCGAAGCCGTGGGCCAGGGGCCCGTCGGGGATGGGCTTGGTCCAATCGAAGGCCTCCGGCCCCCAGGTCTCGCGGTTCTTGCGTCGGATCGGTTCGGCACCGCGCTTCTTGATCGCGTCCCAGTCCCACCCCAGGTGCCACTTGCCGATGCACGCGGTGTCGTAGCCCTCGGCCTGCAACATCTCGGGCATGGTCAACCGCTCGGAGGGAAACTTCGAGGGACCGAAGGGGCCGACGATGCCGTGGAAGTCGCGCCAGTGGTAGCGACCGGTCAAGAGTGCGTAGCGGCTTGGAGAACAGATCCCCGAGGAGGAGTGCCCGTCCGTGAAGCGCACGCCCTCCCGCGCAAGGCGGTCCAGGTTCGGCGTCGGAATCTTCGAGCCGGAATTTTGCACCCCGAGGTCTCCGTAGCCGAGGTCGTCGGCGTACAGGATCAGGATGTTGGGCTGCCTGCGTTCCTGGGCCGTGAGCGGCGCGACCGTAGAGAGAAACATGCAGGCGATGACCGGCGGGGCAAGCATGGCTCCCATCATGGCGGATTCTCCCGCGCCGCGACAGCGCCGTCGCTCACCGACCATGGGCCACGCGCATCGGGGCGTTCCAGGCGATGGACTGACGGCCCCGTCTTGCCCGGTTCCTGCGACCGTCCGGCAAGCGGGGTGGATCGGGCTTCCGCGCTTACTTTCCCGTCGAACGCACCGCTCGCCGCAGTCAGTCTCTACCATGGGAGCCGTACCGAGAAAGGCCCTTTGGAAATCCCGGACGACCATGGAGTTTTCGCCGCAAGGTATCTCCCGTCAAACAGAAGACATCTTCGAGAAGTACCTGCAAGGAGCGGTCGGAGACGAGGAGTTCGAGGCGCTGTGCGCCGCCCATCCGAATAGGGCGGGCGAACTGCGTAGGCTGCGTGCGATGCGCGAGCTGATCGCGACGCTGCCTCGAGGTCCCGTGATGGATGCGCTGCGCCGGCAGCGCGACTCCGGAAGAGACGGAGACGCCGCGGTCGGCGCGGTAGAGGTCGACCATATGACCAGCGAGGTCATGCGGCGCCTGGGCGAGCGCACGGGATCCTTCGAACGCTACCGCATCGATGGCGAGATCTGCTCGGGAGGTCAGGGCGTCGTCGTCTCTGCATGGGACGAGGATCTCCGCCGCCGCCTGGCCATGAAGATCATGCTGAAGGACGGGCTCCTTCCCCAGAAGGACCAATCCGGCCAGTCTTCCCAGCGCGCACTCGGGCGCTTTCTGGAAGAGGCGCAGGTCACCGGCCAGCTGGACCACCCGGGAATCGTCCCCGTACACGAGCTCGGCATCGATAGCTCGGGGAGCGCGTACTTCACGATGAAGTACGTTCGGGGAGAGACCCTCGGCGCCGTGTTCGAGAGCGTTCGTGAGGGCAGGGACGGATGGACGCAAACGCGAGTCCTGCACGCGCTGTTGAAGGTGTGCGAAGCGGTGTCCTACGCACACTCCAAGGGCGTCATCCATCGCGACCTGAAACCCAGCAACATCATGATCGGACGCTTCGGCGAGGTCTTCGTCATGGACTGGGGCCTGGCACGGGTCGAGGGGCAGGGCGAAGGTCGCGACATACGGATCAGAGTCGAGGAGGGCGATCGAACGGTCCCGCTGACGGCCATCGTGCGCACCGATCGGCTCGAGAACTTCGACTCGAATCTCACGCTGGATGGAGAGGTCCTGGGCACGCCGGCGTACATGCCGCCCGAGCAGGCGCTGGGGCAAACCGACAGCATGGGGCCGGCCTCCGACACCTACGCGCTGGGGGCCATGCTCTATCACCCGCTGGCGGGTCGAGCTCCGTTTGTCCCCAGGGGGGGCGCGCGCATTCCCAAGTACGTGTTGCTGTACGAAGTGCAGACCGGCTCGCCAAGACCCGTCGCCGAATCGAATCCGGACGTTGCGCCCGAGCTGGCGGCGATCTGCGAGAAAGCCATGCAGCGTGAAATCTCTCGCCGTTACACCAACGTGCGCGAGCTTTCGGCGGATCTGGAAGCCTATCTCGAAGGAAGGGTGGTCTCCGCCTACGCCAGCGGCGCCCTGGCCGAGCTCGGCAAGTGGATCGATCGCAATCGCACCCTGGCGCGAATGAGCGCCGCCCTGATCGTCGCGCTGGTCGCCGGTCTGGTGGGCACCATTTTCTGGCAGGCCAAGTCACACCGCAACGAGGTTCTCGCCCAGGAGAAACAGGAGGAGATCTTCCAGCTGTCGGCCTCGGTGTACATCGAGGGCCTGCTCGAGCATCAAGAAACCCTCTGGCCGGTGCATCCCGACCTGATTGGGCGCTACTCGGAGTGGCTCGACCGGACTTCCGAGCTCTTGAGCGAGCTTCCTCGACATCGAGCCCAAAGAGAACTCCTGGGCGCCAGGGCCGTCGCACCGGATGGCGGTCGCAAACTGGCACAGCTGAAAACCCACCCGGACTACGGCACCCTCAAGACACTGTGGGGAAAGATCAAGAGCAAGAAACGCGCGCTTCGCCAGCGGCTTGGCGAAAGAGACGTGACGATCCCCGAAGTGGATTGGGAGGCCATTCCTATCGACGTCCAGCTTCTCGATCGTTTCGCCGAGGCGCGCATTCACCCCGAAAGGAGAATTTTTGGTGAGGAACCGCTGGGACTTGCCTACTCGATTCGGGCCGCGGAACTCGCCCCCGAAGATCCCTTTCTGTTGCGGAACTTGGCCTTTGCTTATCAGGTTGTCGGGCTCGATGAGGACGCGGTCAACACGGGCCATGCAGCGCTCCAGAACGCTCCGAAGGAGAACAGGAGCGACTTCGACAAGTGGTTGAAGAGGATCGAGGCCGAGTGGGAATCCAAGGATGCCGAGGGGCTTGCGGCGGATCAGCTCGAGATCGAGGAACTCGAGCTCAGGCGTGACGAGCTGGAAGAATCGATGGTCGGCCTGGTCTTCTCATCTGAGGACAAGGAATCCGAGTGGTGGAACGAGCAGCTGGACACCCTCATCAGCGGTATGGAGGCGATTGAAGATTCAGGACTCCTCGCCGAAAGCGGCCTATCGAGGGAGTTCGGTTGGAGCGTCCCCCTGCGCCGCTCCTTCGCCGAGCGATTGCGTAGCGGCTACGCAAAGGGAGGTGAATACTGGCTGGCCTGGGAGCGCGTGCTGCCCGACATGCGAGCGGACTATCCCGGGATCGAGGCTCAGATCGGATTGATCCCGATCGGTCGTGACCCTCGATCCGGGCTGTGGGAGTTCGCCGATCTGCACGCGGGCATCCCCCCCAAACGCGGGACGGACGGCAAACTGAATCTGACGGTCGAAAGCTCGGCCGTATTCGTCCTCTTGCCGGGTGGCCTCTTCTACATGGGTTGTCAGCGCAAGAACCGCAACGCTCCGAACTACGATCCCGGTTCGGAGAAAACGGAGTGGCCCGCCCGGCGGGTTTGGTTATCACCGTTCTTCCTGTCGAAGTACGAACTGACACAGTCACAGTGGAGGCGCCTGACCGGTGAGAGACCTTCACGCTTCATTCCCGGCGGGAGGTTCAGCGTGTCGGAGTTGCACCCGGTCGAGAGCATCAGCTGGGGCGACTGTGAAACCGTTTGCCGGCGCTTTGGCTGGAGCTTGCCGAGCGAAGCACAATGGGAATACGCGGCCAGAGGCGGATCGAAAACGGTTTTTCCGACGGGTGACGATGAAGATTCGGTCTTGAGGTCGGGGGCTGTCAACCTGGCGGATCGCTCGCTCAATCAAGCTGCGTGGGCTCCGATACTCGCCGACGCCCTGCGCCGGACCAACTTCTGGTCGGAACTCCAGGACCATTCCCCGGTGCATGCCCCGGTGAACCACTACACGCCCAACCCGTACGGTCTCTACCACATGGTCGGCAACGTCGCCGAATGGTGCCTCGACGCCTACGAGGCCCAGTTCTACCGGATCCTGCCCGCCGTCGATCCGGTCAACCGGGTAGAGGGGACGAGAGAGCGATGCGTCCGAGGCGGCAGTTTTCTTGACGGCCCCGAGGTGGCGCGTTGCGGCCATCGCGCCAACCGGTTGGGGGGCAACGTGGACTACACCGTCGGTTTCCGACCCGTGCGCGAATTGAGTCACTACACGAGTCCGTTTGCGCGCTAGCCCGTCCCCTTCGACCGCGTCTGGAAGTTCGCTGCACGGTAGCTCATCCCCACCTTCTTCATCGAGTTCCTCGACGGGGGGGCCGAGGCCCACATTCAACTTCACGACCTCGGCACGACCCGTCCGGCGAAATGTTATCCTGAGCCGCCCCCATGGACTGGACGACGACCTCCGGACTCTTGCAGAAGCTCCGGGACTACGACGAACGCACGGCGTGGATCCTGGTGGATGAGAATTTCCGCAAGCCCATCGTTCAACTCGGTCTGCGCCGTGGCTTGACCGACGAGGAGGCGCGCGACGCCTCCCAGGCGACGCTGATGGCCTTCGCCATGGCCTACCGCGAGGGCAAGTACGACAAGGACCGGGGAGATCTGAAGGGCTGGCTCTTCGGGATCGCCAATCGCCAGGTCTCGCGCGCGATCGAACGCCGAAGGCGCCGTCGCGAACAGCCGCTCGAAGACTCCGTGGATCTGCCCGGGGGCGGAGCCACGGAGAGTGAACTGGAAAAGGTCTGGGAGGAGGAGTGGATGCGTGCCCTCCACGACCGTGCGATCCGAACGATCAGGCAGCGCGTGCAACCCAGGACCTTCGAGATCTTCCAGGCGGTCGCCCTCGAGGGGCGGTCGCCCGAAGAGGTCGCCAGGGAGCAGGGCGTGCGCTTGACAACGGTCTACAACTGCGTGCACCGGGTCTCGGAGCAGATCAGGCAGGTTTCGATCGAGATCGAGCAATAGGCTGGCGAGCCCTCTCCGCGGCCGCTTTGCAATACGGATCCTCGGCCGGGAGGAGTGCGCGCCCGAACGCAACCAGAGAAACCCGTGCGACGAGCGAACTCAGCCCTGCACGCGCGCCAGCAAGAGGCTCATCATGCGGTCCCATTGCGGGTGCGACGGCCCGTGCGGGTTGTCTTCGTAAGGATCTTGGGCCAGGTCGTACAGCTGGAATTGGAACCCGTTGCCAGCGCTGTCGAGAAAGCGTCTCAGCTTGTAGCGACCGTCGAACACGGCCTGGTCGTTGAGCGTAGGCCGCCTGTGACCGAGATAGATGAGATCGTGCCCCGTCGGATCCTGGAGCGGCACACCGTCTCCCGTCACGGGCACCCCGGCCAGCCGCTCAAAGGTGGCGTAGAGGTCGACCATGTGCGTCAGCCTATCCAGACTGACGTTGGAAGGTATGTCCGGACCCACCAGGATCAGCGGTACCCGGACACCACGCTCGAAAGTTGACTGTTTTGCCTTGCCCTGTACAGGCGCCACCACATCGGGTGTGCCGTTGTCACTCGTGAAAATGACCAGCGTTTTGCTCAGGTCCACCGCGGCCATGATCTTCCCGACGGCGTCGTCGACCGAGACGACCATGGCCTCGAACATCGACCGGAGCTCGCCATCCGTTACGAAGCCGGGCGGATCGTGGAACGGCTCGTGCGCGCTGTTGAAATTGACGTTGAGGAAGCTGCCCCTCGGATGGGGCGTGCTCAACCACAGGATCGCTTCGTTGACCTGCGCCGTGGTCATGTATGTCTCGTCGAGGGTCGACACGCCGTTGTCGACGCGCGACCACCTGAAGTAATTCCGGCCCGGTCCGCAGTGCCGGGGGCTCGCCGTGCTCTGGGCGCACCACGAGTCGTACCCGTGCAGCCCGGCGGCCGTTTTCCACGGTTTGCCCAGGTGCCACTTTCCGACGAACCCACGTTCGCCGGGGAACAGTTCGGCTATGGAAACGAGCTCGGAATCGAAGGTGGGAGCCTCGATGTCGGAGTTGGAGGTCGTGTGGCAAGCGCTCGTGTAGTGCCTCGAAAGGTACTTGCCGAAGAAGATCGTCGAACGTGTCGCCGTGCACGCCGGCATGCTGTACGTCCGCGTGTACGACACGCCTCGGGCCGCCAGGGCGTCGATGTTCGGCGTGGGGATCTCACGAATATCCGCAAAGCCGATGTCGTCGGCCATCAGGATCACGACTTGCGTCGCCTCGATCGATCTCTCTTTAGCTCGACTGTGCTGGGCGACACGGGTAGCCGCCCGTGGGGTGCGAATCTTCCAGGCAGCCGACGCTTCCGACGCAGTGCCCAAGGCAAGGAGAGCCACAAGCAGACTCCGAGATATACGGGAATTCATAGGAGAACCTCGATATTTCAAAAACCAAAAAATCAGGAACGATCAATATCGCCCGTCGCACAAAAGGCGCGGGTCTCGAGAGATCCCGTGGACCTCGTTGAGGAACCCCGGGTGCTCTTACAAAGCTTCACCGTGTGAAGTGAGAATGCGCGGGTTGGGGGGTGGGGGAATCAAGAATTTCGTGGTGTTTCGAAGGTGCGGGCGAAGGTGCGAACCCCGGGCTGAGGAACCCGAGCGTGTCCGCCACGATCGCTGTGGCGCCGCGTTTCCGCGGGCGCCAGCTTCCCGTGCTCATCAGCCATTTTCAGCCATCGTTGTCCGCTCCATCCGCAGCAGCACCGTCGGTCGCATCGCCGTCTCTCGAAGCGCTCGCGGCCCGGGCCGCGGCCTTCGTGTCCGTCGCCTCGATGTCGAGACCCGAGAACGCGACGAGGGCCTCGGCGTTGTCCAGAATCGCTTGCTGGAGGGCGGCGACGGCTTGGCTGGCGTCTCCCGCCCGCAGCGCCTCCTTGAAGACGCCGTGGGTCTTGATCACGGGCTCGCAATTGCCGTCGAGAATGAACGCGGTGAGGATGCCGGACTCGTGAACAAGGCGGCCGAAACTCCCGCTGTCGGTGCGGGTGAGCGGTAGAGCGAAGATCTCCTCGAGCGGGCTCAGTTTTCTTGTGCTGGCCATCTTCGTGAGAAACAGGTGACGGATCCGCCACGGGTCGGTATCGGCCAGGCCGTCCTTGTGGTTCTCGGTCGTCATGCTCTTGAAGTACTCGACGTAGGCGCCCGCGCCGTAGGAGAGCCACTTTGGGATTTGCTTCTCCTCCCACATCTGGTCGGCCCAGGAGGCTCTGCCTCCTTCCAGGTTGTCGGGGAACTTCCCGATGAGGTTCCAGGCCCGATCGATGCTGTCGACAAAGCTCAGCGCGGCCGCGTGCCGGACGGCAAAGCGTCCCCAGAGGCGTTTGACGTCGTCGCTGACGTCGTAGTACGCGACACCGCCACCGAGGTACTCCGGAGCATGCGGGTTCGTCATGTCGAACCAGCTATCCGCGAAGAAGGCGTGGTATGAGGACGAGAAACCGGTCGACTCGGGTTTCAGGCGCCGCGCCACACTCTTGTCATCGGCGAACAGGCAATACTGGTCAAGAGAGTTGAGAACACAGACGATGGGTTTTTCTTCGGGCTGCACGCCGAAGAGCCGCACGAGATCGGGGTAGGCCAGGTCGGCATACATCTCCACCCATTCGGCCGTTTCCTTGTCGCAGGTGGTGTAGACCTGGAAGTGCTCGCCTTGGCGCTTCCACCACTGTCCGATCTCGGCGTGGTAGGCGTTGGCCTCGGCCAGCGTGAACCACTCGTCATCGATCCGGTAGAGACCCTGTTTCCAGATGTAGAACTCGTCGGGAGAGATCCAGGTGGAGTCCTCCCGGCGCTGCTTGTAGCCCTTCGCCTCAAAGGCCACCTTCGCCCGTCGGCGCGCGGCGACGTGCGGGTCGATATAGGTGTCGCCCTCTTTCTTCCAGCCCATCCGAATGTAGGGCAGTTCGGTTTCGAGCACCCACTGGTCTTTGTGGCGCACGAGTCCAAACTCTTCCTTCATACGCTTCTCTTTGTCGCGGCGGTGCTTGACGAAAGCTGCGAAGCTCTCGTACCAGCGTCCATCACTGAGGTAGTGGCCCAGCGCCTTGTGAGCCCCCCTGTGGTTCTCGTCGAGTTCGAGGATGCGCTCGTGGCACCGCCTCGACGACGCCCTGTCACCGGCCTCTTTGAACGTGGCTGCCAGGGCCTCGAGCTTGGCGATGTCTTCGGCGCAGGCGCCGATCTGAGCTTCGACGCCGTAATCCTGGACCAGGACGACGGGGGCAGGCGTGGAAGCCAACGACAAAAGGACGCTATACAACATGGTCTGAGGCAATGACGGAGGAGGCCGACCCGGGTGCACTTGCCGATTGCGTCGAGGCGAGCGTGCGAACGGTTGACTCCGTAGCGACTAGCAAAGCCACGTCGGCGAGGTCACGGTATGACGATGAACGGGGCCTGATAGTTCCTGGCTTGGTTGGGAAATCACGATCGCCTCACATTCGCAACGGAGTGATCGCAGCGAGAGTCGGACCACCGCTGCTCGAAGTACGGCAAGACTCTCGAGCGGGAAACAGATACCACGCAAGATCGTCGGGCGAGCCCGGCGTCGCGTCGCCCCACTCCAAAGAATGACCAGCGCGGCCGCCGCCCCCCCCTCGGGCGACAGCCGCGCTGGCAAAGATCGTTAGAGAGACAACTCGGGCTAGATGAATCGAGAATCAAACAGGCGCATAGGGTTTCAAGGCCGGGGACGGGAGGGGCCCTACATCGGTGGCGTGCTGGGATACCCCGAGGTTGCTGTCCCCTCGGAGAATCCGGCCGGCACCCATCCATCCGGATCGAGCGGCTTTTCGCGGCGATGTTCTCGTTCGTTGGTGGGTCTGAGTTCTCATCGTCGTGTTACCGCTACATACCTCCTTCCCACGGGGCCGCGGTTTCTCTGGCGCAGGTGCGAATTTCTTCGAGAGGCTCCGGATCAAGTCCGATCTCAGGAGCGCGAAATCGGCCTTTCCGAGGCTGACAGGGCCGCTCTTCGAAGCCCTCGAAAACCGCCCCGGAAAGCGCCGATACCCACATCGAGCGTATGCATCCGCCGGAGCGGGCCCGGAGTCGGGCTTCTCGGTGCAACGACGCCGCGGGCGGCCCGTTCTC
>NYUD01000080.1 GCA_002683825.1 Planctomycetota bacterium
CCCGCACGCCGGCGATCGGCTCGCCCGCAGCGTCCACGACGCGACCGCTAACCGTGGGTCCGACCTCGAGTTCAAAATCCTCTGCGTTCGCTCCGGTGCCCTCGGGTACGTACACGGTGGGACCGACACAGGCCGCATGACCCGCTGCGATCCCGACGACGTCGATCTCCCCGGGCGGAACGTCGTCCAGTGAGTAGTTGCCCTCCGAATCCGTGACCGTTCGTGTCGCCAAGAGGACGCCGGGCGCGAAGGGAATATAGCGCAGCCCGTGGGGCACCGCCGCCACGTGTGCACCGGCCACGGGGGCGTTGACGTGCTCGGGGTCACCGACCGATACGACACGCCCCGTGACCCTCCCCCCCTTGCGGGTCTGTAGTACGACCTCGGAGTCCTCACCCGCCCTCACCGCAACATCGAGAACGAACGAGAGCGCGAAGCCCCGCCCCTCGGCATAGATGTCGTAGGCCAACCCCGGAGGCACGCCGGGAATGACAAAGCTCCCATCCTCCTCCGACTCTGTCTGGAGAAAGCAAAGACTGCCGGTCCGGACGCTGTCCAGGATCGTGGTGATGCTCGGCAAGAGCGTCACTTCGGCTCCGGGGGCCGGCCGGCCGTCGGGCCGCAGGACCACGCCGACCACCCGTCCGCCGGAACGCACGAACACATCGACCGGACCTCCATCGCCCGAGGAACTCACGCGGACCCGGGCGTAGGTGTCAGGCACATGCCGTGCCCCACGCGCCTGCACGTACCAGGTTCCCGCGTGAACGCCTTCGAAGCGAAACGATCCCAGGATATCGCTTCCCGTCGTGGCCAAGGCCTCGCCGGTACCGACGTATTCGCGCACCTCTCCGACCAGGCTCGCTAACTCGCCGATGAAGGGCGCGCCGGCAGGCGGAACCGCAAAGAGCTCTACGCGCATTCCCTCCAGGACCGCGCCGCTCTCGCGATCCAGCACGCGCCCCTCAACCCACCCCGACCCAGGTACGCGAACCCCGGCGGCGATGGAAATACCTCCGGGCACGGCGAGGGAGGTGTCGGGGATATCGTCGCGCCGCTCACCACCGACCTGCAGCGTGGTTCTCTCCGTCAGAGGTTCGAGCGGCAAAGGCGCCACCAAGGCGAGTTCGACCGGCTCGCCCGTCCCATCGCTCCTGACGAAAAACCACAATCCGAGAACGAGGCCCAGCAGAAGGACCCCGAGGGCCGGAGGCAAGAGATCGCGCTTTGACATACTTGGCTTTCGGGGACTCCACGGAACCGTCGGGCTGCTCTAAGCACCGTGAATACTCCTGAAGGCCCAAATGTTTCACGAAAAACTCGCTCGTGAGGCCAGACAAACGGGGGGGATCTCCAGCTCACCCTGTCCAGAGGCCGTTACGAGACCCACCTGGGCGCACCGGCCGGGAGGGGATCGTGTCGAGCGGAGAATTCGGCTCCAGAGCGATCTCCTCCCGGCGCGTCTTCCTGTCCCGATCTTGCGGCACCTCCGCGCCGATCTAGAATCCCCCCATGCAGGGTCCGGCCCTTCGTCTCCTCGCTCCCCTCACGTGGCTCGTCGCAGGACTCCACGCAGGCTGCACGGGAATGCCCGCCGTGGACTACGACTTCGATCCCGACACGGACTTCACCAGGTGGCACGAGTACGCCTGGGCCCCCTCGCAAGCCCCCCGGCTCGAAGGGGCTCGCATCGACGACCGGGCTCTCGACGATCGAATCAAACGGGCGACGGATGCAATCCTGGCCTCCAGGGGTTTCTCCAATGTGGAACTCGCCGAGGCCGACTTCCTCGTGGCGTACTCGGTTCGACTCGAGGACCGCACGCTCCACTTCGATGCTCTGCCGCGAAGATTGGGAGACGGTCCTCAGGACTTCGAGTACAAGGTGGGAACGCTATCCATCCTGATAGCCGATCCGAACGGCGAGCGAATGCTCTGGAGAGGCTCGCTACAATCGGAAGTCGATACGCAAAGCCCGGGGAAACGCGTCGAGCGTGCGGTAGCGCGCATACTCGAGCCATTCCCACCGGGGCACTGAATCCGCGGCCCCCAAACGGCGGTCTCTCAGCGTCCGCGAACCCATCCGAAGCCCCAGTCGGAATCGGCCGCAGCGTTCTCGATGCGGGCGCGAGCCGAGAGCAGCCGCTGATCCGTCGGTGCGACGGCGACGGCCGCGTTCGCAGCTTTGAGCGCCTCGTTGTAGGACGTCTGGACCATGTAGCTGCTCACGAGGTTGAGCGACGTCGTGACGTAAAGCTCGATGGCCTGGGCGTCGAGTTCATCCGCTCTCTCGACGACGACGCGGTCGTCCTTGTTCTTCTTCTCGATACCGGCGAGCTTCTTGCGCCCGCGCACGAGACGCGAGATGGCGTTGCGATAGGAGTTGATCGAACGAGATTGGCTCTTGCTGGTGAGCCCCTTGTGGTTGCTGTCTGCAGCGTAATCGAGGTCGGAGACCGCGGACGCAAAAAGCTTTTCGAGTTGTTTGTCCCGCGCGGGGACGGAACGCGTGCGCTCCTGGGTGTGGATCCGATCGAGCATGGCGGCCGCTTCGACGGCGGCCCTCTCGTCCGGGAACTCGTTGAGCACCGCCGTCAGGTGCTTCTCGGCATCCTTGACCTTCTTCTTTCGCATGTCCTCGCGCGCCTCGGCGAGCACAGCCTGGGAAGCCTCCTCGCGCAATCCGGCGAGGGCGGTCTCGATGCGCGGCCTGAGCGCCGGATCGACCTTGAGAGCCTCCTTGTAGTGGCGGTTGGCGTGGGCCCAGAAACCGGCCTCACGAGCCAGGTCTCCGAGCTTCATGAGCCCGAGTCCGTCGGTGCGAGGGGTGCGCCCCTTCTCGAGACGGTAGATCGAACGGGGGGCGAGCTCTTCGTAACGAAGATCGCGTTCCCCCGACGTGGTGCGGAGCTTGAGCACCAGGCCGTTGTCGGCGATGAGCGTCCCGCTCACCTTCTTCCCGTTCGCCAGGTAAAGCATCTGGGACTGCCCCATCAGTCGCGTAGAGGACGACCCGCCGTCACTGACGAGCTGTCCCTGCACCCCGAGGGCGGCGAGGCCACCGCAAGCACAGGCAGGGTTTTGCGGATTGCCCAGGCCGGATAGGCAGCGCGAGTGGTAACAACCCACCAGCGCGGTCTGCGAGTCGCCACAGGTACAGCCGGGATCGTCTGCGCCGGAGGTCACTCCTCCCGACTCACAACCGGTGGAAAAGACCAGAAAACTGAGAACACCAAGGATCGGGGGAAGGCTGGCGAGAACTTTCATCGCCGCCAAGCCTATCCCCTTGCCCCGCCCGGCTGCACCCCGCTTCGCTGAATCCAGCACGAATCGTCCCCCGGCCGAGGGGAGGGAGCTTCACACCTTTGCAGCGCATCTCGCTCCCCCTCTTTTTTCGGCCCCGTCAGACCCCTGCGAGTCTCTCCCCATCTGCGATCACGCAGGAGCGGGCCGAGGCCCGTAGCCGGTCCGCGGCGTGGACGTTGATGGGAACAAGTGACGCCGGGGCGACGAGCGGGAACAAGAGCTACAGGCCGGCGCAAGGCGTGCGATTCAGTACTCGGTGACGGAGACGAAGAGCTCGACCCCCTGTATGTCAACGTCACCGAGACCGTTGCTCAGATCCACTTCGGAATCGGTCCAGCGCGCTCCGAAGCCGATGAAGGTCCCGGCCCGAACGCGGACCTCGGCGCCGACTCGAGCGTAGTAGCCCACTCCGAAACCGCTGCCGCTCTCGCTGGGAACGGTGTTGGACGGGTCGCTTTGGCCGTACTGGGCGAACTGAATCAATGGGCCGGCGCCCGCGAAGGCTCGTATCCGCTCACCCAGGAGGGAGCTGATGAAGGGGCCGCCGTAGATATCGACGACGAGAAAATCCAGGTCGATCGCTATCAAAGCTCCCCCGCCCCCGATGATGAAGGCCCCCGCATTGGCACGGGCACCGAATGCGATCAGGGCTTCTAGACCGAGATCGATACGCTCACCCCCCAGAACCCATTGACCGCCGCCGCCGACCACCGGCCACTTGTCGAGGTCGTTGCCGGCCCCCGGGAACGACGAACCGCCGGAGCGCACGAACTCGTCCAGAAAGTTCACTGCGACGTAGCCCTGCCGATAGAGCTGGATCCGGGGAGGGCCGAGGTCGAGGTCCTCGAGATTCGCAGACTGCCGCCGCATCGCATGGGGAGAGGGGCCCGGAGAGTCCCCTCGAGGCGTGGCGCTCGGATGCGCGTGTTCCAGGCTCACGACGAGTTCCGGGACAGGAACAACAAGGGAGCCCGGGGCGGAACAGGCTGCGACCAGGGCCGGAAATGCGAGGCAGTCGATTCGTCTCATGGGGTGGCGGATCGTCGGGCTTCCCCGCGGCGCCGGGAACCCTCGGGGAAGTACCGGGCGCCCCCCTTGCGAGCCTCTTCCGCTTCCAGTTCGCCGTCGGCCCCGTCCGCGCGACCGAGAACGCAGGCGATCGACCCGTTCATAGGGACACGAGCTTCCGCGATTCTCAAGCGATCGATGGCGAGCGCGACTTCCTCGGCCTCCATGGCCACAGCACCGACAAATAGGTCTCCTTCCAGGCCCACGGTCGCGAGAATCGTTCCTCGCGGCATCTTCGATGGCGCTATGCTCCGCATCGTTTGCTTCATCACAAGCGGCGGATTCTAATCGTTTTCGCGCCGGCCGGATCCGACCCCCTCGGTTATTACCCCTCCAAACGGACGATGCTGAATCTAGCGCTATCGATTCTGGCTCCCGCCCTGACGCTGCTCTGCGGTTGCGCCACCCTCCAAGCGCATCACGGCGACGACACACTCGTCGACGTCTACCAGCGCGTTCGCGCGAGCGTCGTGACCCTGCACACCGTCTCCCGTACGGGTAAGATCAGCGAAGAGGGCCTGCCCACAAGTCAAGGCGGCGTCGGATCGGGCGTGCTCATCGACAACGACGGACGCATCCTGACCGCAGCTCACGTCGTCCAACTTGCCGACAGCGTCGTCGTCGAGTTCTCCGATGGCGCGCGCCGCGAGGCCGAGATCCTCGGAACCGACCCCCACGCGGACGTCGGCTTGATTCAGATCACCGAAACGCTTCCCGCAACCGCGCAACCCGCTGCACTCGGAGACTCCGACGGGGTCCGCGTCGGGGAGAGCGTTTTTGTCGTGGGCGCCCCCCTGGGTGTCACGCACACGCTGACCACGGGAATCATCAGTGCCCGACGCACCTCTCCCCTGCCCTTCGGGACCTTGCACGTGCTCCAGCACTTCCAGACCGACGCGCCCATCAACCCGGGCAACTCGGGGGGCCCGATGTTCGACATGCAGGGAGTGGTGATCGGCGTGGTCAGCCACATCATCTCGCGCACCGGCGGCTCTCAGGGGTTGGGGTTCGCCGTCACGTCGAACTTCTGCCGCGCTTCGTTGCTGGAACGGGAGCCCGTCTGGAGCGGGATCGACGGCGTGCTCCTGGCAGGCGACGCTGCGCGCCTCTTCCAGATCCCTGGCGGAAAGGCGGGCTTTCTCGTCGAACACGTCGCGGCGGGCTCACTCGGGGAAGCGGTCGGCCTGCGTGGCGGGAAGGTGCCTGCAATGATCCACGAGGAGAAGATCCTGCTCGGTGGAGACATCATCCTCGATATCGGCGGCGTCCTCATCGACGATCCGCTGCGGGACCAGAAGATCAGAGCCTTGAAGAAGGCCGGCGGCCGGATTCCGATCGCCGTGCTACGCGGCGGCGAGCGGATGGTCCTGCACCTGGCGCCGAAGTGATCCGTTCGCCCCGTTGCGGGTATGATGTGCCCATGAGCCGTTTCCTCGTTCTGTTCCTCGCCGTTCTCTCCTGGAGCGCCTGCCAGTCCCCCTCCGTCCAGAACGTAGCCATGCCCGACCTGGAGGCCGTCGTCGAGGATCCCTCGCTGGCCCGTATCTACTTCCTACGCCGGCCCCAGTTCTACGGGAGGGCCCGCATGTTGAGGACGTATGAGAACAACCAGCTCAGGGGCCGCATCGCCCAGGGGCACTACCTCTGCTGGGAGACGAGCCCGGGACGAAAGCTCATCTCGGCGGTCTACGAGCGACGCGTTCTGGACGGCGGCGACGTCGAGGGCGTCCTCGGGCTGGAGTGCGAGGCGGGCAAGGTCTACTACTGCGCCGTCGAAGAGGTCGCGAAAAATCAAGGAGCTCCCCGGTTAGAGGCCCTGAGCGCAAGTGAGGGACAGGCCATGCTTCCCGAGCAGAAGCCCGCCAACGTGGATCGATGAAGGGAGTCCTGACGATCTTCCCCGGTGCCCGGGCGGACAGCTCGGGCGGCGGTTCAACGGGGCACGGTCTACGGCTTCTTGTGACCCTGATCTTTCCAACCTGAGTGGACGCTAGCCCACCGTGCTTCCCCCACGCGAGGACTTCTTGGCTCGCCCCTCCTGTTCACGCACGCTCGCCTCGCTTGCGTTCTTGAGTTGTGCCGGCTGTAGCGTTGAGGGGCCGGTGGACGGATCCACCGCCAGAACGACCTACGTAGACAGCGCCGTCTGCGCGGAGTGTCACGAGACGGAGGCCGACGCCTGGCGCGGCTCCCATCACGACCTCGCCATGCAGCCGGCGGACGCTTCGACGGTGCTCGGTGACTTTGACGACACAAGCTTTGAAGTGCACGGTCTCACGACGAGGTTCTTCCAGAAGGGCGACGGCTACTGGGTCAACACCGAAGGCCCCGACGGCGAGCTGCACGACTACCCTATCTCCTACACCTTCGGCGTGGAGCCGCTGCAGCAGTATCTCGTCGAGTTTCCCGGCGGACGCCTGCAATGCCTGACCGTCGCCTGGGACACCGATGCCGAGCGTTGGTTCACGCTGTATCCGGGCCAACGCTTTCCTCCGGACGACGCGCTGCACTGGACCGGGCGCTACCAGAACTGGAACCTGATGTGCGCCGACTGCCACTCGACGCATCTGGCAAAGAACTACGACGCCGCGAGCGACAGCTACGACACGACCTGGCACGAGCTCAATGTCACTTGCCAGGCATGTCACGGGCCCGGTGGGGAGCACGTCGCGCGAGCCCGTTCCTCCGGCAAAGGCTGGGCGCCGGAAGCCGACGAGAGCGGTCTCGTGGTCACCTTGCAACGTGACGATCCCGGGCCCCAGCTGGAAGCCTGCGCGCCTTGCCACTCCCGCCGGCGCAAGCTGACGAAGTCCGCCTACGCCGCGCGCGGCTACCACGACGACTACGCGATCGAAGCCGTGCGCGCACCGCTCTACCACGCCGATGGACAGATGCTGGAGGAGGTCTACGTACTGGGCTCCTTCCTGCAGAGCCGGATGCACCAGCGGGGCGTGGCCTGTTCCGACTGCCACGATCCCCACAGCCTCGAACTCTGGTTGCCGGGGGACGCGGTGTGTCTGCAATGCCATTCCGTGGATGCACCGCTCGAGCGCTTTCCGACCCTCACGCAAAAGAGCTATGCCTCCCCTGAACACCACCACCACGAAAAGGAATCCGAGGGGGCGCGCTGCCGGAATTGCCACATGCCAAAGCGAACGTACATGCGGATCGACGAGCGCTACGACCACAGCCTTCCCATCCCCCGCCCGGACCTGACCGTGCTGATCGGAACGCCCAACGCCTGCAATGACTGCCACACGGACCGGAGCGCCGAGTGGGCCTCCGCAGCCGTGAAGGAGTGGACCGGCGAAGACCCCGAGCCCCACAGAGCGGTGATCTTCGCCGCAGCGCGCGCAGCACACCCGCTGGTCGCATCGCCCCTCGCCGGTATCGCACACGATCCCGAGCAGCCTGCGCTTGTGCGCGCGACGGCGTTGGACCTGCTGAGCGCCTACTCCTCTGGGGAGCAGGTCAAGCTGATGGCCATCGAGGATGGGGAGCCCCTCGTGCGGGCGGCGGCCCTGAATCAGCTGGGCAACCTGCCGGCGGAGCTCCTGCTCGAACGCGTGCGCCCGCTCCTGAAGGATCCCGTCCGCCGTGTGCGCATCGCAGCCGTGCGCGCCCTTGCGGGTGCCCCGGGCACGGCGCTCGAAGCCCAGGGCGACGACGCTTACACCCGCGCCAGGACCGAGCTCCTCGAATCCTATGACGCTGAAGCCGACGCGCCGTCGGCATCGCTCAATCGCGGCGTGTACCTCGCCCGATGCGGCGACAGCACCGGCGCTGTCGCCGCCTACCGGCGCGCCCTGTTCCTCGACCGGGACTTTCTCCCGGCAGTCTTCAACCTGGCCAACCTGCTCTCGACCACAGACCGCGCGGCGGAGGCCCGGGAACTCCTGCAGGCGGCCATCGGACGATGCCCCGGGGAAGGCGAACTGCATTACTCACTCGGTCTCCTGCTCGCCCAGATGGACGACCTCGAAGGCACCGCCGTTGCGCTGCGAACGGCGACGGAACTCCTCTCCACGCGCGCCCGAGTCCACTACAACTACGGTCTCGTGTCGCAGCAACTAGGACGCCCCGCCGAGGCCGAGGTCGCCCTGAGCCGGGCCGCGGCGCTCGAGCCGGAAAATCCGGACTTCGCCTACGCCCTTGCGACCTTCTACCTGGCCGAGGCACGCTTCGATGCCGCGCTCGACTGGGCCCGCAGACTCGCAGCCCTCGTTCCCGACGCACCCGGCCCCCAAAAGCTCCTCGAGGAAATCGAGCGTCGACGGGCGGCGGGACGCTAGAACGCCCGCGGGTCTGGAGTCGGACTCCATGGTACTTTGGCGCGACCCCGCGTTGGCGGTTGCACAGAAGCCCACAGGAGACGAACGAGATGACATCGATTCGACGGAGCCGGCCTTTATTTTTTGTCGCCTTCCTCCTGCTGCATCCGGTCGCATGCAAGAGCGCGGAGCCGCCCTCGAATGCTTTACGCGGGTGTTATGGCAGGGCCGTCGAGGAGCTTTCCAGCTACATCGCCTCGGAGCTTGCCGACAAAGCCATTCCGGGGCTATCGATCGCCCTCGTCGACGGTTCGAACGTCGTCTGGAGCTGCGGCTTTGGAACGGCCGATCCGGACGCAGGTCTTCCGGCCTCGGCAGAAACCCTTTATCGCGTCGGCTCGGTCTCCAAGTTGTTCACTGACATCGCCGTGATGCAGCTGGTCGAGCGAGGGCAACTCGACCTCGACCAACCCGTGCGTAACTACCTGCCCGAATTCAGGCCGGACAATCCCTTCGGAAAAGAGATCACGCTCAGGCAGTTGATGTCCCACAGAAGCGGACTCGTGCGCGAGCCCCCCGTCGGTCACTACTTCGATGCCAGCTCCCCCACCCTCGCCGCTACCGTAGCGAGCTTGAACGGGACCACCCTCGTCTACGAACCCGAAACGAGAGTCAAGTACTCGAACGCCGCGATCGCCGTGGTGGGCTACGTGCTCGAAGAGCTGTCCGGTCGTCCCTTCGCAGAGTATCTCGAGGACGCTGTCCTCGATCCGATCGGGATGGAAGACAGCGCCTTTGTTCCAAGGGAGAGGACGGCACGCCGTCTCGCCAAGGCCGTGATGTGGAGCTACGACGGACGTTCCTTCCCGGCGCCGACTTTCGAGCTCGGCATGGCGCCGGCCGGGAGCATGTACTCGACCGTTCTCGACCTCTGCGATTTCATGGGCATGCTCTTGCGGCGGGGAGCCGGCACCGTCGGCCCCGTTCTGCGACCCGAGAGCCTGGGTGAGATGTTCACGCCCCAGTTCGCCGAAGAGGGAGCGACGAGGGGCTTTGGACTCGGTTTTCAGGTCGGACAGATCGATGGCCATCTCTCTCTTGGCCACGGTGGTGCGATCTACGGCTTCGCGACGAGCCTCAAAGTCCTGCCGGAAGCCGGGCTGGGGGTCGTCGCCATCGCCAACATGGACGTCGTCAATTCGGTCACGGGTCGCATCGTTGACCAGGCGCTACGGATGATGCTCGCCGCACGTGCCGGCCGGGAGCTTCCACCCCCCCCGATGACCCAACCCGTAGACCCGAAGCTGGCCAAGAAACTACAGGGCCACTACGAATCGGAAGGGCAAGCCATCGACCTGCTTTCCCTGAATGAAAAGCTCGTCCTAACGGACGCGCAGAGCTATGGGCGCCTGCGTGTGCGCGAGGGGACGCTCAAGCTGGACGATCGTCTTCACAACGGGCCGTCGCTCCAGCTCCTCCAGAACGGCGCCGCTCGCTCCATTCGCATCGGCGCGCGGGAGTTCACACCCGCCCGAGCCACCAGGCCCGAACCGGCCCCGAAACGTTTCCAGGGCCTGATCGGCGAATATGGATGGGACCACAACGTGCTGTTCATCTTCGAGAAGGGAGGCCAGCTCCATGCCCTGATCGAGTGGATCGAGCTCGATCCCCTGTCCGAGATCTCGGAATCACTCTTCGCCTTCCCGGAGCGAGGGCTCTACCACGGCGAGGCCATCCGGTTCCATCGCGACGAGAGCGGGCGCGCCCACGAAGCGGTGGTAGCGGGGATCACCTTTCCGAGGCGCGCGCTCCAGGGCGAAACGGTGGCCACCTTCTCCATCGAGCCCCTGCAGCCCGTCGAAAAGCTCCGTCGCGAGGCTCTCCGCGCCGATCCGCCGGAGGAGACAGGCGACTTCCACGACACCGATCTGGTCGAAGTCACGACCCTCGATCCGACGATCCAGCTCGATATTCGCTACGCATCGACCAACAACTTCATGCAGGCACGCTTCTACGACGAGCCGCGCGCTTTCATGCAGCGCCCCGCCGCCGAAGCCGTCGTCCGCGTCCACCGCGCCCTTCAAAAGCAGGGCTACGGCCTCCTGATTCACGATGCCTACCGCCCCTGGTACGTCACAAAGATGTTCTGGGACGCCACCCCGGACGACAGCAAGATCTTCGTCGCCAACCCCGCAAAAGGGTCGCGCCACAATCGTGGCTGCGCGGTCGACTTGACCCTCTTCGATCTGAAGACCCAAGAACCCGTCGAAATGGTGGGACTCTACGATGAGATGACCGAGCGCTCCTTCCCCGAGTATCAGGGCGGCACCGCGCTACAGCGCTGGCACCGCGACCTCTTGCGCAAGGCGATGGAGGCCGAGGGATTCAGCGTGTACGAATACGAATGGTGGCACTTCGATTACGAGGGCTGGGAGCATTATCGCATCGTCAACCAGGTCTTCAGCACCCTGTCCCCTGGTCAGGGTGGTCGGGGTGAGAGGATTTGAACCTCCGACCTCTGCGACCCGAACGCAGCGCTCTACCAAGCTGAGCCACACCCCGACAAGAGCGGGTAAGACTAGGTCTGGGGGACGGAAGGGTCAAGCGCGGCAGGAGCTTTCAGATGCCGATCCACGACGGAGGACGCGGTTACGGAATCGAAGGGCTTCCACGGTCCGCTAGGACCCCAGATCCACGAAGGTGCCGCCATTTTCATGGGCCAGCCGGCGCATGAAGTCCTTTTCGAATTCGCCCAGGGCGATGGTGTGGATGACGACGCCGCGGAGCTGGTTGGCCTTGCGAACCTCCCGCAGAACGTCGTCGGTTTCGATGAACCTGCCGTACGAGGGATATCCATCGGAAAGGAAAAAAATGGTGTCGACGTCGACTGTATAGCCCTTTTCAGCCCCTTTTTTCTCATCCACGCCGAGGGCTGCCATGAGGGCGCCGAAGGAATTGGTCTTGCCCGCCTCGAGGTTGGCGGCGCCGACCAGGCCGGCGCGGGCGAGCTCCTGTTTGGAGTCGCCGCCGATGGCCTCCAGGCGCTTGATCCAGGTGACGGCGCTGGAGCGGTTGAGAGGGTTGGCCCTGACCAAGGACTTCTTCCACGGTTTGACCTCGGTCGCAAAGGAGAGGACGTTGTACTTCACGTAGGACTCGAGTCCCTCGATCGTGCGGATGAGCTCGGTCTTGATGATGTCGATACGTTGCAGGGAGGGATAATCTCCCTCGTCAAAAAGATCCTTTTCGGTGATCTCCTGCTCCATCGAACCGGACACATCGATCACGAAGATGATCGAGCGGCTGGGTGTGTCGACACCGTGGTAGGTGACCGCCCCCTTGGGAGGTGCGTAGAACTCCTTGCGCTCCTTTTGCTTTTGGCGCAGGACCTTGAGCTCCTGGTCCGTGGGGATCTTGAAGCGGTCCTTGTAGATTTCCCAGAAGCGCTTCCACGCGTCGACGCGCTGGCCGAAGTTGCGCCCCGTGATCTCACCGAGAGCATCCCCGATGTCCTTGCGCAGACGCCCGTCTTCAAGATCGAGCCGCTCGAGGAGAGGCTCGATCGAATCCCGGTCGCGCACCTGCGACAGGGCTGCGATGGCACTCGCGCGCACCTGCCAAACCTCGTGCACCAGATCGGTGCGCGCCGGCGGCAAGACCTTCTTCGACCCGAAATACGCCAAGGCGTCGAGCGCCTCGCAGCGCACGGCAGCTTCCTTGTCCTGACACAGGGCTACGATGGCCGCCTCGACCTCGGGCCCTTTGTGCTTGCGAAGCCCCTGAATGGTGCGCCGCCGAACGTCCCAGTTCCCGTCCTCGAGCAGCGGTATGAGGACGTTGCGTGAACCTGGATAGCCGGCCTCGGCCACGGCACGTAGCATCCCCACCCGACGGCGCGGGTCCTTTGCGGACTCCAGCCGGAGAAGCAGGTGCTGGATTGCCCCTTCGTTCTCGAAGTGTGCCAGAACCTGAACCGCAGCATCGACGACCTCGATCTGCTTGTCCTTCAGCAGGGGCACCAGTACATCGACCACCTCGATGCTCTGGGCATCCTCTAGGGCAGCAATGGCTTCGACCCGCGTAGGCGTGTCCTTGTACTTGCGGAAGTAACGCTTGAATTCCTTGACGATCTCGTCGTCGGAAAACGGCAGGGCCAGGAGCAGCCAGAGGAGAGGTTGGAGACCTGTTCGCAAATCGGCCAGCATGGGAAATCGGGCAGGGGATCGACGCCCCACCCTACCCTATCGCGCTGGCCGTGGTTACAGAGCTTCCCCGTGACCCCTTAGCGATGGACCAACACGGCTCGACGTGAACCGAGGGCCTCGACCAGGTGGCTCTCCACCACGACGCGGGCCCCTTTGTCGGTCCTGATCGTGACCAACCCGCCGTGCTGCTTTTGCACGCGACCGAAGATCAAGCCGCCGGGAGCCTTCACCTTCACCCGCTTGCCGGTAGCGGCGGTGTTCTGGGAGGGCCCGGCCAGGCTCGGATCCATCGCCAGGCGTTCGATGTCCGCAATCTGCGCACCCTCTAGCCTGATGCGCCCGCCGGAATATTCGATCCATACGCCGTTTTGCCCGGCCGAGTAGAGTCGGCCCTCGAAGATCTGCTCGGATCGCATGGTGACGCGCACCATGCCGACGTGGGGCATCAGGGTTTTCACAGGCCCCTCGACCGCTCCTGGCGGAAGCTCTTGGCCGCGCCAGATCATGTCCAGCCGATCGTCGGAGATCCATTCGAAATTCAATGCGTCCAGACTCGGGAAACCGGTTTGAAGCCGGGCCTGATCCGGTTCTGCTTGCCCGAGGAATTTCTCCAGCAGGTTCACCACGCTACCGGTAGGAGGCTCCACTATTGGATCGCCCCCGGAAACCACAGGCACTTCGACAACGGGGGGCCTGAAGACGTCGGGAGGGATCGTCTCCTGAGTCTCCGCCGGTTCGGCCCCCGAGGTGTTCTCCGCGACGAGCGGCTCGGGGTCCGCAGCCGTTGCATCGAAGTTGTCGGTCGTTTGAGCCAGGGGATCCAAAGTCACCCGGTTCGGGGGTCCTTGAACGACCGTGGGCGGATCGACGAGCGGGGTCGAGGTCACGCTTCTCGGTCGAGGAGCCCCGTCCCCGATGTGGTTCTCGGGCGTACGCGCAGGTGTAGCAGGCGCAGTGGCGACCTGGGTTCCCTCGATCGGCTGCGGGGGTTGACGCACCCACTCAGACCCCGGGATGTTCGAATCGCCCGAGATGAACTTCGGCGCGTAGAAGACACCTCCGGCCCCGAGGACGGCACAGATCACCGTGACGATGACCAAACGCAGCGGACCACCTCCGGACTCCTCATATTCGAGCTCGGCGTCCTCCTCGAATTCGCCTTCGAAAGCTTCCTCGGACTCGTAGGGGTCCGCCGGCGGGACGAAGCCTTCATTCTGTGAATCCGAGGGATCACCGAAGACCGGTCCATCGACGTCGCCAAGGTCATCATCGCACGGGGGAGAATAGCGGTACTGATGCCCCGCCGATTCGCTCACGCTTCCCAGGGGATCCGTGAACTCCGTATCCAACCCTAGAAAATCTCCGGCGTTGACGGTGCCGTGGAAGTCGCCACTGAGGATTTCACCCGCAGAGACCTGACGGGCGCCGGTCGCGGGTCGATTGCCTACCGGGGGATACTCGGTCTGGTCCCCGGCGATGGAGAGGTCAGGCCCGGGGAAGTGCGATTGCGGCGGCTGGTCGACGTGAGGTAGGGTCGGATTACCGACGTCGAACTGTTCGGACGTGTCACTGACATACATCTCGCCCACACCGGCCCCCTCCTCCTGGGGCTGGGATAGCTCCTCCTGGGGCTGGGATAGCTCCAGTTGGGGCTGGGATAGCTCCAGCTCTTCCGGCTCCTCGGTGTGGGAGTGGATGGCCTCGGTCAGCTCCACATCCTCGTGCAACGGAATCGCCGGTAGGGGGCCCGCCGGGATAGGAGGTTCCGGAAGCTCCACGTGATCCACGGGTTCTGGAGGCGTAGGAGGTTGTGAGAGTTCCCCTGCAAAAGAAAAACGCTCTTCCTCGACGTCGTCTTCGGAATCGTCTTCGCTGAAGTCGAACTCTTCTGCGTGCATTGCGCCGGCTTATCGATCGGTGAGGGGGAACTCCCCGTGAACGGGGTCTTCCCCCTATCGGCCCCACATGGAGAATCACGCGAGAGGGGATTGGGAGAAAAGCTCTTCACTTCAAGGGAAAGGCTTCATTGACCCTGCCCCGCACTCCGGATAGGACCGGAGGGAGAGCTGTGAAAAACTTTCTGACATGGATCTGCGCGGGCTCGGCCCTGGTAGGGCTTTTCTGGGCGCTGCGCTGGGCGGGATCGCTCACCCCGTCGGTGGCCGAGCCGGTCTGGCCGCGGGTCGATCGCATCGAAGGGTCGGCCGCGGTAGAGCTGCGATACGAGGGAGGAGAGACGCTTCACTTCGACACCCCGCCCCAGAGGGTTCTGCCCGGCAACGCCGCCTGGGTCGACTACCTCAGCGTCCTCCTGAAACCAGAGCGTGTCTGCGCCCTGCCCGCCACCAGCGAGGAGTATTCGCGCTTGCGCACCGCCAATGACGAGCTCACAGGTTGGCACGACCTGCCCCGTTTCTCGGGCTACGGGGCGGAGACCGTGCTCCCCTTCGAACCAGATCTGGTCTTGGTACACGCATGGCAAAAGCCCGATGTAACGGCGCTCCTGCGGGGTGAGGGGATCGCCATCGTGGTGTTGCCGATGCCGGATCATTGGGACGACATCGAAAAGACACTCCGCGTCCTGGGAACTCTCTTGAGTGTCGAGAAACGAGCGACAACGGTAATCGAGGCGAACCGCAAGCGCATCGTGAGCTTGCGAAGGCGCCTGTCCGCCCGAAGGAAGCTGCAAGCGCTGAGCTACACGAACCTCGGTAGTGGAGGTTCGGTCGCGGGAGCCGCAACTTCCGCCGACATCCTGTTCCACCTGGCGGGACTCGAGAACGTGGCCGCCAAGGCCGGACTCGTCGGGTATCGAACCCTGGATCTCGAGGGCCTCCTTCGAATGGATCCCGACGTCATCGTCGTAGACGATGCCCACAGCGACGCCATTACCCCCCCCACCAGGGCTTTCCTCTATGCCGAGGAGGGACTCAAGGAGATGGAGGCGATCCGTGAACGGCGCGTCATCGCGCTTTCGACGGAACTCTTCACGACCTGCTCCCAGGAGCTGTTGACGGGAGCCGAACGCCTGGTGGACGAATTGAATCGGCTGGAGGCCAGGCGCTAGGGGGGGGTTGGGCTCGAGGCGACCGAGCAGTCCATTGAAGGGGTGTTCGAATGCCGGGGCGGCGTTATCCGCTTCGGGTGCGGGACGTCGTCATGGCATCGAGAGACACTTTCGATGGGCCGCTAGCGTTTGCGGAGAACGCGGTGGCCGCCCTGGCGATTCGTCAGCCCCACCGCATCGAAGTATTCCAGAATTGGAATGAGATACTTGCGCGAGGTCACCAGACGATCCCGCAGCTCGGGGATCACCAGCTTGCCGTTCTTTTGACAGTTCGCCGTGATCGCCTGGCGGGCTTCGTCCAAAACGGGGCGCGAAAGATACAGCCCGCTGCCCAGATGTTCGAGCCGCCCCGCATCGACCAGCAGTTCGACCACGCGATCGATCTCCTTCGATCCAGCGTTGGCTGCCTGCTCCAGTTCCTCGAGGGAGGGGGGTTGAAAGCGCCCACTGACGTAGCGGGACTCCACCTTCTCGGCTAGCTCGCGTACGGCCGGTTCGAGCTCGACCTCGCGACCGCTCGGCCGAATCTTGCCACCGGCAAGCCGTTCGAGAACCCCGCGCGATTCCTCTTCTGCCAGCAGGATCGAAAGAAAAGATGGCTCGAACGATGTCCGCCGGCGCAGCTCGAGGACGTCGACGACGGAGCGGTGCGACTCTTCACGAAAGAAGGCCTCGAGCGTGTCGCGCAGCTTCTTCAAGGCCGATTGTAGTCGATCGGCGTGAATCCAACGATCCTGCTTGGGAGAGTGAACGCGCGTCTCCTCCGCCAGACCCTCGAGCAGCCTGCGCGTTTCGTCCTTCGGGCATTTCAACGACTTGGCGAGCTCGTCGGTCGCGACCAGCTCTTCACCGTAGCGCGACAGCAAGGACTCGAGCAGCGCCGACGGCAAGGCGAGGCTTTCCTCCTGGTGCGAGAGCTCATCCAGCACAAAGCTTCTGAAGCGCTTGAGGCGGTAGCGACTCTCCTCGAGAATCGTCCCACCTCCCAGCGTCACCGCGGGGGACATGAGCCGCAGTACGAAGCGATCCCCCGGCGCGCAAACGATCGGCTCGGAAAGTCGCAGTTGCGCAATACCGCTCTCGCCCGGCGGAATCTCCTCGCGGTCGAGGAGAATCAACTCGCCGTGGGGATCCGCCGTCCCCGCATGGACTCGCACGTGCATGCGGTTGGTCAGCGGACGCCCGATTCCGGGGATCGCCTGGATGCGCGCGGCAACCATGCGCTGGGGTGTGAAGTAGCCCGGAGTGGCGACCACGAAGCCCCGCTGAACCGCGCCCTGATCGACGTCGGAGAAGTTGATCGCCGAGGAGTGGCCCGCGCGGATGCGAGGCGTCTCTTCCCGGTAGGCGTTTAACCCGCGCACCTTGCCACGGATGTTTCCTGGTAGCACCTCGAGGAAATCTCCGACATGCGCCTCGCCGCTGAGCGGGATCCCGGTGACGACGGTTCCGAATCCGCGCTTCGAAAAAACGCGCTGGACGGGCATACGAAAGACCCCCTCGGCGGAACGCGGTTCGGTTGCCGCCGCGTGGCGAAAGAGGGCTTGCTTCAACTCCTCGAGCCCGGCGCCGGTCGGCGCAGAAACCCGCATGATCTCAGCCCCATCGAGAAAGGTCCCCTGCACCGCTTCGCGCACATCCTCCTCCGCCAGGTCGACCAGATCTTCCTCGACCATGTCGATCTTGGTCAGCGCGACCAGACCGCGCCGGACGCCGAGCAGCTCCATGATCAAGAGGTGCTCCCGCGTCTGGGGCATGACGCCGTCGTCGCCTGCCACCACCAGGCACACGAGATCGATACCGCTGGCCCCCGCGACCATGTTGCGGATGAAGCGTTCGTGGCCGGGAACGTCGACGATCCCTACCAGGCGTCCATCGGGCAGCTCGAGCGGTGCGAAGCCCAGGTCGATGGTCAACCCGCGCTCCTTTTCCTCCTTCAGGCGGTCGGGGTCGATGCCGGTCAGAGCCCGGACCAGGGTCGACTTGCCGTGATCGATGTGGCCGGCCGTCCCTATGACGATGGGTTGGATCTCCATGTTGGCCCTTATGCTAACGTCCAGAAGAGGTCGTGGCCCGACGCCCCATCCTTGCCCCATGACGCAGACCGAGGTTCGCTTCCGGACGTTGAGGCCCTGGCTCCTGAAGACTTTCGGCCGACCCGTTCACCGCATCGCCTTGGATGCGGGCTCGAGCTGTCCCAACCGCGACGGCACCCTGGGGCGCGGAGGTTGTACCTACTGCGATGTCGAGGGCTCGGGCACTGGGGCTCTCAAGAACGGGTTGGAACTCGAAGAGCAGGTGGAGAAGGGGCTCAAGAGGGTCGCTCGGCGCGGCCCCGGCTTCGGGGTCATCGCCTACTTCCAGTCCTATTCGAACACCTACGTCTCTCCGGAGCGGCTGCGCGAGGTTCTGGGGGTGGTCGAGCCCTACCTCGGGAATCCCCTCGTTTGCGTGGCCGTGGCCACGCGGCCCGACACGCTGGAGGATTGGGCCCTCGAGGAACTCGCTCGAATCAACCGGCGCGTGCCCGTGTGGGTCGAGATGGGGCTCGAGAGCGCCGATGACCGGGTGCTCTTGGACCTCAACCGGCTGCACACGGTGGCGGACTTCGAAACTGCCGCGGCCCGCGCGCGTGCAGCCGGGTTGGGGGTGGTTGGGCACGCGATCCTGGGCCTGCCCGGCGACGGGCGAGTGGGAGCACGAAGAACCGCCGAGGTCCTCGCCCGTTCGGGCTGTCTGGGCGTCAAGGTGCACCACCTGATGATTCTCAAACGCACGGCGCTGGCACGAATGTGGGCGGCGGGGCGCGTGGAAACGCTCGACCCGACGACCTATGTCACCTGGCTCGCAGACTTCGTCGAGACACTACATCCCGACCAGATCCTCCACCGTTTGACGGGCGACTCGCCGGCCGAGAAACTCCTGGCGCCGCAGTGGGGAATCCACAAGAACGAGATTCGCGAGCGCTTGAACGACGAGCTTCAACGGCGCGGCACGCGGCAGGGCTGCCTCGGGGCGTTTTCCGGCCAAACCCGCTAGGGAAGCCTGGAGCCTAGTCGATCGCAGCCAGATACAAGATCCGACCGCAGCTCGGGCAGGGGACCAGTTCGGTACAGCGCGCCAGGCGCACATAGATGTTGTTGGGCACCGAGACGAAGCAACCCTGGCAAACGCGGCTTTCGAGCTCGGCCAGGGCCTCACCCTCGCGTGCCTCCAAGAGCTTCTCGTACATCGTGCCCATCTCGGGGGTGAGCGCCTGTCCCATGCGCGTGCTGCGCTCGATGTCGAGCTCGGCCCGACGAGCCTCGGCCTCGGCCAGCTCTTTCTCGATATTGGCCGCATACTCGGCGAACTCTTCTTCGAGCTTGCCGAGGGTTTCCCTGTGCTCATCTCGCTCGACGGTGATTCGTTCCGCCTGCTCCACCAGGCCGAGTCCCTCCTCCTCCGCTTCCGAGATATCCCGCCTGAGGGTTCGAATCTCGTGTTGGAAGGCCACCAGAAGGGCGGTATCACCCCGGGATTCGGAGGCCTGACTCTCCAGCTTGCGGACCCGCTGGCGCTGGCTCGTGGTGAGATCCTCGATCTCCTTGACCCTGGACTGCACCTCGAAGAGGCGTCGTTCGAGCTCGGTCAGTCGGTCCTTGTCCCCACCGAGCTTCTCCCTTCGCCTTACCCGCTCGGCGGGCAAACGCTTGAGCTCGTCCCGGACCCCATACAATTCGCGGTCGAGATCCTGAAGACCGCGGAGAAGGCGTAGAGTTTCGCGAAGGTCCGGCATGGACATCGCAGAGTGTAACCTCCGACTCGAGAAGGGCACACTCCAACCGTCGAGAATCATCCCCTCGCCGGATTTCCCCCGAGGCAAGCAAGCCGACCAGGGCGAAACCCGCCAGAAGAGCACCGGCGAGGGAAGATATGGAGCCTGGGAACGACTACTCGAGAAGGTCTTCTTCTTCTTCGTGTTCCACCGGTGGACCGTCCAGAAAGCTCGAAAGCTGTCGCGCCCTGACCGGGTGACGGAGCTTACGGACCGCCTTGGCCTCGATCTGACGCACCCGCTCGCGGGTCACGCGGAAGATCCGCCCGACCTCTTCGAGGGTGTAGGTGTAGCCGTCGCCTATTCCGTAGCGGAGCTTGATGATCTCTCGCTCGCGGAAGGTCAGAGTGTTGAGGACGTCGCTGATTCGCTCGCGCAGCATCTCGTGGCCGGCCGCCTGGACCGGGCTCTCCACCGAGTCGTCCTCGATGAAATCGCCGAAGTAGCTGTCCTCCGAGTCGCCGATCGGACGGTCCAAGCTGATCGGGTGCTTGGAGATCTTCATCACCCGCTTGGCCTCCTCGACGGAGATCTCCGACGCCTCGGCCACTTCCTCGACCGACGGTTCGCGGCCCTTGGATTGGACGAGCTTCTTCGTGACGTTGCGCAGCTTCGACATCGTCTCGATCATGTGGACCGGGATACGAATCGTGCGGGCCTGGTCGGCGATCGAACGGGTGATCGCCTGGCGAATCCACCACGTTGCATACGTGGAGAACTTGTAGCCGCGTCGGTACTCGTACTTCTCGACCGCTTTCATGAGGCCCGTATTGCCCTCCTGAATCAGGTCCAGGAAAGACAGGCCGCGATTCCTGTACTTCTTCGCAATCGAAACGACCAGGCGTAGGTTGCCGCTGGAAAGCTGGCGCTTGGCCTCTTCGTACTCCTCGAAGTGCAGGCTGATCTGCTCGATCCGGCGCTTCAAACGATCGCAGGGTTCGATCGCCATCAGCTCGAGCTCGTCGAGGCGTTCGCGCAGCTCACGGGCAGGCTGATTGTCAGCCCCCTTGAGCGCCGCAAGCTTGCGTTCGATCGAACGCATCTCGCGGTGGTGCTCTTCCAGCATCTGCAGGTAGGGGCGCACCTTCTTGACCTGCAGGTGGCACTCTTCGATCAGGATCACGAGCTTGCGCTTGAGGGCTTGGATCTCCTTGAGCTCTTCTGAAGTCATCGCCTTGGATGCCTTCGATTCAAGGAGATCCTTGTAACGCTCGCGGACGCGGACAATGAGCGTACGAATGCTGCTCACGTTGACGGGCAAACGCATGGCCAGGAACTGCTTCCCCAGGGTTTCGACGATCTTGGGATCGTCGTCCGGCTTGGGGTTGGGATTGACCTTCAACGTACGATCGAAGGCCAGCTTCCCGTGCTGAACCTCTTCAAAGGTACGTAGCGAGGCGGTCATGCAAAGCCCCGAGCCCATGCACTTCTTGCGAAAGCGCTTGCGGGTGATCTCGATCGACTTGGCGAGGAAGATCTCCTGGGGTCGGGTCAAGAGGGGAATCTCGCCCATCTGGGTGAGGTACATCCGCACGGGATCGTCGATGCGCTCAGGGGTGACGACCCGCTCGAGAACCGCGGCCGCGGACTCGGTGGTCGCACGTCCTTGGCCTACCGAGGCGGCCGCCCCGGGTAAGCGCCCAACGGGTGCGGCCGCCTCCGAATCGGGATCGTCGACAACTTCGATCCCTTGGTCCTCGAGGGTGAGGAAGATCTGATCCATCCGTTCCGGAGGAACGAACTGATCTTCGAGCAGAGTGTTGATCTCCGCGTAAGTGAGAAAGCCCTTGCGGGTGCCTTCTTCGACCAAGGCCTCTAGGGTCTGTTCGATCTTTGTGGCCATAGTTGTTGGGCGCTCGTGGAGGAAAGGGGTGGGGAAAGGGGTGGGGACAGGGGTTGTTTTCAGAGGGAGGTCGATGCTGCGGAAGCCGAGGGGGACCTTGGCGTGGAGGTAACACGTCCACGGCGCAGTTTTTCGTGCAACGATCGAAGGACATCCTTCGCGGTCTCGTCGACCCCGGAGGACTGAACGGTCTGGGAGAGGTTGTTCCTGAGGAGGGTCAGCTCGGCCTCATCGCGGGCGCGCTCGAGCCAGCGGGCTTGATCGCGCGCCAGATTCTCGGGGCTGTCCGCCTGTTCGGCGAGGGCCTGGAGCGAGAAGACGCGGTCGCGAGCCGGGTGGGCCCCGAGGGCGGAAATCACTCGCGCGGCATCGATCTGAGGGTCATTTTCCTCCGGCGAATTCTCATCCGGGTTCTCGTGTAGTTCCAAGAGGGCACGGAAGATCACGGCCAGCTCCCCCTGCGGCACCCCTTCTTCCAGGGACGCATAGAGCGGAATCAAGCTGTTGTCCAGGAGCAACGCCCCGATCAACTGTCCGAATACGGTATCGAGCCCGGTCGAGCCCCCCCCAGCGCGGGTGGCTTCGTCCCCCCCCACGGGTTCCGGCTCGCGCAGGCGCGCGTGAGCTTCGCTACGCCGTCGGTGGTCCTGGAAGGCTTTCCACTGGGCCTGGACGTCCGCGCTGGGAATCTCGAGGGCCTCTGCCAGCTCACCCAGGCGGGTGGCGCATTCGATGGGTTTCAGGCTGGCAAGCAACGAGAAGTGCTCTTCCACGGCCTGGGCTCGCTGGTGACCCTCCAGGAGAGACAGCCCATCGAGAAAGGCGGAAAACCAGTCCCGCGCACCCTCGATACGCCGACGGTACTCCACGATTCCCTCCTCGGAGACGAGCAGATCCCCCGGATCGCAACCCGGGGGTAGCTCTGCGATGCGGATGTTAACCCCCAGGGGAAGCAGCCCCCGCAGCGCCTTGTGGGCCGCGGAGCGTCCGGCGTTGTCACCGTCGAAAACGAGCGTGACGAGATTCACGCCCGAGCGTCGCACGAGGGCGGCGTGATCCTCGGTCGTGGAGGTGCCCAGCACCGCACACGTGGTCCCAAACCCCGCCTGGTGGGCCGCCATCACATCGGTGTAGCCCTCGACCAGGTGAAGTTCCTTCTGTTTTCGCACCGTCTCCATCGCCAGGTCCAGGCCGAAGATGATCCGCCCCTTACGGAAGAGAGGAGTCTCGGGCGTATTCACGTACTTTGCGATGGGACGTCCGTCCGACCCCGTGCGTTCCTCGAGCAGGCGGCCGCCGAAGCCGACCACTCGTCCTAGGCGATCGCGAATCGGAATCAAGAGGCGCCCGCGGAAGAAGTCATAGGCGCGTCCGCTCGTCGTGTCCTCCCTGACCAGCCCCAGCTTGACCAGCCACGCCACGGGACGCTTTGCACGCTGCGCCGCCTCGAGCAACGGGCTGCCCTTTTCCTGCGCCCATCCCAATCCAAAGGAGCTGCAAACCTCGTCCGAGAAACCCCGCCTCTTCACGTAGTCCCGCGCCGCAGCTCCTCCGGGGCCCCCGAGTGCATCGCGATAGAACGCGGCCGCCCAGCCCAGGAGTTCAAAGGCCTGATCGCGTCGATCCCGTTTCGCCTGGGTACCGGGGCTCTGAAGCGCCTTTTCGTCGAGCTCCTCCCCTACTTCGCGAGCCACCATCCGCAGGGAGTCCATGAACGACAGGCCGTCGAAGCGCTGGATGAAGCTCAGGACGTCCCCTCCCTCTCCACAGGCCCCATAGCAACGCCACGTCCCGCGCCGCGGGTCGACCGCAAACGAGGGGGTCCGCTCCTCATGGAAGGGGCAACAGGCCCAGTAGAGGGCGCCCTTCTGGCGAAGTTCGCTGACACGCTGCGCGACGATGCCCTCGATCGGGGCACGCAACTTCACGCGTTCGACGAGATTACGAAATTCAAGATCCTGCAAAAAAACGAGGGGAAACGAGCACTACGGCCCCCCCTCGGGGAAGCCGAAGATCCGTATCCTAATGGGGCTTTGGACGGGGAACGGGGAAACGCCACCGCCAGTGCTCCCACATCACGAATCGGGGGGAGGCCGATACGGATCGGGGGCAGACGGGAAGCTGGGTTGGACACTCCAGGAGGACCGGAACCGAGGCCATTTATTGGGGAAGGCCGCCGGTTAGCGCGATCGTGGGGATTGGGAGCTGTCCCGTGCGCGCATTTCCACCGGGCCGCCCTGGTCTAGATAATATGGCCCGCCACCGAGGCGAAATCAGCACGCACTATCAATTACAAGCTAGCACGCTCTGGGGCAAAGGCAAGAATTCCTCACAAAAGACTGCTTGCCATACGCTCCAGATCCGCCATGGAGAGCTCTGCAGGGCGCATTTGGGCATCGAGTTCCAGCTTCTCGAGGATCCGAACCGCCTCGGCCCTGGATCCCACGACCCCCTCCAGTGCGCCGGTCAGCTGGCGACGTTTGTGCCGAAAAAGTCCCTCGATCAGCCGTTCGAGGGCCTCGAGCCGCTCCGGCGAGGGTGGATCCTGGCGGCGACGCAGGTGCACCAGGGCACTCTCGACCCTGGGTCGAGGCCAGAAGAGCTGGGAACCCACGTCGCGGCCCCGCGCGGATTCATAGCGCAGGGCCAATTTCGCGGAGAGCGCCCCCCAATTACGGTCCCCGGGCCGAGCACTGAGGCGATCGGCAACCTCGGCCTGGACCAACACGGAAACGCTTTCCGGAGCGAAGGACGAGCGCGCCAGGCTCGCGACCAGGGGTGCGGCGATGGAATAGGGCAGGTTGGCGACGAGGTGGTACTCGCCGAAGGCTTCGAGCTCCTTTTGGAGGGGGGCCGCGATCCGGTGTTTGCCCGCCAGAGCATCCCCGATCAGAAAGCGCACGTTGGGATAGGGAGCCAGGAACTCCCGGGCGATCTCTGCCAGGCGCGGATCGATCTCGACGGTCAGGAGCTCGACTCCGGCATCGGCCAGGATGCATGAAAGAAAACCGCATCCCGCCCCCACCTCCAGTACGTGATCGCCGGGCCCCACCCCCGCGTCGCGCACGATCGCCGCGTGCACGTTCGGGTCGATCAGGAAATTCTGTCCACGGGTCCTGGTCGGCCGAAAACCGACCCGCGTCAGGGCGTCCTTGAAAACGCCCCACGCGGGGCGCACACCGCCCGGGCGGGCGGCGAGATCGGACGGAGGTCTGGGATCGGGGTCCAAGGGGATCGCCAGGGGTCGTCAGGAGCGCGAGTCCGGGTCGAACAGCCCTTCGCGAAGCCAGAAAAGGCCCTCGGGAGCCCCGGGGCGCTCCAGCAACTCCGACAAGAGGGATCGCAGAGCATCGCGCGCGACCGAATCCTCGGCCCAGCGACGCGCGACGCCGATGACCCGCCGCCGGGCCTCTTCTCCACTCCCCCAGCGGAACGCTTGCTTCCACAGATAGGGCCCGGCATCCGCACACATACGGGCTCCGTAGGCCGGATTCAACGTGCCCTTGCGTACACGGCGTGCGTTGAAGGCCAGGTTCCGTCCTACCAGCAGGTAGACCCTGGCGAGCGTGGACTCATACCCGCCCCCCATCACGGAGGTGTGCTCTCCAAAGACGTCCTTGAAGTAGGTGCGGAAGCTCCTGACCTCGTCGGCGACCCATTCCCACACGTTGCCCAACATGTCGTAGCAGCCGAATAGATCGACCCGGCCGTTCTCGAAGGTGCCCACCGGCACGGGACGGTTGACAGAAATGTCGATCGTGTTGGCGAAACGGCCCGCCTTGGACCCCCAGGGGTAGCGCATCCTCTTGTGGCCGACCGCAACGTGGATCCATTCCTTTGCAAAGGGGATACGCATACCGCGTTGGAAAGCGAGCTCCTCGGCCTCGTAGTAGCTCATGTAGGCCGGCCAATCGAGGCGATCCTCGGCATAGCCGGAGAGCTCCTCACTCCACTCCACGTGGTCCGCTACACGAACCCGATCGCCCCAGTAGTGACGCAGGTCGCGCCGCGTGAACTCGAAGCGGTCCATGACGATCGCCCGCTTGATCGAGCAATCCCCATCGGAGTCGTTACGGGCCCCGAGCACCAGCTTGAAGGGAACAGGGGGTACGAAGGCCAGCCGCTCGAGCTCGTACAGCTCGCGCGTCACGGCCGCCGCCTCGCCGGGCGCGCAGGCCCCGGCGAGCATCACCCAGGGCAAGAGCCCGGTGAGAAGGTCACTTGCCAGCCGAGCCTGAGATCGTCTCGAGGACGAAGATCTCGACCCGGCGGTTCTTGCGTTTGTTCTCAGCGGTATCGTTCTTGGCAACCGGTTCATTGGCCCCGAAACCGGCAACGACCAGCCGGTCGCGCGGAATCCCATTCTCAATCAGTTTCGCTGCCACCGAGACAGCCCGCACGGACGAAAGCTCCAGGTTGCCTCCAGGGAACCTGGCCAGGGTCTCGGGCTTGGTGACGAGATCAGAGTCCGTATGGCCGCGCACCCAGATGCGCTGATAGATCCCCGGGGAGATCTCATCGACCATGCGCGTGAGCAATTCGGCACCCTCGGGCTTGAGGGTGGCCGAGCCCGAATCGAAAAGGATGGCGTCGTCGAGACGCAACCCGTAGCCGCCCTCCACGATCAGCAGGGTGATATCGGATCCGGCGATCCCGTCAGCGAGCTGCGAGAGCTCCTCGAGACGCTGATCGATATCGGCCGTATAGCTCGATTCGATGGGTCCGCTGGCCGTGTAGATGCCCAGCTCGCCCCGGAGAAGCTCGTTCTCGGATTCGAGCTCGCCGACAAACGAGTTCAGGTCCTGAAGTTCGAGCTGGACGAGACGCTTTTCCTCCGAGACGTCCCGGTAGGCGCGCTGCGTCACGCAGCTGAAGGACAGAAGCGAGAGGGCGGTGATGGAAATGAAAGGTGCGGTGACACGGTGGAGATTCATCGCAAAGTGGCTCCTGGAGAGGTCGAATCCTTCGGACGAGGGTCGCGGGCTATGCATAGCTCGACGGCCCCCCAGGAGCAAGCGAAACCCGCGCTCCCTCGAGAAGGAAAGCGGGTTCTCTTGCGGAAGGTGTCGCCAGGCAGTGAAAGGCTCTTAGTTCGGGAACCAGTCGGCGATGGCCTGGGCGATGACACCCGGGTTGCCCTCCGTCACCGCCATGGTGATCGGAATCCCGAGAACCAGGACGGCGCAGGTGAGAATCGCCACGGCACGCGCGAAGAGCGGTTCCACCGTGACCTCCACGGGCGCGACAGCCCGCGCGCCGACCGGTGTGATGTGAGTCTCCCCCGAGTGGGCGGCGGGCGTGGCCACGGAGGGCACATCCTCGACGATCTCTTCATCGAGCTCGACCTCGCCCACGTCCTCGACATCCTCCTCGAGGAGCGTGTCCATGTCCGAGATTTCCTCGGTGGCCATGCCGGTTTCCTCAAGCTCGAGATCGTCCTCGAAGACCAGCTCGTCCCCGGCGCTGCCGACATCGACGACTTCGCCTCCAATCAGCTCACTCTTCAAGCTCTCGACATCGGTCCGGCGGAGCTTCATCGTCTCGCCTTCGCGGAAGGCGCGGATCTCTCCTTCCGAAACGAGGCGCTTGAGCTCCTCTTCCCTGAGATTCAGTTCGCCGAGAGCTTCGTCGAAACTAAAGAAATCTTGTGCCACTACGTGTCCTCTTTATGTTGCTGGCGTGCGTTGGGTTCGCGCGTCTCACAGGGAGCCGCGACTATTTATCGGGAGCGCGGCCCGAATCGAATCTTTCGGCGAGCTCTTTGAAGGTGTACTGCGATTTGTCGTTGAATCCGTTGACCTGGAGATCGAGATCGATGTTACGAGCTCCCACCCACCTGACATTCATCGTACTGCCGGTCCCCCCCGAGGCCGAGTAGACCGAGAGGTGGCGACTTTCCGTATCGATGAGATACATGATCGACCCCCCCGTCACATCAATCCCGGTCACCGCGATCATGGTGCGGTTGGAGTCGGCCGTCCCGTAGCCCGGGGTGATGGGCAGAGCCCGGGTCTGGCCGTCCGCCGATCCGTCCTGGGAACGGGCTGTGAGACCGAAGGCAAAAAGAACCAGACCGATCACCAGGATCCAGCCGGGGCTTTGCTGGCGGATACCTGCCGTCGATGTGGAGAGTTCAGGTTTGCTCATGGGGGCCTCGATCGACCTCTATCCTATCCGTGGTTCGCAGTTGCGGAAAGCGGGCGAAAAGCGGCCTGCCCGGCAATGACGGAAAGGAGGTCCATCAGGGTGACCAAGCCCACAGGATCCTCCGGCGACCCCACCAGGGCGAGCCTTTGGCCCGCCGCCCGCAACCGGGCGAGGGCCTGATGAACCGGCAAATCCGTCTCGAAGCTGGGGATCGTGCGCAGGGGATCCTTCCGCAAAGGTTGCTTTTCGTCCTTGGCACCGTTTTCTTCCCCTGTCATTTTCCCGCTCGCAGCCCCGAGCATCGACGCTTCGCCCCCCCCCAGGAGATCGAGTTGGTGCAAGTAACCCACCACGGAACGCTTGCCCGCTACGTCGCGCCGCAGCGCCGGGAGCCTGGAGTGGTCGGAGCGTCGGACCCGATCGGCGACCTCATGGGGCGCCAGGTCGAGATCGATGGTCTCGACGCAGTTCCATGGCACCGCGATCGAGGAGACCTTGGTCTGGCGAAGAACGAGGACGTTGCGCGCCAGGTCTTCCGTAGGAGCGGCCAGGATTCCCGAGCGCGTCCCTTCCGCGAGAAGCTGCAACAGTTCCTGGCGTTGCAGGGCGCGAGGTAGGTCGGACCGATCCAGCCGGAAAAGCCGTTCGAGGGCCCGCGACAATCCGTACAGCGGCATCGTCACCGGCAGGGTCACGAGGCGCGTCAGCCAGAGGAGCGGGGCCATCACCGAGAGCAACTGATGGGGGCGGCGACGGAACAGGTCCTTCGGAAGCACCTCACCGAAAAGGAAGAGAATCGGGGTCAGCCCGATGGTCACCGCGATCTCCTCCGCCCAGGGGGGCAGGCCTCCCAGGGTGTGGACCTGATTCTCGACCATGTAGGTCGCGAGCTCCAGCACGAGGTTGTTGCTGACGAGGAGCGTCACGAGCAAGGCCCCTTTCCTGGAGAGCAACTTCTCCAGGATGCTAGCGGCCGTTCGTCCGGCGCGGGATTCCGCCTCGATACGCGGCTGAGAAAGCGAGTACACGCCGGTCTCCGACCCGCTGAAGATCCCGCTGAGCATCACGAGAACGACCAGGGCTACGAGGAAGACTGCCAGGCTCATCGATTCGCCCTCCCCAACCTCTGGGTCCTGGAAGAGTCGCTGACACCGATGTCCACCGTGAGGAGGCGGCGCCCGCGAACCTCGTGTACCTCCATCTCCAACCCGCCGGTGCTCACCTCATCGCCCGCGCGTGGAATACGGCCCAGAAGAGCTGTGACGAAACCGCCGACGGTCTCGAAATCCCGGGGCACGACTTCGAGTCCGAAGTGTTCGTTCCAGTCTCGAATCGGAAGTCCGCCGGAAACACGAAAGCGCCCCTCGCCGATGGGTACGACGGCGGGAACGCGCATCTCGTCCTCCGTGCGCAGGTCTCCCACGATCTCCTCGAAGACGTCCTCGGCCGTCACGAAACCCGCCGTGCCTCCCCACTCATCAACGACCACGGCACCCGAGGTCCGATCCTCGTGCAAGGAACGCAGTAGATCCATCGCACTGGCGACTTCAGGCACGAACTTGACCGGCATCACGAGCTGCCGCACGGGTCGTTTGCGCTTGCGCAAGAGATCGCGTACCGCCACGCGTCCGACCACGTGATCGGGACCGCCGTCCACGACCGGTAGCCATGCCTGACGCTGCCAAAGGGCCGCACTGCAAACCCCGTCGCGCTCGTTCCCCGAGATATCGAGAAAGAGCGTATCCACCCGCGGCTTCATGATCTCGCGCACTCGGATGTCGTCCAGCTCGATGATCTCGGTCAAGAGATCCGCTTCCGACTCGAGCAAGACCCCCTCCTCAGCACCGCGCTCCATGACCCTGGCAAGGAGGTCGGGGGTAATCCCGCGCTCGGGACGCAGAAAGCGGTCGAGCTGGCGCTGGACGGCTTCCAAAAGCGAGAGGATCGGACGTGCCAGAGGAAACAAGAGGACGTAGGCCACACGGATCCCCGGCGTAGTGATCCGCGCGACGAAAGCGGGCGCCGCCAAAGCCAGGGTCTTCGGCAGGATTTCGCCGAAAACCAGGAGCGCCACCAACGCACCCAAACCGACGAGCACCTTACCGAGACCTTCACCCTGCGGAACGAGGCGCGCGGCGAAAGCGAAGAACGAAACGTTGACCACCAGATTGCAGAGCAGGACGGTCACCAGCAACCGACGTGAATCGTGCAACATCCGCCGCAGGGTCTTGGCGCTCTTCGAGCGCTCTTTGGGAGTGAGACTGAAAAACGCGGTTTCCGACGAACTGAAGAAGCCCGAGCAAACGAGCAACCCCGCGAGCAGCGCCCACAGCCACGCAGGAACTTCGATCAAGAATGGGCCTCCTTCGCGGGAACCCCATGCGCGGCCGGGAACCAGAGCCCAACCTCGAAGTAGAGCCCGGCTTCGCTCGAGAGACGCACCTTGCCTCCATGCTGTTCGAGCGTGTTGTGAACCAGGGCAAGACCCAACCCGCTGCCCTTCCCCACACCCTTGGTGCTGAAGAAGAGATCCGCAACTCGTTCCAGTTCCTCCTCGGCCACCCCCGGCCCGTTGTCGCGCACCCTGAGGAGCACGCCATCGCCTGCGACCTCCAGGAACACGTCGATGCGCGGGCCACCCACGTCCTTCGTTCCGCCCTCCTCCAGCGCGTCGAGGGCGTTGGCGAACAGGTTGAGTATCGCCTGGCCGATCTCGGTTCGAGAACCAAGAACGATCGCGTGAGCCTCGCTGGGCAGTTCCCAGGCGAGTCGAACCGCCCCTTTCTCGGCGCGATGTCTTACCAGCTCGATCGCATCGTCGATCGCATCCCTCAGGTCCACCTCGGACATCTGCGTTTCCCGCGGCGTAAACCGGCGCAGGCGCGCCACCGTTTCGGCGATACGGTCGAGCCCCTTCGCAAGGAGACGCAGATAGCTCGAGCGTCGCTCCTCGTCCAGGTCGCCGCCCTCCAGGCTCGTCACGGCGTTTTGCAGACCGCCAAGAGGATTGTTGATCTCGTGGGCGATCCCCGCGGCCAGCTCACCCATGGCCGCCAAGCGCCTTTGGCGCATCAAAGCCGCCTCGGCCGTGCGCGCCTTTTGTGTGGCGACGCGCACCTCCTCGGAGAGGATGTGATTGAAGCTCGAAACCTTGGCCGTCATCGAATTGAACGAGCGCACGAGGTCCGCGAGTTCATCGCGGCGTTTGGGATCTGGCAATCGATGGGAGAAGTCGCCTTCGCGTACCCGCCGTGCGCCGCCGGCCAGCTGGGCGACGGGGTCGAGGACCAGGCGCTTCAGAGCCAGGAACGATCCGGCCGTCAGCAGGACGGTCGATACCAGAAACCAGGGCAGCATCCTCAACAAGAGCGTCATGCGGTCGAGATCGGCCTCCACCCGATACCAGAGCCCACCCCAGTTGTCCGTCCCCAGGGGGTCAGCGATGGGAACCGCAAACCCTCCATCCGCTGCAAAGACCAGGCGGTTCGCCTCGATGGCTTGCGCGACCGCGGCAAGCGCATGGCGGCGCACGAAATCCGGTGGCCGATTGTGGAGCCCGGAGGGATTCAGATCGATGCCCTTGGCCACGACCACGCCCGACTGAACCTCGAGGTTCTTGTCGACCAGAATGGAATCGGCGAGGTTGCCCCAGAGCGGTGAACGCAGGATATATCCGAGGTTCGGTCCGCCCTCGCGGATCAGACTGTTCTTGATCGAGTTGACGAGCTCCCTCGACAGTCTCTCCGCCAGCTCGCGGTTCGCATCGAACTGCAGGCCATACAGAAAGATACCGCCCGCTCCGAAGACAGAGAGGTTGATCAGAAAGACCAAACACAAGACCCGCGTGGGTAGCGAGTCGCGAATCCGCCCCGCAATCGAGGATCCGGATTTGTTCTTTCCTGGAGGTCTCACGGTGAGTTGAGCGAACTCATGATTCTCATCAGCGGCAGGAACAAGGCCACGACGATGAAGCCGACAAACACGGCCACAAGAATGAGCAAGATCGGCTCGAGAACCTTGAAGAAAATACCGATGTCACGATCCACCTTGGACTCGTAGGCGTCGGCTACACGCAGAAGCATGCCGTCCAGCTCGCCCGTTTGCTCGCCGACATCGACCATGTTGCAAACGAGGTCATCAAAGACGCCCGTCTCCTCCATCGGCCGAGCGATCCCCTCGCCCTCGCGCACCACCTTGCGGATACTCTCGACACCGCCGATCAGAACCTCGTTGGCGGAGGTGTCGCGGACGATTACCAGGGCGTCCAGGTGGGGGACACCGGCTTGCAACAGGGTTCCAAACGTGCGCGCAAAAGCGGCGATCAAGCCTTGCTTGATCAACGAACCCAGCAGGGGGAGCGCAAGCAACCAGCTGTGCATCCGATAACGATAGGCTCCCCCGCGGCGCATCATCAGGCCGTGCAGCAAGATGAGCACGACGGGCAGGCCGAACACGACGTACCAGTAGGAGACCGTGAATTGGCTTACGTTGAGAAGAATCCGGGTCTCCCCCGGCAGTTCTATGCCGAAGGAATCGAAGATCACTCGGAATTTCGGAATGACCAGGGCGATGACCGCCGAGACGACGCCCATGGCAACGACCACGATGACGAGCGGATAGACCATCGCGCTGGTCACCTTGCCGCGAATGTCGGCGATCCGTTCGCGGTAGTGGGCCAGCCGTTCGAGGATGCGGTCGAGAACACCGCCGGCCTCACCCGCATGCACCAGGGAAGAGTACAGCGAATCGAAGACACGCTCGTGCTTCGCCATCGCTTCGGACAGGGGAGCGCCGCTGGAGACGTCTTCGACCAGTTCCCCGAGGACCGTCTTGAACGGCCCCGGCTTCATCTGCCCTTCGAGCACATTCAAGGCGCGCACGATCGGAATGCCCGCGGAGAACAGGGTGGCCAATTGCACGGTGAAATCGGTCACGGCCCGGTCGGAAACGCGCCTGATCCCGCGCGGCTTTCCGGCGGCTCGGGGGGCCGCAGCCTGCTCTTCACGCCCGCTCGGGCGAACTACGCGCCGCTGAAGTCTTCTCGCCATGGGGTTCTAGCTTACCGGGATGCCCTACCAGGTACCCATCGTCTCGCGTATCACTTCTTCCAGGGTCGTCACGCCGGCTAGCACGCAGGCTATGCCGCTGTCGCGCAGCTCGGTCATCCCGGCCGAACAGGCGCGCTTGCGAATCTCGGCCGTAGACAGGTTTGCGAGCACCGCTCGACGCAAGGCCTCGTCCAACTGCATGACCTCGATGATGGCGGTCCGTCCACGATAGCCGGTGTGGAAGCACGCCTCGCAGCCCTTGCCATAGGCCAGCCGTGCGCCGCGGAGTTTGTCGGCCTCTGCACCCAGTTCGCGTAGCATTTCCTCGTCGGGCTCGTAAGTGGTCTTGCACTCCTTGCACACACGACGAACCAATCGTTGGGCCACCACGGCTTCCAATGTAGCGGTGATGAGGAAGGGTTCCAACCCCAGATCCACCAGACGCGTGATCGCGCTGGGCGCGTCGTTGGTGTGAACGGTGGCGAACACCGTGTGCCCGGTCAAACTGGCTTCGACCGCCACCTGGGCTGTCTCGGAGTCGCGGATCTCACCGACGAGAATCTTGTCTGGATCCTGACGCAAGACGGTGCGCAGCACAGCAGGGTAGGTGACGCCGATTTCCTCATTGATAGGCACCTGAATGATGCCTTCGATGTCGTACTCGACGGGATCCTCCACCGTGATGATCTTTACCGAGGGATCGTTCGCCCGGCCCAGCATCGAATAGAGCGTGGTCGTCTTTCCCGAACCCGTCGGACCCGTGACCAGCACGATCCCGTGGGGCAGCTGGGTCAGAGCTGCCAGTACTTCGACCTCTTCCTTGGCCATCCCCAGTGCTTCGAGATCGAGGCTGACAGCCGCGCGATCCAGGACCCGCAGGACGCACCCTTCACCGGCGATTCCGGGCATCGTCGCAACGCGCAGGTCCACGGGGCGTCCGCCGATCGACAGGGCGATGCGACCATCCTGCGGCAGCTTGGTTTCGGCGATATCCAGATCGCTCATGACCTTGATCCGGGAGATCAAGGGCGCCGCAAGGTGTGCCGGAGGCGATTCGATCTCGTACAACGATCCATCGACCCGATAGCGGATGCGAAGCGTTTCCGGAAACACCTCGAAGTGGACGTCGCTGGCCCGGTCGGCGATCGCGCGATGCAGGATCGAGTTCAAGAGGCGGACGACGGGTGCGCTTTGGGCCGCCGATTCGACGTCGGATCCTTCCGACTGACGCGCCGCCGCGGCGATCGCATCGGCGAGGGACTCCTCTTCACCGTAGAGTTCCTTGACGCGTGCGAGGATCGACTTGGCGTCGGCCACTGCCCCCTCGACCTCGAGCCCGGTCGTGAAGGCGAGATCCTCGAGCACGGCCGTGTTCAGCGGATCCGACAGCGCGACCTTCAGCCGTCGCCCATCCACCGACAGGGGCAGGACACTGTAGGCATGGGCGGTCGCCGCGTCGATGAGCGCCAGGGCCTCTTCGCTCGGTGTGATGCGACTGAGATCCACCGAACCGAGCCCTGACTGCTCGGCGAGGCCCGCAGCCACATCGGCATCCGTGCAATGGCCAAGCGCGACGAGGTGCTGGCCGATCAGCCCCCCCTGTTTACGCTGTTCGGACAGGGCCTCCTGAATCTGGCCTTCACGAACGGCTCCCCTCTTCTTCAGGACCTGACCGATGAGTTTGCGACCGCTCTCTACCATCAGAGACGGGCCTCGAGGTCGGCTCGAACCTGGGCGGCATCGAGCGCGACGTCGCGGTCGATGGCCTCCTTCTCCACCAGGTCCAGGAGATAGTCGTCGAGGGTGACCATGCCGAAACGACGGGAGGTCTGGATCGTCGACTGGATCTTGTGGGTTTCGCTCTTGCGGATCAGGTTTCCGATGGCGGCCGACATCAACATGACCTCGAAGGCCGCCACACGCCCCCTCCCCCCCCTGCGGGGCAGAAGCACCTGGGAGATGACCGACACGATCGAAACCGAGAGCTGGGCACGAATCTGTTCCTGCTGGTGCGCCGGGAAGGCATCGATGATGCGATCTACCGTCCGGGCGCTGCCGGTCGTGTGCAGCGTTCCGAAGACCAGGTGCCCGGTCTCTGCAGCGGTGATCGCGGCCGAGATCGTCTCCAGATCGCGCATCTCGCCCAGCAGAATCACGTCCGGATCCTGTCGCAACACACGGCGCATCGCCTCGGGAAAGTTGGGCACATCGTCGCCGATCTCGCGCTGGGTCACCAGCCCCTGCTTGTGCGGGTGGTAGTACTCGATCGGATCTTCGATCGTGATGATGTGACGGTTTTGATTCTCGTTGATCCAGTCGATCATCGAGGCGAGGGTCGTCGTCTTGCCGGATCCGGTCGGCCCGGTGATAAGCACCAATCCGCGAGGACGGCGCAGGGTTTCGACGCAACTCGCTGGAAGCCCGATCTCATCGAGACTCAACATCTTCGAGGGGATCAACCGCAACACGGCTGAAAAACGACCCCGCTGACGCATCACGCTGACGCGAAAGCGGTTGCCCGTTTCGTGGGCCAAACCGAAGTCCACCGTCCCCCGCTCGGTGACCTCTTTCCAGCGCGCTTCCGTGCAGAGCTCTCTGCAGAGCACCTCGGCACTCGCGTCATCCAGTGGCACGGCCTCGAGCGCCCTCAATCCGCCCTCGAGCCGCACCACCGGAGGGCGGCCGGGATTCAGGTGGAGGTCGGACGCGTTGCGCTCGATCGCGATCGTCATCAGGTCGTATGCGCCCATGAATCTCCTTTTCGTCGTGGAGTCGTCTCGTGGCTCGTCATCGCCGTGGGTCTCCTGGCCGAACTATCACTTCGGGGCCATGCGGGTCACGCGCATGATTTCTTGGACGGTGGTCTTGCCCGCCAGGACCTTGAGGGCCCCACTGACATGAAGCGGTTGCAGCCTTCCCGTTGCGAGCGCATTGTTTCGGATGTCTTCGAGGCTGTCCCCTCGAAAAATGGAGTCCCGCAGGTCGCTGTCCAGCTCGAACAGCTCAAATAGCCCCAACCGTCCGTGGTAGCCCTCGCCGGCACAGGCACGACACCCCTGCGCACGCCGGAAGCTCTTACCCGGCAGGGTCGAGGGATCCAGTCCGAGAAAACGAAATTCGTCCTCCCCGGGCGTATATTCCTCGCAGCATTTGGCGCAAAGAGCTCGCACGAGCCTCTGCGCCACGACGCCTTGCAACGCACTGGAAACGAGAAACGGTGGGATCCCCATGTCCACGAGGCGAGTGATGGCGCTGGTGGCGTCGTTGGTGTGCAGGGTCGAGAAAACCAGGTGCCCGGTCAGTGCCGACTGGATCGCCACTTCCGCGGTCTCGAAGTCACGGATCTCCCCCACCAGGATGATGTTGGGCGCTGAGCGCAACATCGCCTTCAGGATGCGTGAAAACGACAGGCCGACCTGCGTGTTGACCTGTACCTGGTTGATACCGGAGATGTGGTATTCGACCGGATCCTCGGCCGTGAGAATCTTGACATCGGGCCTGTTCAATTCGGAGAGTGCCCCGTACAGCGTCGTCGTCTTTCCAGAACCCGTCGGCCCGGTCACCAGGATGATTCCGTGGGGGCGACGGATCATCTGCTTGAACCAGCTGTAGTCGTCGTCTTCGAAGCCGAGTTCGCGCAAGGACAGAAGGTTTGCCGAACGATCGAGCAAACGCAGCACGATGGATTCGCCATTGTTCGAAGGCAGGATCGAAGCGCGCACGTCGATGTCGCGACCACCCAGCTGGACTCCGATCCGCCCGTCTTGGGGCTTGCGCTTTTCGGCGATGTCCATCCGCCCCATCACCTTGATGCGGCTGACCAGCGGGGCGGAAAGATGGGGCGGATGCTCCGCCACGGTGCGCAGGACCCCATCGACGCGATAACGAATACGGAGGTGGCCTCCCATCGGCTCGACATGGATGTCGGACGCACGCGCCTTGAGCGCGTCCTGAAACAACCGCGTGACCAGGCGCACGATGGGCGCGTCGGAAACATCCTGCTCGTCGGCCTGCATCGAAGCGGCGATCGTGTCCTTCGCAACGTCGCCATAATACTTGCGCAAGGTCTCCTTCAGAGCTCCAGGGGCCGCTAGCGCACAGGTCACATCGCAGCCGAAGAGGAACGAGAGCTGATCGGCGACGATCCGTTTCAAGGGGTCGTCGATGGCGACGATGAGGCGGTCCCCGGTTTGCTTGACAGGAACCAACCCCTGTTCGATCGCAACCTCCGCCGGAACCCGCTCCAGCACGGAATCGGGAATGCGCCCCTTGGAGAGATCGACGAAAGCCATCCCCTGCTGCTTGGCGACAACGCGGGTCAGGGCCTTCTCGTCGACATGGCCCAGCTGGACTAAAGCCTCGCCGATCCCCACGCCACGGTTGCGTTGGTGAGCAAGGCCTTCTCGCAGCTCTACCTCCGACACGAGGCCGGCGGCGGTCAACATCTCCCCCAGGGATCGGGTCACGACGGAGTCAGCCTACCTTCGTTTCGACTTCAGGTTTCTATTTTTCGGAAGAACTGAATCGAGTGACAGAATGCCAGGGCGGCTAGCACCTGATTGGATCGAGGGAAGCGTGCGGCTGTCCTACTTGCGCCGCAGGTCCTGGCGTGCGACGCCGGAGAAGCGCACCTGCAGCTCGGACATGTTCGGGTGTCCGATCTCGATGTTCAGCATCCCGCCGAAGGATCCCGTGTGCTCCATGGGAAGCCCCTCGAGGGTCAACTTCACCTCGGCGGTGCGGCCGTCTTCAGCGGGCGTGATACTCGTCTTGAAGGCGTCCGGGAAGGGGAATTCCTGCCCATTGAAGCCCTGGATCTGAATCGGAATATCCGCTGTCAACTTGAAGTCATCGTGGACTTCGAGCTGTAGCGTGCGTTCGATCGGAGTGGTCGGGCGGACAATCCCGAAGTTCACGAAATTCGGCTCCGCGTGCACCATGCCGACGACCTGTGCCTGGACGTTGACCTGGGCAATGTAGGTCGAGGTCTCGCCATTCTTGGCCGGGTACTTGGGATGGGGGATCGGAATGTCGGACTTGAAAAGGACCGGGTAGTAGCGCATGCCGACGGGGATGTCGGGCCCGAGGCTGATGTGAGCTTCCCATGCCGCAGAGCGCCCGTCGGCATCGGGATCCTTCGGGGTCAGGGTCACCTTCAGGGGTTCGACGATGCCTTTGGGGTTGGCCTCCAACCCAAACACCTCGCCCGAGATGGATTGGATGGTGACCATCTGCTCGGCCGATTCCGCCGTGGTGATACGCCCCAGGAAAGCGGTCATGCTGGGCTTGACCTCCAGGACGGCCTGGATCTCTGCGGTCATGCGAACGACAAAGGCGCCCCGCGGATCGTTCCCGTACAGTTGCACCTGGGCGTTGAAAGGGCCGGCGGGCTTGCCGTCGGTCGTGATCTCGGTATCGAGGCAGAACCTCCGACCGATCGGGATCTCGGAACCATGGGTATACCGCTCTTCACTGCCGTCCTCGTTCAAGAGCACCAGATCGGCCTGGGTGCAACCGCAGCTGGGCTTGGCCGCGTTGATGATCAGTGCGGTCTCGCCGTTCGAAACGAATTCGAAGCGGTGCTTGCCCAGATCCCCCTGGCGAAGCTTGCCGAAATCGTGGCTCTGGGGTGCGTCGGTGTACATCGCAACCTTGCCGAGGGCGGACAGGTTCGGACGCTGTAGTCCGCCGGTCTCGGGAGAATCGTCCGTGGCATGGTCCGCGTGGTCGTGGTCCGCGTGGTCGTGGTCCTCCCCGTCCTCTCCTGAATCCTTGAAGCCATCCGCAGATTCCTTCAGCTTGACCCTCGACAGGTCGAAGCCGAAGTCCTTGCGCTGGATACCGGTTTCGTAGCGCCCGGCCTTCTTCCGTGCCGCTTCTGCTTCCTTGTAGGCCACGGAGCCGGGTCCCTTTCGCAGGTTGTCCGGGTTCATGTTGGACGCCGCTGCCGCCTGCATCCGGGCGCCCGAGTCCTGCGCCTCCTCCGTGCTGGGAGCGTCAGATGCCTTGGTCGAGCTCGAGGCTCCCTGCTCGTGGACGACAGAGAGCTCCTTTCCGCAGCCTCCTGCCAGAAGAAGAGAAGCTAGAAGTACAGATGAATACGTCCGATTACACATAACTGGATGCTCCGCGCAGGTTTCGACGCGACGCAGCGCGCCGCAGAGCCGAGGGCTCGAATTGGGAGTGGATGGGGGCCGCCAGTCTAGCCCGAGAGCTGACGCAGCTGCGATCCCGAAAGAAAAACCGTTCGCGACCGTGTCGCGGGTGTTCGTTTTGGCAGCTCATCCGCCACGTCCGGAGTCTGCCCCCTGCGGGGTCGTTCCGAACCGTTTGCTGCCCAGGGCGACGCCCGACACGCTGGCCTCGAGCTGGGGCAGGGCAGGGTGACCGGTCTCCACCAGCAAGCGCGCAAAGAAGTTGCCCCGGATACGAGCGTCCAGCCCGGAGAGCGTGAGCTCGACGTCCCAGGCGTTCTCACTGCCGACCGGCCGAGCACGGATCGATGCGCTATCGGTCAGGTAGAAGGGCTCGTCCCGCTTCAATGGCTGAAGAGAGACCTGCGGCTCCTCCAACCGAAAGGAGGCGTCGTAACTCTTCACCCGCACGGTTCGCGCAACCGTCTGTCCGGAACGCACGACGCCGAAGGAGAGCGAAGGCGGTTGCAGCCCGACCTGACCATGGACCTGGATGGACACCTCCTGAACCAGAGAGAACGGCGCGTGGGTTCCATCTTCGGCGGTAGGGGACTGGAGGTTCTCGACGTCGCTCTCGAGAAACACCCCGTAGCTGCGGGTCAGACGCGGCGTCTCTCGGTCGATGTCCACGTCCACCCGGTGCTCAGTCAGGCGCTTCTCTCCCTCCTGAACCGAGACGTGAACCCACGGCGGCAAACCTCTTCTCGAGGGCCGCAAGGCGAACGCCTCACCGTCCACCTGGCGAACCCGAAAATAGGTCTGGGCCCCTTCACCTTTCATCGCCTTCAAGATCGGAACCCGGGCGGGATCGCTGACCAGCCAGGGTTGCACGTCCGACCACATCGTGAGCGTGACCCTCTCATCCTCGACGGCGTCGATGCTTGCGGGCGAGGGACGGACGATGAGGTGGACCTTGCGCGGCGCGCGTCCGCGCTTGCCGCGCGTATCGACCTCGGCCGCGAGGACCAAGCGGGTCCCCGCCGGAAGCTCGTCCCCAAGCTCGTAGCCCTGCCGCTCTGCTCCTTTGCAAAGGCGTTCGATACGGGTCAGGGTGCAGCCGCAATCGGTCTCGGTCTCGAGGATGCGCACCGGATCCGAGCCCACCTCGAGCTCGAATTCCGCCCGCAAGAGCGTCCCTTCCCAGGTCGTTCCGAAGTCGGTGCTGGGATGGGGGCAACGCAAGGCCGCTCGGACCAGCGCAGGCTCACCGGCGCAGGCGCCCATGCAAGCCCCCAGGCAGATCCCCAGCCAGGTCCGGGCCGCATCGGACGAAAACCACTTCTTGCCCCCCACGAGACGAAGCCGGACCGCGGGGCTTCGCCGAAGTGTCGAGTACTGGGGCCTGTTGCGTTGCATCATGGTCGGATCAGGCGCAAATGTCCCCTATCGGCTCGTTTCCTTGCAAGGATCGGGCGAGGAGGACAATTCTCGCCCAGGAAGATGATTCCCCCGGATTGAAGGGGTGGCCACGGACCGTATCCTCTCGATCTTCATGCGCCGTCTTTACGGGCTTTTCTTTTGTTTGTGGGCGCCACTTTTCGCGTGCTGCCTCTCCGCCCCCGAACCCGGCGATTGGCTGGGCGTGGGGTTCCGCACGCCCGAACAGACCTTTCGAACCTTCCAGACGGGGCTCCGGGCCGACCAGCCGGACCTCGAGTACAGGTGCTTCGCGCTCGAATTCAAGCGTCAGAACATCGAAAATCAGGGTTTCTACCGGCAGTTCCGTGAGGAGCTTTTTCGCCGCAACCCGCTGCTCAAGCTCGCAGCCACGGCGGAGATCATCGAGGTCCAGGAACGACCCCGCGGAGTCCGCCGGCTGATCGCCCGCGTCGACACCTGGTTTCACGACGAGGTCTTCGCGGTCGACTTCGTCCGTGAGGACTACTACGAAATTTTCGAGGGAGAGGAGATCGGCAGCGACGATTTCTGCTCCTTTGAAGACAGCGTCGCCCTGAAGAACGATCGCTACATCATCGTCATCCCCGCAAACGCGGAGATCCCTCTGGTAGGGATCTCGGAAATCCGCATCGGAAGTTCGTGGCGAATCGCAAGCTTCCCGACGCTCGAGACCCCCTAGAGACCCATCCCCAAATGCCTGCGTCCCAGACCAAGATCCGGCCGAGACTCCACTCCATGAAAAAGGGCTCGAAGAGAGACCCCGCGCGCATCGAGAAGCGATTCGTCTATCCCTTCTCCAAGGGAAAGGCCGCGGGCAGCAAGGACGACAAGAACCTCCTCGGAGGCAAGGGAGCCAACCTGGCGGAGATGTGCAGGCTGGGCCTTCCCGTACCGCCGGGCTTCACGATTTCGACCGAGGTGTGCAGCTGGTACTACGAGCACGGCGAGAAGTATCCGCCGGGTCTCGAGAAGAGCGTGGCGAACTCGATCGCCCTGCTCGAAAAGGAGCTGGGCCGAGGTTTCGCCGACCCGGAGAATCCGCTTCTCGTTTCCGTGCGTTCGGGAGCCCGCGTGTCGATGCCCGGCATGATGGACACGGTCTTGAACCTGGGCCTGAACGACAAGACCGTCCAGGGACTCATCCGTCGTTCGAACAACGAGCGATTTGCCTGGGATGCCTACCGCCGCTTCATCCAGATGTATGGCGACGTGGTGCTCGAGATCAAGGCCGAAGAGGGCGAGGAGTTCGATCCCTTCGCGACCGCGCTCGAAACGCTCAAGAAGCGGAGTGGGGTCGAGTCCGACACCGAACTCTCCTCTGAAGACCTGCGCGGCCTCGTCAAGGAGTTCAAGAGGATCGTCAAGAAACGCTCCGGCAAGCCCTTCCCTGAGGATCCGAAGGCCCAGCTCTGGGGTGCGATCGGCGCCGTCTTCGGTTCTTGGAACAACCAGCGTGCGATCGCCTATCGCCGCATGAACCAGATCCCCGGAAACTGGGGGACGGCGGTCAACGTGCAGGCGATGGTCTTCGGCAACACCGGGGAAGACTCGGGAACGGGCGTGGCTTTCACCCGCAACCCCGCGACCGGCGAGAAGCACTTCTACGGCGAATTTCTCATGAACGCCCAGGGCGAGGACGTCGTCGCCGGCATCCGCACACCCCAACCGATCGACCGGCTGGAAAATCACGCCCCCCGTTGCTGGAAGGAGCTCATCCGGATTCAGCGCCTGCTCGAACGGCACTACCGGGACATGCAGGATCTCGAGTTCACCATCGAGAACGGCAAGCTCTTCATGCTGCAGACACGGGCGGGCAAACGCACCGGCTTCGCCGCGGTTCGCATCGCGGTTGAGATGGTCAAGGAGCGGCTGATCTCCAAGGAGGACGCCCTCTTGCGCGTCGACCCCGAGTCGCTGAATCAGCTACTGCAGCCGATCTTCTCACCCGCCGACCTCAAACACGCACGCTCCCAGGGTCGGGCGCTGACCAGGGGACTCAACGCCGGTCCTGGGGCAGCGACCGGCAGGATCGCCTTCAGCGCTCCGCGCGCCGAGGAGTACGCCGCCGCCGGCGAGCGCGTGATCCTCGTCCGCATCGAGACCTCCCCCGAAGACATCCGCGGCATGCAGGCCTCGAGCGGCATCCTCACCGCACGCGGCGGAATGACCTCCCATGCAGCCCTCGTCGCACGCCAGATGGGCAAGGTGTGTGTGGCCGGCGCCGACGAGCTGGAGATCGACTACAAGAACCGGCGCATGAAGGTGGCCGGCCGGACGTTCAAGGAGGGCGATGATCTCAGTCTGGACGGTACGACGGGGGAGGTCCTTGAGGGCAACCTGCCCACCCAGCCTTCCGAGGTGATCTCGGTGCTCTTCGGCAAGGCCAAGAGGAAGAAAAAAAGCGGGGTCTTCGACGCCTTCGAGAAGCTCATGAAGTGGTCGGACTCCCATCGCACGATGGCCGTGCGCACCAACGCCGATCAGCCCGATCAATGCCGCACCGCCATCGCCCTCGGGGCCGAAGGGATCGGGCTGTGTCGCACCGAGCACATGTTCTTCGAGGGCAGGAAGATCGACGCGGTGCGCGAGATGATCCTGGCGGAAACGCAAGAGGAGCGCGAACGAGCACTCGCCAAGTTGCTTCCGCTGCAGCGCAAGGACTTCGAGGGCATCTTCAAAGCGATGGAGGGGCGACCGGTCACGATCCGCACGCTAGACCCGCCGCTGCACGAGTTCCTCCCCCACGAAGGCAAGGACGTCCGCAAGCTGGCGAAGACCATGGGGATTACGCCGGGCCGGCTGCACGCCAAGATCGAATCCTTGGCCGAACTCAACCCCATGCTCGGCCATCGCGGCTGCCGCCTCGGCATCGTCTACCCCGAGATCACGCGCATGCAAGCGCGCGCGATCTTCGAGGCGGCCTGCAACGTGGCGAAACGCGTGCCGGGCAAGAAGAAACCCAGGCCCGAGATCATGATCCCGCTGGTCAGCACAGTGGAAGAACTACGCCTGCAAGCCAAGGAAGTCCGGGCGGTGGCGGAGGAGGTGTTCGCCAAGAAAAAGCAGAGCCTGCCTTACCTCGTGGGCACGATGATCGAACTTCCACGTGCGGCCCTGACCGCCGCCGAGATCGCATTGGAGGCGGAGTTTTTCTCCTTCGGAACGAACGATCTGACCCAGACGACCTTCGGCATCAGCCGAGACGACGCCGGGAAGTTCATCCCGCTATATGTCGAAAAGGAGATCTACAAGGCCGACCCTTTCTCGCAATTGGATCGCGCCGGCACCGGACGGTTGATGAAGATCGCGACGGAGGATGGCCGCCAGGCCCGCCCGGACATCAAGCTGGGAATCTGTGGCGAACACGGAGGCGATCCATCTTCCGTCGAGTTCTGCCACCAACTCGGTCTGTCCTACGTCTCGTGCTCGCCCTATCGCCTGCCGATCGCCCGGCTAGCCGCCGCACAGGCGGCCCTGCGCTAGCCGGGGCGCTGCTGCGACACCCCCGACCCGGGTGCAAGGCTCGTCCCGGACCCTTGCCAGGTGGGCCCGGGCGAGCAAAACAACAGAAGGAGGTGTCGGGGGGGCTAACCGAGCCTAGGGGTTCGAACTCCCTCGGGTTTTGGTCCCTGCTTGTGGTCTCCGGAAAGAAACCTCATCCAAACCCAGACACAGGAAGGCACATCCGACAACTCCTACAATTCCCCTGGAGCTCGAAACGTGACGGCGAACACGTTTTTTTTTGCCTGGAGAGGGCCGCCCCCCCCTTCTAGGCACCTAGCTCGTCCTCTTGAAGCGACGCCAGAAGACGAAGCACCAGCCGCGTGACCCGACGAACCTTGTCGCAATCGACCCTGTCGGGGGTGTCGCTGGCCTTGTGGTAGTCGCGAGTCAGCCCGCTGAAGAGGTAGAGGGCAGGGATTTTCAACTGGGTGTGGAAGGGAAAGTGGTCGGACCGGTCCCAGAAAGCGTCGCAGCCGGAAAGTGTGGAAAAGCCCTCCTCGGGGGCCAGTTGACGCGCGAGAACCTCGAGACCGTTGTGGGCCTCGTGCCTCTCGGTCGGGGCGAGCTGGAGCTCGGCCGGGCCGTTACCCCCGATCGTGTCGAGATTGATGTTGCAGACGGGGCGATACCCGGCAGGGAGCGTGGGTTCCTTGACCCAGGCAAGGGACCCACGCTGCCCCTCCTCACTGGACGAGACGAACAGCAGCAAAACGGAACGACGCAGGGGGCCGTTCAGCACGAGGGCCTCGGCCAAGGCCATGAGTGCGGAGGTTCCCGAAGCGTTGTCATCTGCGCCGGGCATGATTTCCCCCCCACGCACACCGATGTGGTCGAAGTGGGCCGTAACAACGATGACTTCACGCCTCAAATCGGAATCCGAGCCGCGAAACAAACCGCATACGTTCTCGGACTTCAGAACCCGGCCGGGCAGAGCCAGGCGACGGCGCTCGTGAAAGTTCCCCACCCTTTCCCCCACCTCGTGGCTTCTTCCGCCGAGCAGAAAGCGCGCCTGCTTGCGGTTGAGGAAGACCGTCGGGAAAGGGTTCTCGTTTTCGACCGCGACGTCGAGCCGTCCCCGCTTGAGCGAATCCAATGTGCGTTGCGCGGGGCCCTCACCATGCCGATCGTTCTTGCCCGATTCCGAGTACACCAGGATCCCGTTGGCGCCGGCCGACTGCGCATCCTCGGCTAGAAACCGCCAGGGGGTCGATTCCTCGACGACCAGAACCCAGGCTCCCGCCACCTGGATCTCCGCAAGCTCTTCCCGTGTTCCCGTCCCGGCGAACACGATCTCCGCGTCGACATCGATGTCCGACGGCCAGTTGAAGTAGTAGTGCTTGCCCGGTTCCAGACGGCGGCTAATGTCTCCCCGTCCGAGGCGCGCATAGGACTTGGGGACATCGGGCTTGCGCAACTCAAGAACGTAGCGGTCGTAGTAGCCGTCATCCCCTCCGGGCTCGATCCCGAGTCGCTGGAGGCGAGCGCGAATGAAGAGCGCCGCGTGTCCCGCCCCGGGCGAACCGGTCTTCCGGCCCCCCAGAGTTTGCGAGGACAGGAAACGCAGATCGGCTGCGATGGACTCGGTGCGAACGGCCGCCAGTGCCTTTTCGAGGGAGGATTCAGCGGAGTCTTCCCGAACCGGGCAAGGGGACAGAAGGGCGCACAACCAAACCCACATCCAAGATGAATTCGGGATCATCTCAATCACAGGACGAGGTTGTCCTCTTGCATCGCGTACACCATCCGCAGGACGAGCCGTGTTACTCGACGCACCTTGTCGTAGTCGATCTTGTCGGCCGTGTCACCAGGCTGGTGGTAGTCCTCGTGTTCGCCCGCGAAGAAGAAGGCCACGGGAATCTTCAGGTTGCGCGAAAAATTCACCTGGTCGGATCGCAGCCAATAGGCGTCCGCACTTCCCAGGCTGGGGAAACCCTCGCGCGGCCCCAGCCTTTCGGCCAGGCGGGAAAGTCCGTTGTAAGCCTGATGATTGCGCGTAGGCGTGATATTTAGCCCGTCCGATCCGTTGCGCCCCACCATGTCCACGTTGATGTTGCAAACCGGTCGCACTCCCTCGGGCAGCCGGGGATCGAGGGTCCAGGCCATCGAACCCCAGAGCCCCTTCTCCTCTCCGGAGACCCAGATCAAAAACACCGACCTCCTCATCGGCCCATATTCTGCCAGGGCACCCGCCAGGGCCAAGAGCGCCATCGACCCCGACCCGTTGTCATCGGCCCCGTTGTAGATCGTGTCGCCACGGGCCCCCAGGTGGTCATAGTGAGCCGAAAGAAGAATCCACTCGTCAGTGAGCGAGGGATCGTTCCCGGGCCAGAGGGCGCAGACGTTCTCCAGCACAACCTCCTCTCCTCTCCCCTTCCGCCGTCCGCGGGTGACGCTGGAAAGCTTGTAGGGGAGTTCGTGCTTGTATTCGTGAAAGTAGCTGTCCCCCGCACCCGGTTTGAACCCGAGACGTTCGAGCCGTGCGCGCAGGAATCGGGCCGCCACGCGCAACTCAGGGCTCGGTGTATCTCGACCACGCAGCTCATCGCTGGCAAAAAACTGCAGGTCGGCCTCGATCTCCTTCGCGTCGATCGAGTCGAGCGCTCCTTGAAGCGGCGACTCCTCCTGACGGAGGGAGACCAGGACCATGCCACCAAGGCCGGCGGCCAGGAGGCCGATCGATGAGTAAAGAGCTCGGCGCATGGGGTTCGGTAAGACTCGATCCGGGACGACAGAGGATCTATCGTAAGCTGGCGATCCTCACCCGGCGCGCATCGATTTTCGAGGGCTTTTCGGCATAGACACCCGACGAAGCCGGCCGCAACCACGGATTCGTGCCTCAGCCCCTGAAAATTCCGGACGGCGAAGGCTCGGTTGCGGGGACGACGGTAAGTTCATCGTGGAGGGTCGGGGAGTCCCTGAACACCTCCTCGAACTCGAAGGCAAACCGCAGGCGCTAGTCCAGGCCTTGCAGCGCCTGGCGTGTCGAGACGCGCACCCGTTTCATCAACGGCTCCAGCTCAGCGCGGTCCGCGTTCTCCACATCGTCGCGATTGGCGATGCAGATCGAACATTTCATCTCTTCGATGTGGAAACGAACGAAGGCGGCCGATCCCTCGGGCAGCGCGTCCATCAGGAAACGAGCGATCCAATGCCGATCGGGACAGGACACGCGGCGGTCCTTCCAGACCCGACGCACATCGAGATCCAGAATGCGGTGATCGGTCTCCTCCGCGACAGCGAGGAAGTGCAGCAGGTCGCTACCGGACTCGCGTACGGAAGCTAGCTGGCGCAAGCGCCGCAGGGCGCGAAACTTGATTCCGGCAACGGCCGTTTCATCGCGCAGCCCGAAACGCTTCCACGTATCGCGGTTACGCCAGCCACCCGAAAAAATCGCCTCGATCACGCACAGGCGGCCGAACTCGGACTGCCGCCAGGTTTCTTCGACCCAGTCGCGCAGGATCTCCGCCAGGAGAACTCGCGCCCGGTCGGAAAGCTCACGCCCGCGCACGATGGCGCTGGGGGTTTCGCTTTGAGTCGCCAGGGTTTCGAGACCGGTCGAACCGTGGTCCTCTTCGGCAACGGCCAGCGTGCGGGCCTTCCTGCGACGCAGGTAGTCGATGGTCCGGTTGCGCGCGATTCCGAACAGGTACTGCTCGAAGCTGAATTTCGAATCGAAGCTGTCAATGCCGCGGACTGCGCCCAGGAGGGTTTCCTGAACGATGTCCTCGCTCGCCTGAAGATCCCCCGTCCGTCGCTGGGCATAGGCGAGGAGGCGTCCGCAGAAGCTCTGTTCGACACGTACCCACTCCGCGTCCATCCGTGCCTGAAGACACTTGATGTCCGGGGTCCATTCTGTCCGTTCCCTGTCTGCCATGGATGCCTGCGCACCAGAACGTGCGGTGCGGAGTCCGAACACCGTACCGCACGTTCAATCCGCGTGCTCCCCTCAATCCGCGTGCTCCCCTCAATCCGCGTGCTCCCCTCAATCCGCGTGCACGACCACGCCGCCTTCCCGCTGGGCGGAGAGGAATGCGGCCCGTGCCCGCGAAAAAAGATCCTCGCGGCGCTGGATCCGGGGGTGGGGACAAAATGAGATTCCCACCGCGATCTTGAGCCGGTCGCCGACCAGGTCCGCTAGCCCCTTTTCCTCGGCCGCGTGGCGAATGCGGTCGGCCATGATGCGAGCCCCGTCGGGTCCCGTGTTCGGCAGGAAGAAAAGGAACGAACTCAGATCGAAGCGACCGAGGACATCCGTGTCCCGCGATGCATTGAGGAAGATCGAAGCCAGCTGGCTCAACACGCTTTCCTCGACCTGCCCCTCGAAGCCCAGCATGCTGCAGGAAAGCGGATGGTCGAAGCGTTGGGAGCGCTTGAATTCCTCGTCGAGCTTGAAGGTCAGGTAGTCATAGCTGAAAAGCCCCGTCTCCGGGTCGATGGTCGCATCGATCAATCGGTGCGATCCCTCCCCCACGAGATCGCGCAGGAGTCCCTCCGGGAGCTCTCGCCCGAAGTTCTCACCTCGGGACTCCTGGGGCAGCTTGCGGCCGGCTTCAGCCACTTTGAACAGGGAGCGCAAGGTCTCGCCCGAGAGCGGTCGCTGCACCGTGCCGGTCGCCCCGCAGAAGGTCGCGATCTCCTCCGCCAGGGCGTTCCTGCCGTCGGTCACTACATAGGTTCGACAACCGGTCTTGCCCGTCAGGCGGCGACACGACTCGTAGACGTTTTCGGTCTGCAACCAGGCGTCGAGTAAGATGACGTCTTCACCGGAAGTGCCCTCGCTCAGGAGATCCTCGACCGACTGGGGTTCGGAAACTGTCCATCCATCGAGGGAAGCGACGGCACCGCGCGCGGAGGCGAAGAGCGCCTCGTCAGTGGTTACGATCCGAAGGGTGCGGGTGTTCATGGCTCATAGCTAACGGTCTGGAAGGCCCGGGGTCAAACGATGCCCCTCCCGGGGATCTCAAAACCCAGCGCCTTTTCGGCATTCAGGAAAACATTTCCGACCCCAGAGGAGCCCGTCAGCCCGTCAGTTCTTCGAGCCACTCGTCGGGAATGTCGTAGTTGGCGTATACGTTCTGGACGTCTTCGTTGTCCTCGAGAAACCCGATCAACTTCATGACCTTGGCCGCATCGTCCTTACTGGAGATCGCGATCGTGCTCTGGGGCACGTACCCCGTCTCCGCCGAAAGGAACTTCAGTCCGGTCCCCTCGAGCCTCTTCTTCACGTCCAGGAAGTCCGCAGCCGATCCGAAGATCGTGGCCACGTCGTTCTCAAAAATACAGTCATCTGCCCCGGATTCGAGCGTGGCCTCCACGATGTCGTCTTCGCCCATATCGCCGACCTCGACCACGTAGATCGCGCGGAAATCGAAAAGGAACGCCACCGATCCCTGGGCGCCCAGGTTGCCCCCGCGCTTGTCGAAGATGTGCTTGATGTCCGCAGCCGTGCGATTGCGGTTGTCGGTCACGCACGTGACCATGAGCGCCACACCGCCCGACGCATAGCCCTCGTAAACCAACTCCTCGATGTCGCCGGCGCCCTCCCCCGAAGCGCGCTTGATGGCGCGCTCGATGTTGTCCTTGGGCATGTTGGCCACGCGGGCCTTCTCGACCGCGTAACGCAGTTTGAGGTTCTGCGCCGGGTCGGGTCCGCCCTGTCGCACGGCGGACATGACAGCCTTGGCACAACGGCTGAAGATCTTCGCGCGCTGGGCGTCGACCGCGTTCTTGCGGCGGGCGATGTTCGCTGAGTGGGAATGTCCCGACATCGCTCTGGCCGGGGCCTAGCGCTTGGAGAACTGGAATCCGCGACGGGCACCGCGCCTGCCGGGCTTCTTGCGTTCTTTCATGCGAGAGTCACGGGTGAGGAAGCCATTCTCGCGCATGCCCTCGAAGAGCGTGGGATTGGCATCCTTCAGGGCGCGGGCCACACCGAGCTGAACCGCACCGGCTTGACCGTGGGCACCGCCGCCATGGACGCGAACGGTGATGTCGTAGTCCACGGACTCGAGCAGGGACAACGGAGCCCGAGCCAGGTTCTGGTCCCGCAGGGTGGTGAAGTACTCGTCCAGGGGTTTCTTGTTGACCACGAACTTGCCCGAGCCCGACTTCACGCGCACGCGAGCGACGGAACTCTTGCGGCGACCCAGGCCGAAAATGAAGGGAGTCTGGACGCTCATCGGGAGAGGGATTCCACCAGGATGGGTTGTTGCGCGGAGTGGGGGTGTTCGTCTTTCTCGTAAACCTTGAGGCGCGAGAGCATGTTCTTGCCCATCCGGCTCTTGGGCAGCATGCGCCGCACGGCGAGTTTGACGATGTCGTGGGGGCGTTTTTTCTTCAGCGAATCGAGGTCGTGGTAGTGGAGACCACCGGGATAGCCCGAGTACTTCGGGTAGACCTGGGTGGACTCTTTCTTTCCACTCAGTCGGACCTTCGTCGCGTTGATCACGACGACGTGGGCCCCGCTGAGTTCGCTGGCGGTGTACGTCGGGCGGTCCTTGCCCATGAGGCGCATGGCGATATCGCTCGCCATGCGACCGAGGGTGTGGCTGGAGGCGTCGTAGACGTACCAGCGCTCCTCGACATCGACTGCACGAATGTGTGAGGACTTCATCGAACCGTGGAAGGTAATGGTTGGCGGGGGCCTCGGCAAAGAAAATTGGCCCGGAAGCGGTGTCGGATCCAAGACGAGGGGCTCATTCGCCCCAACCGCTGAGCCGCAGCCATAGAGAACCCCGAGGAGCGTCGCAACGGCCCAGGAGCACGCCGCGGCCGGGGGCCAGGCCGGAGGCGAGCCAACCGGGGGGGCTCGGATCCTGCTCTGTTTCGTCGGACGCGGAGGGCAGGGCTTCCCCTCGGGGCCAGGCGTCGTGGTGGCGCCAGGCCCCCTCCCCGCTTCGGGTCCAGACCTGGGCCATGTCCTGCCAGTCGTTCTTCGTCGGTGTGAGCACGGGTGGATCCGCCGCCCGCAGCGCACGGAGCAGGGCCCCCTCCGCTCGCACCCGGACGGAGCCTGCGCGGTGGGGGTCGAGGGCGATCGAAAGCACGACCCCGGGGGGATCGACCTCGAGCCGGTCCGTCTGCGTGGGCAGCGCCAGAACGTTCCGGGCCGCCGTGACTTCGAGGGCCCTCGGCCCCATGCCAGCCTCCAGGACCCGCACCGTCTCCGGCGCGTCCGGGGGCCGCGCGGAGGCGCCCCAGAGGACAAGGGCACCCACCCCGCACACGACCCCGGCAGCCAGCGGGCGCTTGCGCAGGCCCGCACTCAGCCCCGTGAGGGCCAGGAGAGCGAGCAGGGCGCCCGTACTCGCCCGCGGACGCGCGGGCCCGGGCACCGGTCGGGGACGGGCCAGGAGTGCCCGATGGGTGCGCGTGAGGATCGCCGCCGGCTGATCTGCGCTCCATCCCAAGAGACGCGCCTCGCCCTCCCCACTCCAGACGACGCGGGGCAGGACGCCCACGCTGAGGCCGGAGGCTCCCAGGGGCGAGGAGAACGGAACGGGAACGGTGCGTCGAAAGGCCTCTCCCCGTTCGACGCCCCCTTCGAGCTTCGTGACGCCGTCCTCGCCGGCCTCGATTCGAAGCGCCCTCGCCGGTCCTTCGACCTCGAGCTCGACCCACCAGAGTCGATTCCCCTCCTGCAGCGCTACGACGGACGACGCGATGGCGAAAAAGCCACCGAAGAGGAGTCCTAGCACGGCGGGAGCCCCCTCTCTCTTCGCGAAAAACCCAGGACGATCGCCCCGGCCAGGAAGAGCCCGAGAAAGGGTGGAAGGAGCTCCCGGAGCGCCAGCGCCCCCCCGGGCGGGGAGGCGAGGGGGGCGTGTCGATGGACCCAGATCAGGGGATTGAGACTCCAGAAGGACGGCCACGAATCGGCGGCGGAAGCCGCGTGGGCCGGGGCCCAGGCAAAGGCGGTGAGGTAAACGAGGGGTAGGGGAACGCCGAGGAGCCAGACCCACCCGTAACGGGAACGCATCGCCCCGGTGCTCCGGGCCCGATCGGCCAGGGCCGCCCACCCCAGACAGAGCAGCGACGCGCCACCCAGGAACCACGCGAGGCGGGCCGGGGATTCTCCCTCGGCGAAGTCCAAACCTGCCGCCAGCCCCAGAATCGGGAGCGCGAAGAGGAGCGACCTCCCGGAAGCGAGGCGCTGGGTGTTCGTGTGGGGCAGACCAGCCAGAGCCATCCAGGGCAGCAGAACCCAGGCCGCGCGCGAGCTCCCCTGAATGACGAGTTCTCCGTCGGTCAGGGTCTCCAGAAACAGGGGAGCCGACGACATACCCCAAACGACCGCGACGAGAAGGCCAAAGAGGTTCACGACCCGGGACTAACGCACGCGGGGACCGACGGTTCGTGAAGCCCCCGTCTCGGATTCCCCGCGGCGGTCAGGCCGCTTCCTGCCTCGGCCCGAAATCGCAGCCACGCCGGCCAGACGGGGCGAGCGGGCGAGGCGCAGATCGGGACGATCCCAGCGGCAGTCCACGAGATCCCAGTCCCGGGGCGGGGTCGCATCGACAAGGGCCAGCGCACACGCGAGCGCATTCCACTTTGCGGCGACGGGGAGCTCACCCGGTTCCTCGGTCGTAGGCGAACGGCCGAACAGGCAGAGCCGCTTGTCCTCCAGGAGCAGACGGATGCCCGGTTCCTCCACGGAGGCCTGGGGGCCCCGCGAGGCATCGATGAGACAGCGCCCCAGACGCCTGCGGGCGCTTTCGTCCAGGTGCTTCCGAAGCGAGATCGCCACTTCGATCGCGTCGAGGTGGGACGGATCGACCAACCAATCCCCGGGGCGTGCAAGGGCGAAGAGCCCGGCGTCCCGAACGGGGCCTATCACCGGCAGGAAGCCCAACCCCGAGCGCGGCGGGTCTTCCCACCGACCCGGCAGAACCACGCCGTCCCGAGAAACGAGCAGGAACCCCTCCCCCACCGGAATGCAGGCTTCGGGCCTGCGCAGAGTCAATTCGACGAAGAGACCGCGCCGTCGATCCGCCCCGAGCTTTCCGAGCCGCTCGATGAAGGGCAGCTCCAGAAGGCGCTCCCCGAAGGCCTGTAAGGCCTGTCCATCGGCGACGATGAAGGGATCGGTTTGCGCCGCGAGGTCCTCGAGCGTGTCGATCCAGCGCGGATCCATCCACGGGGAGGGCGAGCCGAAGGAGAGCCGTGCCGGGTCGACCCAGGCGTCCCCGGACGCCTCCGACCTGGACCCCGTCCCGTAGCGCGCCAAGGCGACGATCACCGCCACGAGCAGGAGCAGCAGGACGCGCGGCCCAGCCTCTCTCCCTCGACCGCGACGCCCCGATCGTCTGCGACGGGGTCTTCTGCGAACTCGTGCTCCTCCCACGGAGGATAGGCCCGCTCAGTTGACCCGTGCGGCGACCGGTGCGGCGACCGCCTGAACCTCCCGGATCGCGCTGGGCAATGCGGAACCAGCGACCTTCGAAACCCTCATCACCTCCTCGATGTAGAGGTCGATACTCGTCTGGATTTCAAGGACTTGCTCGCGGCTGAGGGTGATGCGCGGCGCGTTCTGCGCGTGCAATTCGTGCGCGAGAAGGCGCGACACGATCTTCAAGTGGGCGAGCTGCCGTTCGATGCGGCTAGAAGAGTCGGCGGACTTGTGTGTACTTTCCATGGGGCCTCGCGTGTTTTGGCGACTCGCGGGGATCGCGCGGTCAAGGCGGCGGAGGCGCCAGTAGATACGCGCAATCGGCTCGGGTCTCAAGCACGGGCTCGGTTTCGGAGGCCGAAACCGAACACGAAACCCTGTAGATCCTTTCTTTCGGGCCCGGCGCGGAAGAGGATCTGGCGCCCATGCAGCGCTCCCCCAAGGATTCGTCGCAGGAACCGCCGAAACCCCAGGAACTCCGTGTTTGGCGTGGTTTCCAGCTGCAGGACTTCCAGATCCAGGCCATCGCCGGGATCGAGAGCGGGGCCAACGTGCTCGTCTCCGCCCCCACCGGCGCGGGCAAGACCCTGGTGGCCGAATATGCGATCGCCGACGCCGTGCAGAGGGGCCTCCGTTGCGTCTACACAGCACCGATCAAGGCACTCTCGAACCAGAAATTCCGCGACCTCCGGGACGAGCCCGACGTGGAGGTCGGACTGATGACCGGAGACGTGACCATTCAACCACGCGCGCAGGTCCTGATCATGACCACGGAGATCCTACGCAACACGATCTTCGAGGATCCGGGAAGCCTGGACGACGTCGACTACGTCATCTTCGACGAGATTCACTTCATCGACGACCCCGAGCGCGGCACGGTCTGGGAAGAGAGCCTGATCTTCGCCCCGCCGAGGGTGCGCTTTCTCGCCCTGTCCGCAACCATCGCGAACCTCGATGAACTCGGCGGCTGGCTGCGGGAGATTCGTCCCCAGGAGTTGTGCGTGGTTCGATCGACGCGCAGGCCGGTCCCGCTCAAGCACAGCCTGCGGTCGACCGGGGAGCCCCTTTTCGACCTCGGGCGCCTCGAATGGATCCGCCGGCAGAGCACGCGCAACAAGAGCTCCCGCGGTCGCTCGAAGCACGGCGGTCGAGGACGCCGCCAACAACGGGGCTTTCACCCCTCGGAATTCGCGCAGCTCTTCACGCACCTGAAAAAGGAAGAACTCCTCCCTGCGCTTGTCTTTTCGTTCAGCCGGCGCGATTGCGAGCGCCTGGCGGAGAGCAACCGGCGGCGGCGGCTTCTCGACGAAGACGAGAAACGACGGATGCAAGCCCTGCAGGACGAGATGACCGCTCTGTTCCAGCTGGGCGAAGAAGTGCGCCGGAGCGAGATCTGCACCCTGGCGTCCCAGGGAGTCGGCTTTCATCACGCCGGCATGCTGCCGATCCACAAGGAAATGATCGAGCGCATGTTCACCTCGGGATTGATCAAGCTCCTGTTCACGACCGAGACCTTCGCACTCGGAATCAACATGCCCGCGCGAACGGTCGTGTTCACCTCACTGCGCAAGTTCGACGGGGTGAACTTCGACTACCTGAGAACGAGGGATTACCTGCAGATGGCGGGCCGGGCCGGGCGACTCGGTATCGACAAGGAAGGACTGGTCATCTCCCATCTGGACGAGCGAGACCTGAAGGACGCGCCGCTCAAGCGGATACTCTCCGGCAAACCCGAAGCGATCGTATCGCGCTTCCGACTCTCGTACTCTTCCCTGCTCCACCTCTACGAAAGCCTGGGCCGCGAGCGCCTCTTCGAGGCGTGGGAGAAGTCGTTCAACAGCTTTCAACATCGCGAACGCAACGAGCGCGCTCGCAATCGCAACAAGCGCCAACAACGGGAGGTCGTCGAAGCACACCTCACCCTTTTGGCCGAGCTGGGCTACATCGATCCAGCCGGTTCCCTGATGCCCCGCGGCCGGGTGGCGCGCCTCCTCTATGGCTACGAGCTCCAAATCACTCACCTCCTGTTCGAGGGCCTGCTCGAAACCCTTCCGGCCCGCGGGCTCGCCGTAATCTTCTGCGGACTCATCTACGAACAGCGCGCACGGGGTGGCCGCCAGCACGTTCCGGAACGGCTTTTCGGTGGGCTGAGACGCCACGTAGACCGCCAGATCGAAGGCCTCCAGTCGATGGAGCGGATCCACGGGATCCCGAACCTGATGAAGCTCCCGGACTGGGGTCTGACCGAGGCGGTCGATCTCTGGTTTGACGGAGCCGACTTCCAGGATCTCGCGAAAACCACCCCGGCCACCCCTGGGGAGATGTGCCGGAACTTCCGCCAAACGGTGCAAATCGCCCGCCAGGTCAGTCGGACCCTGGACGCGGCGGACCCCCTCCAGGAGCCCCTCAGCGAGTTCCAGGTCAAGTTTAACCGTGGCGAGGTCGATGCTCGCCTCCAGCTGGAACTGGGCTAGATCGGGCCTGCAGGGCCCGAGGCGGTACCTAATCGAGAAGGCAGGAACAAGGGATGCGGTTTCTTGGACGTTCTATGTACCCGCTGCCCCCGGAGCCACTATTCAGGCTTGCGGGCCCTGTCGGGTTGTATAGATTGCTGGGGAGCCCGACGCCCCTACGCAACCCGATCGAGCTCGTCGATCGTTCATCGACTGCACTCCTTCCCGCCTCCCTTCACCTCCGGAAGACCTCCTTCCACCACTCTCCGAACAAGGTATGCAACGAGCCCTGATCCTGGTCGCAATGGCGGCGACCCCGATCACCGCCCGCCACTCCTCCACGGCCGCGAGTCATGCACTCGTGCCCGTGGCTGTCTGCGTCTCGTCGCCCACCGGTCGACCGGTCGCCCACGAGATCCAGCTCAAGACCTCCGACGGACTGAAGCTCACGGCGTCCTTCTACGAGCCCAAGAAACGCTCCCCCGGAGCGGTACTCGTCCACGACGCCGGAGCGAGTCGCGAGGAGCTGTCGTCCATCGCCGAGAAGCTCTACAAGCAAGGCTTCGGGGTCTTGACCTTCGACATTCGTGGCCACGGCGAGAGCAAGAGCTCCAAGGCCGACTGGGCCAAACTCGACAAGACCAAGCGCAAGACCCTGTGGGCCCAGGGCATGCGAGATGTGCGTGCGGCTGCCGATTGGCTCCTGAAACAAAAGACCATCCACTCGACTTCCCTCTCGCTCCTGGGACACGGATCCGGGTGTGCCCTGGTCGCACGCCACGCCAAGGAAGACGAAAACGTCATCTCCCTGACGCTGCTCGCACCCCGCGAAGAGGACATGGGCTTCGACGTCCGAGGTGACATAGAAGACCTGACCGGCCTGCCCACCTACGTGGTGACGCCGCGCAAGAACGGTGCCGCAACGATGGTGAACGAAGCCAACGCCCGCGCCGGCGGCCACCCCTATATCGAACTGTTGCTGGCCACACAGAAGGCGGAAACGGTCCTGGACGACCGCAAGGTGCCCGGCAAGGTGAGCCACTGGATGTCAGAAGTGGCCAATCCCAGGAGGGGCCGGAATTAAGGACGCGCCGCGCGCTCCGCCGCGCGGCTGTGGCTGATTCGAGGCTACGCCTCGAACGCCACGTACGAACCCTTCGGGTTCGATGCTCGCCTTCGGCGAGCGACGGGCCTTCCGCAACCAGACACGAAGGGACCACGCGCTCTTCACCCTACGCCACGTACGAACCCTTCGGCTTCGATGCTCGCCTTCGGCGAGCGACGGGCCTTCCACAACCAGGCACGAAGGGA
>NYUD01000081.1 GCA_002683825.1 Planctomycetota bacterium
CCGTCGCGGGAAGTTGGAGCATCTTTGCCGCTACATCGCCCGCCCGCCGATCTCCACCGATCGTCTGACGTTCGACGAGCGCGGTAGGATCCTCTATCGGCTCCGCCATCCCTATCGGGACGGCACGACGCACATCGTGTTCACGCCGACGAGTTTCCTGAAGCGGTTGTGCCCTGATTCCTGTCGGGCAGGCCTCGTGAGGGTGAGCCGGGCTCAAGACACCCCTTTGGAACACCTATACTCGGAGCTTCTTCCAGCCGCGTTTGCCCTTCTTCCCGTGCTTCGCGGCCGCCCACTCGCCTTCACCGACGATCGAGAGCCCTGTGCTATCGACGATGAAATGCATGGGCTCGGTGGTTCGAACTTGCCGGAGGTCGACTTCGAGAAGCTGGCTTCGCCTGGACAAAGTCGTGTGGTCAGGCGCTTCTAGATCGAGATCCAGCAACGCCAGCGCTGACCGCAGGAAGCCTTCCGTCTGCCGCAGCGATAAATGGAACACCAGGCGCAGCGTGAGGGCGGTCTCGATTGCCACGTTTGAGTGCTTTCTCCGTCCGCCGCACTTGCGTGACGCCTTGGCCGTCGCCTTCGGTGAACCGGGACCGATCCTCTCCAACGCGCTGGACGTCGTCGTCGGCTTCCAGTGAGCATGCCCCGGCATGGCACGCTCACCTGTCGAGGGACTACAACGGAACCGACGACTACAGAACCAGATTCAACGGCAGCGGGTTGGATACGAACTCTACCACGCCCTGGTCGATGACCAGGAAGACGTGATTCAGTTCGAGCCCCACGAGGAAGGCGGGGCTTCCCGGCGGGAGCGCGAAGGCGCCCGTCGCGCGCCCGTTGGCATCGAGCATGCCCACGGGCTGGGAGAGAGGCGAGCCCGCAGGGTTTTGCAGGATGAACCGGAAGTAGTCGTCGGGATTCAGGGGGAAGTGGAAGCCCGAAAAGAAGAAACCGGGGAGCGTGCCGGAACGGGAGCCCAGCATCAGATAGATACGGTTGGCATGCTCGGGGCCGGCTAGCAGCTCGAAGTCCACCGAACCGCCCGCCGAGACCGAGACAGTGTCGCCCACCGACCATAGGTTGTGTTCGTAACGACGTGCCTTGAAGACGGCCCCCGTCTGGTTCTGGTAACTCCAGACGGTCGTGCCGCTCGGATCGACTTCGAACATGAAGCCGGTGGCTCCCTCGGTGATCAGGGTGTTCCCGTTGCGCAGACGCTCCGCGCCCCCCACGAAGGCCGAGAACAGGTCCGTGGGAGGAGTGGCCGTGTACTCCCACACGGGAGCGGTGGGGCCATAGGGCATGCCGGGAGCCAGAAAGTAGTTACCGCTCCCATCGACCGGCGGCGTGAGCTCGACGGCCGAGCTGAAGTTGGCGCCCGCAAAGTTGTTGAAGACCATGATGTTGCCGTGGCCCGGGAAGCCCGGCTGGATCCAGTTCGCATCGTGTTGGCCTTCGAAGACCTGGTCGAGCGCCGTTCCGCGTCCGTATGCCTGAGGGTTGCCCCAGCGATAGAGGAGGTCTCCTCCCTTGCCGCTATTGCCGCCTGTGCTCCCGGCCGCCTCGGCGGTCGTCGTGCTGTGGTCGATGGTCCAGAACTCGTCGAAGTTGCGGACGTTCAAGATGACCTGGTCGAACTCCTCGATGTAATCGAGGCCATTCGAATGCATCCAATCCGCGGCCAGAGCTTGGCCGGGCGGATAGTTCACGTCGATCCGTTCGGGGTGATCGGCCACGACGCCGAAGTTCGCCTGCGCCGGATCGAAGTCCTGGACGAGGTGATCGAAAGCACGCCACTCCCACACGACGACTCCCGTGGTCGGCCCCGTCTTCTGCACCTCGATGATGCGATCGGGGGTCAGATCCCCAGTGATGGTCGCGGGGTTGCGGCCGGCTGCAACGGCCGCCGCCGCGCTGTGCTCATCCCAGCCGATCGCCAACACGTTGCCGTTCGGGAGCAGGGCCAGATCGTGATGCAACACCATGCCCGGAATGTCATTGATCCAGTCCCAAACAACCGTGCCGTCCCAGGTAATCTCTTCGATGCCGCCCCCTACCCCTCCGGGCCCGGTCGTGGTGCGCTTCGTGCGGAGAAGGTTGCCATTCGGCTGGAGATAGACCGAGACGCCGGGAATGAAAGTGCTGCTCCACGTATGTTGCAAGTTTTCGTTCGTGTCGACCATCGAAGTGACGGTCGAGCCGAGCGGACCGAAAATCGTATACCCAGGCTGTTGGGCGGAGAACGACCCAGAGATCACGGCGAGGGCGAGAATTGCAAGGGCGATGCGAGGGGTGGTCATGACCGAAGGGCGCAATTGGGGAAGGGTCTACGGAGGGGCGACGGCGTCGAGCCTTGACCCGCTTATACCCCTGCCAGTCGAAGCCCGATAGGTATTTCAGCGGATGCCCCGAGGCATCGCAGACACCGACGAGACGCACCCGAAGCGCATCGACAAGAAAAGTACGCTGTACCCCTCGCACGGAACACTGCGGCCAGGGTGTTGGTCTGCGCCGTGGCGACGGCACAAAAGAACAGCACCCGTTCCCAGAAAGGCAGAGAGATGCAGCATTGCGGAGTATAGGTGTTCTGAAGGGGTGTCTTGAGCCCGGCTCTTCCTCGCGAGGCCCTCAAGAAAACCCGAGCTCCTGCCCCTCGTTACAGCCATCACGCTTTGCGGACTCGCTTTCAATTTCTCAAACCGCCCGTCGACAGCCCCGGCTCGGCCCAAAACGACTTCGGCCTTCTCGCCTCGGAGCCTCGATACGTGCCGGCTCAACACCCATGATCAAGCGTTTACATGAACGACAGAGGGTAAGCCGCCTACTCGTCCTCGCCCACATATCCCAGTTCCCGAAGCGTCTCTTCCAGTTCATCGGGAAGGGATCGTTCCTCTTCGGGTTGGCGCTGATGCTGCTCGGCAAGCAGCAAGAGTTTCCGACGGGCTTCCTTCACGGTCCGCTCCACGTCCGGAGATAGCGGCCCCTTGGCCAGGTTGTGCGTTACGTCCGGGTCGGCTTGCAGGTTCCACCAACCATCCACACTGCCCGTATCATGGTTGACCAGGATTTTCCAGCCCTCCGAACGCACGCTTAGCCAGTGGGTGCGTTGGCGAAAGAGTTCGCTGATGGCGAGCATCTCTCGCGGCTGATCGCTGTCGTCAAGAAGTGGCAAGAGCGAGCGCCCTCCTGTGTCTGGAATCGGTTCGAGCCCGAGAAAATCGAGGATGGTCGCCGGGATGTCGGTCACGCTGACCACACCCTCGACCTGGCTTCCCGCGGGGATCCTCCCGGGATAGCGCAGGATCAGCGGCACGGCGATCGACTCCTCGTAGAGCGTCTTGCGATGCCCGAAGCGTCCGTGTTCGTAGAACTCCTCCCCGTGATCGGAGGTCAAGAGGATCAGGGTCTCGTCGAGTACCGCGTGTCGCTCGAGCGCATCGAGGATGCCCTGCACATGCCGGTCGGTCCAGGCGATCTCGCCGTCGTACAGGGCGATCAAGTGCTCGAGATCGCGAGGGATGAGCCCTTCGGGGCCAGGCCGACGGCCGTCGATCGGACCGGTGTATTCAGGATCGAAGAGCGTGTCGTAGGGAGACGGCGGCAAGTAGTGGTAGTGGACATCCCACATGTGAACGAAAAGGAAGAACGGACGCTCTTCATTGCGTTCGTACCCCTCGAGCCATAGCTCGACCTCCGCCAAGATCTTCGGCCCGGTGACGTCGTCATGCGCAAGCGCGGCCCGTTTCGATCGCGGCCGTTCGAAGTCGTGGCTCGCGCAATTGACGTAGGTATCGAAGCCCTGGTCCAGTCGAAAGGCGGGGTGCAGATGGGGGCCGCTCCAGAAGCCCGCCGTGTCGTAGCCCTGCTCCCGCAACGTCTCGGCCAGGGTTCGGTGGCCCGTGTGCAGACCCGCCGCCGTGTTGCAACCGTGGGCCGATGGAGGCAACCCCGTGAACATCGAGGCATGGGCCGGCAGGGTCCAGGAAGTGCTGCTGACCGCTCCCGTATAGCGCACCCCCTCGGCCGCCAAACGATCGATGGTCGGGCTCGTGTCTCTTTCGTAGCCGTAGCAGCCGAGGTGGTCGGCACGCAGGCTGTCGATCGAAATCAATAGCACGTTCGCACGTTCGGCCCTGGATGCACCCCGCGAGCAACCCAGGCACATCAGCATCAGAAACATGGCAACCTGGCCCGGACGTTCACCCATCGGGCTCGGAGCATAGGTGTTCCAAGGGGGGGTGTTCACGGCGCTGGCTCCAGGGGTTGTTCTATCGGGAGTCCACGACCTTCGTGCTACGAAGGCTCAGGACCGGGATGAACGGCCGGAGTCAAGTCTCTCACGCCGATACGTTCACGACCGGCTCACCGAGCACGTCCAGTCGCGGTTCGATGCCGAGGCCGGGCGCGGTCGAGGCGCGCATGCGGCCGTTGTCGCGCTGCGGGGCGCCAACGGCCGTACTGACCGTGACGTAGCTGTTGAAGTCGGTCGCGGTGAACAACAGCTCGGTCGGCGTGCTGTGTGCGAGGTGGGCGATTGCAGCGGTGACGACGTCACCTCCCCAGCTGTCCTCGATCGTCATCGCGATGCCGAGCGAGACACAGAGGTCACGCGCTTGTTTGGCCTTCGTCAGTCCACCGAACTTGCTGATCTTGATGTTGACGCAGTCCATCGCTGCGTCGGCATGACCGCGCAGCAGGACATCGAGGCCGTTGATCGACTCGTCCAAGACGAACGGGTGATCTGTGTGGCGGCGGATGCTCAGGCATTCTTCGTAGCTGTCACACGGTTGCTCGATGTGCACGTCGACAGCGCGCACGCCGCGCACGACGCGCATCGCGTCTTTCATCAGCCAACCGGTGTTGGCATCGGCGATCAACACGTCGCCGCTCTGCATCAAAGCGGCGACCGCCTCGATGCGTTCGATGTCGACGTCCGGATCCCCGCCGACCTTCAGCTGGAAGCGCTTGTAACCCTCCTCCCTGTATCCGGCGACCTTCGCCGCCATCGCTTCGGGTTCCTCTTGCGAAATGGCCCGGTAGAGCACGAAGTCGTCGCCGAAGCGCCCACCGAGCAACGTGCAGAGCGGCTGCTCGGTGACCTTGCCGAAGATGTCCCAGCACGCCATGTCGATGGCGGACTTGACGTAGGGGTGCCCCTTCAGCGCGGCATCCATCCGCCGATTCAAGGGCCACAGCTGCGTCGGATCCTCGCCGAGCAGGTGCTGGGCGAGCTCTGCGATGCCCGTACGGGCACCGCTTGCATAGGCGGGCAGGTAGAAAGGACCGAGCGGGCAGACTTCGCCCCAACCGACGTGGCCGGTATCGGTTTCGACGCGGACGATCGTGCAATCGAACACGTCGACGGACTTGCCACCGGACCACTTGTAGCTGCCCTCGTGAAGAGGCAGGTCGACCTGGTAGGCCGAGATTCGTCTAATGCGCATACGGCGAGGAGCATAGCGCGCAACCGTCGGCCGTCACGATCACGAAGAGCTACATTCTTTTCCCAGGGAGAAGAAAAACCTGCTTCGGGGTCCGTCCGCCGGCGCCACGTTTGCGGTGGATGCACGGATAGGTCACCCTCGGGACGTGGCGCGGAAGGTGGCGTCGCACGGTCGCTCGCGTGAAGCTCATTCTGATCGTAATGCTGGGAGTGCTGGCGGCCGCCTACGTGGCCGTGCTGGTCATGTGCGTGCGGCGGGGACGCCGCGCTGCGCCAGCGGAACTCGGCGCAGATCGTCCCTGGCAACCGACGCGACTACAAGCTCTGATCGGCTTCGTCACCAACTTCTTCGACACGCTGGGCATCGGTAACTTCGCGCCCACGACGGCGTGGTTCCGCCATGCGAAGCTCGTGCCCGACGAACTCATCCCCGGCACGATGAACGTCGGGCACACGTTGCCGGTGATGTTGATGGCGTTTCTTTACATCGAGAGCGTGGACGTGGAGGCCGTGACCCTGGTCAGCATGATCGCCTCCGCCGTGGTTGGGGCGTGGCTGGGCGCCGGGGTCGTGGCCCGCCTGCCGAAGAAGCGGATTCAGCTCGGCATGGGTGGCGCGCTCCTCGTCGCCGCATCGCTGATGGCCGCGTTCCAGATCGGTCTGAAGCCCGAGGGCGCCCAGGCGCTGGGCCTCGACCTGCAGCTATTGATCCCGGGGTGTCTGTTGATCGGCATGCTCGGTGCGCTGATGACGATTGGCGTGGGTCTCTATGCGCCGTGCATGATCCTTGTCAGCCTGCTGGGCATGAATCCGGCCGCAGCCTTTCCGATCATGATGGGAGCCTGCGCTTTCCTGATGCCGGTCGCCGGCACGCGCTTCTTGCTCGCCGGCAAGCAACACCTACCCGCGGCGCTCGGCCTGACGCTCGGCGGTCTTCCGGCCGTTCTGGTCGCAGCGCTGATCGTCAAGTCCCTCCCGCTCTACGCGTTGAAGTGGCTGGTCGTCGTCGTGGTGCTAATCACGGCCGTTCAGATGCTGCGAACGGCGCTCAGCGTCGGTCCTGGGCCGGCGTCGGCGTCGGCTCATGGAGTGACCGCCGACCCTCGGCCGGGAAGCTCTTCCCGACCTCGATAAGCGCGGGAGTACTGGGTCGGCCAGGTTCGGAGGCGATCAGGCCCTGAGATTGTGGGGATGGGGAACCCGTAGGCTCATTCCTGAACCATGCAACAACGCCCCCACTCGCAGTGGAGCACGCCGGCGCCGAAGACGAGCGCCGATTTTTCTCCATATTCAGCCCTCGTGACTATAAACCCGATATATTTATCTCTAACTCTTGTTATCGGTGCGGAGAGCAGCTTCGTACCCCATTACCCGGCACAAGAGGGACTCACTCCATGATGAGCTTGATCCAGGTGGCGAGCCTCCTTTGTGTGGCTTTGATCGTGCAGGCTTTCCCAAGCCGAAACGGCTGGATTTCGGTGATGGCAAGCTCGACCTTCAGCCATTACATCCTGGCCGTCCTCTACGCCCGGCCGAAGATCCTCTCGCTCGGAAGTGACCCTCGCTATCGCCTTCCGCTCTTGATCGTTGCTCTGATCGGTGCGACGGCCTATCTCTCCGGCTTCCCGATCGTCATTTTCTTCGGGCTACACCACGCCTTCAACGAGGTCTATCTCCTCGATCGCCAATGCGACTCCCGCGAGCTCCCTGGGCACGCGAAGGTTCGAACCGCAGATCTCTTCACGCGCTTGTTCGTCTACTTCACGATCGTGCGGCATCACAACCACATGACGTGGATCGCTGATGAACTCCTGTTCGCAGGGCTGGCAGCCTCAAGTCTCGCGTATGTCTACTTGCTTATATGCGAGCAGCCCTCCATCACGAGAGCTCTGCGGACAGCTTCCTTCCAACTCATCGGGTTGGCAATGGTCGCTGTCTCCTTCTTCGCAGACATCGAGTTCCTGATGATTGTGCTCTATCACGTGGTCTTTTGGATCTTTTATCCGTTGATGAAGATATCCAAAGCCGGGGCTTCGGCTATCACGCGCTATCTCGTGGCGACCTTCGGGATCACCGCTATCTTCTTGCTCATCTCGCCGCTTAGCGCGCTTCCCTTCAGTTTGACCGCAGAGGCTTTCAATCACCAACTTGTGGTGTGGGCCTTCGTTCACATCACGCTCTCCCTCCCTCTATCCACGGCTCATCCGGAGTGGATAGTACGCTGGTTCCGTCCGCGACTCCGAGAGGCCTCTCAAATCGGGACTGCATCATGAAGACCATTGCACAGGAGGGGTACAACCTCTGCCACCTGGATAAACTGGTCGCCTGGGCGGCAAAGCACCTCAAAGAGAGGTACGACATCGACCCGCCCGAGGTGCGCACGAAACCTGCCTCGAGCGGTGGAGCGCAACAAAGAAGAGCTACCCGATTACTCATGCCCCTCATTTGCTCTTGAAACCCGACGGATCGTTGCGCCGTGGCGCGCTCAAGAAGCTCCCAGACCAACGTGACGACCGATCCTTGATATTGGCCGAATGAAGTTCACCCGAGATGAACCAAGTATTCCGTCGCGCTTCTCCGTGGACGAAGCTCTCGTCCTCAAGCTCTCAGGACCCGGTCCGCGCTACACCTCCTACCCCACGACTCCCGTATGGGAGGAACCCTTTTGCCAACAAGAGGCGGTAGGCGCCCTTCGCCGCGCGGCGGCGGTTACGACAGAACCTTTGGCTTTGTACGTCCACATACCCTTCTGTAGCCGCTTGTGTCTGTACTGCGGTTGCAACGTAGAAATCACGCGTCGCCAGGACCGCGTAAACCGATTTCTCGACGCGCTCGAGCGCGAGATATCCATGGTGGCAACGCATCTCGGCGAGCGTCGCGGTGTAAGTCAACTCCACCTCGGTGGCGGAACACCGACGCACCTCTCGTGCGACGAGCTCCGTCGGGTTCGTACCGCGTTGACACGCCGTTTCGAATTCGATGCCAGAGCAGAGATTTCTATCGAAGTGCATCCGCATGTCACCACCCGCGATCAGATCGATACTCTGACCGACCTGGGCTTCGACCGTTTCAGCATGGGCGTCCAGGATACCGATCCTCGAGTGCAAGCACTCGTTCATCGAGACCAGACGATCGAAGAGACGACCGCACTCTTTGATCACATCCGCTCGCGCGGAGTGGACAGCATCAACATCGACCTGATGTATGGACTCCCCGGGCAGACGGAAGCGACTTTCTTGAAAACCCTGGATGACGTCAAAAGAATCCGCCCTGATCGACTCGCGGTCTACGCCTATGCCCACGTACCTTGGCTCAAACCCTTCCAAAAAGCCTTGGAGCAACACAAACTTCCGGACGCCATCTTGCGCGCACGTCTCTTCGCGCATGCCGTCGAGCAACTCTCCCTCCAGGGCTACGAAGTCATCGGCATGGACCATTTCGCACTTCGCGAAGATCGGCTGAACCGTGCGCTCCTCGATGGACGCTTGTACCGCAACTTCATGGGATACACCGACCAAAGGGCCGGAGAGATGGTCTCGTTTGGAATGAGCGCAATCTCTGATGTCGGCGGAACCTTTTATCAGAACGAGCACTCGACCAAGGCCTATGAGAAGGTGATCAAAGACGGCCGCCTTCCCATTCTGCGTGGCCTCAGACGAAGCGCCGAGGATGACCTTCGTCGCGAAGTCATCCAATCGCTCATGTGCCGCATGAGGCTGGACTTGGACGTGCTCGAGGCGTGGACAGGGAGAAACGACCTGAGCCAGCACTTTGCCAGAGAATGGGAAGCGCTGAAGCCACTCGAGCGAGAAGGCCTCTGCCAAATCGAAGAACGCTGCGTCACCGTGCTCCCTCTCGGACGTCTTTTTCTGCGCCACCTGGCCATGGCCTTCGACAGTTATCTGGGTGGCCGTTCGGATGGGGCTCGCTACAGTCAGACGCTCTAGCGCACGCTCTTGTCGCATCCCTTCGGAGCCGCCGGGCAGCCCGTATCTGGCTCGGTCAAGGCAACCAGAATGAGACGATCCCCTTCATAGGGCTCGCGGGCATGGGCCAAGCGCATGTTGTCGATCAGGTGCACGTCACCCTCCTGCCAGCGAAAGCGAATTTCCTCGGCGTCGTAGGCAGCCAGGATCTTGCAGACGACGTCGTCCGGCAGGGGGTCACCGTTTCCGAGATACGTCTGATAGGGGAGGCCCTGTTCGCCAAAATTGGCCAGCATTGCCTGGAGGACCGTGTCATCGAGCGCGCTGGAGTGGAAAAACGCGGCGTGATTGAACCACAGGGCCTCTCCCGTTACCGGGTGGTTTCGAATGGCGGCGCGCACCGTGCGAGTTCGTAGACGGTCTCCGTCCTTCCATTCCCATTCGATCTCGTTCGCGCGACAGTAGGCCTCGACCTGGCTATGGTCTTCGGTCTGAAAGACCTCTTGCCAGGGAAGTCCGAGGCCATCGTTGTAGTTGCGCACATACAGGACGCCATGCCTACGGAACGGCTCACGAATCCGCTCGGGGAGTCTACGATAGACCTGATGAACGTCTCCGATGGGCGTCGCACCCCCGACGGGGGGAGCCACAACACAGCCGAAGTAGGCTTTCTTGGCCCATGTGAGCCAGTAGCTGCCTTCGTTGTGCAACCGAATACGCAGCTCGGCTGGGAAGATCGTGGTGCAGTAGACGTTTTTACCGTAGGAACGCCTGGGAGTCGAACGGTCGCGGTAAGGCAACGGATCGCCCTGGGAAGTCGCGCGAACGAACTCCTCGAAACCTTCGATGCCTTCCATGTCGAACCCGCGAAAAAGAAGCGAGCGATGTTCAAGGAAGATCTTCTCCAGTGTATTCGGGTTCCTGGCACCCCACTCGGCGAGCCGGACGCCCTTCACGCGAGGCCGAACGAGCATCGGATAGGGCGTGCCCTCCACGAGCGGACGGCAAGTGATTCTGTCGATGTCGTCCAGCGAACGTCCGCGGTAGCCGCGCAAATCGAGCTTGTTTGTTCTTCTCATGGTGTCCTCCGGAGCGACCTGGAGATCCGTCGCGCGAGATCTTCCATGGGCATCATCACCGTCCGCCGCAGCCACTCGTTGGGACGAGCGCGGAAGATCGTGGAGTGATACTTGCCCTCGAGAGCTTCGGCGCTTTCCTTCGTGTAATAGTAGGTAGCGAAGGAATTGCGAGCCACGTGACGTGGACTGCGCACTGGCGTGACACCATGAAAACTGGTCTCAGAGGTCTCGAAAACCACGCAACGATTGGGTAGTGGCGAGGCTTCGTAGAGTCGCCGGCCAACGTCGGGATCCCAAAGCTCGAAAGCACCGCCCCATTCCGGACGCCAGGAGTGCGAAGCGAAGACAAGCAGGTTTAGGCGGCGGTAGAGCTGGCGCTCGCGCAATATGTTGAAGTCGACGTGGACATCGAGGCGTGCGCCGGAATCCATGATGTGGATCCCACCGCCATGGAGTTCGGGATCGCCATGGAGCTCATTAATGCCCGTGATTTGCGACAGGATAGAACGGAAAGCAGCCGAGGCCAAAACGGCGTTCAGCAACTGGAGCGGGGGAAGAAAGCGCTCCTCTTCCGTGATTTGAACCTTCCGGGCTTCGTTCACAGTGCGGAAGGACTGTCCCTGGCTAACAGCCGATTCATAACTGGGGAAAGACTTCGCGACCGTCGCAAAGAAATCCGGATGTAAAAAGTCGTCGATGGCGAAGTGCCTCAGTGGGCCAGAGTTTTTGAACTCATGCTCGATTCGATCGGTGTCGAAGGGCGCGAGGAAGGTCCAGATATCGATCCGATTGGTCTTGTCCATCGCAGATCACCCCCGCACGATCTTCAGGAGGTAAGTCGCGAAGGCGATGCCCGTGAGCACGAGTGTCACGTGAGCTAGAGGCACCAGAGCCGCAGAGCGCAAGAGCTTTTCGCGTGCTGCGTAGACGAAGACCGCAAGCGGAACGCAGAGTGCGAACCAGGCAACGATCAATGCCGTCTTGGCTCCCCCCAGTTCTCTGAGATTCGGAATGCCGTAGAGCGCGGCGAGCGCAGTACTCAACGCAATTCCATTGCCTGCGCTGAGACATAGGCACCCGAAAAGTTGCACCCAGGCGCGTTCTCTCTTGCGGGTTTCGTGCCGACCCTTCTCGAAAGGGAAGGTGAGCGGCGGCGGGCCATCCGGGGCCACTGCATTCCGTGATTGGAGCGGCTGCGAGAGTACCGGTGCTACGGCGGTTGGAAGCTGTGTCATTACTTTCCCTACCTGGTTTCTGAGGAGGACAAAAACGAATCCTCGAGTGGTCAGCGGGTGCTCTACAGGTAAACATATAACTAGAGTTGCATATCGGCTTATCGAAGTGCCGATAACTAGTCGGAATCAAAGAAAAGGAAAAGCTGTGCCGAAAACCCTTCTTGCTGCTCTGCTCGCTCCCCCTCTCACCCTGGCGTTCTACCTCCCCGCCAGTTCCAAGAGCTCGCTTCCCACGGCGGCGAAAACGCCCCAGGAGCAACGCCTCAAGCTCACCGCGAAGGAAGTTCCATCCGCGACCTCGGGCGTCGGGCGGCGCGTGCCGAACCTCGCAGCACGGGACCTCGAGGGGCGGCTGCACAGTCTTCACGACTGCGTCTCCCCGCGCGCAGTGGTCCTCGTCATCCGTGACGTTGGTTGTCCGGTGTCGAAGCGCTATGCCCCCGAACTCGCTCGTATCGAGGCGGATTTCAAGGATCGCGATGTCCTCTTCCTCTACGTGAACGAAAGCGAGCACAACACGCGGTTAGAGATGCAAGGCGAGATCGACGAGCACGGCTTCGAGGGACCCTATCTCCACGATCCTGACCAGGTATTCGCCCGTACGCTCGGTGCACGTACCACCGGTGAGGTCTTCGTTATCGATGCCGCGCAAACGCTCGTCTACCGCGGAGCGGTAGACGACCAATATGGACGGGGCGTCGTCCTTCCGCAGGCAAGCTCGAGCTATCTGAGAACGGCATTGGAAGAGTTGCTAGCGGGCCGGAGAATTTCGACACCTGCGACGTTTGCACCGGGGTGCTTTCTGGGTGTCGAAAGCGAAGGTCTTTTGGGACTGAATGAGCCGCTGACCTACCATGACCAGATCGCTCGCATCGTTCAGGCGAACTGCAGCGCGTGTCACCAGGCCGGGGGAGCCGCGCCTTTCGAACTCGAAACCTATGAGCAGGTCCGCGGTCGCGCAGGAATGGTACGCTACATGGTGGCGGAAGAACTGATGCCGCCCTGGTTCGCCTCTGACGACTGCGGGCCGTGGAAGAACGATCTCCGTCTCGGCGAATCCGACAAGCAGGCTCTGCTCACGTGGATCGCGAACGGCATGCCTGAGGGGGATTCCCGTTTGGCGCCGCTGACCCCCGCCGCAAGCCGCGACACGACTGGGTGGAGGATCGGCGAACCGGATCACATCTTCGCCTTGCCCGAGAACTTCGAGGTTCCCGCGGAGGGGGTCGTCGAGTACATGCCGTTCATTGCCGAGGGGGTCGTCCCGGAGGATCTGTGGATCGAGAAGCTCCAGGTTCTTCCGGGTGATCCGGAGGTGGTCCACCACGCCACCATCACTTTTCAGCCTCCAGCGGGGCCCAGCGCCGGCGCTTTTCGGGAGGACCTTCTGGGACGACTCGTGCCCTGGGCGCGCGGCTACGACGGCTGGCGCTTCCTCTATGGATACTTGCCCGGTAAGGGGCCACGCGAGTACGGCTCGCGAACCGCGCGCTACCTGCCGAAAGGCTCACGTATTCGCTTCGAGATGCACTACACGCCCAAGGGCGTGCCCACCCGCGACCGCACGAGGCTCGGTATCGTCTGCACCAAGCAAGAACCCAAGCGCGTGGCCCAGACAAAAATGCTGCGCAATTTCAACGTCGAGATCGCACCCGGAGCCTCAGATGTGGTCTTCGAATACCGCTACACGGTGCCCTGCGATGCGGAACTGCGATCGTTCACACCGCACATGCATCTGCGCGGAAGGAGTTTTCTCGCCGAGCTCCACCCCCGCAAAGGTGACAAGACAAAGTTGATCGAGATCCCCGAATGGGACCCCGATTGGCAATTCAGCTACCTCCTCGCCAGGAAAATTCACGCTCGCAAGGGAGACGTGATCGTCATGCGCGGAACGTTCGACAACTCCAGCAACAACCCCAACAATCCCGATCCCGGAGCCTGGGTCAGAGACGGCCAGCAAATCTGGGACGAGATGTTCATGATGGCCCTGGAGTGGATCCGGCCGCGCGAAGTGTGGAGGGAAGTGAACTGAGAGGGTCGCGCTCGCTGTCCGTCGCTGGTTCGCCGTGGCTTCCGCGGCCACTCCTCCAGCTGGCCCCCGAGCCCAGCAACGACGAGGACACCATCGTCAAAGCCGCCACGACCGGACTCTGACGCCCCGCAGCGGCCAGGGCCATCCAGACCGCAGCGCAAACACTCGCGTTCCGCCGCCCCTCTGCCCACACCGGCCCCAGATCTCGGCTACGGCCCACCTCGACGCCACTTTGAAGCTCTTCACCGCGCCCCCGGGCTCCTCCTGGCAGGGGAGCCAGCCTTCGCCCTCGAGGAGGTTGCTCTGCCAGTGGCCATGTGTCGAGCGGCCCTGGTCGCCGCGGGAGCCGGGCGGGCATTCGCGTCGCCCCCAGAGCCTGATGGCGGCCCTGAGCCGCCCGCGACTCCCGCCGCCGACCCCACCGACCCCGCCGACCCCACGGACCCGCCCGTCATGCGGTAAGGGGCCCTTCCGCTCCCGCCCCCCCACCCTTTTTGCACTCTCTCAGGCCCTTCAACCCTATACTCGGGCGAATGCGTATCCTTATAGAGATACGGGGTCGCGCCACCCGCATGCCAGCGGGCAAGGTCGGGACCGCCCGGCCTACATCAAAATTCTCGCCGTAACTGCTCCCATGAAGATCTATCTCCTCGGAGGAATCCTGTCGCTCTCAGTCCTCGCGGTGGGGTACGCGAGCATTCCCACCCCACAGCCAGAAGGCATTTCGGTCGGGCAAGAAGCGCCTGACTTCGAAATCACCGAGTGGCGCAACTTCCCGGAGGGCGCCTCCTCCCTCGCCGACCTGCGCGGTCGAGTCGTGCTGCTCGACTTCTGGCGCACTTGGTGAGGCCCTTGCAAGCGCATGGTTCCTGGACTCAACGAACTTCAAGAAAAGTACGGAGAACAGGGCCTTGTGGTCGTTGGTGTGACCAACGAATCGGCAGGCTTGGTCGAAACGAGCATCGAGAATCAGAGTCAGACTTATCCGATCGCCCTGGTACGGGGTGGCTCCGCTGACAGCGCCTACGGCGTCAAAGGGTTCCCCACCGTCGTCCTGGTGGGCCCCGACGGCACCGTTCTCACCAACAAGGACCGGCACCCGGAGAGCGCGATCGTCGAAGCTCTCAATTCCGTGGTCTTGACCCCGTTGTTGGAGGGTCAGAAATACTCGAGCATCAACAAGGCGATCAAGAAGAAGGACCTCGGCAAGGCCTGGAAGGCGGCCAGCGCCATGCTAGCCAAGAGTCCGGAGGACGCTCAGTTGAGCGGCCTATTGGAGTCCTTGGAGAATTCCTTCGAGAGCGGGTTCAACAGCGCAGTCGCCAAGACCGAGAAAGGGGCTTTCGGCGATGCCGTGGAGTCCATGGAGAAGTTGGCGGACCGCTACAAAGGCTACACCCGCGCCAAGGAAGCTCTCCAGAAGGTCAAGGCCATCAAGAAGAACCCGGATGCATCCGATGACCTCAAGGCGCATGCGATGCTGAACAAGGCCAAAGCCGAGTTCAAGAAGGGCAAGAAGGCCAACCGCAAGAAGGGCAAGGCGATCTGCGCCAAGATCCTGAAGTCCTATCCGGATACCCCGACGGCCAAGAAGGCTCGGGCGATGCAGGGCTAGAGACCGGACTCGTCGGGGGACGCACCCCCATCCTGGCCAAAGCCCACTTCGACGCCACTTTGAAGCTCTTCCGTCACGTTCTTCAGGTTCTTGGGCCCCCTCCCCGCCTCCGGACCCGACGTCGGGCAGGCCTCGTGAAGTTGCGCAAGGCTCAAAACACCCCTTTGGAACACCTAGACTCGCAACTACCCTGACCCAGGTCCTCAGCGGTGCTCGGTCGTGCGAGCTCGTCAGGCGGCTCCACCCCGAGCACGAAACGCTCGGCCGGAACCAGAGAGGCAAGCGCGGAGGCCACCGCCATGGGGAGCGACGGGGCGGGGTCGAGCGAATGCGCGCGAGCGCGCAACGCTCGCGCGAAGGCGGGCACCCACCAAGCAACATGACCTGAAAGGAAGTCGCGCTGGGCGTCGCGACAGACCTGGGCATACTCAGCCCACGACTCTCCCTCCCGCGTGCGCGCGTGTCGCTCTTTGGCGACCAGCCACGCGAGGAACTCCAGCTCGCAGGCGATGTGATCCACCCGCTCGGGCACGTCGCGCCCCGGTTCGACGCCGAAGGCGTGGTAGAAGCCTGCGATATCGGCCATGCGCTGGCTTCGATAGACGGAGAAGGTCTGCGGACAGTATTCCACCTCGTAGGGCGGGCATTCCTTCGAAACGACAAGACTGAACACGCGGGTGTGGTCTTCCACGAGCCGCTCGCGCGGCTCGTGGAGCGCCTCGACGATTGCGCTCAGGTCCAAGGCTTCCGGGGGCTCCTCTCCGGAAGCAAGTTCCGTGGGACGGGCGGCCAAGTCCTTCGCCAGGTGGCTCGCGGCAGCGCAGGCAAGCTCCTGGAAACCGGCGTCGAAGACTCGAGCGAAGCGCTGGGAAGCAGGATCGCTCGTGGAAAGGGAGAGCAAACGGAGCACGTACTCGCGTGCGGCGAGCTGCGTCACAAGGGAATCGACGATAATGCGGGGAGTGGTCATGATTCAAATCGAGTTCAAGTGCTCCTTCGGACGCTCCCACGTGGGCTCTTCGATCGTCACGCACGCGACCTCCTTTCCATTTGCGTCGAAGCCGCGCGCGGTGTCGTTGAAGATCTCTTGCGTCTTCTTCTTGCCGTCCGGCATCGTGACCTCGACCTCGGCGACCTTCGGCCCTTCCTCGATCTCGAAGCGGAAGAGGACCCGCTGCGTTGCACGAAAGAGCTGAAGCACGGCGAGCAGCTCGCGGTCGGGGCACGCGTACTGTTCGATGGCGTCCTTTACGCCCGGACCGAACATCTGCTCGAGGTACGGCCGCGGCACCCAACGCGGCGGAATGTAGAAGCCGTTGGGCTCGGTGCCGAACTGCGGGTAGAGCGGGAGGGCCACGTTGCGCTCGCGGATCAGGTAGTAGAGCGGGTGCTCCGGTTCACGCGCCCATGTGCCGTCTTCGGAGATTTTCACGAGCCCCTGCATGCGAATCTTGCCGACGCACGCGCTCATGCATCGCGTCTCGATCGGGGTGCCATCCGGCGTGATCGCGTCGTCACGTCCTTCGAGACGTGGGTAGCACGCGATACACTTCTCGCTCGTGCGCGTGGTTGGCCGGTACATGGCCTTCTTGTACGGGCACGCCTCGACGCACTTGCGGTAGCCGCGGCAGCGGGATTGGTCGATCAGCACGACACCGTCCTCCTTCCGCTTGTAGATGGCCCGCCGCGGACAGGCTGAAAGGCAGCCGGGATACGTGCAGTGGTTGCAAATGCGCTGCAGATAGAAGTACCAGACGCGGTGCTCCGGGAGCTGGGCGGTCCCGGGGCGATCGCCTTCGCGCTGGACCGGGCCGTGGGCGACCTCTTCGTGCATGTTGGGTGCGCGCCACTCCTCGTCGGAAGGTAGGTACCCGAGTGCGCGCGACGACTGAGGCTCGAGCCGCCGGCGCTCAGCCGCCTCGAAGATGGTCATCCCCTCGAAGCTGCCATACGGCCACTCGCGCTCCTTGTCGTCCTGGTATCCCCATTTCTGTCCGCCGGGATTGGCCTCCTCGAGCATGGAGAGCAGATTCGAGTCCCACCCTTGTGGATAGCCGCCGTAAGGCTTCGTCTCGACGTTGTTCCACCACATGGACTCCTGGCCGCGGGACCAGGTCCAGGTGGACTTGCACGCCATGGAGCATGTCTGGCACGCGATGCAGCGGTTGATGTTGAAGACGAAGGCGAACTGCCGGTCGGAATGGCTCTCCTCGTACGGGTAGCTCATCGAGCGGCCGAGTTGCCAGTTGTAGACCTCCGGCATGGCACTAGCTCCCTCGACAGGGGAAAGGGTTCTCGGGAGGAAGCGCGGAAGTGCGCACGCGCAGGACCCTGCACCGCGAGAGTACTGCGTGTACGCGATCGCGGGTCGCCTCAGCGCCGAAGAGACCGCGAAGGGCATGCGTGGCAAGGAACTCCGGACTCTCGAAGAGCTCGAGGATCTCGTCCGCGCCATAGCCCATTCGCGAGTATTCCTCGACCAGGCAGTCGAGCATCAGAGCGGAATCGCCCGCGACACCACCGGCAAACATCTGAAACGGATCCTCCGCCTCAGCCGGACGGTCTTTCGGATTACCGCTCATGTCAACTCTCCACACTCGTCAGGGCGCCGGCCAGATAGCGGCGCATCTCATCGCTCGCATTGCCGGGAGTCCGGCCAGACTTGGCTGCGTACCAGAGCCCCTCGCCACCCTCGCCGCCGGGCTCTGCCTTCGTGATACGCACGAGGGTCTCCTTCGGCACGGTGTTGACGCCGTGGTTGTCCACGGCGAAGCCGAAGACGAAGCCGACGACACCCGTCTTCTTGTGGAAGAGGGTGTCCGTCTGGTGCATGGGCATGAGCCAGTTGCGCGTGATGCTCTGGTGCGAGCCATAGCGGTAATTGGCCTGGTAGCCCGTGCTCTCCGAGATCGCTTTGCCGTCCGCACGCGATTCGTGCCCCTTCACCGTCCGCTCCGTCGCGATCCATCCTGTGTGTTTCATGATCGTCATGTGGTAGGGAAGCGAAGGGTTGACCTTGACCCGCACCATGCACCGGAACGCCTTGGTGCGCGGGTCCTCAGGTCGAGCGCCGCGGAAAGGCCGGTCCGCCGGATTCGCATCCACCCAGACGTAGTCTCCCTCTGCCAGGCCGAGGTCTCGCGCAGCGAGCGGGTTCACCTGGATCTGGCGGTCTCCGGTCCCCGGATCGCGCTTGTCGTGGCGGTAAGGGTCGCCGAAGTCCGAGCTCCAGATCCAATGCCAGTCGACGGTCGACCACGAGGAGTGCGTCGTGTGACGGCTCTTCGGAGTCGAACAATAGAAGCGGAAGCCCTGCTCCCAGAGCGGATTCTTGGTCAGCTTGACCCGACTCCACGGCATCTTCACGTTGCGCACGGTGCGCAAGTCGGGATCCATCTCGTCGAGCGGGATGCCGTAGTCATGGGGCCGCACGTAGGGGCTCGACGAGACGATAACGTTGGGCAAGTACGGTGTGGCCTCCGTTCCCTCGCGGTGCACGATCAGGTTCTCGCCGTATTCGATGGCCTCCGGCAGGTCGCAATACGCGCAAAGCCGCCCGTTGTCCGTATAGAAGGGGTCGCCATCCTCGATCTGCTCGACGAATGGGACGCGCGGGTACGTGCGGAACAGCATCAGAGCTGCACCCGGTTCGCCGCCGTACTCCCCCGCCAGCAGCTTGTCGAGCCTGTAGGAACCCGAGGGACCGGTCGTGGTGGTGCACGAATCCAGCACTCTCTGGATGTACACCCCCGCTTTCTTCTCCGTGATGAAGCGCCAGTAGTCCGCAAACCGCTGGTCGTTGGTCAGACGCGTGAGGGCGCGACTGACCCCGGCAAATATCTCGGCGTCGTCGCGCGAGTCGTGCACCGGATCGATGCCGTCTCCGCCCCAGACTTGAAGGAACGGGTTCGAGCACGAGCCCCCCATCTCCAGGTCCTGAAACTCCACCCAGGAGTTCGCCGGCAGGACGACGTCCGAGTACTCGGCGGAACCGGTGAACTCGATTTGCTGATCGACGATCATGTCGATCTTGGGGAAGACGTTCACGATCAGCTCGTAGACCCACTTGGCTTGATTGATGAGGTTCGCATTGCTGTACCACATCAGCTTGGTTGGTGTGGGCATGTGAGTCTTTCCGGTGAAGACCTTTCGCCCTTCCGGTGTCTCCACGACGAGCGGCCTGTCGCCATGACCCCAAAAAGCGACGTCTTCACCCATCACTGTCTTGCGCAGGTGCTCGTGGGTGATGCGCGTGGTCCCGTCGAGCACGGGCGCAAAGGGATCCTCGTGCGAGTAGACTCCCGCACCGGGGCCGGACCACGGAGACCCCTGGAACAGCGCCCCCTTGTAGTTGCCAGCCCAAGTGAAGACACCGGCGCCGTGCTTGCCGATGTTGCCGGTCAACATCATCGGCAGCCAGCAGGCACGGTTGTGGAGAGTACCGTGGAAGTAGTGGTTGGTGCCCTCGCCGTGGTGCAAGGAGACCGGGCCTCCGGCCTGGGTCGTCTCCCAGATGTCACGAGCCAGGCGCTCGACGAGATCGGCGTCCGCGCCCGAGATCTCTACGACCGTCTCGACGTCGTAGTCGATCAAGTGACGCCGGTACATCTCGAGTACGGGCATGACCTCGACTCGCTCGCCGTCTACCGTCTCGACTTCGAAGACCCCTTCCAGCGCCGCGTTTAGGTTGGCCCTGGGCCCGACGTCGTCACGTGACACGGCAACCACTTCATTTCTGCTCGTGTCGAACACGGTGAAGTCGCCGATGCGCTCGCGCTGTTCGTCGGTGAGCGCCTGCTTCTCGTAGGAAGGCCCGCCGCGCAGGTCCTTGTCCCGGTAACCCTGGATCACGTCCTCGGGGCGCAGACGCCGAAGCGTGTCGGTGCGGACGAGCAGCGGGAAATCCGTGAAGCGCAGCACGAAGTTGCGGTCGATCCAGTCGCGGTCGATGAGGATCTTGGTCACGCCGAGCAGGACGGCCGTGTCGGACAGCCCGCAGCGCACTCCGATCCAGTAGTCCGCCTTCGCCGAGGGCGCGCTGTAGTCCGGCGTGATGCAGACGATCTTGCCGCCCCGCTCCATGAGCTCGTTGAGCCAGTGCGAGTCGGCCATCTTGTTCTCGATCAGGTTCTTGCCGATCTGGATCGTGAGCTTCGAGAAGCGCAGGTCGCTCATGTCCATGTCGGACGTCTGCAGCCCGTGGACGAAGGGCTGCCCGGGCGCCTGATCTCCACGCCAGGTGTACTCCGTCCACTCGCGGCACCCGAGCGCGTCGTCGGGACCAACGCCGCGCACGTGGTGGTCGATCAATCCCGTCATGTTCGCGAAGCGGAACAGCCCGAACTTCCCGACCAGCCCGTGGAGCGGCAAGTTCGAGCCGATCTTCATCGTTCGTGTGCCAGCGCCGCCCCAGTGGGTGAACATCTCTGTCTCGTAGCCGTCCGCTTCGAGCCGCCTGCGGCCCTCGTCGCCGCTGTAGGTCTCGGCGACGGCGAACATTCCGCGCGCGACGTAGTCCGAGGCCTCCTCCCAGGAAACGCGTACGAATTCGTCGTTTCCCCGATCGTCGAACATGTACTGCGAGCGGAGCTCGGGCGCATCGGACAGAGAAGGAAAGCCGTCGTCGGCCCATTGCTTCCAGCCCCTGCGCAGTACGGGCCCCCTGAGCCGGAAGGGTCCATAGACGCGCCGCTGGAACGTGTAGCCCTTTGGGCAGCCACGTGGGTTCCAGGCCTGCGTAGTTCGATTGCCGTACAAGTCGCCCACGCGATCGCTGTCGTAGTTTTGCTCGGCACGCACCATCACGCCGTTGCGAACGAAGGCGCGCATGCGGCACATGTGTGTGTCGTTTGGCGCGCAGATCCAGGTAAAGGTCCGGTCGTAGCGGTACTGATCGCGGTAGATCTTCTCCCACCCTCGGTCCGGGTAGAAAGCGAGGGGATTGTCGACACCTTGGAGCGGGACGAGCGCGCCGGCAAGCGCATCGAGCGGGCTCGCAACCAGGACCGTGCCCCCGGAGAGCAGCGCAAGGAAGTCACGGCGGCTCGGAGTCCTGGGATCTGGCGCGGATCGCACGGGTGAATTCTTCTTGGCGGTGGTTCGATCGGGATCCGGCGAGACCATGGTTGACTCCTAGGGGGCTATTTCGAGCCTGTGCCAGACACTCACGGACTTCTGGCCGTTCCGGTCGCCGAAGGCGCCGTCCCAGACCGCGAAGGCAAGAAAGGCGGAGAGCCCTGGAGACAGAGCGGGTTCGCCCTCGACCTCGGCGTTCATCGAGCGGGAGAAGACGACGTCCCAATAGCCCTCCTCCCATCCCCCCCTGGCCGTCCAGGACAAGGGCGCGCCGCCGCGCGGACCTACCGTACCGAAGCCCTGGGCCATCAGCGCCTCGGCACCGCTGGGTCGGCTCGCAAGAGACTGGGAGTTTCCTACCGCACGCGCCGTGATCGACTGGTCCAAGAGGTCACCGACTAAACTGGGAAAGCTGTCCTCGAGCATCGCCGGCCAGCGATCGCGGACGTCGCGCACAGCCACGGCGTCGGCTTCCCACGCCGCGCGCCAGAGCGCGATGTCGACCGGGTGGTCGGCCGCTCCCATGGCGAACAGCGGCGGGTCGCGCTCCACGGAGATCTCGATGGCGCCCGCGTCACTGAAGGATCGTGCACCCAAGACGTCGTCGTCTTTGCTCGGATCCCGCCAGGAGAGGAAGACGGCGATCGTCTCGCCGTCGTGCAAAGCCCGCGCGACCACACCCTCGACCCTGCTGTCACGCCACCAAAGCGGCATCAGGGCGATCCAGACTCTCTCGGCCGCGGCCCAGGATGGGGCGACCGGGTCCGTCGGCACCGCGCCTCTCACGCGCGCCACCGGCACGGTTCGGCGTCTCTGCACCACCCGCTCCTGAGCCCCCGGCTTGACGAGGCTCTGGACATAGGAGGCGACTACGGCGGCCTGTGTCGGATCCTCGAAATCCGTAGCGGGCATCGGACTTCCCGGGAGCCCGCCGGCGATGCGGCGCACGATGTCGGCATGCGTCGCCCCACCTTTGAAGATGCCTGTTGTGAAGTCGCGCGCTGTGCTCGGTGTGCCGTCTTCGTTCTTGAGGTCGCCCGCTAAATTGACCGCTCCGCTCCCCGTACCGTCGTCCCCGTGGCAGGACGCGCACGTCTTCAAGTAGATCCGTCGGCCCTCGTGCAGCGTGACCGGGTCACTCGGCGCGGGCGGGCCCACGTCGATGGGCTCGGAAGGAACCATCCGGTCATTCACCAGTTCGCGCGCCTCCGCCTCGGAGAGCTCTTCTTCTTCATGGAGATACCCGCCTTCTTCCTCCGACCAGCGAAGGAGGTCGGCAACCTGCCCCTCGATCGAGAGGTGGCGTACGTAAAGCGCTGTGCTCCACAGATCCTCCTCGGCCAACCACTCCCAGGGGGGCATGGCCGAGCCCGGCATTCCGCGTCGGATGGCGGCGATGAGATCGGCTTGGGTGGGCACCCCGTTCTTCGTCGAGACCAACCGGAACCGCCCGCTCGCGAAGTTCCGAGGGGCGGGGTGAAGAAGATAGGCGGCCGAACCATCTCCGCGTCCCTCGGCGCCGTGACAGACGGCGCAATGGCGCTCGTACAGTGCGCGGCCACGCTCGAGATCACGCGCCGGGTTCGGGCCGCCTACGCCGTCCATGCCCCCCCCCGATGGGATGGCCAACGGAAGAGCTGAAGCCGCAAGAAGACCGAGCGAGCCCCTCTTCATTGATCGCGCGCGCATCGAGTACCTCCGGTGTTGTGTGCCTAGTCTCCGCACCCGTGTCCATCGCAGCTGCCGTGGGCGGCGGAAACAAACTCGTTCACGTCCCCTGATTGCACGGCGTAGCGCTCGCAAAGCTCGTCGGCCAAGGCCAGCATTCGCTCGTGCGTTCCTCGTCCGTGTGCCTTCTCAGCCGCCTCGTAGCCTTGGAGGACCTCGCGCTGGTCCTCATCGCTGAGGAGTCTGGCCGCCAAGGGGAAGAGAATGTTGTCCTCTTTGGCGATGTGGTTACGAAGAAGTTCCACGTAGGTCCCTCCCCAGTGGATGAACGCCGTCAAGTCGTTCGGGTCCCCAGCTGCTGCGCCCTCGAGGGCCTCGAGCATCGCGCAAAGCGTTTCACGTCCCGTGTCGTGCTCAGAGAGCATCACGGGGACAGGACCGCTGTCCCCGGGCAGTCCGCACTCGACCAGCTTCGGAAAGAGACAGCCCTCTTCCTTTCCGTGGTGACATGCATCGGCGAAGGTGCGGAAGAAGTCGATGGCCTTCCTCGCCGATGCATCATCGACATGCCCTGCAGTTTTGCCTGCGCCGAGCAGCCGCTGCAGACAGGTCAGTACGCGGAGGATCACCCGGTGCTCCTGGCTGAGTATCTCGATCGCTTTCATGGGACTCGGTCAAGGTCGACGGTTGAGGACAACCCTGGAGGCGTTGTCACTGCGACGCAGTCCGTGCACCTGTGCAACCAGACCACGGGCGGCCATCCCGGCCGCTGCCAGGAGGTTCTCTTGCCGGTCATAAGGTGCCTTCATGAGTCGCTTCTTCGTGCTCCGGCGGCCGGTGGGGCTCATCGGCCTCCCAGGCCCCTTTATAAAGCCTCTGCGGCGCCACAACAGGATAAAAAGACCGTTTTAGTAGTTAATAGGCAAATATCGATCTGACATGGGTTTAAACCGGATTCTCGGCGGCTCGTTGGACGCCGACCGATCCAATATCCGGACAAGTTTATCATCTGATCATGGATGGACCCGAGGGATCCCTCCAGAGGGGCCGCGACGGGCTGACGCGCCCCGTGGGTCGCAACCAGGTGAACGCATTCTTCCAATCCACCGAGTACGCCATCCGCGCGATGACCCACCTCGCCCAGCAGCGGGGTGATGGTTACAGCCTGGTCCGCGAGATGTCGAAGAAGCTCGACTTTCCGTCGGCCTCCCTGGTGAAAGTGCTGCAGCCGCTGGTGCGGCGGGGACTCGTGACAGCCGCCGCGGTCGACACGGGGGGTAGCGGCTGACCAGACCAGCTACGCAGCCGACCCGAAGCGATCTGGCGGAGCGTGTTCTCCCATCGGAGAACTCAGGTGCCTGGAATGCGTCTTATTTTTATTCTGCACCGATGCGCGACATTCTGCACCGATGTGTGACTAGCTCAACGGCGCACGGACCGGGTCTCTAGGGCGTACATGTTCGAACGAGTTGTACGCACAAGGAAGAAGACCCACTCGACGAACACGTGCTCCACCGCGCGTGCGGCGCTCGCCGTTCCACCAGTGCCACGGGGCGATCAGGTATCGCCATCAGAGTCGTTGTGGGCAATGCAGCGCACCAAGCAGGTCTGCGTGATGGAATGAAAGTCGAGTCGATCGAGAACGCTGCGCGCTTCAGCAACGCTTGGGATTCCTGGGAAGAACTCAAGACCTGGCGGAAAAGGATTCAGGGATGGGGCCCGTATGCCGAAGAAGACTTCACCGGGATCATGAATACGACCCGCCAGCACACCTCCGGACTGCACATCCTCCTGGTGCATCCCTCCACGCACCACGCTGCGGATGACGAGGTGCTCCGTGCCCTCAGGCGCGGATTGGGGGCCGAGGTGCACGTCGCTTCGGCGACGGATCTGCCCTGTGCTCTCGATGGCTTCGACGCCGCGGTCGTGGAGTCGGCGGAGGACCGTGCGGCCTGCACACGGCTCGCCGAGCTACCCACCCTGATCGTCGATCCGAACGGCTGCATGGGGGATTGTGACAGCCTGGTGCGCCTCGGGATCCAGGAAGCGCTGCCCCACCGTTGCGTGGTTTGCCCACACGAAAACGTCCTGGCGAGCACGATCCACTGGGCCGTCGAACGGAAGAAGCTCCTCCAGGAGCTCGAGATAGCAAGGCGCCGGGAACGCCATGCGGCACTCCATGACGAGCTCACCGGTCTGCCCAACCTGCGCCTCTATCGCGAGCGGTTCGACCGGATGCTGCGTCAGGCGCTACGGACAGGGAAGCGCTTTGCCGTCCTGATGCTGGACATCGACGGATTCAAGAAGGTCAACGACGAGTTCGGACACGAAGTTGGGGACCAGCTCTTGCGGGACCTGGCCGTGCGCTTCGAGGCTTGCGTACGCGAGACCGACACCGTCGCCCGTCGCGGGGGAGACGAGTTCGCCATTCTCCTTGACGGGATCCGCCGCACGAAGGACGCGGAGATCGTGGCGCAGAAGCTCCTGGGCAGCATCGCTCGCCCCACGAGCCTGCAGGAAACGGCCATACGTCCGTCCGTCAGCATCGGTGCGGCCGTCTACCCGAACGACGGTACGACCTACCGGGCACTGGAGGGGAGGGCCGACGTCAACATGTATGCCGTCAAACACGCCGGTGGGAACTCGTTCGGGTATGGCGCAAGCACCCGTCGTACGGCGGGCGTGCGACCGAACACGCATCGTCGGCCGAAGAAGCGACTCCGCCGGAGGTGAGCTCCGGGATCAGGCTCTCCCGCTGCCACCTGCCCTTGCGCCCGCCACGACTCCCTGTACGTAGGCGCCGAGGAGCATGCCGCCGAGAGCGAAAAAGACCGGGTAGTTACCGGCCCCGAAGCTTCCGATCGCGGCCCCCGGGCAAACACCCGACAAACCCCAACCGAGACCGAAGAGACAGGCTCCGCTGATGTTGTCGCGGGTCACCGCACGCGGGAGCCGTTCGAAGGCTGCGCCCAGCGCCGGATGCGAGAGCCGGCGCGGCGACGGCGGCGGCCGTGAACGCCCCGGTCGAGGCCAGCGAGGGTGGACTTGCGGCGGAGACGCCGCAGATCGCGTGCCCGGAAGTGCAACCGCAGCTCAGGCGCGTGCCGTAGCCGACGAAGAGTCCGCCCACGCAGAGCCGCCAGGGCTGAACCGTCGTGACATAGAGCTCTCCCCGCTGCACGGCGTAGAGCGCAACTCCCAAGACCAGCCCCAGGATGAGCACCCCCTTCCAGGTTCGTTCCGAGAGCTTCAAGGGGTCCTGAAAGAAGGGACGGCGGCGCGCATGAGGCGGCAGACGGTTCGAACCTCCGGAAGTTCGGGCATCGCTCAGCGCGGCCGTATCCAGCTTTCGCCGTTGCCCACATCGGTGAGGTACTCGATCCCCACCCAGAAGGCCTGACAGAGGGGCAGCACCAGGGCACTGAAGACGAGCACCAGCGGCACCGCCACGGCGATGAAGACCGCCGTGCTCCAGTCCGTAAGGACCCAGGCCAGTCCGATGAGCAGCGCCGCGAAGATCTCGGTGACCACCGCCGTGGAGTACATCGAGCCGGTCATCGAACCGGGCTCGCGCCGGTAGACGAGCCCGCAGCTCGCACAGCGTTCCTCTAGCTTCGCCCAGGAACGGAACAGCCGCCCCGTCCCACACTGGGGACAGGTCCGGGAGGTCAGCACGCGTCGCAGCACGCGAAGCCGCAGCGGGTTGGTATCGTGGGTGACGGACATGGTCGTGGGACGCAGCGCGCCGCGAAGGCGCCTTGAAAAAAGTACGCGAAGCCCCCCCCGGCTCGCCGCATAGAATAGGCCGAGCGCTCGCGAATCACGCACACCCCTTGCAACAGGACGAGTTCGAGCACGCATCGACCTCGATCGCGGCCTTCCCCCGCGCGTTTTCCGATGTCCGGTCGAACGACCACGCCCTCGCCCCTACGTCGGGCAGGCCTCGTGAAGTTGCGCAAGGCTCAAAACACCCCTTTGGAGCACCTATACTCTCCGTTACGCTAGTAGAGGCGTTGGTGCGTGGATCAAGATGGAGCCAGAACTCCCCCACCGCTCCCGTTTTCAGGACGCGATCGCCTTCGATACCGGCCGACCGAGGTC
>NYUD01000082.1 GCA_002683825.1 Planctomycetota bacterium
AGGATATCGACCTCCGGGTCCTCCCGATTACGGAGTTCCAGGTGACCCACCCGAAGGGACCGAGCGAGTTCCTTGGCCGCATCGATCAACGCCAGTGTAACGCTGCGGTCCGCACCCAATGCCCCGCCGTATACCGCATAGGGTGTGGAGATGAGCTGCCGCCTGAGGGACACGCTCCGGCTCTCCATCAAGGGCAGAACACCCACGAGCTGCTCGCCACGCCAGGCGAGCAAGTCCCGCTGACGATGACGGTAGGTGCCCTCGACGAACTTCGTCCAGCCGCGCAGATGGAAGAAAGTGCCGTCAGGGTGTTTGCGGACAAATGCATCCCGGGCCTGGTCCTCGGGAGGACTTGAGGCGCGAATCTCGATGAGACTGGAATCGGGCGAGCCGGCGGAGCTGGGCGTGGTCACTTCTCCCCGCTTCCTGGATCGTCCTTGGGTTCCTCGCGTCGCGTCTCATAAACCCGTTCGATTCGATACTCTTTCAGGTTGCGCGCTTGCGAGAAAATGATGATTTCCCCCACCAACCCGAAGCCAAGAACCTGTACACCCAGCACGATCAGCAGCACGCCCAGGAGCAAGAGCGGCCGCCCCGAAACGCCTCTATCGAAACCGATCTTCTGGATGGTGAGATACAGACAAACGGCGACCCCGCAGAGGCTGAAGAGCCCCCCGATCGTTCCGAAGAAGCGCAGGGGCCTCAGCGTGAACTTCGTGAGAAACATGACGGCGAGGATGTCCAGGAAGCGCCGCGTGTAGACCCCGAGTCCAAAGAACCCGGTCGCCCCCCACTCCTTGAGGTGTCGTACCTTCACCTCGACCACCCGGTAGCCTTGCCGGAAGGCCATCACCGGTAGGAAGCGATACATGTCCCCGTAAACGGCGACGTCCTCCAGAACCTCACGTCGAATGGCTCGGAAGTAGCAATTCAGGTCGTGGAAGGTCATGCGGATGATGCGCCGCAAGATGAAGTTGAAGGTCATGGACTGGAATCGATTCAGCCACGGATCCACACGCGGATAGCGCCAAGGGGTCACGAAGTCCGCGCCCTCATCCAGGGCAGCCAGCATCGGCCGCAGTTCGACCGGATCGACCTGCACGTACTGGGGCGAGGTCACCAGGTATTCTCCCCGGGCGCGTTCGACGGCGGCGGAGAGACAGACCGATTCACCGAACGGGTTCTTGAAGGAGATCAGCCGCACCCTGCGGCCGTGAATCCGCCGCAGTTCCTGGACTTCCTCCCAGGCCTGCCCGCTGACACCGTCAAAAACGAAGAAGACCTCCCACGAGCGCCCCTGCAGGTTCAGCTCGCTGCTGAGTGCATCCGCGACCTGACGAACTTCCGCGTCGCCACTCTGCACCGGAACGACGATCGTCACGTCGAGTGACTCGCCCGTGCCGGTGGAAAGCAGCTCGCGGAAGGCGGTGCTCTCCAGGTCGACGCTGGCTGTCCTTCCGGATTCTTCGGCGCCCATCAGTGCAGCTCGTTGAGGATACGGTCCAGCGTACTGCGACGGTGCATTCCGCTGGCCTTTATGGCCAGCTCGGCCAACAGTCCGAGGAAGAGGAAATAGATGAAAGCGGAAAAGATGACGGCCAGGATGTGGACGATCGACATCTGCCACTCATTGAACGAAAAGTTCGGGTCGGGAGAGTCGCCTCCGAGATCCAATGACATGAGCGCCACTCCGCCGAAGAGCAGGCCGCCAGCAAGGGTGGCGAGGGAGAACAGTCCAAAGTACTGGATCGGTTGCCTGGAAAACCGCGCGATGAAGTTCACGGTGACCAGATCTATCAGAACGCGCGTCGCACGTCCGAGTCCGTACTTGCTGGAGCCAAAGCGTCTAGGCCGGTGATTGACCACCATTTCGCTGATACGCGCTCCGCTACCCTTCGAAAGAACCGGAAGGAACCGGTGTTGCTCCGCATAGATCGAGATGCTCTTGATCAGCTCCCTCCGGAAAGCCTTCAGCGTGCACCCGGTATCGTGGATCGTGACGCCCGTGACCACTCCGATCAATCGGTTGGCGATGATCGATGGCAAGCGTCGAAGGACCAAGCCGTCGTGCCGCTTCTTACGCCATCCGGCAACGATGTCGTACCCGCGATCAAGTTCCTCGACCAAGCCGGGAATGTCCGCAGGGTCGTTTTGAAGATCGCCATCCAGCGTCACCACCACCCGCCCGCGGGACATGTCGAACCCGGCCGCGAGGGCCGCGGTCTGTCCGAAGTTTCGTCGGAACTTCACCAGACGGATACGAGCATCCCTGCGTTGCAGACCGCGCATCACGCCCAGGCTGCCGTCGGTCGAGCAATCGTCGACCATGACGATCTCCGAGCGGATCCCCAGCTCGCCCATCGTCGCGAGGCTGCGACTGAGCTCTTCGTACAGAACGGGGAGACTCTCCTCCTCGTTGAAGATCGGCACGATGATCGATAGTTCGGTGGGGTGGGTCATGGGGCGGCCGTCAGAAGCGGCTTCCGCCTGTCTGAAAATCGACCGGCGAAGGCGAAGGTTGTCACTTATTTGGGCTAACTCTGGTTTTTTTTGACCTCGGTCGAGGGCATGTTCAGAAAAAAGCACTCGGGTGTCGAGAAAACGGGACACCCCCGGCCTCTTCCAATGACCGACGCCCACCGCATTCTGCTCCTCGACCGCAAGTCCTGTTCCGCGGAAAGAGTCGAAAAGCTCCTCAACGAGCTCGGTTTCGACGTACTGGCAACCGAGCTTCCGGAGGTTGCAGCCGAGGCTGTGCGTTCCGGTGAAATCGAACTGATTCTCAGCGAAATCCGGCTCGGGGTCGAGGCGTTGCTGGTGGAGACGGAAGGGCCACCCCTCGCCCCTCCCCTGATTCTGTTCGAGGAATTCAGCGGATTCGATGCGACCCATGACGCCTTGAAGCAACAGGCCTTCGAAACGCTCGCCCGCCCGGTCCCCAATAAACAGGTCATCGCAACCGTCCGGCGGGCACTGCAACAGGTGGAATTGCGGGAAGAGAACCAGAGACTTCGGAAAGAAGTGGGCGAGCGCTTCTCCCTGGGCAACCTGCTCTCGCGGGATGTTCGCATGCGACGAATTTTCTCTACAGTCGAGGCCGTGGCGGATTCCTTTGCAAGTCTCTTGATCCAGGGGGAGAGCGGGACCGGAAAGACCATGCTGGCACGGGCCGTTCACGAGCTCTCCTCGCGCCGGAATGGTCCCCTCATCGTCGTCAACTGCGGAGCGATCCCTGCGTCGCTCCTTGAGAGTGAACTATTCGGACACGTGAAAGGATCCTTCACCGGCGCAGTCCGAGATCGGACCGGCAAGTTCGAAGCCGCCGACGGTGGAACGATCTTTCTCGACGAGATCGGAACCGCTTCGCAAGAGCTGCAGGTCAAGCTCTTGCGAGTCCTCGAGGAAGGGCGTTTCGAGCGTGTCGGCGACACTGCGACACGCTCGGTCGATGCTCGAGTGATTACTGCCACGAACGTCGATCTGGCCCGAGAGGTTAGCGAGGGTCGCTTTCGACAGGATCTCTACTACAGGATCCATGTCGTCGCGATCGAGATGCCTCCGCTGCGTCAACGCCACGGGGACATCCCCCTTCTTGCGGAGCACTTTCTCCAGCGGAATTCGGTGCGCTACAATCGGCCGGCCCAGAGTCTCGGTCCCGAGGCGACCGCAGCACTGCTCGCCCATCCCTGGCCGGGAAACGTTCGAGAACTCGAAAACACCCTCGAACGCGCCGTGCTCCTCTCCCGGGGCGCTCCCCTGAAGCCCCGCCACCTGTGGCCCGACCAGAGCTCCGAGACGAGGGGAATCTCCCCCGCGCCAGCCCACCCCTGGGAGGACCTCCCCCTGGGTCCGCTGCGTAAAATCCTCGAGATTCCCGAGCATTTCTTCATCCTCCGGGCCCTGAAAGCTTCGGGGGGAAATCGCCAATCCACGGCCGCCAAGCTCGGAATCAACCGCACCACGCTCTTTAACAAGATGCGTAAGTTCGACTTGTTGGGTTTTCCGACCAAAGATAAGGGATCGGAAGGCTCGCCCGCGGCGGCCTGATTTCGAGACTCGAGGCCGATGGCGCGAATTCGCTGGTTCTACTTTCTCTTCTCATTGGCGATCGGGGGCCTGCTCCTGACGCTGTGGATCCGAGGGGAAACACGAGGACCCGCTTCGTTTCTGAACTCCGCTGTCGAGCGGTTGGAAGCGGCGGAAACTCGGATCGCGGGCACGCAGATCCGTAGGCACTCGGAACGGATGGCGGAGCTGGCTTCGGCCCACGATGCTGCCCTGCGAGAATTCGATGCGGCCATACGGATGGCCCGTCTCGAAGGCGAGGACGAGATCTTGCAGGAAGCGTTGGATCGACGTGCACAGCTCTTTCTCAGCCGCAACCAATCCCAGCTGGCCCTCGCCGACTCTCTATCCCTGCTCGAGGAGTTCGGTGACGGCGTCGAGACCTTGACTCGCGTTGCGGAAGCTGCTCTGAAGTCCGATCAGCCGGAACGCGCCCTGGATGCGGCGACTCGACTGGGCAAGCTGGACCCCGAGAACCTGGAGGTCAACCTCTTGTTAGGGGAAGCGAACCTGGCTCTGGCCCTGCGCTCCCTCGATGAGAGCGAGCTCCTCCTGGCGGAGGAGCTCGCTCCGGTGGATGTCCAGGAGGTCATGCGGACCGCTCGCAGGGCGGCCGCCCTGCCTCCGTCCGTCCGCGGGTATGGCACCTATCGCGAAGAGATCAGGACCAGGTTCAGGGACCCGGTGGCTGCCAGGGCGGCCATCGACCTCATCGACCTGGCCGGAGAGCACACCGCTCTTGCACTCCACGCCCTCGTACGGGCGCTCGGACAACGCCTTGACGGCATCGCGATCGCGGGCATCCAGGACATCCTGATGGACGCAGGGGCCACCGAGACCGCGGCGGAGCTGGGGGTGGCCGCCATGAAGCTCAACCAGCTGCCCCACCGAATCCACGCGCTGGTACGCACGTGCCTGGCCCTGGAGGATCTCGAGCGCTTCGAACTGGCCCAGTCCATCCTTCAGGCACAGATCAGGAGAAAGCAAAGCGTCGCCACCCAGACCATGGGGCCATCGGAGCTGCTGGAGGATTGGTGTGCTCTTCTGGATCGACTGGAACTCTGGGACCTCCTGCACACAGCGGCTTCCCACCTTCAGCAGGTCCGCCCGGGCGGCACTCGCAGCTATGCGCTGGCCACTTTCTACCTCAACATCGCCGCCTTTCGACGCGCCGGAGCGAGCCGCTCGGTCCTCGATTCCCTTTCGCAGATCACGAACATCCTCCCAGACGATCCGGCGATCCAGCTGCGGGCCTGGAATTGCTACGCCGAATGTGCGCACCAGGAAGGGGACAGCCGGCTCGAACGCCACGCCCTGTCCAAGGCCACCCGCGTACGCGCCAAGGACCTCGCCGAGGACGCCGACCTACGTCCCATGCTCGGCCGAGCATGGCTACGCCGCTCACACCTCGAAGACGATGTCGGTGAAACGACTATGGCAGAGGCCAGCGCGACCCACGCACTGACACTCCTGCCGAAGATGCGTCAGAAAATCTTTGCCTGGCTCTCTGACATCGGCAAGCGGATGCTCGTCAAGAGGGGCAGCAGCCTGCAAGCCCTGCGTTTCAACCTTCGAGAGGAACCGCTTCCGGAAGTCAAGCGCTGGGGCCCCTTCGCCGAAGCCGTGGCGGTGCGTCAGCTTGCGCAAGGGGGCCATTTCGGTGCGCTTCGCAGCTATGCCGACTCCTTACTCCTGGATTACCCCGGGCACCCGGATGCACTTGAGGGCTTGCTGTCGTTGTATGAGTCGACCGACACGTACGTGGGAGTGGTCGAGCTAGCCCTGGAATTGCTCGAGAGAGGGTTCAATCCGAAAAGGGCCCGCATCGCGTTGTCCAGAGTACCGGCCGAATACCTGAGCGGCAGGAACCTCACCCGATGGATGAGGGTCGACCCGACCGCGGCCGCGGGGGCGGTCCTGGGATCGATGCTGGCCAACGACCGAACGGAGGAGGCGCTCTCCCTGTCCAATCGCCCCCAGCTCGCGGCGGTCGACGCAGAGATCCTGGCTCGCCTGGGGCAGCGCGCGGGTGAACTGGGGTTCTGGAAGGAATCCGCGGCGATTCTTGGAAAGGTGCCCGCCGGCGATCCGGTCTTGCAACGCTTTGCGGGTTCGTTGCTGCGCGCCGGAATGTACGCCTCGATCCTCACGAACGACGAGGCGCTCTTATCCGATGCGTTTCAGCGTTTCGAGGAGTCGTTCACTTCAGGCGAATCGCTCGGAACGGAAGGCGGCGTTCCCGACCTGATCCGAGCCTTCGACTCGTTGTACGGGGCCGATCGCAGGGAGCACGCCATGGCCGTCCTCGACCGTATCGAGAAGAGTCCCGACACCGACGCCGGCGAAGTCCTCTTGCGTCGCGCCGTGTGCGCCGCCATCGCCGGCCAGGAGGATGTCTATCGCCTGGCTTCCGAGCGCGCCGACCCCTTCTTCGATGACGCACGGGTTCTTCTCGGTGAATTACTGGTGGCCAGCGATGCCCGCGACTGGATGGAGGTCGCGCGTTTTGCGTTCGGACTGTTGCGCGGTGACTTCGGGCAAGATCCCGCTCGCAAGACCTATCTACTGATCCTTGCGGGGGAGTTTGAATCCGCTCGCCACCAGCTCCAGGCATGGGGCCCGGTGCCGGACGATCCGATGGGAATGCTGGCTCGTGCGCTTGTCCACAGGCTTTCCCCGGCGCGCACTGACGATTCCGAAGAGGAAATCTCGTTCCCCCAGGCCCAAGGACTTCTGACACTCTTGACCGCCAACGATGCGCGTTTTCTTGCGGCCTGCGGACTGAGTGCCATGACCCCACCGTGGTCGCTTTGGGGGTTGGATCGTCTCCGCTTGACGGTCCGCGAGCAAGAGGGCCAAGCCGAGGCCTGGCACGCCGTGTTGAAGGCGCGCTGCCTGCTTTCCCTGGGGGACCCTGTCCTGGCCCAGAGGATGCTGCATCCCTGGAGGAAGTCGGAGCGGGCCTTTCCAGCAGCTATTTACCTCACCGAGGTGATCCGGCAGGGTCTCGGGGCGTCGGACGAGGAGCTCATCGACCTCCGGGCGCGGCGACTTGCCGCCGGAGGAGCAACAGAGCTTGGTGAGCTTCAGCTGTCACGGATCGAGGCACGCCAGCTCGACCGTGTGGGGAAAGGAGCGAAAGCTATCGAAGTCCTGGAAGACGCCTCGCAGCGTCATCCCGAAGCCCACGAGCTGTTCGTAGATCGCGCGCGCTTGCTTCGCAGCTACTCACGCAACACCGAGGCGATAGAACTCTACGATCGCCTGTTCACTCGCTTCCCCACTGAAGTGAAACCGCTCGTGCCCGAATACGTGCTCCTTCTAGAGGAGTCCTTCGCGAACGAAGAGATTCCCGAGGCGGTTTGGTGGGCTGAATTGGAAGCGCTGGAAGCTCAGTTGCCCGACGAGCCGGTCGTCGCGCTCGCCCTGGCCGCGCGGGAAGCAGGGACACTACACCACGACGGCTCGACCTCGCGTGAGTCCACCGGTCCGGTTCGAGCGCTCGAGCGGCTCCAGCGCTTTCGTAAGCGGACCGACGAGACGCCCATCGATGGGCTGCGTCGGGGCGCAATCCTGCCCTGGATCAAGTTGCACGGAAAACTGGACCCGGCCGAGGCACTCGAGCTCGCTGAGGACGAGCTGCGTGCCGATCCCCTTGCCCCCCACCTGTGGGTCGCCCTGGCCATGGCCCTGGATCTGGCCGGGGAGCGACGCGAGGCACTGCAAATTCTGAAAGTCGCCCTGTCCTTCAGCGGCAGTCTCGAGCCTCGAAAAATGCGCACGCTCCTGCGCTTCGAGTTATCTTCCGACTTCGCCAAGCTCCTGACCGGCATCGAGAACATCGAGCGCTTCTTCGGCGAGCTGCAGGATCCGGAACTGCGCTTTCATCGCGGACTCGCGCGACTTGCCACTCCACGCGCAAGCGCCCGCAATATGGAAGCAGCTATCGCGGAAACGAAGGATGCGATCGAGCTGTGGGACCGACGGGAAGAGTTCGGCTGGAGCGCCGAACGCTACGCTCCACGGCTGGCCATCGCACTGAGCCGCAGTGGCCGGGGCGCGAAAGCACTGGTCGTTCTCAAGGAGATCTCCGAGTCGACGAAGAATCCTCTGAAAGCTCAGATGTTCACGGCGCTGCGATCGATCCTGAAATTCCAGCAGCAGGAAGAGGCGGAACGAATAAAGGCCGCGACAGAGCAGACGAGCGAGGAGAAAGCCGGAGACGAGTAGTCCGTGCCTAGGATAGGCCGCCGTCGATCGGAATCGTCTGGGCCGTGATGTATCCGGCCCGGTCGCCAAAGAGAAAGCCGACCACGGCACCGACTTCCTCGGGTTTGCCCATGCGCTTGAGGGGTATCGTCTCGACGAGTTCGTCCGGTAGGTCCTGAACCATGTCGGTGGCAATGAACCCCGGTGCGACACAGTTCACGGTGATCTCGCGCTTGGCCAGCTCGAAGGCCAGCGAACGGCAGGCCGCGATCAGCCCCGCCTTGGTGGCCGCGTAGTTCGTCTGGCCACGATTGCCGCGCAAGCCGGAAAACGACGACATGCCCACGATGCGACCGCCCTGGCGCATACGCACCATCGGCATGACCAGCGGGCGCACCACGTTGTAGAAGCTCGTGAGATTCGTGTCGATCACACGGTCCCATTGCTCGTCCTTCATGGAGGCCATGGGCGCATCCGCCGTGATTCCCGCGTTGAGGACCACCCCCCAGAAGGGACCGTTGCGCTCGAGGTCGGTCCCGAGGGTGGCCCTGCAGGCCTCGCGATCAGAAACGTCGAAGGGCAGGAGTTCGGCCCGGCCCCCGGCGCTTTCGATCTCGGCTGCGACGCCGCGAGCCGCTTCTTCGTTCGAACGGTAGTTGAGAACGACGGGAAACCCGGCACCGGCCAATTCGAGAGCGACGGCCCGGCCGATCCCCCGGCTGGCCCCGGTGACGAGTACGCGCTTGGAGACAGAATCTTTGCTAATGCTCACCGGGTGGATCCTAACGCCTCGAAGCTGCACGATCCCGAACTATCATCACCGGTATGAAGGACCACAGGCCTGCCCGTCTCCACCCGGACCGATCGCCCCCGTGCTCTCGCCTCGGCGCCCTCCTCACCCTCTGGATCTGTGCAGGCTGTGGTGGAGGGGCCGCCGGGGAAGACTCGACCGGTGTCGATGACCGGACGCAGGGGCACGAAGAGCCCAAGGGAACGGCCAGGCCCCGGGGGCCCGGAGATCGGCGGAGCAAGATCCCCGAGGCCGCGAGAATCGGGACCGAGCCCTTCGCATCGGCGGAACTGGGAGCCCTCTGGGGAGTGGTTCGCTTCTCGGGCAAGGATATCGAGCGCTTTCCCATAGGCGCGCAGCAGAAATCGGAGTGCAACCACCATCCCGAGATCGAACACCTGAGCGACGTGACGATCGTCCACGAGGGACGGGTTCAAGACGCCTACGTCTACATCAAGTCCGGGTTCGACCCGGACGACGTCCCGGCCGCACCGGAGACGACGATCACGCTGGATCAACGCGGCTGTATCTACACGCCCCACGTACTCGCATTTCGCGCCGGCCAGAAGCTCCAGGTCGCCAACAGCGATCCGACCAACCACAACGTCAATCTCCGGGCCCCCAGGAACAGCCAGATGGGCAACAAGAACATGGGGCGTGGACAGGCGCCCCTCGAGTTCGTGTTCGAGAGGCGCGAATTGGAGATCCGATTTAAATGCGACATCCACCCTTGGATGGGGTCGGTCGTGCACGTCCAGGATCACCCGTGGTTTGCCCTGACCGACGCCGAGGGGAAGTTCATGATCCCAGACGTCCCCCCCGGAGACTACGTCGTCGAAGCGATCCACGAACGCCTGGGCAAAACCCGCGGCAGGGTGAAGGTGGAGGCCGGACAGGCGAGCGGCTTCGCCCTGATCCTCGACGGTTGACTTGACCTGGGGCCTTTGCGATGGTCAGGGCGAAGTGTGGCGAGTGCACACACAGGCCCAATCCGGGTGCGTTCTACCGAGCGGCCCGATTCCAAGGAAGGCACCGGACTCATGGAATTCGTCGAACTCGGCGATCGCTGGCTTCATTTCTTCATGGGGGTCCTCTGGATCGGACTCCTCTACTTCTTCAACTGGGTCAACTCGGCCTTTGCGCCCACCATGGACGCCGAGACCAAGAAAAAAGTCGTCCCGGAGCTGATGCCGAGAGCGCTTTACTGGTTCCGCCTGGCAGCGGGCTGGACCTGGATTACGGGCGTCATCCTGATGTTCGTCGTCTACTACCATGGCCCGTACCTGGTCGAAGGACAGCAGCAGGTTACCGCCTCGACCTGGCTTCCCGCCTTCCTGGGACTGTTCGTCGGTTTCGTTGTGTACGACCTGCTCTTCAAGGCCCTCGCCAAGCAACACGCCGTAGCGGTCATCATCTGGGGTCTGATCGCCATTGGCTTCGGTGCCTATTGCCGGGAGGTCCAGGGCTTCTCCATGCGGGCCACCTTCATCCATGTCGCAGCCCTCTTCGGAACCGCCATGGCAGCCAACGTCTGGATGCGCATCTGGCCCGCCCAGCGTCGCATCATCACGGCCATCAAGAACGGAGAGGCCCCCGAGGCCGCCGACCCTGCTCTCGCCGGTCTGCGTTCCAAGCACAACACCTACATGTCGCTGCCGCTGCTGCTGTTCATGGTCGCCGTGCACCAGGATTCGCTCCTGAGGTTCAACGAGGGGGCGCAGCCCTATTTCGCCATCGCAGGCGTGCTTCTGATCGGGTTTGCCTTCACCTACCTGATCTACGCGAAGGCCAAGACCGTTCCCGGATTCTAGTCCGCAGCCGTGAGCCCGGTCGGTAGTCGTGACGTTCTACCGGCCGGAACTCACCGGCAGGCAAGGCAGGCCTAGCTTCCCAGCACGAAATTCACCAGTCGCCCCGGCACCACGACCGCGCGCCGGATCGACTGCCCGGCCAGGTACTTCTGGGCTGCCCCGCGCGCAAGCTCCTCCAGGAGGACCTTGTCCGCCTCCTTGGGCGCGCGGACGCGCGCCCTCAGCTTTCCGTTCACCTGGACGACGAGTTCGTACTCCTCCTCTTCCAGGTAGGCCTCATCGTGATGGGGCCAGGGAGCGCGTACGATCCCTTCGGCGTGACCCAACCGTGACCACAGCTCTTCCGCAATGTGCGGGGCGAACGGGGCCATGGCGCAAACGAAGCGCTCGGCTTGGCTCCTCGTCACGACTTGCCTGCACTTGCTGGCCACGTTCTTGAACTCCATCATCGCGGCGATCGCCGTATTGAACTTGAACGTCTCGAAGGACTCTTCGATGCGCTTCAGCGCCCGGTTCAGGGCGCGCTCAAGGACGAGCGCCTCGCCCTCGAGGACTCCTTCGACGGCTTCCCGCAAGTGGGGCCGGATCGGTTCCGATCCACTCGGATCCACGAAGAGCTTCCACACGTCCTCCAGGAAGCGCCGCGATCCCGGTACATCCCGCGTATTCCACGGCTTCGATTCCCCCAGCGGCCCCATGAACATTTCATAGATGCGGAACGTATCGACGCCGTGCTGGGCGACCACATCGTCGGGGTTGACAACGTTACGAAGGGTCTTGGACATTTTCGCCACGACCTGCTCGACCTCGGTGCCGTCGTCGCTCTTGACGTGGGTCCCGTCCCGCTCTTCCACCTCGTCGACGGGGATCGTCCTCCCGGCTGAGTCCTTGAAGGCGAAGGCGGTCAAGAGCCCCTGGTTGAAGAGTCGCTTGAAGGGCTCCTTGGTCGAGACCAGACCGCAGTCGTAAAGCACCTTGTGCCAGAAGCGCGCATACAGGAGGTGCAGCACCGCGTGCTCGACACCGCCTATATAGAGATCGACGTTGCCCCAGTACTCCTGCGCCTCGGGCGAGAAGGGTGCCTCGTCGTTTTGCGGATCCATGAAGCGCAGGTAATACCAGCACGACCCTGCCCATCCGGGCATAGTGTCCGTGTCGCGCCGCACCGTGTCCCCGGTCTCGGGGTCGCTTGCCACGACCCAATCGCTCGCCCGCGACAGGGGAGCTGCCCCATCATCCGCGGGCGTGAAGTCCTCCATCTCGGGCAGCTCCACGGGCAGGTCGGCATCGGGTACTCGCAGGTGCGAGCCGTCCTTTCGATGCAACACGGGAAAAGGCTCCCCCCAGTAGCGTTGTCTCGAAAAGAGCCAATCCCGCAGACGGTAAGAGACGCGCGCATCTCCCAGATTGCGCTTCCGCAGGAGCTCGATAGTCTTGAGCTTGGCCGCGGGCGAGGCCAGTCCGTCGATGGGCCCGGAGTGAATCGCCGTCCCTTCCCCCGAGAAGCAAACGCCCTCCGACAATCCCGGCTCACCCTCGGGCGGCTTCACGACCTCGTGGATGTTCAGGTTGTACTTCTTGGCGAACTCGAAGTCGCGCTCGTCGTGGGCCGGCACTGCCATGATCGCGCCGGTGCCGTAGGAGGCGAGCACGTAGTCCGCAACGAAGATCGGGATCCGAGATTCCTCGGTGTCGGGGTCCACCACCGGATTGATCGCATAGCGCCCCGTGAAGACCCCCGTTTTCACCTTCGCGAGATCGGTTCGCTCCAGGTCGGACTTGCGCGAGGCCTGTTCGACGTAGTCCTGCACGGCCTCGCGATCGGACTCGGTCGTGATCTCTTCCAGAAGCGCGTGCTCGGGTGCGACCACCATGAAGGTCGCGCCCCACAGCGTGTCCGGTCGTGTGGTGAACACCGTAAGGCTCGCCTCGAACCCGTCTATGGGAAAGATCACATCGGCACCCTCCGATCGACCGATCCATTCGCGCTGCATCGTCTTGACCGATGCCGGCCAATCGACCGTCTCGAGGTCGTCCAGTAGCCGGTCAGCGTACTCGGTGATCTTCAACATCCACTGGGACAGGGGGCGACGCAGGCAGAGATGGCCCCCGCGTTCGGAACGTCCCTGGATGACCTCCTCGTTCGCGAGGACCGTCTTCAGTTCTTCACACCACCAGACCGGAACCTCCGTCCGGTAGGCCAGTCCCAGGTCGTAAAGCCTCGCAAAGATCCACTGGGTCCAGCGGTAGTAGGACGGATCGCAGGTGGAGAACTCACGGGACCAATCGTAGGACAAACCCAGTGACCTGAGCTGGCGCCGGAACGTCTCGACGTTCTTGGCCGTGCTCTGTGCCGGGTGGACGCCGCGCGTGATCGCGTACTGCTCGGCCGGAAGTCCGAAAGCGTCATAGCCCATCGGATGCAGGACGTTGTAGCCCTCCATGCGCTTGCGGCGGCTGACGATGTCCGAACCGATGTAGCCCATCGGGTGGCCAACGTGCAGTCCCGCACCGGAGGGGTAGGGAAACATGTCCAGCACGTAGTACTTCGGCTGCTCGGGATCGAAGCCGGCATCACCGGGATTCAGGGCCCGGAAGGCACGGGTCTCTTCCCAGACTCCCTGCCAGCGCGGCTCGATTTCCGCAGGTTCGTAGCGGTTGTTCACAGGGCGCGTTCCAAAAAGGCTCCGTAGGATAGAGAGCGAACCGCTCGGCGACCATGGCCAGGCTCCATCCGCCCCAGGATCCCGATTCCGGAGCCCCTAATTTCACCGCCGTTCCCTTTCGGGACAGCGCTTGACCTCTCCCCCCGACGGGGGCATGCTCCCGATTCTCGCCGGGGGATTAGCTCAGCTGGTAGAGCGCTACAATGGCATTGTAGAGGTCAGGGGTTCGACTCCCCTATCCTCCACCAACCACCCTTCAGGGGCTCACGGGGCCTCGCTTCCATGACCGAGTTGGCCCACCCCGATCGTCTGGCGAAAATCGCCGCTCTTCGCTCCGAAGGCAAGGATCCCTATCCGGCGAGAGGCGTCGATTGCGAACCCCTCGAACGGCTCATCGCGGGGGGTGGAAGCGTCGAGGAGCCCGGCCCGTTGATCGGAGAGCGGGTCACCGCCGCCGGGCGGATACTGGGTCTTCGGGACTTCGGCAAGCTGATCTTCGCTCCGCTGGTCGATCGATCCGGTCGGCTCCAAGTCGGGATGCAGAAGGACCGTCTCGGCGACTGGTGGCCCGACAGAAAGCGCCTCGACGGTGGAGACATACTCGCGGTGACCGGCGAGCTGGGGCGCACGCAAAAGGGCGAGCTCACGATCTGGGCGGAAGAGGTTCAGCTGCTCTCGAAAGCCCTCGCGCCCCCCCCAGAAAAGTGGCACGGACTGGTCGACATCGAGCAGCGCCGCCGCCGCCGCTACGTCGATCTGTGGTCCTCGGAGAGCGTCAGCGAGGTCTTCATCAAGCGTTCACGCCTGATTTCCATAGCGCGCCGCTTCCTGGAAGAGCGTGGGTTTCTGGAGGTGGAAACACCGACCCTCCATCCGATCGTCGGTGGAGCCGCGGCGCGACCCTTCACCACCCACCACAACGCCCTGGGCGTCGATCTCTACCTGCGCATCGCCCCCGAACTCTACCTCAAGCGTCTGATCGTCGGCGGGCTCGAGCGCGTCTTCGAAGTCGCCAGAAACTTCAGAAACGAGGGCATCGATGCGACCCACAACCCCGAGTTCACGATGCTCGAGCTCTATCAGGCCCAGGCGGATTTCCGCCACATGATGGAGTTGAGCGAAACGCTCGTGGAGGAGCTTGCCGTCGAGCTGACGGGCTCCAAGACGATCACCTACCGCGGGCGCCAGTTCGATCTATCGGCGCCCTTCCGCCGGGCCCGCTACGACGAGCTTTTTCGCGAGAAGAACGGCTTCGAGCTGGACGACGAACCTGCTGTGCGGAGCAAGGCCGCCGAGCTCGGACTCAAGGCGGATCCCAAGACGGATTTCTGGAAGCTCCTGGCCGAACTCTTCGATGTCACGGTCGAAGAGAGCCTCACAGGTCCCGTGTTCGTCACCCACTATCCCGTCCCGCTGTGTCCCCTGGCGAAAACAGACCCGCAGGACGCGCGCTTTGCGGAGCGCTTCGAGCTCTTCATCGCCGGAATGGAGCTCGCCAATGCCTTCAGCGAGCTCAACGATCCGCAGGAGCAGGAACGCCGCTTCGAAGAACAGGTCGCCAGCAAGGATCCGGAGGTGCCGGGAGAGGTCGACATCGACTACGTTCAGGCCCTCGAATTCGGTATGCCGCCGACAGGGGGGATGGGGATCGGGATCGATCGGCTGGCCATGCTCCTGACCGATCAGCCCTCCATCCGCGACGTGCTTCTCTTCCCCACCCTGCGTCCCCAGCCCCAAGGCGGGGGCCCGTCCAGCGAACAAGAGCATGCGCAAGAGAAGTAAGCCGTGTTTCGCTCCTTTCTGAGCTGGCGCTACCTCATTTCCCGGCGAAGCAATCTCGTCGGGATCGGAGGCATCCTGCTCGGGGTGGGGGCCATGATCCTCATCCTGTCGATCATGACGGGCTTTCTCGAGGAACAGCGCCGGGCGATTCGGGGGACCCTTTCGGATGTCATCATCCGACCGGAACGGATCGTCGGCCCGAACGGCATGGTCATCGACCCGGCGCCCTTTCCCGAGCCGATCCTGGAACTCCTCCTGGCCGATCCCCGGGTCCGCGGCGCCGCACCTCAGCTGCAATGGGCGGCCCTGATCAGCGAAAAAGGGATCGATTTCTCGACCCTTTTCAGCAGTCCCGCGGCCGCCGAGAACGTGACCAAGGAGATCGTAGGTATCGATCTACGGACCGACCTGCGCCTCGTCGAGCCCGCACTTTCCGCAGCCCTCGCATCGATCGGAGCCTTCGCCCCCCGATACCTCGTGCAGGATGAGCTGGATGCGACCGGTTTCCTCGAGAGCCTGACCGGCCGCGATGGCGAGCTGGGTTGGACCATCGCACCGCGGATGCCCCTCTTTCCGTTCGAGACCGGGCGCGAAGAGAGAGCGCTCCGCACACCCGCGTGCATCGTGGGTGAGAAACTCGGCCGGCAATTCGGCATCAGCCCCGGCGATACGATCCAGCTGGCGACACTCGTCTTTCCCCCGGACTCCGAACCGAAGCTCAACAACCGGGACTTCGTCGTCTCCGGCCTGTTCAAGACCGAGGCCAATGACGTCGACAGCAAGCGCATCTACGTCGATCGGTTCGAACTCGCGGACTTCATCGGGACGTTCCGATCCTACAGCCAGATCCTGGTCCGAATCGAGGGCGACGACCACGTCGCAGCCCGTGCTGCCATCGAGACCCGGTTGGATGAGGAGAACCTTATTCTCGGGCCGACCTACGCCAACGAGGTCTTGACCTGGGAGGACACGAACCGTCCCTTGCTCGGTGCTATCGAGAACGAGCGCATGTTGATGGCCATCATGCTCAGCCTCGTGCTGATCGTCGCCGGCTTCACGATCTTCGCCACGCTATCGATGATGGTCACCGAAAAGCGTCGCGACATCGGCATTCTCTCCGCCCTCGGCGCAACACCGTCGGGAATCCTCTCGATGTTTCTCATGATCGCCTTCTGGGACGCCCTGATCGGTGCGCTCCTCGGGGGCGCCATCGGCGTGCTGGCGGCGTTCAGGATCGACGCGATCGAACGCTGGCTTTCCGCCATCCTGGGGGTTCAGATCTTCGATCGTGACGTCTACCTCTTCACCCATATCCCGACGATCGTCCAGCCTCTCTCCGTGGCATCGATCGTCGGGGGAGCCTTCCTGATCGCACACATCTTCGCTGCGATTCCCGCCTGGCGCGCCGCACGCCTCGATCCCCTAACCGCCCTACGTTACGAGTGAGCACCCTCCCCTACAGGACACCGCATGCCGAAGCTCGCGGCCATCACTCCACGTCGCAGGCCGTGCTTCGCGCCCGCAAGATTCGCAAGTCGTTCGGTCTTGGGGATCGCTCTCTCGAGATCCTCCACGGGGTCAACCTCGAGTTGAAATCGGGCGAACTTCTGGCCCTTGTCGGAGCCTCCGGGGCCGGCAAGTCCACCCTGCTGCACGTCCTCGGCTTGCTCGACCGTCCCCAGGAGGGGGAAGTGATCATCGATGGCGCCGACGCCTGGAAGCTCTCCGTCCAGGAACGCGCTAACGCTCGCAACAAGAAGATCGGTTTCGTGTTTCAGATGTACCACCTGCTGCCGGAATTGAACGCCGTCGAGAACGTGATGCTCCCGGCGATGATCGCTGAATCGAGGCTGGTTTTCGGAAGCAAACGCAAGCAGCACCACGAGCGCGCCGCGATCCTGCTCGAACGTTTCGGTCTTTCGAACCGGTTCAAGCACCGGCCCGGTCAACTCTCAGGCGGAGAGCGCCAGCGCGTCGCCATGGCGCGCGGGCTATTCCATGACCCTACGATCCTCCTTGCGGACGAACCCACCGGGAACCTGGACACCGCGACGGGAGAGAGGGTCCTCGAACTCCTGTTCGAGGAACAGTCCCGTCGCGGCCTGTCGATGATCCTCGTCACGCACGACATGCGCATCGCCAAGAAATGCCAACGCGTGATGTTGATGGAGGACGGTCAGATTCAGGCGGATTCGAGCCTTCCGATGCCGGCCTAGGCCCGACGAGGCTCTGGACCCCTGGTGCATGGCCGGATCGGCCTCGAGCGCCGGGCCCCCTCGGCCAACTCGCCGGAAATCCAGCGGCCTAGCTGCCTTCGGCCCGCTCCGTTGCCTCGATGCTGCCACGCCATCCCAGGCGATCGCGCAGGCGTCGGTAGGGGTCCAGGCCGGGCATGGCAAACAGCGGGTAGGGCACGGGGTGACGCGCGATGTAGGCGCAGTCCCCCTGCTCCATGGAATGGAAGGCCTGTCCGTCGACGGCCAGGTTCGTGAGGCCGCTGGCCGAGACGATCGAAAGCTTCAACTCATCGCGATCGGACAGGACGATGGGCCGGTTGGAAAGCCCCTGGGAGCAGATCGGGGTCACGACCAAGGCCGGTACGCTGGGTTCCAGAACGGGGCCGCCCGCCGACAGAGAATAGGCGGTCGAACCGCTCGGCGTCGCCACGATGACCCCGTCTGCGCGGTAGTCACTCACCCATTCCTCTCCCACGAAGAGCGATGCCGTCAGCATCCCCTGGCGGGAGCCGCGCTCCAGTGCGATGTCGTTCAGGGCCACGCGCTCGGAGCACTGCTGCCCCTCGATTCGAACCGTGAGGCGGGTGCGCAACTCCAGCGTACCGCGTCCCTCCAGCACACCCTCGAGGGTCTCCTGCCAGTGGCTGGCCGGGGTGGAAGCCAGAAAGCCCACGCGGCCCAGGTTGATCCCGAGCGTGGGCACGGGATCCTCAGCGAAGGAACGCACGGCGCTCAAGAGGGATCCGTCCCCACCGAGCACGCACACGAGGTCGGGCCGTTCGACTCCGGCGTCCTGATTGCGCTCGCGTTCGGTGCAAAACTCCCGCAGGTCCGATCGCAGTGTGACCCGTTCGAGTCGCTCCGCAAGCCACGGTTCCAATTCACCTGCCAGCTGTCGAACGGCAGGTTTTTCAAAGGAGGCCAGGATCAAGGCGCTTCGCAGTGCGCGCCCGTCCTCTGTGGACCAGGAGGTGCGCATGCGATCAGACGAGGTTGGCTCGCCGCAAGGCAACAACGCTCTTCTCGACACCGGCAGCGTCCAGCCCGAGACAGGCCAGCTGCTCATCGCGGCTACTCATGTGCACGATGAAGCGATCGGGAATGCCGAGAATCTTGATCCGCGCCCGGGCGACGTTGTCCTTCGGAATGCGGCTGGCCGCTTCGAGCACGGCGGAGCCGAAGCCGCCGGCGCGCTGGTGTTCCTCCAAGGTGAAGATCTGGCGGTATTGCCGCATGTGCTGGCCCAGGAGCTCTTCATCCAGGGGTTTGGCGAAGCGGGCATCGACCACACCGATCGAGATGCCGCGCGCCCGCAGACGTTCGGCCGCGCCGAGCGCTTGATTCACGAGGGCGCCGAAGGCCCAGATGCAAGCGTCCTCCCCATCGCACAGAACCTCGGCCGCTCCCGGGCGCATCTCGCGCCGCTCCTCGACCGGAAGGGTTTCGTCGCGGGGGGTGTTGTCGCGCGGATAACGCAGGGCGAAGGGCCCTCCCTCCGTACGCAGTCCGAGCTCCAGCAGGCGGCGCATGTCGCTCTCGTCCCGTGGAGCGGCGATGATGATACCCGGCAAGGTGCGCAGGTAGGCGATGTCGAAGACACCGTTGTGCGTCGGCCCGTCCTGGCCCACGAGCCCGGCTCGGTCCATGCAAAAGACAACGGGCAGGGATTGCAGTACGACCTCCTGAAAGACCTGGTCATAGCCGCGTTGAAGGAAGGTCGAATAGATCGTCACCACGGGACGCAGTCCGCCCTTGGCCATCCCGGCGGCCATCGCCACGGCGTGCTGTTCGCAGATACCGGCGTCGTGGAAGCGATTCGGGAAGCGCTCTTGAAATTTAGTCAGCCCGGTGCCGGAGGGCATGGCGGCGGTGATCGCGTGTACGCGCACGTCGCGCTCCGCGATCGCGCTGAGGGCGGTCGCAAAGCTGTCCGTGTAGGAGGGGCCGGCGGGCCGCGGATCTTCAATGACCTCGAGCTTGCCGGCGTCGCGGGCCGGCTGGGTCGACTGCTCTTGCGTCTTGGAAGGCTTGGCGGCATGGACTCGCTCGGGATGCGTCGGCGCCTGGGGATGGCCCTTGCCCTTCTCCGTCAAGGTGTGCAACAGAACCACTCCGTCCAGCTCGCGAACGCGACGCAGGGTGTCGACCAGATAGCCGACGTCATGCCCGTCCACGGGGCCCACGTAGGTCACGCCGAGCTCCTCGAAAACGTGACCCTGAACGATGCTGTGGCGGACGACCTCGCGGATCTCTTCGAGCGTGTTTTCGACCTTCGGTCCGATGACCGGAATCGACTGGAGCAATCCGTGGATCTCCTGCTGCGCCCGTTGTACGACGCGGGCGGATCGGATGCGTGTCAGGTAGCGCGCCAGGGCGCCCACGGACTTCGAGATCGACCACTCGTTGTCGTTCAGCACGACGAGCATGCGCTCGCCGGAAGCGCCGGCGTGGTTGAGTGCTTCGAAGGCGACCCCCGCCCCGAGGCTGGCGTCACCGATCACGCTGACCACGTTCGGGCGCAGTTTTTCGTGGGCGGAAGCGATCGCCAACCCCAGACCCAGGCTGACCGAGGTTCCCGCGTGTCCGGTGTGGAAGAGGTCGTACTCGGATTCGCCGGGGTGGGTGAAGCCGCACAGGCCATCGGTCTGGCGCAGGGTCAGAAAACGCGAACGCCGGCCGGTCAGAATCTTGTGGACGTAGCCCTGGTGGCTGACATCCCAGACACAGCGGTCACGCCTGAAGTCGTAGACGTAGTGCAGGGCACAGGCCAGCTCGACCACCCCCAGGTTGCTGCCCAGGTGCCCGCCGGTTTTCTGGACCGATTCCAGGAGGAAGCTGCGGATCTCGTCACAGAGCCGCGGAAGATCCGTTTCCTGGAGGCGTTTGAGGTCCAGGGGCGAGTGGACCCCCTCGAGCAATCGCTCCCCCACGAGGTCGTCGGGGAGTTCTATGGCGCTACCGTGTTCCATGGTCCAGGGCTGAGGGTAATCTCACCGGCTCAGTTCCGGCGGGAAAGCACGAATTCCACGAAAAATCCGGCCAGGTGATCCGGCCCCCAGCCGAGCGCTTTCAAGGATTCGCGCGCCGCCTCGCCGAAATCCCTCGCCTTGGCTCGCGCCTTTTCCAGTCCGAGTGCGGCCACGAAGGTCGGACGGGAAAGGGTCCGGTCCTTGCCCGGCGTCTTGCCCAGGGTGCCCACGTCCCCGGTCACGTCCAGGAGGTCGTCGGTCGCCTGAAAGGCGCGTCCGAGATCCTGGCCGTATTGCCCTGCCAGGCGACACGTTCTCGCGCCTGCGCCGGCGGCCATGGCTCCCATCTCGCAGGCGGCGGCGAAGAGCGCCCCCGTCTTGCGGTCGTGCATGTCGCCGAGTTCTTCGGGATCCGTGGACTCCAGGGAGAGGTCCAGGGTTTGCCCGCCGACCATACCTCGCGACCCCGCCGCCCGGGCCAGACAGCCCATCGATTCGGTGGCTCGGGGGAGTGATGGGTGGCACAGGACCTCGAAGGCGAGGGTCAAGAGCGCATCCCCGGTCAAGACCGCGGTGGCCTCGTCGAAGGCCACGTGCAGCGTGGCCCGGCCACGCCGCAGCTCGTCATCGTCCATGCAGGGCAGGTCATCGTGGACGAGACTGTAGGTATGGACGAGCTCGAGCGCGGCTGCGGGGCGCAGGGCGTCCGCCTGAGCCCCTCCCATGGAGGTGCAGATCAGCCGACACAGGGCCGGACGCAGGCGTTTCCCACCTCCGAAGAGGGCATAGCGCATGGCCCGGTGGATGTGCGCGGGGTGCTCCTCTTCCCCCGGGAGCAGGAGCTCCAGTCCCTCCTCGATCCAGGCCCGGCTCTCCCCCAACCAGCGCTCGAGGGAGGTTCGCTCTTCGAGATTCATTCTCCCCGTGCTTCGGTGACGTCCGGATCCGCCTCGAAAGGGCGCAGGGCCACTTCGGCGTCGGCGGAGAGCTCTTCCACACGCTGGCGGTAGCGCTCCAGGGTTCCGTGGCAGGTCTTCAGGAGTTCGATGCCCTCCTGGTAGAGCTCGATGGCCGGCTCGAGTTCCAGCCCTCCCTGTTCGAGCTCGCCCACCAGTCCCTCCAGGCGGGACAGTCGCTCGTCGAATCCGGCGCTCTTCTCGGTGGTGTCGCTCATGGGCCGAGTCTAGATCAAAGTGGAGCTCAGGTCGTCGCCTGCTTGCGAGGCTTTACGAGGGCGTCCACCTCGTCGCGCGTCGGGAGCGAGGGGATCGCCCCGGCCGTGCCGGCCGCCAGGGATCCCGCCCCGCAGGCGTAGCGCACGGCATCCATCAGGCGTGCCCCTTCGGAGCGCAGGACGGCCAGGGCGCCGACAAACGCATCTCCCGCGGCCGTACTGTCGACGCACTCCACCTCGAAGGCCTCGAAGCTCTCCATCTCCTGTCCGTTGAAGTGGATCGCGCCTTCGGAAGCCAGGGTGATCACCACGCGATCGGGTCCGTAGCTCGCAAGCCGTCGCGCCAGGCCCGTGGGCGCGACCTCGCCCTCGTCATCGCCGACCAGGCGACGAGCCTCCGCGCAGTTCACGACGAGCAGGTCCACACGCTTCAACAGCTCGAGGTCGAGCCCGACCGCTGGAGCTGCATTGAACACCACCGCGGTGTTGGAGTTCTTGGCGATCTCCATGGCTCGCAGGTTGGTCTCGACGGGAATCTCCGCCTGTACGATCAGAACATCGGCCTCGGCGATCGCGCCCGAGGCCTGGTCGAGGTCGTCAGGCATGAGGTGGGCGTTGGCGCCGGGTGCAACGACGATGGAGTGCTCGCCCCCGGGAACGACCGTCACCACCGCGACTCCGGTGGCGTGCTTCTCGTCGGTACGCACGTGCTGGATGTCGACGCCCTCGACCGTCAAGACGCCGCGCATGGCCGCACCCCAGCTGTCGTCCCCCAGACAACCGACCATGCGCACCTGTGCGCCCATGCGTCCGGCCGCCACCGCCTGACTGGCGCCCTTGCCTCCGGGGTAGCGCTCGAATTCCCCCCCCATCAGGATTTCCCCGCATTCGGGAAAGCGCGGGGCGCGTACGACGAGATCCATGTGGATCGAACCGACGCAACAGATCCTGCAACTCATGGGGGTCCCGTCCGGCGGGTGCGCACGGCGTGAGGAGGCGAGATGCTCCGGGCGCAGCGGTCCCAGGACCCCCGGCATGGAGCGCGAAGATCGAAATGTTAGCGCTTACGCCGCTCCGTCTCCATCAACCCGGCGCGTCGACCGGCCAGGGAACCACCAGGACCCGCTCGCCGAGGCGCTGAAAATGGAGATCGGGGCCGTAGATCGGTCCCAGGACCTCGGGACGCAGAATCTCGCCAGGCGCCCCGAGGGCACGCACGCGACCCTCTTGCAGAAGCAGAATGCGATCGGCGAAGTGGCCGGCGAGGTTCAGGTCGTGGGTCGCCACCAGGGCCGAGCGACCGCCGTCCCGCGCGCTGGCGATGAGCCGGAACACCTGGACCTGATGGGCCGGGTCCAGCATGGCGGTGGGTTCGTCGAAGAGCAGAACCGAGGCGCGCTGGAAAAGGGCCCGGGCGACGAGCACCCGCTGACACTGGCCTCCGGAGAGCTCGACCAGCCGGCGCTCTTTGAGTTCCGCGGCATCGGTTTCGGCCAGAGCCTCTTCGACGCGCTCGAGCTCCTGGTGGGATACGCCACCGAGGGCGCGTTCCAGAAAACTCGACCGGGCGTAACGTCCCCCGAGCACGAAACTCAAGACCGTGCTTTGCCCCAAGGCCTCCAAACGCTGCGGCACGGAGGCCAGAAGCCTGGCACGTTCCCGCTTGGAAAGTGAAGCGAGGGGGATTCCATCGATGCGAACCTCCCCTTCGGTCGGTTCCAAAAGTCCGCTGGCCAGCTTCAAGACGGTGCTCTTGCCCGAACCGTTGGGGCCACACAAACAGACGATTTCACCGGACCGAAGGCTCACATCGAATCCGTCGACGGCGCGGACCCCCTTCGGGTAATCGAAGACGAGCCGGCGCAGCTCGAGTTTGGGATCGGCTTTTTCCATCACCACATGCGCAACGCGTGTCGTTCGCGCATCAAGAGATAGAGAAAGAACGGCCCCCCGATCAGCGACATGAGAACCCCCGGGCGAATCTCGACCTCGCTCAACCAGACCCGTTGCATCACGTCGCAGCCGAGCAGCAACAACGCCCCTGCCAGTGCGGAGAGGGGCAGCACGCGTCGGTGCGTGGTGCCGAACAACATGCGCACGAGGTGGGGTATCACCAGACCGACGAAGGCGATCTGGCCCGCGACGGACACCGCCGCGGAGATGGCCAGGGCGGCGGCGACCAGCACCCCCAGCTTGACGCGCTGGACCTCGACCCCCAGGGCCTGGGCATCCTCTTCTCCCCCGCCGAACAGATCGAGCTCGCTGGAGACGAAGGGAATCCACAAGGCCGCGACGGCGAAGCCGGCCCAGACCATGACGACCTGCCAATCGGAACGATCCTCCAGGGTCCCGAAGGTCCAGGACAGAATGGCGCGCGAGACCTCCAGGTCACGCAGGGTCAAGGACTGCAGGGCCGCCAGAAAGCCGGCGATCAGGGTGTTGATCGCGATCCCTGCCAAGAGCAGCGTCGTGACCGACAGCCGCCCGCTCCTCGTTGCGATCCAGAGCACGAGGACGGACACCCCCAGGGCTCCCGCAAAGGCCGAAACCGTCACGAGAAAGGGCGAGAGGGCGCCGGCCTTCGCCAGCAGGACGCCGGGCCCGAAGCCTCCGATCGAGGCGATCGCGAGGGAGGCTCCGAACACCGACCCGGCGGTCACTCCGATCACCGCCGGCGAGGCCAGGCCGTTCCTGAAGAGCCCCTGCAAATAGGCGCCGGCGAGGGCCAGGCAGGCCCCCGCGCCGGAGGCGGTCAGGGCGCGCCACAGGCGCCAGCGATAGACGGTTTGCTCGGTTCCCTCCAGGGGATCAGCGAGGCCGAAAAGCGCACCCAGGCCGCGCAGGGAGGTGGAGAGGGAATAGGGCTCGCCCGTGCCGTAGCACGGTGACAGCACGGTGAGAAAGACCAGCAGCGCTCCCAGAGCGATCCCTTCGAAAAGGACTCGTCGGGATCGAGCCGGTCGCTCGGCGGGTGCGCTCAGGCGTCCCACCGGAATTCGACGCTCACTTCTACGCTCGAAGCCAGGCTGGCCTTGACCGGACACCCCAGCCCGGCCCTTTCCAACAGCTTGCGCGAGGCTTCGTCGAGCTTCCCGGGCACGTGAATCGCGACCCGCAATTCGCCGATCCTGCGCACGGGATGGGCGACCATGGTCTTCTCGACCGACGCCCTCGCTCCCCTCATATCGAGCCCGTGCCGTTCGGCCGCGATCCCCATGATCGTGAGGATGCAGGTCCCCAGGGCCGTGCCGACCAGGTCGGTCGGCGAGAAGGCTTCACCCTTGCCCTTGTTGTCGACGGGGGCGTCGGTGTTCATCACGTCCCCCGATGGACCGTGGGTGGCGCGGCAATGGAGCTCTCCTTCGTAAACGATGTCGACCAGGACCATGGGGACCTCTCCTCTCTGGAGCATGGGGGTGAGAAAGCCGGGGCTAGTTCGGCGAAGCCCGCTCAAACGCGACCTCGCCGTCGATGACCGTCATCAAGACGCTCGCTTCCAGGAGATCTCCGGGGTCGCACAGAATGGGGTCGACGCTCAAGACGGTCAGGTCTGCGAAGTAGCCGACGGCGAGTCTCCCGCGCCCCTGCTCTTCGTGGGCGGCGAAGGCGGGACCGCGGGTGAAGGCGGCCAGGGCTTCGACCCCCGACAGGGTTTGATCCGCGAGCCACCCCCCGCTCGGTCGTCCTTCCCTGTCCATGCGTGTCCGCGCCGCGTACAGCCCCGCCAGAGGGTCGGGGCTCTCGACCGGGAAGTCGCTGCCGAAGGCGAGTGTCCCGGGGTCGGCGACCATCCGTCGCCAGGCGTAGGCCCCCTTCAAGCGTTCCGGTCCCAGGCGAGCTTCGGCCCAGCGCATGTCGCTGGTCGCGTGGGTCGGTTGCATGGAGGCCACTACCCCGAGCCTCCCGAAACGACTCCAGTCGCCGGGTGCGACGACCTGAGCGTGTTCGATGCGGGGCCGGAAATCCGCGAAGTCGGACTCCGATCGGCTCAGCTCGGCGTAGGCATCCAGGAGCATGCGGTTGGCCCGGTCGCCGATGGCGTGGGTGGCGGGTTGCAGGCCCGCACGGGAGAGGGTGCGCAGTCGGGAGACGAAGGCTGCGTACTGCAGGCGCAGCAATCCGCGCTCGCCCGGGGCGTCGGTATAGTCCTCGAGCAGGGCGGCGCCGCGGGAACCCAGAGCTCCGTCGAGCATCAGCTTGGCCCCGACGATGCGCAGGCGGCTTTCGGGCGAAGCGTCCTCGGGCCGCGGGTAACGGGCCAGGGTTTCTGCATCCAGGCCCGCGTTGCCCCACAGGTAGGCCACCACGCGCAGGTCCAGACGGCCCTTCTCGTCGAGCTCTTCGAGGATCTCTGCGGTCGCGGGATCGATGCCCATGTCGTGCACGCACACCAGTCCCAGTTCCAGAAGGGCTTCCTGGGCACGCAGTATGCGGCGGCGAATCGCCGTGCGGTCCGCCGCGGGCACGTGTCGGCCGACCCGTCCGATGGCGGTATCGATCAGAAGCCCCGTCGGTACGCCCCGTCCGTCCACCTCGATCCGGCCGCCTTCGATCTCGGGCAGCGGGCCCGCGAACAACAGTCCGGCGATCTCGAGCGCTCTCGCGTTCGCCAGGGCCGCGTGACCGTCCACGCGTCGGATGAGCACGGGGTGATCCGGTACCGCCTTGCTGAGAGCCTCGTGGTGGGGAAAGTCGGCTACCTCCCACAACGATTGATCCCACCCACGGCCGGTGATCCAGGTGCCCGGCGCGTGGCGTTGCGCTTCCTCCCGAACGCGTTCGATCACCTCCTCGTAGCTCGCCGCGCCCTGCAAGGAGACGCTCTCGAGCGCCTCACCGAGACCGGCGATGTGGCCGTGGGCGTCCGTCAGCCCGGGCACCGCCACCCCGCCGCGAAGATCGACGGTCCGGTATCCTTGCCGGAGGCCCTTGCGCAGCTCGCGCTCGCTTCCGGCGCCGACGACGCGCTTGCCCCGAACCACCAGGGCCTCGACCGGCGGTTCGGCCGGATCGAGGTAGATCGTCCCGTTGTAGTAGAGGGTGGCACGCTCCCCCGGAAAGAGCGCCAGGCCGCCGAGCGTTTGACACGCGCAAAGGCAGAGAGCGAAAAAGACAGGGCCGAACGCTACGAAAACCCGCATGGCAAAGACTACGCCAGATGGGGGGGAGCGCACCACCACCTACGGGCGGTTACCCTGTGGACATGCAACGCCTCAAGAAAAAGACCGCCCTGGTGAGCGGGGCTTCGTCGGGAATCGGTCGTGCGACGGCCCTCGTTCTGGGGGCCGAGGGCGCCCACGTCGTCCTCGCAGCCCGCCGCAGTGCTCGCCTCGAAGCGGTGGCGGCCGAGATCGACAGCGCCGAGGTTCAGGTGCTCGACGTCTGCGACGCCGATCGCTGTCAAGAAGTCCTCGGGGAGCGGACCTTCGACATCGTCGTCGCCAACGCGGGGCTCGGTCTGGGGCTGGGGTCCATCCAGGAGGGCGACCCCCGGGACTGGCGGCGCATGATCGACACCAACGTCAACGGCCTCTTGCACGTCGTCCGCGCCACCTTGCCGCAAATGATCGCCCGTGGCTCGGGTGACCACGTGGTTCTCGGCAGCGTCGCCGGCTTTCAGGTCTACCCCGGAGGCAACGTCTACTGCGCCTCCAAGTACGCGGCCCGGGCCATCTACGAGGCGATGCGTATCGATGCCGGTGGGCACGGCATCCGCTTCACGACGATCAATCCGGGCATGGTCGAAACCGAGTTCAGCCTCGTTCGTTTCGACGGCGACGCCCGCAGAGCCAAGGAAATCTACGCCGGCATGACCCCGCTGCGGGCCGAGGACGTGGCCGACGCGGTGCTCTATGCGGTGACCCGACCGCCGCACGTGAACGTCGGGGAAATGGTCCTGTGGCCGACGGACCAGACGAGCACGTCGGTCGTCCATCGCAGCTAGGCTCGCGCTCCCGGAAGCTCGCCCGCTAGTACGACTCGTCTTCGGAGGGGAAGTCGCCGGACTTCACGTCCTGGGCGTAGCGTTCGAAGGCTTCGCGCATCATCTCGCCCAGCTGTGCGTAGCGCCGCACGAAGCGCGGATGGAACTTGGTGTAAAGCCCCAGCATGTCGTGCGTCACGAGGATCTGCCCGTCGCAGCCCGCCCCCGCGCCGATGCCGATGGTCGGGACGTCGACCAGCTTCGATGCCTCGGCCCCCAGCTCGGCCGGAATCTTCTCCAGCACGACGGCGAACGCGCCGGCTTCCTGCAACGCCACGACGTCTCTGCGGATCTCGTCCGCCTCGCCCTTCGAGGTCGCGCGCACCTGGTAGGTGCCGAACTTGTGGATCGACTGCGGCGTAAGACCCAGGTGTCCCATGACGGGAATGCCCGCGTCGACGATGCGGCGGATCGTGGGAGCGATCTTCTCGCCACCCTCGAGCTTGACCGCCTCGACGTGGGCCTCCTTGATCATGCGCCCGGCGTTACGCAGCCCCTCGTCCGGGTTGACCTGATAGCTCATGAACGGCAGGTCCGCGACGACCAGCGCGCGCTCAACACCGTGGGCGACGACCTCGGCGTGGTAGATCATCTGCTCGAGGGTGACCGAGACCGTGGTGTGACGGCCCTGAATGGTCATGGCCGCCGAGTCACCGACGAGGATCACGTCGATGCCCGCCTGGTCGAGCAGCTCCCCCATCAGGTAGTCGTAAGCCGTCAGGGCAGTGATCCGCTCTCCCCTGCCCTTCATCCTGAGAAGGGACTGGGTCGTGACCTTGCGGGAGCTGGGCAGCGTGTTCTTCTTTTCGGTCATGTCACGTGAAGCGCGAGTCTACCCCGGAGGAGCGCTCTTAGCCCTCCGTGGACGGGCGCTTCTTGGTGGACAGGACACTCTCGCCCTCCGCCAGACGCGGTCCCTTGCGGTAGTCGAAGAGACGGGCCAGCGTCTCCCTCAGCTCGGAGCGCGGCACGATCATGTCCAGCATGCCCTTCTCCAGCAGGAATTCGGCGCGCTGGAATCCCGCCGGGAGTTCCTGTTTGAGCGTCGTCGCGATGACCCTGGGCCCGGCGAAGCCGATCAGGGCGCCCGGTTCGGCGAGAACCAGATCCGTGACCGACGCGAACGAAGCGGTCACTCCGCCGGTGGTCGGGTGGGTCATGACGCAGACGGAGAAGCCGCCGTTCTCCCTGAGCCCCTGCACGGCGGCGCAGGTCTTGGCCATCTGCATCAGAGAGAGCACGCCTTCGTGCATGCGCGCGCCGCCGGAGGAGGTGAAGATCACCAGCGGCCGTTTCTCGCGGATCGCCAGCTCGCAGGAGAGGGCGATTTTCTCTCCGACAACCTCCCCCATCGAACCGCCCAGAAAGCCGAAGTCCAGAACCGCTAACACGATCGGTCGATCGAGGATCGCGCCGGTGCCAGAGAAGAGAGCGTCCTTCTGACCCGTGCGGCTGACGGCGCGTTCGAGCTTGTCGCAGTAGGGGCCCGTGTCCTCGAATTTCAGACGATCGAGCGACTCGAGCTCGGCGAAGCGTTCGTCCCAGGTCCCCTCGTCGAGGATCATCTGAATCCGCTCGCGACCCGGAACCGTGAAGTGAAAACCGCAGGCGGGACACACGCGGTTCTTTTCCTCGAGCTCCTTGCGGAAGATCACGCCGGCGCAGGACTCGCACTTGAGCCACAGTCCGCCGGGCATGTCCTTCTTCTTCGAAAACCGCAGGCGCGACAGACGCCCTTCCCGGCGCACGGGAGGAGTCTCCCCGGAAGCCCCGGCCTTCTCCGGCTTCGACTCCTTCTTCTTGGCCGGCTTGGCTTTCCCGGACTTGTTCGCGGTCTTCGGATCGCCGGCCCCGGCTCGCTCGGGCTTTTCTTCGGGAAGCGACTCTACGGACTCGGCCCGGGCGCCGGCCTCGGTCGCCGTCTCGTCCCCCGCCGGCCTCTCGTCCAGCACTTTCTCGTCGGTATTCTCTTTGTCGTCGGCCACGCTCGACTTCTCCACGTTCGCCACTAGAGCTCGGAGCCGCTTACACCCCGACCCTCATCGGCATCCTGCTCCGCCGATCTGCGCGCCTTTTCGCCGCGCCGCCGAAGCTCTTCGATTCGTCCCTGCATGTCCCCGGCTCCATAGATCGCCGATCCCGCCACCAGCGTGTCGGCCCCGGCCGCCACGCACAACGGAAGGGTCTCCAGGTTCAGCCCGCCGTCCATTTCGATGCGTTTGGAGAACCCCCCGGCGCGCAGCGCCTCGACCTTCTTCAAGACCTCGGCGATGAAGGTCTGCCCCCCGAAGCCGGGGAACACGCTCATGACCAGAACCATGTCGATGCCATCGAGAACCCCCTCGATTCGCCGCAGGTCCGTATCGGGGTTCAGGGCGATACCCACCCCCTGGACACCGTGCTGCTCTTGCGCACGAAAGACGTCGAGCGTCCGGCGCAACGCGCCGGCGTCGGGACAGACCTCCGCGTGAAAGGTCAGAAACCCCGCGCCGGCCTTGGCAAAGACTTCCGCGTAACGCGCCGGCTCGCTGATCATCAGGTGCACGTCGAGCGGAATCCCCGCGCAATCGGCGATCCTCTGCACGACGGCCGGGCCGATGGTCAGATTCGGTACGAAGTGCCCGTCCATCACGTCGAGGTGATGCCAGTCTCCGCCCGCCGCTTCCACGCGATTCACTTCATCGCAGATGCGAGCAAAGTCACACGAAAGCAACGACGGAGCGATCCGTAGGGGGTTTTGCGACACGGTGCTATCGCGATCGCTCGGGGTGTTGCCTGTCAGGGTAAGCGATCGCATGTGGATACGCGCGAGCCTGGGGTGATCGACGGCTTTTCTACCGAGGAGCAGGATTGTAGCCCGTGCCCGCTCCGGCCCAAGAAGCTTACGGCCGGGACGTTCTCAAAGTGCCTGAAGAGCGGCGAAACCGGGCAAAACCTTTCCCTCGAGAAGCTCCAGTGAGGCACCCCCACCCGTGGAGACGTGGTCCATGTCGGCGCTGAGACCGAAGAGTTCGAGGGCCGCCACCGAGTCGCCCCCCCCGACCACGGTGTAGCCCGCAGAAGCGGCCACGGCCCTGCCCACGGCTTCGGTTCCCGCCCGGAAAGCCTTCCACTCAAACACCCCCATCGGGCCGTTCCAGACGACCGTGGCTGCATCCCGGATCCGTTCCCCGTAGCGCTCGCGGGTCCGTGGGCCGATGTCCAGGCCCATGCTCCCCCGGGGGATGACCTCGCTCGTCAGAGGCTCGGCGTCCTCGGCAAAACGCTCGGCCAGCACGTGGTCCGAGGGCAGCAAGAGCTCGCAACCCTTCTTCTCCGCGGCCTCGAGGTTCTCCCGTACGGCATCCAGCTGATCCTCCTGAACCAGCGACGCGCCTGTCTCCGCACCCTGGGCGCGGAGGAAGGTGTAGGCCATGCCGCCGCCGATGAGGAGCGCATCGCAACGATCCAGGAGGTTGGCGACCACCGGAAGCTTGTCGGAGACCTTGGCGCCGCCGAGGATCGCGACCAGGGGCCGCGCCGGGTTCTCTAGAACCCGACGGAACGCGTCGATCTCCCTCTCCAGGAGCAGCCCGGCCGCCGAGGGCAGGTGGCGCGCCGGCCCCGTCACCGAGGCGTGGTCGCGGTGGGAGGCGCCGAAAGCGTCGTTGACGAAGGCCTGCCCGAGACGGGAAAAGGCCGCTGCAAGTTCCGGATCGCCCCTCGTTTCGCCGGCGTGGAAGCGCACGTTTTCCAGCATGCATACGTCGCCCGTCTCGCACACGGCCCGCTCCAGGGCCTGCCCGATGCTCTCATCGAACTTGCGCACCTTCCGGCCCAGGTGTCCCTCGAGACAGGCGGCGACCGCATCGAGCCTCAGCCCCTCCACGACCCGCCCCTCGGGACGCCCGAGGTGGCTCAAGAGGATCGGCCGGCCGCCCCGCTCCAGGACGGCCCGCAGCGTCGGCAGCGCCGCGCGCACGCGCGTGTCATCGCCGATCCGTCCCTCGCCGTCGAGGGGGACGTTGAAATCGACGCGCACGAGAACGCGGAGACCGGACACCTCGAGGGTATCGAACCGGGGAATGTCCAGGGTCACCGGGACCGAGCCGTACGTCCGCCGGAGTTGCGCGAGCCCTTGCCTCCCTTGAGCGAGTGGGCGAACTTCATCAGCTCGACGACGCGGTTGGAGTAGCCCCACTCGTTGTCGTACCAGCTGATGAGCTTCACCAGCTTGTCCCCCAGCGACATCGTGGCACCGGCATCGAACAGGGCACTGCACGGTTGGCCGATCACGTCGGAGGAAACGATCGGATCCTCGGTGTACTCGATGATCCCCTTCATGGGGCCCTTGGCGGCCTTCTGAAAAACCTGGTTGATCTCGGCCGTGCCGGCCTTCTTCTTCAGCTCGCAGACGAGGTCGACCACCGAGCCGTCCTTGACCGGAACGCGCATCGCGCATCCATCGAGCTTGCCTTGCACCTTGGGCAGCACCTTGCCGACCGCTCGCGCCGCGCCGGTCGAGGTCGGGATGATGTTCTCGCAGGCCGCCCGCGAACGACGCAGGTCCTTGTGCGGAAAGTCCAGGATACGTTGGTCGTTGGTGTAGGCGTGCACGGTGGTCATCAGGCCCCGCACGAGTCCGAAGTTGTCGTCGATCACCTTGACCATGGGGGCCAGGCAATTCGTGGTGCAGGAGGCGTTCGAGATGATCAGGTCACCGGCTTTGAGCGTGTTCTGATTCACCCCCATGACCACCATGGCGTCGATCTCGTCCTTGGGCGGCACCGTCAGCAAGACCTTCTTGGCGCCCGCTTCAAGGTGTTTGGCGCAATCCTCGCGTCGCGCGAACGCCCCCGTACTCTCGACGACGAAGTCGATCCTGTTGTCCTTGTGCGGCAAGTTCGCGGGATCGCGTTCCGCGGTGATCTGGATCTTGCGACCATCCACCGCGATCCAGCCTTTGCCCGTGCGAATCTTGCCTGAAAAGCGCCCGTGGACACTGTCGTACTTGAGCAGGTGGGCCAGGGTGTCGGGGTCCGTCAGGTCGTTGATAGAAACAACTTCCATGCCCTGTTTCTCCTGCAGGACGCGGAAGACAATGCGGCCGATACGGCCGAATCCGTTGATCGCGATGCGCATGATTCGTGTCGGGTTTCCAGGGAGAGCGAGCGAAAAAGGGGGGTCAAAAATCCCGGCGTCGGCCTTGAGACGACGCGCCGGGGACGGAGGGTTTCAACGACGGCGCTCTCTAGGAGCGCCCAATTCGCAACCCATACCGAAGCGTGGGAGTCCCATAGGTTTCCACCGAAATCGAGCAAAGAGCGTAGCCTTTCTACCGAAGGCATCAATGCTTGCGGTCCTGCTCCCGGCGAGTTCTGTGGGCGGTGAGACTTCCCGATCCAGCACGAAAAGTGGCCATGCCGTCCGCCTTTGATCCCCGCCCCGAAACGCTCCACTTCGCCCCGGAGCCCCGCCCCGGAGGCGGGACGACGCGTGAGGGCGGCGCCGGCTGGGAGCTGCGCTGGTCGCAGTGGGCGCGGGCCAGTGGAATCGATTCCGACGAACGGCTTCTGCTGGCCCTCTCGGGCGGAGCGGACAGCGTGCTCCTCCTGCAGGTCCTGGCCGCGGCGCGGCCCCGCGTCCGGCTGCACGCGGTCCACGTGGATCACGGCCTGCGCGGGGCGGAGAGCGACGACGACGTACGCTTCTGCGAACAGCTCTGCGCCGGCCTGGGCGTCGACTTGACCGTGAGGCGGGTGGAACTCTCTCCCCGCGGCCCGTCCCTGGAGTCCCGCGCCCGCAGCGAGCGCTATCGCTGCCTCCTCGAGGAGGCCGAGCGCACGGGGCACCGCACCGTACTCACCGGTCACCACTCGGACGACGCCCTGGAGACCCTGATCATGCGCTGGGTGCGCGGCAGTTCGCTCGCGGGAATGCGCGGCCCCAGGCCCGAGTGGCGCCCCCAGCCGGCGCCCTCGACCGTCCGCGTGGTGCGCCCGCTGCTCGCCTTGCGCCGCGAAGAGGTGCGGCGGCTGCTCACGGACCGCGGACTGCGCTGGCGCGAGGATCGTTCGAACCGGGATCCCCTCTTCACGCGCAATCGCCTACGTCACGGCTTTCTCCCCGTGCTGGAACGCATCGCAGGCTCGGAGGGAATCGAGAATCTGCGCGCATTCGGTCGAGCCGTGGAATCCCTCGAGGAGGAATTCGCCCGCGCCACCGCCCACCTGGTGTGGAACAGGGCGCCCTACGTGCGCGCCACTCGCAATGCGTCGCGGCGCTCCCTCGGGGGCGTGATGGAGCGCCGATCCCTGATGGAACTACCGACCCCCTTGCGCCGGCGCGCGCTCTGGCGCCTGCTCCTCGAAGGAACGGGCCTGGCTCCCACCGAACGCCAGCTGGCCGAGGCGCTCGCGCAGCTTTCACGCGGGCGCACGGCGCGCCAGGGCCTGGCCGGGGGATGGCACCTGCTCCTGCGCTCCCGGGAGCTGCATCTGGTGCCGCCACCGGAGGCCTTGACACCCCTTCCGAAGCGTTCCGAACCCGCCGCTCCCTGGCTTCCTTTTCCGCCCGCCGCGAGGACCGGACGGGGGCTCGAGGGGCGCTTGCAGCTGTCCCTCGAATTGCCGGGGATCGTGACCCTCGACGACGGACGGCGCATTTCCGCGGAGGTCTTGCCCCTGGATCCGGACACCCCGGTTCCGCGGGACGGGTGGACGGTCGAGCTCGATGCGGGCGAACTCGGGAGCCGCCTGGCCGTGCGCTGGCCGGAACCCGGCGATCGCTTCCGGGCGCTCGGAGCGCCGGGGGCGAAGTCCCTGTCCCGTTACCTGGCGGACCGCGGAGTCCCGCGGGAGGAACGGGGGAACATCCCGCTCGTCTTCTCGGGGGAGGAGCTCCTGTGGGTCTGCGGCCTGCAGCCCTGCGAACGGCGCAGGGTGGCTCCTTCGACACGTGAGCGCTTGCGCCTGAGCCTGCACGGGTGAGGGTGGTGACCTCGCCGGGTCAGGGGGGTAGGCTAGGGGCTGACCCGTTTTGGATAGACTCGCGAGAAATCGCGCTGCAGTCTGGGGGCGGATCCATGGGGCTCTCCGCGCGTGCGGTCGGGCACCTGGGTCGGTTCGACTGGTCTGCGTGACCAAGAATGTCCCCCCGGACGTCGCGGCGGCGCTAAGCGAGACCGGCGAATGCGATCTCGGGGAGAACCGCATCGACGAGCTCGAGCGCAAGAAGGCCTTCTTTGAATGCCGCGGGCTCGGGGTCCGCTGGCACTGGCTGGGGCACATCCAGAGCCGAAAGGCGCAGCGGGTGCTGCGCTGCGCCTCGGTGATCCATTCCCTGGACTCCCTCGAGCTCTTCCAGCGACTCGAGCGGCTTGCGGAGAAGGAGGAGCGCCACCCGGGGCTCTACCTCCAGGTCAAGCTGGGCAGGGACGAGGGCAAGACGGGTCTGGAAAGGGGCGCGGTCGAGCCCCTCGCCGTGCGTGTGGCAGCCAGTCGCTTTCCGCTCCTGGGGCTCATGGGCATGGCGCCCACCCCTCCGAGCGAGCCCGAGCGCGACGCCGTGGCCCACAGGGCTTTTGCACTCCTGGCGGAAATTGCCGGCGGACTTGCGCCGGAGTTGTTCGAGAATTCCCGTCCGGAGCTTTCCATGGGCATGAGTGGGGATCTTGAAGCTGCCATTCGCGCGGGCTCGCAGCTGGTGCGCGTGGGCAGCGCCCTCTTCGAGGGACTCGAAGGAAGTGCGAGGAACGCAGGGTGAGCGTACCGCGGATCGTGCTGCTGGGTGCCGAGGGACTCTCCTCTGAGCTTCCCGAGAACGGCATGCTCGTCGTCGGTCGATCCGAAGACAGGGCCGGTTTCGTCGTCGCGGGCCAGGGGATCGAGGATGCCCACTTCGCCATCGGGCGCACGAAGGGGGGCGGATGGGCCGTCAAGGATCTGGGGTCGGAATACGGGACCCTGCTCAACGGCCAGCGCATCAGCTCCGCTCGGATCCGCCCCGGCGACAAGCTCGTGGCGGGGTCGCGGCGTTTCGAGATCCGCACAAAAGAGGTGGTGGAAGCCCGCCCCCCCGAGCCTTCCCCCCGTCCGCAGGACTTGCCGGATCGCATCGGCGGTTATCGCATCGATCGATTGCTGGGACGGGGAGGCGCGGGCAAGGTCTACCTCGCGCTCCAGGAGAGCTTGAACCGCCCGGTGGCCTTGAAGGTCCTCGCGCCGAAGTACGCGGCCGATAAGGCCTTCATCGCCCGCTTTCAATCGGAAGCACGGGCTGCCGCGGCTCTCAGTCACTCCAATGTCGTCGTCGTTCACGACGTCGGTGAAGCGGAGGGTCAGAACTTCCTGTCGATGGAATTCATGCCCGGTGGCAGCCTGGAACAGCGGCTGGCCGCAGCCGGGCCGCTGCCCTGGCGGCAGGTGCTCGATTTCCTCGCCGATGCGGCGTCCGGGCTGATGTATGCCGAAGCCCGCGGAATTTGCCACCGCGACATCAAGCCGGCCAACCTGATGCTGACAGGTGCGGGCTCCGTGAAGATCGCCGACCTGGGGCTCGCGACCTCCACCGAGTCGGAATCCCAGGAGTTCGGCGACGGCGGCAAGAAGATCGTGGGCACCCCCCACTTCATGTCCCCCGAACAGGCGCGCGGCGAACGGGTCGATCATCGCTCGGACCTGTATTCGCTGGGAGCGACGGCCTACCGCCTCCTTTCGGGGCACACGCCCTTCGAGGGCGAGACCACCCGCGACATCCTGCGCGCCCTCCTGACCCAGGAACCGCTTCCCCTGCGCGAGTTCGTCGAGGGTTTGCCCCGGGATCTCGACGCGGTGATCGCACGACTTCTGTCGAAGTCCCCGGCCGATCGCTTCCCCTCCGCAGAAGCGTTGCGCAAGGAGATCGACGCCCTGCGCCTGGCCGCCGATCGCGGCGAGGCCTTCCCCTCGGAGGCCCTGCAGAAAGCACACCGCTCGAGGCGGCGCGGCGTGATGCTCGGTGCGACCGGCCTCGTGGTGGCGGCCGCCGCCGTCGCCTATCCCTTCCTCGGCGGAGCCAACGGGCAGGGCAACGAATCCGCCCTTTCCACGACGGCCCCCACCGACGTGCTACCCTCCCCGGAGTTCGATGGAGACGACTCGTTCTTCACGCAACCCCGAACGCAGGTCGCGGAGATCGACGAAGAGGCGCTGTTGCGCCTCATCGAGGCGGAAGCTCTGCTGGCCCTGAATGAGCTTCCACGGGATCTGGCGCCCGGCGAGCGCATCGCGGCCCTCGAAGAATTCCTTCTCGAACACCCCAACGCGCCCAAGATCTCCGGTCAGGCCAGGCAAGAGCTCGGGACCCTGAAGGAGGGCCTGCTGCAAACCGAGGCGAGGGCCTCCCACCGGTCGAGAGCCCTGGAACGGGCCAAGCTCTCCTGGGCCCGGGCCGCAGAATGGCCCCCGCCCGCGGGGGTCCTGCCCCTGCCGGCCCGCTCCCTGGCCGGCCTGCGTTCCCTGCCCCTGTCGCTCGAATTTGCCGGGGACGCGCGCTACCTCGCTGCCCGCGCCGCCTTTGAGTCCGAGGTCCTGGACGCCTGCAAAGAAGCGCTGCGGAGGGAACTGGAAGCCTTGATCGCCCTCGAAGAGGAGGGCGCGTTCGAGGCTCTGCGCCCACGCCTGGAGCTGCTCGCCGGCCGCTTCGACTTCCACGAGGTGCGGGTGGACGATCCGCCGAAACTCCAGTCCCTACGCGATCTGGGGACCGAGGTGGAGGCCCGCCTGGCGGGATTGGAGGCCTCCCAGGCGCGCTGGCGCCGGGACTTCGAGCGCCAGCGCCGGAGGTCGGTGGCCCTCGCCCTGGGCCCCGGGTCGGGCTTCCTTCAGGAGCTGGAGGAGCTCGGATTGACATCCATCGAAGCGCGATTGAACCGGGCGGAGACATCGCTCTCGGGGGAGCCAGCGGCGGTTTTCTTGCAGTTGCGTCGGGACCACACCCACATCACCCTCACCATCCAGGCTCTGGTGGACGCCCTGGACGGCGAAGGCTGGCGGCGTCACGCGATCCAGGATCCATCGGGCCGTGGAGCCACGCGCAAGATCGTGGGTTTGTCGATCCACGGAATGTCGTTCGAACGCTCCAGCGGGGAACAGAGCTGGGAACGTTTGAAGGCCGGTCCCTCCTGGTTCGTGCAACTGTTCAACGATCGCATCGCGCGCGATTACCAGGAGGACGAGAAGCGCGGCATCCTGGCCCTGCTGCGCTGGACCGGCACGGCCCGGGCTGTGGCCCGCGGCGCCCGCTTCCTGAGCCCCGATTCGACCAGCACCCTGGCGGACACGGACTATCGAGCCATCCATGACGGCCTGCAGACCGCACGCGCCTGGTTCGACAAGAACGCCGCATCCCTTGCGGAAGAAGAGAAGCTGCTCGGCCGTGAAGAGCTCGCTCTCGAGCTGCTCGCCGGTTCCATTCGGGCCGGCCAGCAGCAATCCTTCGCGTTGTCGGTCGCGCGGCTGGAGCAATTGCTCTTCGACCTGGACGATACGCTCACCGCCGTTCTCCTCTCGGACGGCCGCAACACCGAACCGGCTCCCTCGATCCTCCCGACCGCGAAGAACGCCCCCGACGGCGAGGTGCAAGCGACCAGCTCTTCCGAAGATTCCAGCAGCGATGGCTGAAACGCCGTCTCCGGCACTTCCCCCGCAATTCCACCCATGACCTCCGCGACACGGCTAGACGTAACCGTCCACAAGCTCAAAGCTCAACTGGCGGAACGCCGTTTTCAACCTCCGGACGTCTTGTTCCTGATGGGGACGGGCGTCGATTTGTTCGGCGAGCGGCTACGCAACGGGACGGAGTTCGAACTGGGCGAACTCGAAGAGATGCCCCACCCCTGGCGTGCGAGTGAGTTGATTGCAGGGAAGCTGGGACAGCTTTCGGTGTGGTTGCTCGACGACATCGGAGGTGAACCCGACGGGCTGGATGTGAATTCCCCATGGCTCGGAGGTCTTCCGATCTGGTTGGCGGCCGCTGCGGGCGCCAGCGTCATGGTTCACACCTCCGCGGGGAGTGCCCTCAGATCGCCCGAAACGGGGAAGCCGTTGGCTCCGGTGGGTGGTTTCGGGTTCGTGCGCGACCACATCAACCTGTCGGGGAGAAACCCGTTGATCGGCCTGAGCCAGAGCAGCCTCGGGCCGCTCTTCCCGGATCTCTCCGAGCTCCACCACCTCGGTTTGCGTCGTTCGGCCTTGATGCAGGCGGAAAAGCTCGGGTTGCCCTCCGCCGAGGTCGTTTGCGCTTGCACACCCGGTCCCGCCATCGAAACCCCGGCCGAACGCGCGCTCTTCGCACGCGCCGGCGCGGAGGTCTCCGTTCAATCCCTGGCCACCCCCCTGCTTTGCGCCGCCCACGCAGGGCTGGCGACGCTCTCCATCGTGGCCCTGACCGACGCCGCCGGCGGCCCGACGGAACTCCAGGGCCTGGTCGCCAGCGCCAGCACGATCCAGCCCGCCCTTCAGGACCTGCTTACGGCCATGACCGAAGACCTGGCTTCCGCCGTCGACGCCCTGACGGCCGGAGAGAACGTATGAGTGCCCTGCGCCTGGCTCTGTTCGTCTCCGGTAGCGGACGGTCCCTCGAGAACCTGGCCCAGCACGTCGCAGAGGGAAAGCTCGACGTGGAGCTGGGCCTGGTGCTGTCGGATCGTCCCGGGATCCAGGCGCTGGAGCGGGCCGAGCGCCTGGGCATCGATCACCTCGTCATGCCCTGGAAGAAGAGCGACAGCCCGGCCACCTATTCCGAACGCGCTTTCTTCGAGGTCGAAGCCCGCGCTTGCAATCGCGTCGTGCTGGCCGGTTTTCTGCGCCTCTTGAAGCTGCCACCCGCCTGGCAGGGGCGGGTCATGAACATCCACCCCTCGCTCCTGCCCAAGTACGGCGGCAAGGGCTACTACGGCGACCGCGTCCATCGCGCGGTCATCGCAGCCGGAGAGCCTACCAGCGGTTGCACGGTCCACCTCATCGACGACCACTTCGACCGGGGCGAGATTCTCTTGCAGCGCGAGGTTCCCGTCCTGGCGAGTGACACGCCGCAGACCCTGGGCAGGCGCGTCTTCGAAGAGGAGAAGCGTGCGCTGCCCGATGCGATCCGCCTGTGGATGGAGACCTGACGCCTCAGCTCCGCGCCTTCCTGCCCCTTTCCGAGCTCGCCCCGGCCAACTTGCCGACCAGCCGTTTCAGGCGCCGCTCGATCCCGGCCAGCGCACGCTCGCGTGCGGTCCCCGCCAGGGCGTCGGCGAGGGAACGAGCCTCTTGCGTCGCCTCGAGGGCGCGCGGGTAGTCCCGCAGGCGGTGTTCGCAAAGCTTCGCGATCTGCAAGAACGCGGTGAGGCTGAGCTCGTCCCTTCCATCGAGGCAGAGCTCCCGGTAGCGCTCCAGCGCTTCCAGGTGGCGACCTGACAGGCGCAGGAGGTCGGCCCGGAGCAGTCCGAGCTCGCGCGTGTCCTCGTGGCTACGCTCGAAAGCTTTCTCGACCCACTCCAGGGCCGAAACATGATCCCGAGCCGCGGCGAACAGGCGCGCCAGGCCGCGCGCCCGGGCCCAGGCAAAGCCCTCGAGTTCGACTCCGTCGGGACGCCTCTCGTCGATCGCGCAGCAGAGGTGCCCGGCCAGAGTCACCAGGGAAAGCACGTCGTCACGGTTGTGCTCGAAGACGGCTTCGAGTCGATGGGCGCGACCGGCGAGGTAGTCGAACCACGCGGCGGGCGCAAAGCTCCCCGGAAGGTCATCGAGTCGCTTTACCTGACAGAGAGCGCGTTCGAGGGTTCCCAGCCGCATGTCCGGATAGGCGCCCCGATAGAGCCTCTTCAGGGGATGAAAGAGATCCAGGTGGGGCCGCCCAGCGAAGGGCGCCGGGATTCCGTGCACCGCCATCTTGTCCTCGAGTCGGTGGCGATCGAAGGACTTGCCGAAGAAGCTGACCACCGAGCCGGCGGCTGCGATGCGCGCGGCCACCTCCGTCAGGAGCGCCGCTTCGCCTTCAGGCCCGGGGAGAAATCCCTGCCAGAGTTCGAAGTGATCGCAACGATGGATTCCGAGGCCGACCATGAAGGGGATCGTGCCTGCCCCGCCCGAGAGCCCGGTGGTCTCGATGTCGAGGTAGACCGAACGGGTGAGATCCAGGCCGTCGAGGGCCTCGTCGCGCCCGAGCAGGGAGAGCTCGGGCAGCTCCCGTGCAACCCACTGCAAGGACCAGGCTCCGTGGAACCCATCGAGGGGATAGCGGAGCGTCCGGGCGGCGAAGGCTCCGCGCGCGTTGGTGTGGGTCGTGAGGCTCTCGGGTTCTCCGGGAGTGCGCGCCGCAAGTGGCCCCGCGGACAGGGCCGCGGCGCCCACGGGTTGGCGGCGGAGTCTACGGCGCAGCCAGGCCGGCAGCGCCCCATCCCCCGGCTTCGATTTCGCGCGAGCACGTTCGCGCGGCGGCGGCTCGCGCCGCAGGCTCGAGAGCTTGCGCTGGAAGGCGCCCTGCTCGTTTCCCTTCACGTTCCTTCCTCGAGTTCCATGCAACCCAGCGGCTCACCGCCTTCGAGGTGCCGCAAGAGCCCGAGGGCCGTTTCCTTTCCCAGGGCGCCCACTTCCTCCAACGGACCGACGCAAGCGGGGCAACCGAGCTGGCACGAACAGCGCTCCAGGACTTCGAGGGCCGCGCCCACGATGCCGTCGCGCTCCGCAAACAACACCGTCGCAAGACCGACGCTGCCGGGAACCTTGTCGTACAGAAAGATGGCCGGGATCTCGAAGTGGCGCGAACGGATCTCGCAGGCGATGCCGAGGTCCCCAGGCTGGCAGCGAAGAAAAAGCGGGGCCACGCGCCGCAGGAGTCGCCCGACACCTCTCCAGGCGGCCGCGCGGTCGCCCGCAACCAACCCGAGCTCGGCCGCCGTCTCCTCGGACACCGTGATGACGAAGGCTTCGGTGTCGAGTTCTTCCGGGGGCAGGTGGATGTCCTCCGCGCCGACGTTTTCGCGGGTGTAGAAACGGATCTTCTTGTAGAGCGTGGCGAGGGTGGTGACGTGCACCTCTCCCCGCCAGACGGCCCAGTCGGTACCGCCTTCGGCACGATCGCGCCCCGCTTTCTCCTCCAACCGCAGGACGCGCACCTCGGTGTCGGTCTCGGCCTCGGTGAAGTAGTCGCTGTCCACCTTCTTGGCATAGGCCCGGCGGTTCTCGTAATCGAAGCGCTCGATCTTGTAGGTCACCCCCTCGACCTGATAGATGGCCCCATCGTGAACCTCGCTGATGGAATGGGCACGATCCATCTCGCCGATCGCGTGGTTGTCCTCATCGAAGACCACCACGTTGTCGGGCTCGTGCCCGCCCAGGGAGACGTCCTGTGCCGGATAGGCGTCGGCGATCCAGTACCAGGACGGTCCCCGGGCTTCGTCCCGGCGCAGGAGCAGTTCGGATTCCTCGGCCAGGTAGTCCAGGATGTCCTCGGCGTGCGGAGCTGCAGCAAAGCCCGAGAAGCTCTTGTGCCCGCAGCCACCGCCCGGACCGGCTTGACCGCGGAAGGGCAGTTCGAAGGCGGCGCACTTGATCTGTTCGGAGAGCAATACCAGGTTGTTCGGATCCAGCCCCAGGCGCTCGCGTGCGCGACCGAAAAGCCACTCGGGATGGTGGGCCAGGTACTGATCCACCGGGTCGGAACGGGCGATCATCAGGGTCAAGGAGGCACGCCCCGAGCGCCCCACCCGACCGGCGCGTTGCCAGAAGGAAGCCTGGGTCCCCGGATAGCCGACGAGGCACGCGACGTCCAACCGACCGATGTCGATGCCGAGTTCGAGGGCGTTGGTGGACACGACCACCTTGACGGTTGCCTGCTTCAGCCCGTTCTCGATCTCCCGCCGCAGAAGCGGCAGGTATCCGCCGCGATAGCCGCGAATCTCCGAAGCCCTCAGGCCCAGTTTGGGAGCGGACTCCTTCAGATAACGTGTCAAGACCTCGACCGCGGTCCGACGGTTGCAAAAGAAGATCGTCTGATGTCCCGGGCCGCAAATCCGCGGCGCGAGACGTCGCACCTCTTCGAGCGCGTTAGCACGCAGGCCGGCCACGGGATTCAGCAGCGGCGGATCGAAGACGCCGAAAATTCGTTTCGCCGCGGGCGAACCGTCGCGATCGACCACGATCACATCGCGGCCGAGGATGCTGCGCGCATGGCCCGCGGCGTCGCGGACGGTGGCGGAGGACAGAAGAAAGCGCGGTTCACTCCCGTAGTGTCGGGCGATGCGTACCGCTCGTCGCAGAACGTTGGCCACGCTGGATCCAAAGACCCCGGAGAGGGTGTGCACCTCGTCGATGACGATGTAGCGCAGATCTCGGAAGAGCTGGGACCACTTACCGTGATTGGGAAGGATGCCCTGGTGCAGCATCCACGGATTCGTCAGGACGACGTGACCGCGATCGCGCAAGGTGCGACGGACGGAGGGCGGCGTGTCGCCGTCGTAGGTGAAAGAGTGCCAGTCTTCGCCCAGCTCTTCGAGCCAGCCGTTGAGGGATCGGGACTGATCCTGGGAGAGGGCCTTGGTCGGAAACATCCACAGGGCCCGGGCCGAGCCGCGGCTCTCCAGGAGCGACTGCAGGACGGGCAGGGTGTAGGCCAGGGTCTTCCCCGAAGCCGTGGGCGTCGCCAGCAGGACGTCCTCGCCCGCGAGGGCGTGTTCGATGGCCTCGGCCTGGTGGGAATAGAGCCGCTGGAGCCCGCGCCGCGCGCAGCACTCCACCAGAGGCTTCGACAAGCCCGCGGGGAGCTCCGCGTAGACCCCCGGCCTGGGCTCTTCGACGTGCCAGGCGGTGAAGCGTCCGGCGACCTCGGCGTCCGCCTGGAGGCCGCGCACGATCCCCGCAACGCCCGAGTCCCCCGCCCGCTGCGAGTGCTGGCGCGCCCGGCGTTCGCCCCCCGCTCGAGGGTCCGCGAATCGTGTCTCTTTCGTCTTGCCGCCGCTCAAAGTGCCCCTCCGAGGTTCGGGTTCTGTTCGGCAGCCTAGGTCTCCTCGCGGCCTGAAGCAACAGCCGACCCACAGCCCGCTCTTTTTGCCCCGGCGGAAGCGAATTCCTCGAGCCCGGCTCCGAAGATGCCGAGTTTGCCCCTGGAGACACCTCCACCCACCCGATGTCCACTCCCTTCAACTCCACGGTATCCGTGGCCAACGTCGATCCGTTCGTCCCGCGGGCTCTGCTCGCGGGCCTGCGGCGTGTCGGGGCCCGGCCCGTCCCGTGTGAATCCGGCCGCGAAGTGGAACGGGCCGGATCCCTGGTCTTCTCCGCCGGCTGCCCCTTCGGCACCGCCGCACACCTGCTCGAAAGACGCGGCCTGAAGCACGCCCTGCGGGCGCGCATCCTGGAGGGGCGCCCGACCCTGGCCATCGGCACGGCCATGCAACTGTTCGCCATGGCCAGCGACGAGAGCCCGGGCGCGGTCGGCCTCGAGATCCTGGAAATAACGATCCGCCGCTTTCGCGGCGATCTGGTCGTGCCTCACCTCGGGTGGAACATCGTGGTTCCCGAGTTCGATACAGAGCTTCTGAAGGAGAGCCACGCCTATTTCTCGAACGCCTACTGCATGGAACGCGCTCCCAAGCACTGGAGTGCGGCCTGGAGCGAGTACGGAGGTCCGTTCGTCGCCGCAATCGAACGGACCTCCGTACTCGCTTGCCAGTTCCATCCGGAGCTTTCTGGAAAATCCGGACTCGAGCTGATCCGCAACTGGCTCGAGAAAGAGCGCGTGGCGTGCTGACCGTTCGCGTGATCGCACGGCTGGATGTGGCGACGAAACGCGCCCCGCTCAAACGCGCTCGGGAGCTCGAAGCCTGCGGTGCCGACGCACTCTGGATTTTCGGCAACCACGTGGACTGCACGCTCCATGTCGTCGGCAAGCTGCGTTCCGAGATCTCCATCCCGATCGCCGCAGCCTGCCCCGCGGATCTAGAGAATATCTCGGAGTGCTTCGAGGCCGGTGCCGACCGGGTCTTGCTTCCCGCCCATGCCCTGAGCACGATCGCCGCGGTCGCCGAGCGTTACGGCAGCTCCTCCACGACGGCCGCCATCGATACGATCGAGGGTGAGCCGGACAAGGGCTCGCGCCTCCGACCCGAACCCGCGGGTTCGCCCTCCGACGATCCGGTTCACCTGGCCCGCCTCGCCGCCGAACACGGGGCGGGGGAGATCGCTCTGTCCACCTTCTGCAGAGCGGGCGCGCTCTCTGCCCCCGACGGCGAATGGACGGCTGCGATCTCCTCGACCCTCCAGGTCCCCCTCGTGGCCGCAGGAATCGCGACCTGGGAGCAGGGCTACACCGCGCTATCTGCCGGGGCGGATGCGGTCCTGGCCAGGGACTCGGTAGGAGAAGCCGCACGGAGCATCGTGAGAGTCAAGTTCCACCTGGCCGAACTCGGGATCCGGGTGCGGCCCCAGGTGGGCTCCTAGCCGCGACGGTATCCGCGGAAGCCTCGCAAGAACTAGACCGGTTCCAGTTCCGCGGAAGCCTCGCGCACCGGCCCGAGCCCCAGGGCTTCAAGCTGGGGAGCGACCTTTTCCTTGTCGCCGGCGATCACGCAAGTGATGTTCTCTTTCTCGAGGTAGCGGGCGGCCAGCGCGTCCATGTCGGCGGCGGTGAACGTTGCGAGCCACTTGTAGCGTTGGGCGGTGTAGTCCTCCGGGAAGGAGTAGCGCGCGATGTTTTCGAGCATCCCGAGGCGCGCGTGGGCCGACTCGAGGCTGCAACCGATGGCCTGGGCAATCGCGCGCCGCGTGAAATCGACCTCGGATGCTTTCACACCCTCGTGGATGCCCTTTAGTTCGGTGATCACCTCCGAAACCGCGGGGCCCGTCACCGCGGTTTCGACCGCGCAGCCGACCACGAAATTGCCCGGGGTCAAGCCTCCCGTGAGGCTCGAGTGCACGGAGTAGGTGTAGCCCTTGTTTTCGCGCAGGTTCAGGTTCAAGCGACTGGTGAAGGAACCGCCGAGCATGTAGTTCAGCACGAAGAGCGGGAAGAAGTCGGGATCCGTGCGGGCCAAGGCGCGGTGCCCGATCCGCAGCTCGGATTGCGCTGCGCCGGGCTTGTCGACGATGTGTAAGCGGATGCCCTTCGGGAAGGCTTGACTCTGAAACATCTCCGGTGCAGGGGGTGCTGGAGTTTCCCCGGCACCGACCAGTCTTTCGAAAAGCTCCCGGCAGCCCGCCGCATCGCGATCGCCAACGATCGAAAGAATGGCGTCCTGCAGGTGAACGTGCTCGCGCCAGAACCGGCGCACGTCGTCCGGAGAAAGCGCGCCTATCGACTCCTCCGTACCGTACTGCGGCGAGCCCTTGATCGTTTCTCTACCGTAGGTCAGCGCCGCAAAAGCCTCGCTGGCCACTTCTCCAATGCGATCCGCGCGGGTCTGGATGTCGACCAGGCGCTGGCGTCGGATGCGTTCGAAGTCCTCCTCGTCGAAGCGCGGCTGGCGCACGACCTCAGCCAACAGATCGGCCGCCCGGGGCAGGTGCTCGTTCAGTACGGCGAGCTCGATCCGCAAGTGGTCGTCGTCGGAACGGACGAAGAGTTCGGCCCCCAGACCATCCAGTTCGTCCTGCAGCTCGGTGCCGGAATGGCGCTGCGTGCCCTCCTCGAGCATCTCCGCCGTCAGCGAGCACAGGCCCAGCTTGGCCTGGGTTTCGAGCAGGCGCCCGGCCGGAATCGAAAGGGAGATACGCGTCAGCGGCAGCTTTTCGTAGGGCGTACCGAGAACCGCGGGCCCGTCTGCGATCTGCGTTCTCCAGACCGGCGGTGCCACGAAGGGGCGTTCGGGTTCCGGCGCCGGCTTGACGCTGCGGCAGAGTTCCACCTCGTCCCTTTCCTGGGGGCCGGTGCGACCGCTCGCTGCGAGTTCGATGCGGCCCATCGGCACGCAGGAAACCGCCACGTAAGGCCGGTCGAAGAGATACCTCTTTGCGGCCGAGACCAGCTCTTCGGCAGTGACCGCACGGTGTCTGGCAAAGTCCTCGTCGATCCGACCGGGATCGCCCGAGAAGCAGTTGTCGAAGGCGAGCCGATTCGTCCGCGATGAAACGGTTTCGAGGGCCCGCAGGAGCGCGCCTTCGCGGCGGTTCTTCAGGCGCTCGAGCCGGGCCGGATCCACCCCCTCCCGCACGAATTGTTCGATCAGCTGGTGTACGCGCCGCTCGAGCGCGTCGAGGGAAACGCCTTCGAAGGGCCGCAGCTCCAGCATCAGCTTTCCCGCCCGCTCCTGCGAGGAATGGGCGATCATGACCCGGCTGGCGAGCTGCTCCTCGATCATCAGCACCCGATCGAGGAGGGACGACTTGTTCGCCGACAGGACGTCGGTCAGGAGGTCGAGCGCAGCCTCGTTCTCGTGCCAGGCTTCGACGGTCGGCCAGACCAGAGTCAGCTGGGGCTGGCGAATGCGATCTTCGAGCACGACCCGTCGCGTGTGTTTCAAACGGGCCGGCAAGGGCTCCGGCCGATCGACGGCCGGCCCCCTCGGAATCGGACCGAAATAGCGCTGGAGCAGCTCCTTCGCCCGGGCGGGATCGAAGTCCCCGCCGATCGCCAGGGTCGCATTGTTCGGGCCGTACCAGCGACGGAAAAAGCGTGCGATGTCGTCCAGGCTCGCCGCTTCGATGTCCGCCATCGCGCCGATCGTCGGCCAGCTGTAGGGATGGCCCCCGGGATACAGCGCGTCCAGTACGTTCTCATACACCAGTCCGTAGGGGCGGTTCTCGTAGCTCTGCCGACGTTCGTTCATGACGACGTCGCGCTGATTGTCGAGCTTCTCCTGGGTCATCGCCGGCAAAAGGCACCCCATTCGATCCGCCTCGAGCCACAGAGCGAGTTCGAGTTGGTTGGCCGGCAAGGTCTCGTAGTAGTTCGTGCGGTCCTGGTTGGTCGTACCGTTCAGGGTTCCGCCGGCCTCCTGGATCAGCTTGAAGTGATCGTTGTCCATCACGTTGGCGGATCCCTGGAAGAGCATGTGCTCGAAGAGGTGCGCGAAGCCAGACAGGCCTTCATCCTCGCGCGAACTCCCCACGTGGTAGTAGACGTAGACCGAAACCACCGGATCGGAGCGGTCCTCATGCAGGACGACCTCCAGGCCGTTCTCGAGGACGTACTTCTCATGGGGAAGGATCTTGGAGTGCGTTTGCATCGGCGGAGAGCGATGTAGAGAGAGGGGACGAACTCCCTCGCGTGGACAGCAGGCTAGTTTCCGAAAAGCTTCAGCAGCTCCTCGAAACAGGCCGCGTCGACCTCCGCCAGCTGCCCTTCCGCCGTGCGGCAGTAGGACAGACCGCCGGAGTCGCGACCGAGCGAGAATCCTAGCGTTCCGCCGTAGCTGGTGCGGATCTCTATGCGGACTTCTCGTGGATCTCTACGCTCACCCCGTGGGTCCGGCTCCAGCCAGCGCCTGGCCTTGAGGCTCAGCAGCCCCCGATCCAGGGCCGAGACAAAGACCGCCGGGGCCTGGGTGCGGGTTCCCTGCGCGGTCCAGCGATTCTTGCCGTCGTTGAGGTAGACGAGGGTCTCGCTTTCCCGGGTGAGCTCGACCTGTCGCAGCTCGGCCTCGAGGCTTTGCTCGCCGAATCCAAAGATCCGCAGACTGCGAAAGGCATCGAGCGGGGTGCCGCAAAGCTCGATCATCTCCTCGCCGATCCATCCGCAAAGCTGGTCACCGTCCCGCAGGAACAATCGGCCGACGGCAGCGCTCTCTCGCTCGCGGTGAGAGACTCCCAGGCTTCCGGAGAAACGCAGCCCCGAAACGGTCTGCACGGCGAAGCGGAGTTCGTCGTCCCCGGCCCCGTAGGTCACTCCCTCGAGGCCCGGATAGTTTCCCAGCTGAACGTGCTCGAGCAGCGCCAGTGCATCCTCGACCGCAGCCGCATTGGCCGTGTAACGGAGGGACTCGCTCGTCACCTCGTCGAGGGGGGATTCCGAGACCTGCCACACGGCCCGCTTCGCCCTGCCCTCCCGCGCGAGCAGAAGGCGTTTCCCCTCGCGCTCGAGTTCCAGACGCACCATCTCACGACGAAACGCACGCACGAGCTGATAGTCCAGGAGCTCCTCCACCGGTCGTGCCAGAAGTTGCACGAGCTTGGAACTGACCCCCCACACGTGCTCGAAGCCTTCCCGACGACAGGTCCAGGTCAGTCGCTCCGCGGGAGTGTCCTCGGCGTCGATGGGGAGGTGGCCGAAGTGGAGCGTGGTGGGTTCCCCGTCCTCGTCCCGGAGCTCGACCGTCATCGCCGGAGGATCCAGTCCCCACCTGCTGTAGTCGCGCGGTGCATCGTCGTGAAACAACTCGACCTTGAGCTCGGCCGCGCCGCGAATCAGGAGCATGATCGCATCCGAATTCAGGGCCACCCGCAAACCGTCCGTGCGCATCCAGTTCTGATCCAGCTGGGCCTCGAAGCGCAGATCGATGCGCCGGCCTTGGTCCTCGAGAAAGACCTCCCCGCGGCGCTTGAAGGCCGTGACCTGATGGGCGCGCAGGTGCGTCGCATGCCGATCGCGATAGTCGTCGGAATTGCGGTCGAGGGTCGTGTACAGCGTGCGGAGCGTGCGAAAGATCCCGGCGTCCCCCCCCGAACCGTGACCCGGGATGCGCACGAAAATGCGGCTGGGATCCAGGTCGAGCCCGCCGATCTCGAGCCGCAGCGTGCGATCCCCGTCGGGATCGGCCTGAACGAGCTCCAGAACGATGCGCGGCGGATCCAGTTCGATGTCCCCCTCCCGGAGTTCCGTCTCCGCAATTCCGAGGCTCAACTCCACTTCCCGCAGCAACGTGCGCACCAGCGAAGACACGGCGGGATAGGCGATCGGGTCCGTCAGGAACCAGGAACCGAAACTGTCGCGCTCGAGCTTGACCTGAACCCCACGCTCGACGTTGTCGATGCGGACGCTCTTGATCTTGTCCTTGGCCAGCTGGGGAAAAAGCGGGTACTGGGGCAGTTCCGGTCCTCCGCTCTGGACGTCTTCCTGCTTCTTCTGCCAGAGCAGATACGTAGCTCCAGCGAGCACGATAAGAAAAAGAAGCGTGCCCTTCTTCACGCACGCCGCCTACGCCAACCCAGAAGGGCACCCATGACGAGACAGGCCCCCGGGAATCCCACCCACAGGGTGTAGGTCAGAATCGGCAGCGCCGCGGAACGTTGCAATTCGAGGTGGCTCGCCTGCGGATCCCGGGGCGAGACCCGCAAGCGGTGCTCACGCTCGGCCAACCAGTTGAACAGATTGCGCACGAAATGCCGGTTGGCGTCGAGGTAACCGTTGCTCAAGAGCCCGACGCTGGCCGCGCCGACGATGCGGGCGCGCCGCACGTTCGTGGCTCCGCTGACCTTGCTTGCGCCCAGCTCCAAGGTGCACAAGAGGGCCAGGTTCGTGTTTTTTTCTTCGGTGCCCCGGTCAAAGCTCCAATCGTAGAACCCATCGGGATCGGGAAGGTCCACCCAGGAGTCCGGAGGAACGACGATCAGGCGGGTTGGAAAACGCCCGCCTTCAACCACCCGTGCTTCGATGGCCGGTGTGTTGGCAAAGGAGAGCTTGCGGTTGTGCTTGCGTTCGAGCTGCGCAACCTCGTGCGTATGGTCCATGCGGTTCTCCGCGATGCGAAAGATCGCGCACTGCGGATAGCCCGTCACCTTGACCCCCGTCGGGTCGATGATGGGCTGACAGACGACGCCGGGTTTCGCGATCATGCCCCACCCGCTCATCAAGCGGACAACACCGTGGTCGAAGCGTTCCTCCAATTCCTCGCCGTGGGGGGCGACCAGGAGGCGGCCTCCGTCTTCGACCCACGCGCCTATCGCAGCGCTGGTCTCTTCGCCCAGGGGCTGGCGCGGTCCGGCGAGAACCACCACGGCAGCATCCTCGGGCACCCGGTTGGCGCTATCCTCCGGGTCCCAGGACTCGACCACGAATCCATCTCGCTCCAAGAGGCGCTTCAGACCCGAAAGACCGTCGGTCGTCGTTCCCTCGAGCGAGGCCTCTCCGTGTCCCTCGGAAAAGTAGATCTTCGGCGCGCGCCCGGAGGAGACCTTGAGCAAGGCCTGGACGAACGCCTCCTCGCCCTGAAAGTCCGTCATCCGGGCGGGGCGGAAGGGCGCGTTGGGGTTGAACGTGCGGAAGTCCACAACCCCGTTGATCCCCTGGCGCTGGAGGTAGTCGAGCAGGCGCACCGAAGGATGGCCCCAATCGATGGCCGCAATCTCGGAGAAGAAGCCCAGGATGCTGGTGCGCTCGCCGCAGCTGAACACGAGGACGTTCTCGCCCTCCACACGCAGCTCGCCCTGCCGAACCTGCGCCGCCTCCAGGTCCGTCGGCCCGAAGGTGTTGACCTCGAACTTGTCGCGGTGAGCCGTGGAGATGACCGCAAGGAAGTTCAGCATCCGAGACTGAACCTCGACGGTGACCTGATCGTAGGGCCGGACGAAGGGGCGGTAGAAGACGTCGATGACCACCTTCTCCGGCAGCCGGTCGATCACATCCTCGACCTCTTCGTCGAGCGTGTTGCGTTGGGACAGGGACAGGTCGAAGCGCACGAACCACCAGTCCGAAACGTCGATTGCGAGGGCCGCGGCGAAGATCGCAAGCACACCCCCCAGGCCGACCTGCATGGCCAGCGTGAATCGTGTTCCGCGTCCGATGTTGGTTCGTCGGCTCATCCGAGCCACCTCCGCGCTTCCACGACCCGTACCGCGAGGAAGAGCAAGGCAGCGATCCAGGCGACGAAGAAGATCACGTGGGCCGAATCGATGGCGCCGGTCAGAAAGGAGCCCTGGAAGTGCGAGATCACATTGATCTTCTCGAGCACCCATGACAGGGCGTCCCCCAGGAGCCCCCCCGTGGGAGCTCCGGCCAGGGGAGCCGCCACGAAGATCACGTTCAAAACGATGGCGAAGAAAGCTGCGATCAGGGGCGTTCCGGAGGAAGCGCTGACCAAGATCCCGAGGGCCGTGAAGAGAAACGCCACGAGGATCGATCCGAACCAAGCCGTCAAGAGCTGCCCCCAATCCGGCGGCGCCCCCAGGGCGTGTACAACCACCCCGTAGAGAAGCGTCGTGGACAGAATCGTCGCCATCACCGTCACCGCCGCGATGGCCTTGCCGAAGACCACGGCCGTATCGCTGACCGGTGCGGTCAAGAGGAACTCGAGGACGCCCGAGCGCGACTCCTCGCTGATCATTCGCATCGTCAGGAGCGGCGGCAGGACGATGACCAACACCCAGAAAGGCCAGCCGCCGAGCAGAATCGAGAGCGAAGTGTTCACCTCGCCGCCGAAGCGCTTCAGCGCGTAGAGAAAGAAGAACGCGTGATAGAAGAGCGCCAGGCACAGAAGGATCCACACCAGAGGCGCGAAGAAGAACCCACTGAGCTCACGGCGGTAGATGGCCCTCCAGCCCCTCATGCTTCCAACTCCCGACTCGGCTGGCCCCCGTCTCCCGTCTCGCCCTTCGGGGGACACGCCTCGCTCCCGGTTTCCGGCGCGATCTCGCCCGGCTTCGGCCGGGATAGATCTCGCTCTGCTCCCCCATCGAAGGGGTTCAGGTTGTAGAGCATCTTCGAGGCCTGCGGGGGGGGCGCAGGGGGTGTTTCGAGCACATCCAGCCGGCCGAGGGCCGGCCCGTCCTTCGCGGTGGCGGGCGGCGGAGTCACGCCGGGGCCGTTCTCCGGGTCGGGCACCGCGATTTCCATCTCGAAGGCGATGCGCGCGAAGAGATTCTCCAGCGTGGGCCGCTCCCAGGACAGTTCGCGCACCGCCCAGGAGCGCTGCATGCACAGCGCGCCCACGTCTTCGCGCAGATCGCCCGTGCCGTGCACGCGAAAACGGTGATGGATACCGATTTGTCCATGGTCTTCGACCGAGGCGACACCGGGCAGGGTCGAGAGGAGCTTGCGGGCAGCTTCAGCATCCGGACCGACAACGCCTTCGAAGCGCACGAAGGTCTCGCCACCGAGCTGATCGACGAGAGCGTCCTTGGGTCCGTCCGCCGCGATGCGCCCCTTGTGAAGGATGATGACACGCGCTGCGACGGCTTCGATCTCGGGCAGGATGTGGGAGGAGAAAAGAACCGTTCGTTCGTTCGCCAGGTCCCCCACCAGGGAACGCACCTCGATGCGCTGCAGCGGGTCGAGCCCGCTGGTCGGTTCGTCGAGGATCAACACCTCGGGATCCGGCAGGAGCGCCACCGCCAGACCGATCCGTTGGCGCTGCCCCTTGGAGAGGCGCCCGACGATACTACGGCTGCGGTCGAGCATGCCGACGCGCTCCAGGACCGCCGCACCGCGCCGCCGGCTCTCCGCGCGCGCCAGGCCGTGTAGGCGCCCTTGAAAGAGCAGCATCTCCTCCACCCGATGCTCCGGGTACAGGGGGACCGATTCCGCCAGATAGCCGATCCGACGCCGCACCTCGAGAGAGTCCCGCAGGACGTCGAAGCCGGCGACGGTGATCGAGCCGGACGTCACGGGCAGAAAGCCCGTAAGCATCCGCATCGTGGTGGTCTTTCCGGCACCGTTCGGGCCCAGGAACCCGACGACTTCCCCCTTATCGAGGGAAAAGGAGATGTCATCGACGGCCGTGAACGGACCGAAGCGTCGGGTCAGGTTCGAGACTGTGATCATCGAGGAGGGGTGAGATAGTGCCCGAGGAACTCGTGGCGCTCAACGCTCTCCCCTCGTTAGTCGCAGAGGATTCGGGCTTCTACAGTCCGAACCCGGCGAAATGAAAGCCTTACGCCTTGACCTCGAAGTCCGCGTCCACGGGCTCGTCGTTGGACCCGTCGCCGCCCGCCGCCTGCCCCTCGGCCGGGGGCTCGGGCTCCGCTTCGGGGGCGTTCGCTTCTTGTGCCTCCTTGTAGAGGATCTCACCCAGCTTCTGCGCTTTCTCTTGAAACTCGGCCAGCGCGGCTTCGATCTTCGCCTTGTCCTCGGACTCGGCCGCCGTCTTCTTCAGCTTGGCGGACGCCTCTTCGATCGAGGCCTTGTCCTCGTCCGAAAGCTTGGAGCCGTGCTCCTTCAGATGCTTCTCGGTCTCGTGCACGACTTGATCGACCTGGTTCTTCAGGTCCACCACCGCACGCCGCTCTTTATCCGACGAGGCGTTGGCTTCGGCGTCCCGGCGCATCTGTTCGATCTCCTCCGTGGAAAGGCCCGACGAAGCTTCGATGCGAATCGTCTGCTCCTTGCCCGTGCCTTTGTCGACCGCCTTGACGTGCAGAATGCCGTTGGCATCGATGTCGAAGGCCACCTCGATCTGCGGCATCCCGCGCGGTGCGGGGGGGATGCCGTCGAGGTGGAACTTCCCGAGCGTACGGTTGTCCTTGACGAATTCTCGCTCGCCCTGAAGC
>NYUD01000110.1 GCA_002683825.1 Planctomycetota bacterium
CCCGGCCCGAGGCGTGAGCGGCGGCGGGCTCAGCTGGTCGAGCGGATGTTCTCGACGTACTTCTGCACGAAGGCGAACATCTCCTCGTCGTACGGCCCCCACTCCGGGTGCGGCGTCGACGGGCCGACATACGGCTCATCCTGGTAGTGCTTCTGGTACTCGGCGAGCTTCGTCTCGAGCTCGGCCTTGATCTCCGCATAGGCGGGATCGTCGGCGACGTTGCGCACCTCGGTCGGGTCGGCGTTCAGGTCGTACAGCTCCCACTCCGGCTCGAAGACGGTCTCCGACGCCCCCGGCACGCCGAGCCCGGCCCCGTAGTAGTAGATCAGCTTGTGATCCTTCGTGCGGATGCCGTAGTGCGCCGGTGCGGCATGGATCGGGTCGTCGTGCTCCCAGTATCGGTAGTACGCCGCATCCGGCCAGTCCTCGACCTCTTCTCCGCGCAGCAGCGCCCGGAACGAGCGGCCCTGCGAGGTCGGCAGCGCCGCATCCACGTCGACGCCCGCGATGTCGAGGAACGTCGCGGCGAAGTCCACGTTCGTGATGATCGCCTCGCAGCGGCTCCCCGCCGCGATCTCGGCGGGCCACTTCATCAGCATCGGCATCTGCAACGACTGATCGAACATCAGGCGCTTGTCGAACCAGCCGTGGTCGCCGAGGAAGAACCCCTGGTCGGAGGTGTACACGACGAGGGTGTTCTCGGCGAGGCCCTTCTCCTCGAGGTGGTCGAGCAGGCGGCCGACGTTGTCGTCGATCGACTGAATGCACTGCAGGTAGTCGCGCATGTAGATCTGGTACTTCCAGCTCATCCGCGCGGCGCGGTTCTCCTCGCCGCGCAGGTGCTCCGGAACCTCCTGCTTGAGGTCGTCGGCGCCCATGTCGTCGGCGATCGTCATGTGCACGCCGCGCACCGCCTTCGACCGCGACTCGTAGTCGTCGAAGAACGTGTCGGGCTCGGGGATCTGGCCGTCGGCGTACAGATGCTTGTGCTTCTCGTCGGGGATCCACGGCCGGTGCGGCGCCTTGTGGTGCACCATCATCGCGAACGGCTGGTCCGCGTCGAGCGCGTCGATCCAATCGATCGACAAGTCGGTGACGATGTCGGTGGCGTAGCCCGGCACCTTCGCCGCGCCGTTCGCGTCGATCATCTCGGGATCGACGTAGTCCCCCTGACCGGGGAAGATCTTCCACGCGTCGAAGCCGCGCGGGAGCGACCGGCCGTGCTCGCCGAGGTGCCACTTGCCGAACATGGCCGTCTTGTAGCCGTCGCCGTGCAGCACGTCGATGAACGTCGGCACGCGGTAGTCCATCTCGGTCCAGATCGAGGACACCCCGTTCATGTGACTGTAGGTGCCCGTCAGGATCGACGCCCGCGACGGCGAGCAGATCGAGTTCGTGCAGTACACCGCGTCCAGACGCATGCCCTCCTCGGCGATGCGGTCCAGATGCGGGGTGTGGTTCACCCGGCTGCCGTACGCCGAGATCGCGTGCGCCGCGTGGTCGTCCGACATGATGAAGATGATGTTCGGCCTGGTCATGGTCTTCCTCCGGTATCGCTGAGGGGGATCGTTGTGGCCGAAGCGGCCGGTGTCGGTGCGAGAAGCAGGTGCGGGGACTCGGCGCGCCCGGCGACCTCGGCGACGATGAGGTCGGCGCACGCGCGTCCGGCTTCCTCGAGGGGAAGCCGGGAGGAGAACAGGTTGGGCCAGAGGTCCAGCTCGAGTGTGCCCGCCGCGAGCGAAGCGACGTGGACGCCGCCGACCGCGTGCGCCGCCCGATAGGCCGCCTCGACGTCGGATCCCCACGCGCACAGCACGGCCGTGCGCGAGAGGTCGGGATCGGATGACGCCCGCAGCGCCCGCTCGATGTCGGTCCGGAGCCGGGTGATGTGGTCGGCGAGGCTCCCCGGATGCGCGTCGAGCGTCTCGAGCTTCTCGGCCGTGATACCGTCCGACAGCACGGTCAACCGCGTGTCGCCACGGGCGGAGAGCTCGTCGGCGAGGGCGCGCTCGCGCTGAATCTCCGCGCGCGAGTCGAGATCCGGCCGCACGTAGAGCACCTCGGTGACCTGCTGCTCGGCGAGGTGCGCCACCGCCTGCCTCACTCCTGTGGCGTAGTCGAAGTCGACGGTGGCGTAGGGAGCGTCTCGCTCCCCGCAGTCGAGGGCGACGAACGGGATGCGGTGGGCGAGCACCTGCGCGACGAGCGCGGGCGGCGCACTGAGGTCGTCGTGTCCGATGAAGATCAGTCCCGCGAGGAGACCGCCGCGCGCATCCTCGACAGCCGCCTCGACGGCCCCGCCGGGCACGAGGGTCAGCTGCAGGTCGTGGTCGCGGAGTCCGATCCCGATGCCCTCCACGATTCCCGCGTATCGCGGCGACGTGAGCGGCTTGTCGAGGATGACGCCGATCGCGCGGGCGGCGCGAGCCTGCAGCGACCGCGCCACTCGATTGGGAACGTAGCCGAGCTCGTCGGCGGCGCGGCGGATGCGCGTCTTGGTCGCCTCGGCGAGCGGAACGCCGCTGCGGTCGTTGAGGGCGTAGGACACCGCCGACACCGAGACGCCGGCGAGCTCGGCGACGTCCTTCAGGGTCGGGCGTCGGGCCATCTCAGGCGTCCGCTTCCCGGCGCTCGGCAAGGGTCGCGACGTTCGCGGCGACCCGGGCACGGGACAGCGGGTACCAGAACAGGAAGATCGCGGCCACGACGGCGTATAGGATGCCCGGCACGAGGGTCGCGACCGTGTAGATCCCCTCGATCGTCGCGGCACTCTGCTCCGTCTGCCCGGACTGGAAGCCCACGAGCGAGAGCGCGTAGCCTCCCAGCCCACCGGCCAGCGCGAGACCGAGCTTGCGGGCCCAGGTGTTCACCGCGTACACGGTTCCGTCGTCGCGCTCGCCGCTTCGAACTTCTTCATGGTCGATCACGTCGCCGATGATGGCCCACACGAGCAGGTTGAACAGTCCCAGCCCGACCCCTGCGAGCAGCGTCAGCACGATGAAAACCCACGGCGAATCGGTGTGCAGCACATAGAGCAGCAGATAGAGCGCGGAGGTCGCCGCGAGAGCGACGACGAGCGTCTCGCGCTTTCCGATGCGGGAGGCCAGAAGCGGGGCGACCGGGGCGATGAGCAGGGCGGGCAGATACTGCGCGAACTGTGCCGGCCCGGAGAGCGCGCCCTTGTTGAAGTAGTTCAGCCACAGGTAGGCCGCCATCGATCCGGTCAGCAGCGACGCCAGCATGAGGGTGAGGTTTCCCGCCATGAGCGCGATCAGGGCACGGTTTCCCGCGAGCGAGCGCAGCAGCTGGCCGAAGCTCCGTCCCTCGACGGGCTGCGCGTGCACGCGCTCGCGCACGAGGGAGTAGCAGAAGACGTAGAACACGAGTGCGGCGGCGGAGAAGACGAGGCCCGTGACGAAGAAGGCTCCGGGCAGCACCTGCGAGACGCCGTCCACCGTGGCGTAGATCACCAGCGGCGGAACGAGTGCGACGAACAGCGCGGCGATGTTGGCGCCGACCCCGCGGAACACCGACAGCGAGGCGCGGTGGGCGGGAACGCCGCTGACCACCGACGCGAGCGAGCCGTAGGAGATGTTGACCATCGTGTAGAAGACCGAGCCCCAGAGGATGTAGGTCACGACGGCGTAGACGAGCTTGGCGGTGTAGGTCCACTCGGAGATGAAGGGGACGTACAGGAGCGCGCTGGCCACGACGAGCAGCGGCGCGGCGCGACCGATCCACACCCGGAAGCGTCCCGCCCGCGACGGCGTGTGCCGGTCGAGGAAGCGCCCCCAGAACACATCGGTGAACGCATCGAGCAGGCGCGTCAGCAGGAACAGCGTCCCCACATGCGCCGGGTTGAGTCCCGCGACGTTCGTGTAGAAGACGAGGAGATACGCCGAGGCGAAGATGAACAGGAAGTCGTTTCCGAGGTCTCCGAAGAGATAGCCGACCTTGTCCCGCCACCCGAAGGGGCGCGTCGCCTGGAAAACGGTGGTGTTCAGAGCCGTCAAGAGTCCTCCTCTTTGAGTGAGTGCGATGACACTTTACGTATTCAAACGTTTGAAGTCAATCGATGTGGCGGCGAAGACGGCGCCGTGGTCGTCAGACCGCGATGGACGCTGTCGCTGACGTCAGGCCGTCGGCGCGCGCGGTCACCGAGATCTCGCCCCGTCCGGTGGGCCGCACGATGGCGAGGGCGCGACCGTCGTAGGTGGTGACGGATGCTCCCGAGAACGGCTCGAGCGTGCGCGCTCGTCCGGTGCCGATCCCCACGAGCTCGCCGGGCCCCTCGACCTCGACGGTGACGACCCGGTCGGCATCGCACGCGACCGTGCCGGCGGCATCTTCCAGGGTCAGTGAGACGAAGGCGAGTCCGTCCTCGGCGATGCGCGAGGACTCCGCACGCGCGGCGAGCGCCACCGGGCCGGCGGTCCGCAGTTCGTGGCGGCCGAGCTCGGCGCCGCCGCGCCGCGCGATGGCCTCCAGGACGCCGGGCCGATAGGCGATGTCGAACCGCGCCCGGAAGGCTCTCTCCTCCCCCACCCTCGCGAACCCGACCGTCTCGCCGTCGAGCCGGAGTTCGACCTCGTCGGCATCCGCGTACACGTCGACCGTCACCGGTGACCCGGGGGCGGCCTGCCACGTCCACGAGGCGACCGTGTCGTCCCACGACCACGGCGTCGTCGCGGTCGGTCGCCCGTGATGCTGCGGGCGGTGCACGGCGATGAAGGGGTCCGTGCGCCGTCCGTAGACGATCTCGCGGTAGTACGACACGGTGCGGCGGTGACCGGTGATGTCGAGGTCGCCGCACTCCGCCGTGACGAACGGGAACGGCCCGGCGGTGCCAGTGGACTCGTAACCGGGCTCGTCGGTGTAGTCGACGCGACCGATCCCGGCCTCGCCGAGGTAGTCCCATCCGGTCCAGGTGAAGTCGCCGATCACGTGCTGCAGCTCCTCGACGAGAGACCACATGACGTCGATGTGGGCCGGGAAGGTCTCGGAGCCGACGATGATGCGATGCGGGTACCGATCCGCATCGCTCCGGTAGCGGGAGTCGGCGTAGTTGAAGCCGACGACGTCGAGGGCGGCGGCCGACTCCTCGATGGACTCGCTCACCGGGTCCGAGGCGTTCATGAGCGCCATCTGCTCGCCCATGTTCGCCATCATCGTGTTGGGGTCGGCGGCCTCGAGCTCGGCCATCGCCTCGGTCATGCGCGGCAGGTTCGCGATGATGCCGTTGATGCCGTTCGTGATCGGGCGATGCGGATCGAGGCGTCGCACCTCCGCGGCGATCCGCCTGCTCCAGGCGCCGCCGTGCGGGGTGCCGAGCTCGAGGATCTCGTTGCCGATCGAATACATGACGACACTCGGATGGTTGAGGTCCTTGGCCACCATCGCCGCCACGTCGTGGCGCCACCGGTCGGGGAAGGACGGCGCGGCGTCGAACGCGGTCTTGGAGCGGGTCCAGACGTCGGCGAGCTCGTCCATCACCAGCATGCCGTGCCGGTCGCAGGCTTCGAGCATCGCGCGGCTCATGGGATTGTGCGCGCTGCGCAGGGCATTGAAGCCGGCCTCCTTCAGCAGGCGCACCCGACGGTCTTCGGCGGCATCGGGGGTGGCCGCCCCGAGCGGGCCGTTGTCGTGATGCACGCACGCTCCCCGAAGCAGCACGGCGTCGCCGTTGATGCGCAGACCGCGCGCCGCGTCGAGCTGGAGCCGGCGGATGCCGAAGCTCACCGCGTCGGCGTCGACACTCGTCTCGCCGTCGGCCAGCGACGCGCGCACCCGGTGCAGCGCGGGAGCGTCGGGATGCCAGAGCGCCGGATCCTCCACCGCCACGCGCACCCTCGCCGTCGCCGGCTCGCCGGGCAGCACCGTCACCGGCGCGTCCGCGCGCGCGACGATGCCGCCGCCGGGGGCGATGACCTCCCACGCCACGCGCATCGTGCGCGTGTGACGCGAAGCGTTCTCGACCGTCGTCGCGATCTCGACGATAGCCCGCTCGCGGTCGATGTCGGGAGTCGTGACGCGGATGCCGTCCAGCGCGATGTGCACGGGATCGGCGACGATGAGGTGGACCGGCCGGTAGATGCCGGCGCCCGAGTACCACCGGCTGTCGCGGTGCGCGCGAGCCTCGACGGTGATGCGGTTGCGCTCGCCGAAGCGCAGGAAGGGATCGAGGACGACGGTGAACCCGTTGTACCCGTTCTCCTCGTGCCCGGCGACATCGCCGTTCACCAGCACGACCGCGTCGCGGTACACGCCCTCGAAGTCGAGCATCACGGTCTTCTCGCGCCAGTCCGCCCGCACGTCGAGCTCGGTGGCGTACTCGAAGACCCCGCCGGAGTGGTATCCGGCTGCGACCCCCTGATCGCTGTCGGCCGCCCGCGGCAGGTCGCGCATGGCGTCGTGCGGCAGGACGACCGGAACGGCCGCGGCGCCGCCGGGGGATTCGAAGGCACCCAGCTTCGGGCCGACCGTCCATCCGAGGTGGAAGGGGGTGCGGATCACGCCACGACCTCATCGACACCGGCGGGCGCGTCATCCGCCCCGCCC
>NYUD01000083.1 GCA_002683825.1 Planctomycetota bacterium
GGAGGCTCAGGCCGAGGAGGCTCAGGCCGAGGAGGCTCAGGCCGAGGAGGCTCAGGCCGAGGAGGCTCAGGCCGAGGAGGCTCAGGCCGTTCCTGAAACGTCCGACGAGGTCCCCGCGCCGAGTGAGGCGCAGGCCGGAGGGCCGCTCGCCAAGGAGGGCAAGAGGAAGCGCGGAAAGAAGCAGCCGCCCCAGCCCCCGCCGACGACCAAGCTCGAGGTTTCGCCCGACCTCGCCCGAGTCTGCCAGCCGTTCATCAACACCGACCGCGGCATCCATTCCGAGATGCAGGCGCTCGAGGGTGCGATCCGCATCCTCGCGGATCGACTCGGCCGCAACCCCGAGCTGCGTTCGCTCTTGCGGCGCATGCTGCGCCGGCACGGTCGCTTGACGGTTCGTCCGCTGGTGGAAGATGCCAAGCTGGGCCGTAACCGCTCCTTGCTCAAAGTGAACACCCCACTGCGCCAACTCCAGGGGCATCGCCTTCTGGCGCTGCGCCAGGCGCACTCGCAGAGGCTCCTGGCGACGTCGATTCACATCGACGAAGCTCTCGTCATGTCCAAGGTGCGTGCGGCTCTGGGCAAGCGCCTGCATCCGGAATTCCAGAACGTCGCCCAGGTTGTTTCCGAGCAAGCCCTGCGCCAAAGACTCCTGCCGATGATCGAGGACGACGTGCGCAACGATCTGCGCGAACGGGCGGACGAGGAAGCGATCCGTTTCCTCGCCCAGCACCTTCGTCAGGTGCTTCTAGCTCCGGCGGCGGGCCCGCGTCCTGTGGCGGGCGTCCATGTGGATGCGAAGGGGGATTGGTGCCTGGTCGTGCTGGACGGAAGTGGCGACCCTGTAGGAAGTGAGATCAAGATCGAAGCTTCCACGTTGAACGCGGGCGAACTCGCCAAGCGTCTGGGAGAGGAGCTGCGTGCCAGCCGAACGCGGGCGCTGGTCATCGGCCACGGCAAGGGATCGCGCAAGGCCGTACACCAGCTGCGCGAATCGATCCAATTGCTTTCGGCGGATGCCAGTGTGTTCCTGGTGAACGATTCCGGGGTTGCGAGCTATGCGAACTCCGAGCTAGCGCGCAACGAACTGGCGGGCTACTCCGTTCCCGCGCGCGAAGCGATCAGTCTCGGCCGGCGCTGTCAGGATCCGATGAACGAGCTGCTAAAGGTCGAACCGCGCCACCTGGGCTTGGGCCGCGAGCAGTCGGTCATCAGCAAGGCTAACCTTCGTCGAGTCCTGGCCGATACGATCGAGTCTTGTGTCTCCCATGTCGGTTGCGACCTCAACACGGCGCCGCTCAACCTCCTGCGCCACGTACCGGGGTTGAACTTCGAGCTCGCCAGGAAACTGGTTGAGCGCCGCAAAGAGCGCCCCTTCATGTCGCGTGAAGAGCTGCGCACCGAAGGACTCCTGGAGGATTCCGCGTGGACGAACTCGATCGGTTTCCTGCGCGTCACGGAATCGAGCGAACCGCTCGACCGCACTGCCATGCACCCCGAGCAGTACGATCTGGCCCGTCGGATCGTGCTACAAACGGGGGGCAGCGTCGAAGAGACACTCGGTCGCCGCGAGGCCGCCAAGGGGCTGAAGCGTGTGGATTTCGACGTCGACGAGGCGACCTGGCGCGACCTCGTGCGGGAGATCTCGTTCCCCGGACGCGATCCGCGTCAGCGGCTGTTCCTCCCGACGCTTCTCCCCTTTGATACAGATCCCAAGTCGCTCGAAAAGGGTCAGGTCGTGGAGGGCATCATTTCCAACGTCGCCAGTTTCGGCGCCTTCGTGGATCTGGGGATTACCCGCGACGGGATGATCCACATCTCCGAGATCTCCGAACGCTACGTGCGCGATGCCCGGGCCTTGCTTTCCGTCGGTCAGATCGTACGGGCCCGCGTTCTGGACGCGGAAGGGCCGCGTGTCGAGCTCTCACTCAAAAAGGTCCCCGATGCTCGCGGGAGCCGCGGGCGCGGTGGAGCGCATCGCCGGCACGAAAAGGGGCGGCCCCGGGGTGGAAGTTCGGGCGAGCGTTCCGGTTCCCCGTGGCCCGAGTACAAGCCGGCCGCGCGCGCGGCGCGTTCGCGCCGCGACGGCCTCGCCGGTGCTGCAACCACCAACGAACGCGGCGGCCGGGGCGGTGGCCGGGGAGGAGGCGGCGTCGGACGAGGTCGCGGAGGCCCCGGCGGTCGCCGCCGCGGCCAGGCCGACGAGCACTACGATGCCGACGCCATCCGCAAGGTCAACGACCCCTCGGAATCGGCTTACAATCCCTTCGCCACCTTCTTCAGGAAGGATCCGGACGAGCAGGAAGACGCGGGAGCGGCTTCAGAAGCCAAGGAATAACACGGTTTCGGCCCGGACCGCCGGGGGCATGTCGGGACTCGTCTCGCCGGCTTCGTCGAGCGACGCGCGGCCCCGAACTTGACTCGTTTGCCGACTTCCTGGTGGGCCTGGAGCCTGGACGCCCGGCTTCTTCCTACAGTGATGCCAGATGTCGTCTTCCTCCGCCAAGCACAGGACGATAGCTCTGTTGCTCGTGACGTTCTTGGCGTGGCGGGCGGTGGCGGCGAGTTGGAAGATCGCCCAGGAGGTGCGCGGTGTGCATCCGGAAGTCCTGCGCGCCGCCCTGACCTACAGTGAGGAGGAGCGGATACGGGCCTCCTTGGGCCTCTACGACGAGGGCGAGGCGCTCGAGCTCTACAAGCTCTACCGAGCCGTCGACGATCACGGCCGGCGCGATGCGACTCTGTTCGTGGTCGGGGGAGAGGATCCCCACATCCTGCGTGCCTTGACGGCGATGACGGGGTTTTTCTACCCGCGCCGGGTCCATATCGCGAGGCGTCTTCCCGAGCCCCAGGAGCGTCGTGTGGCCCCTGAGCTTCTCGTCCTGACGCTGCGCGGTCCGTACCGCGATTCGCCCACAGGGTTCAAGGAACCGATCGTCGCGACCCCGGCGTGGACACTTTGGAAGTGATCCTTGGCTGGCAGGCGATCACGCTCCTGCGTGTTCTGGTCATGCCCCTGGTGGTGGGGGTGGGACTCATGCGGGCCCTCGGGTTTCGTGCGAGTTCGGATCGAATCGGCTACTGGGGCTGGAGCTGGATCGGCGGAACGCTCGTTACCGCGCTGGTTCTCTTCGGTTGGCTCTGGTGGGGCCTGCCTTCGGTGTGGGGGATCGAGCTCGTTTTGTCGGTCCTCGCCGCAGGTCTTTTCGTGCTCGGACGACGAGTGCGACCCCAGATCCCGTCTCCAGTGCCCGAGTCCGCTGCCTGGGAAAAACGCCTGTTTTTCGGCGTCCTCACCCTCGCTCTCGTCGTTTGCGGCGTTCGCATCCTCCTAGCAACCGGCGAAGTGGTCCATCGTGCGGACGAGGCGACCTTCTGGTCCTTTCATGCCAAGGTCATCTTTGAGAACGGGGGCTTCACTCCCGGCTACACGGAGATGTCCACCTCGGCCTCCATGCGCCATCCGGACTACCCACTGCTGAATCCTCTGCTGCAGTTGTGGACCTACCTGCACTATGGAGACATCACGCACGTGGCCAACCGTGTGCCTATCCAGATGTTCTCGCTCGCCCTCGTGCTCGTGCTCGGATCGGCCCTGCGGCGGGCAGCACGCGGCTGGGTCGCATCCGCCTTGTTAATCGTGTTTCTCGGCTGTGGCTACGCCCTGATCTGGACCAAGCGCGCTCACGGCGACGTGCTGGTCGGACTTGGCGCGCTCGTTCTTCTCGACGGCTACTTCCGTCACCGGGCAGCCTCCGGCGAATCCGCCTGGTGGCGTTTGTCCCTGTTGGGCGCCTGTCTGTGTCTGTGGTCCAAGAACGAAGGCATGCTGGTCCTCCTCTGTGGCCTCGGAGCCCTCGCGCTGGCGCAGCTTCACCTCCTTCGCCACAGGGACGCTTTGAAAGACGCACTACGACCGCGGGCTGCCTACCTCGCCCTTCTCGCGCCGCTCCTCATCATCGCACTGAACTCGGCGTTCAACGCCCATTTCGGCTACCGAAGCGACGTCCTCACCGGAGAAGGCGCGCCGACCGGAATGGGAATCTTTGAAGCCCTGGGCGAAAAAGGAGGAGAACGCTTGCCCTTGGTCGCCTCCTACTTCTGGAACAACCTCCTGCTTCGGCCCTCGCATTCGGGGTATGTGCTGCTGGCCTTTCTCCTGATCGTCGTCATCGCGCCCAAGTTCGTGTGGCAGAGTCCCCTCGGCGTTCCGGCCCTCGCCCTCATCGGATTCATGCTGGGCGTGTTCGTGGTGTTCCTGGGCACCGGGCGCGAACTGGACAGGCATCTCAGGTCCGCAGCAGCACGCGTTCTCTTTCAGTGTGTTCCCGCCGCGACCTTGTGGCTGGCAGTGACGTACGACGAACTTTGCTCCACGCGAAGACGTCGTTCCGCCTGGCCCGGACCGCCCCGTCGATACGGGACGAAGTCCCTTTAATTCTGGTCGCCGGGAAGCGGGCCGGGAGGCCTGGGGTCATCCAGGCCGCCGACCATTTCATCGAGTCGGTCGAGCGTCGTGCCGAAGAAGTCAGCGGTATCACCGGAGCCGGCGGCCTGGGAGATGCCAGGCGCGGGACTTTCCAGGTCAACTAGAACGTGCAGATCATCGTCGGGTGTGCGAGGGGGAAAGTCGGGGGACATCTTCGAGCTTGCTTGTGAAGTGGAAGCGTCGATACGAGCTTCCAGGAGTTGACGTGTTTGATTGACGACTTGGATGACGCCATCGAGCCCACCTCGGAACTGCAGATCGAGCGCATGAATGCGCTCGTCAAAATGGGCGGTGAGCTTGTCCAGGCTGGAAGCCAAACGAAACAAGGCGCTGCGATGTTCCTGGTCTAGGCCATCCTTGCCGTCGAGTTTGTGAAAGAAACCCTGCTGCACCTCGGCAACGGACGTGACGTCCTCTGCGACTTGTAGAGACGAGGTGCTCAGCTGTGTGAGCTTGGTGATGAGCTGGTCAGCCACGAGGCGGAAATCACAGTGATCCTCCTCGTGTCCCTGATGCGCCGTGGCAATCGCAACGGATGTGCGCTGGCGCGCGAGAAGTCCGACACCGAAAAGGACCAAACCGCCGACGATCAGAGTACCACTTTCTACGCCAGCTGTGGCGAGAGCTTGAGCGATCTTCGTGAGATGCCAGGAGTATTCCGGAGCGGCCGCCAGGGCGAGTCCGAAGACAGCGATCACTCCTCCCGTGACGAACAGCGCGTTGGATTCTATGTTGCCCTGGGATGCAGATCGGGACAGATGCGGTGCAGCATCCAACGTGTCGAGTGCTTCTTCGGGCGACGTCGCGAGGGTGGGCGGAGTGTTGAGGGGTTTCAGAGCTTCCATTGGGTCCTCGTTCTTCTCCTCGGAATCCTGGACCGCGTTCCAACAAAAGAGGTCCTTGCGTCCGGTCCGAGCGCTCGTTGCCAGCCCCCGCGGCTCCCGACCTGGATCGGCTTTTTCTTTCCTCGGGCTGGGATGGGATTCGTCTTGAGGCCATTCCTTCCCTACCCTCCGGCGCGCTATGGTCTTGAGCCCTCCCCGTCCAGGGTGGGCAACTCCTTCCATGCAGAAAGGCAGCATCAACGGTACCGGGGTTTCCCCCGGATTGGCCCTGGGCCCGGTTCATATCGTCTACGCGGGCCCCTCCGACATACCGACCTGGACGGTGGGGCGCGACGAGGTTGCGATCGAGATCGGGAGGCTAGCGACCGCCTTGAACGTTGCTGCTGACCGGTTGGACGAGCGCCGTAAGAAAGTCCTTTCCAGTGCGGGAGCGAAGGACGCGGAGATCTTCGTGGTCCACCGGGCGATTCTCCAGGATCCGAGCGCCATGCGGCAGGTCGAGGAGGCGATCTCCGAGCATCGAATCAACGCCGAAGCGGCGGTCAAGATGCTGATCGATCGTTTCGAGCAGACGATGGGCAAGCTCGAGGGCAACAGCGTGCGGGCCTATGCCTCCGACGTCAGCGATCCCTGGTATTTCGTGCTGGACGTGCTTCTCGAGCAGGACCGGGCCGAGGTCCTGCAGACGGACGGCCAGGTCATCCTTGCAGCTGCCCAGCTGACCCCGGCCGTGATGACGTTTGTCGAACGTGGCCGTTTGGCTGCGGTTGTCGCGGAGAAGGGGGGGCGGTTCTCCCACGGGGCGGTCCTGGCACGATCGTTTGGGATCCCGTGTCTCGTGGGTGCTTCCAATCTGCTGGCTCGCCTCGAACAGGGCATGCAAGTGGCTGTGGATGCCGACCGCGGGTTCGTTCAGCTTTCGCCCAGCGATGGGCAGGTGGAAGAGCTCCTGGCGCGCAAGACCTCGATCGAGGGGCGGCGCGACGCGCTGCGTCAGGAGGCTGCAAGTCGCGCGCGAACGCCGGACGGATTCGAGTTGATGCTGTTGGTCAACATCGAGAGCGTGCGCGATCTCGAAACGTTCGAGAACGAGCACGTCGACGGGATCGGCTTGCTGCGCACCGAATTTCTCTACCTGGAACGCAATTCCTTCCCCTCCGAGGAGGAGCAGCATCGACTCTACCGCCGCGTCCTGGAGCATCTCGAGGGCATGCCGACCACATTGCGACTTCTTGACATCGGGGGTGACAAGCCGCTTCCCTACTTCAAGACACCGGCGGAAACGAATCCGGCGCTGGGTTGGCGGGGGATTCGGATCACCCTGCAATGGCGCGATCTCCTGCGGGTGCAACTGCGCGCGCTCCTTCGCACGAGCGTCTTCGGTGACCTGCGTGTTCTCATTCCGATGGTCACCTCGCTGGACGAGATCGCCGAGTTGCACGAAATCTTCCAGGAGGTGCGCAACGAGCTCGCCGGTCAGGGCTACCCGGTGGTCGAGAATCTTCCCGTGGGGGCGATGATCGAGGTTCCCTCGGCTCTGCTCGAGATCGACCGCATTCTCGAAGCGGTCGACTTCGTCAGCGTCGGAACCAACGACCTGGTGCAGTACCTCCTGGCCGTCGACCGGGACAACCCCTGGGTCTCCGATCTGTACGACCCTCTCAACCCCGCGATCTTCCGCGCACTCGACCAGATCGCTCGAGCGGCGAAGCGCTGCAACAAGCCGGCTTCGGTCTGCGGGGACATGGCGAGCGATCCCGTCCTGGCCATTCTTCTCCTGGGACTGGGCTACGACTCGATCAGCGTGGCGCCCCAGTTCATTCCCGAGATCAAGTATGCGGTCCGTCGGACGACTCAGGCGGCCGCCCGGGCCTTCGCCGAGGAGATCCTCTCTGCGTCGAATTCGGCCCCTGTTCATCGAGCTTTTGACCGAATTCGCAATAGTCTGTACGGAGCGGATGAGACCCGTTGAGATGTCCGATCGTGAAGAGTCCAAAAAATGGATCTAGAACATGGGGTACGAGCCCCCTACCCCCATGGACGCGCGGGGGCTATAATGCGGTCCGAGTAGCTCACTCCCGCCCCTGGACTTTTGTCCTCGGGGATGGCGCCGTCCAGGGAGGGAGACATTCGTCCTTTTGGAGGAGGAGAAACCGGGGGGGAGACGAGTGCAGATAGACGGCAGAAAGAACCGGTCGACCGCTCCCAGGCGCGGACGTTGGTCGCAGGCGGAGCAAGCCCGCTTGCGCCAGCTCTATGGTTTGCGCGACGATGCATCGATCGCACGGGAGCTCAATCGCCCTGTGGCCAGCGTGCGGCGCATGGCGGAAAAGCTCTATCCGGTCGGGAACAAGAACTCGCCCTGGACCGCTCAGGAGGCGGTCGAGCTCAAGAAGTATCTCGGCGCCACCACGCCGGAGGTCATCGCCCGGATCCTGGGCCGCGGTCGGGACGAGGTCATCGAGCGAATCGTCGAGCTCGGTCGCATCAAGCGGGGCGGGGCCTGGGTGCGTGACGAAATCGCCGAGTTCAAGCGCATCTTCGGCACCCGCACGGACGAGGATCTCTCCCGTATCTTCGGTCGCACGGAAGAGGAAATTCGCGCCTTCGCCCTGAAGCATGCGCTGGCCAAGGACAAGGCTTTCCTGCGGAAGCTGCGGGGCGAGGCGGCGACGAAGATGCCGCGCTGGTCGTCGGAAGAGCTCGATCTCCTGAAGCGGGAGTATCCGACTCGGTCGAACCTCGAGATCGCCCAGAACCTGGGGCGTTCGGTGAAGAGCGTGGTTTCGAAGGCCCATCACCTGGGGCTGAAGAAGTCCACGGAGAGATTGCGGGACATGGGGCGCGAGAACGTGAGCTTGCGCTATCAGGACCGCTGAAGTCCTCGTCGCTCACCAGATCCGCTCCGCATGCACCGCAAAGGACCCCATCCGGTCCTCGACGCGACCTGAGATCAGGAAGGGCCCTCCTTTTCCGCCGCTTCCCGCACTCAGTCGGTGCCCGTCACGTTCGTAGATGTCGGGAAAGCACACCACCTCTGTGATCCCGCTTGGGTCTTCCAGCGTCAGGAAGCGCATCCAGCGCCCATCGTTTGTGCGCACGCGGCGCGATGCGGCCAGCCACCCGCAGACGGAAATGTGTTTCTCGCGGTGGCGGTCGATCTCTCCGCAGGGAACGGGAGGCGGAGCTCCGCGCGCCCGTTCTTTGCCGGTGCAGGGGAAGAGTTCCGTCGGGTGAAGGGCCGTCGTCAGCCCCAGGAGTTCAAGCTCGAGTCGGCCGCGGTGTTCGGGATCCAGTTCCGGGCGCGGTGGCAAGGCGAGAGACGGCGTCGGTGGATCGGGAAACAGGGTCGCGCTTTCGCCCCCGGCAAGGTCGATGCCGGAGACACCTAGCCCTCCCTGGGACCAACCGCCGGTGCTTTCTCGGGCGCGTTGATCGGGAGTCGTCTTGCACGCGTCGAGCAGGCCCCGATCCAGAGGTGCGAAGCGCTCGAGGTCGGACGGTGGACGACGCTTCGGGGTGGTCAGCAGGTGCAGGCGCCAAAGCATCTCCGGTCGCGTGCGATCGAAGGCATCGAAGACGCCGGAAAGGATGAGTCGTTCGGTTTCGTCGACGCGCGCCTGGGTACGGGCCAGGAAATCGGGGAGTGACAGGAAAGGGCCGTCGAGCTCTCGCGCTCTAAAAATCGATGCAGACGTGTTTTCGGTGAGCCCGCGCACGCGCTCCAGTCCGACACGGATCGCGCCCTCTTCGAGTGAGAATTCTCCGGCGCTGCGGTTGACGTCGGGGGGCAGGATGGCGATGCCCAGGCGCCGGGCTTCCTCGATGTAGACGCGGGTTTCATAGTAGCCGGTGTCGCTGTTGAGGAAAGCGACAAGAAATGCGGCGGGGTGGTGTGCTTTCAGGTAGATGGTGCGGTAAGAAATGCGCCCGTAGGTCACCGCGTGGGCTTTGCAAAAGCCGAAGGAGGAGAAGTTGGACACCAGTTTCCAGAGGTGATCTGCGTCCTTGCGCGCGATGCCGTTTTGTTCGCAGCCATGGAAGTAGCGCTTGCGCAGTTTTTCGAGCTCGTTCGAGCGGCGTTTCGACAGCGCGCACCGGAGTTGATCGGCGCCGGCGAGATCGAAGCCGGCGATGAGAACGACGGACTGCATCACGTCCTCCTGGTAAAGCAGGATTCCGTGGGTTTCAAAGAGCAACTCTTCCAGGCGTGGATGGGGTGCGCGCGGCGATTCGAGTCCGCGGGAGCGGCGCACGTAGGCGTCCTTCATTCCGGCTCCCGACGGCCCCGGTCGGATCAAGGCGACAGCCTGAATCACGTCGTCCATCGTTCGTGCCGCGGTTTGCTGGAGAAGGCTGCGCATCCCCGGTGACTCGACCTGGAAACACCCCAGGGTGCGCCCGCGGACCAGCAGATCTTTTGTCTTCGAGTCGTCCTCCGCGATGTGTTCGAGGTCAGGAGCCCGGTCGCCCAGGGATCTCAGACAATCGTCGATCACCGTCAGCGCGCGGTTGCCGAGCAGATCCATCTTGACCAGGCCCAGCGCTTCGACCCCGTCTTTTTCGATCTGCGTCATCAACACGCCTTTCGCGGCGTGTTGGCAGGCAAGGACATTTGTGATCGGACCGGGGGAGACGACGACTCCTCCCGGGTGCAAGCCCAGGTGCCGCGGCGCGTCGAGCAACGCTGCTGCAACGTCCAGGACAAAGCCGTAGCGCGGATCGTCGACGGGAAAGTCACGACACTCCGGCGTGGCGGCGAAGGCGCGCGCGATGGGATTGTGCGCAGGCGGCATTTCCTCTTCCGCCGCTGCCTCGTCCTCGCTGCCGGCTGTTCCGTCGAATGAATCCGCCTGGCTGCCGATCCCGAAGGGTAAGCGGCGCGACCAGCGGTTGACCTCGACCGGTGGCAAGCCCTCCGCCAGGGCGGCTTCGCGAAAGGCGGAACGTAGTCCGAATCGGTTCCAGGTCGCGATCATCGCCGTGCGTTCAGGGCCGAAGGCCTCCCATACGTGCTCGATGACCTCGTCCCGCCGGCGCCAGCAAAAATCCAGGTCGATGTCGGGCCGATCCTTGCGCGCGGGGTTGAGGAAGCGCTCGAAGGGAAGCCGATAGCGTAGGGGGTCCGCGTCCGTCAGTTTCAGGCAGTAGGCGACCAAGCTGTCCGCGGCGGAACCGCGTCCCACGCAGGGAATGTTCTTCGAGCACGCAAAGTCGGCGATGCGTTTGACCAGGAGAAAGTAGGGTGCGAAGCCCAACCCGTCGATGGTGGAGAGTTCGAAGTCCAACCGTCGAACGACTTCCGGCCGCAGGGGAATGAAGCGTTTTTGCGCTCCATCGAAAGCGAGCAGGCAGAGTCGTGAGTAAGCCGTTTCGCTTTCCCCGAGTTCGACTTCGGGAAACAGGACCTCGCCGAGCGCAGGTAGGAAGTGACACTGCTCTGCAACTTCGAGCGTGCGGGAGAGCGCGCCGGGGATCGACCCCTTCCCCGGAGCGAGGGGACCGGGACAGTCGGGAAGAGGGGCATAAAACGCGCCCAATTCCTCCGGCGCCATGAGATGGGCGGGCCGTTCGGCCAACCAGTTCGAGGGCAAATCGCAGCGCAAAGCGTTGTGTTTGATCGCCGTGCGCATGCGGTGGTGCTCGAACCCTCCGCGCCGCGCCCAGTAGACGTCGGGAACCGCCAGCGTCGCGAGTCCGCTCTCTTGCGCGCATTCGATGAGTGCAGCGATGGGAACCGCGCGGCCCGGTGGGGGCACTTTGGGCGCTTCGATGACACCGACCCGCTCCGTCGTCCCTCTTTTCTTCGAGAGGCTCGCCGGAGAGATTGCGAGAAACAGTTGCTCGCGATCGAGTCGCTCGGAGAGCGCGATCACGAGGCGCGGGTGGTCGACGAGGAAGATCAGTCCCGTCCGAAACCGGAGAACCGCTTCGACGAGATCGAAATGTTCCGGTTCCAGAACGGGATCGAGCGCCCCGGGGTCGTCCCCGAGCTGCCTCGCCGATGTGAGTTTGCAGAGGTTGGCGTACCCCGCGGCATCGCGAACCAGGGCGATGACCCGTCCGGGCTGCCCGGAGGGATCCGAGATCTCCGCCCCCAGGATCGGGCGCGGGGCTCCCGGGTGCTCCGCCGCCTTGAGAAACTCGACGGTGCTCGCGAGCGTGTCGACGTCGGTCAGGGCGAGGGAAGAAAGCCCGAGCCGAGCCGCCCGGGCGAGAAGCCCTTCCGGTGGGTCGATGCCCGTGAGGAGGGAGTGCCAGCTATGGGTCCGTAGGGGAGCGTACATCGCGTTTTCCCCCCGGGGAGAGACCCTAACAAAAGCCTAACCAAATGGGAAGTCGGGGGTGTCCTCCTCCGGGCGCGCGACGAACAAGAACCGCTCGCGGGATCCGGGAATGCCCCCCCTCACTGATTCAATGAAGGGGTTCGTAGCCGGTATCCATCCGGCCCCAGCGGATGCGTCTTCTCCAGCGGCGTACTCGTTCCGCGCAGGATGCGGCCGAAACCGTGGCGTTTCCGGAGTTGATCCAGGGCCGAGTCCAGTCGGCGTTGGCGGTCGGGGCGCGAAGTTCCGGTGTCGGGGTTTTGCTCCCGGGCTTCGTCGAACAGGCGCCCTTGCCAGCCTTCGGTGCAGGTGAGGTTGGAGAGGCGGAGAGTGATGCGCTTGACGAGGGCGCGTTTGCGCGGGAGGTCGCGATAGAGACGGAGGGATCGGCGCCAGATCTCGTCGGTGGCGTCGGTGGGGCTGGAGAGGGTGCGGCGGCGTTCGGCGATGAAGGGTTCCTTGTGGGGAGCGGAGCGTTGGGGGCGGGGGCGGGTGTCGACCCAGCGGATGCGAACCTCCAGGGTGCGGGCGGCGAGGTTTAGTTGGCGTAGGCGGTGGGCGGCTCGTTCGACGAGGTAGGAGAGCATCGCTTCGATGATTATGCGGCGACCCTCTTCGGGTTCGAAGGTGGTTTCGCGCTGGAGGGATCGGGGGGGGCGTGCATGGAGGCGGCCGTGTTCGTCTTCGAAGTGGGTGGCTTCGATGGGGCTCTCGTCTTTGCCCTGGGCGCGTTCGTGGAGAGCGAGCCCGTTGCGGCCGAAGCTGGCGAAGAGGATTTCACGTGGGATGAGCGCGAGTTCACCGACGGTGCGGATGGAGAAGCGTTCGAGTCGAGCGCCGATGGAGTGTCCGACACCGGGGAGGTGGTCGACCGGAAGCGAGGCGAGGAAGGTGCGTTCGTAGCCGGGAAGGATCTCTGCGACACCGCCGGGCTTGCCCAGTTTGCCGGCCAGGCGGGCCGTGATGCGGTTGGTCCCCACGCCGATCGTCAGGGGGAGGGAGCAGTGTTCGCGGACGAGCTTTTGGATGTGGAGGGCGGTGCCGAAGGCCGCGCCGTGGAGCCTTTGTGTGCCACTCAGGTCGAGGAAGAAGTCGTCGATCGATGCGACCTCGACGCGGGGGGTGAAGGCGAGCAGGATGCGAGTGATTTCCTCGCGCAGGCGATTGGCGGCCTGGGAGTCGCCGTCGCGGAAGATGGCCCGCGGACAACGGCGCTGCGCGTCCCTCAAGAGAAGCCCCGGGCGAATGCCGAAGCGTCGAGCTTCGTAGGAGCAAGACATCACGAGGTTGCGCGAACGGGGCGAGCCGCCGACGACCACGGGTTTGCCGGCGAGCTGGGGGTGGAGGGCCTGCTCGACGGAAGCGAGAAAGGCGTCGACGTCGAGGTGCAGAATGCGTCGCGTCCCCACGGGGAGATCACGATCGCGGTGGGGGGGGAGGGGGGCGGCCATGGCGCCCTAACAAATACCGAAAATCATGGGTTGCTGGATAGCCGATCCGGACCGAATCCTTCCCCGGTGGCCCTCAGGGGGGCTAGGGGCGGTTTTGGGTTCATCCGCGCGCGCACCATCCCAAACCTCCACCCACCCGTTCGGGGAAAGTGAGCCCCGTGAACTCGCCCGGGCGTGGGTGGGTTTGCGCTTTTGTGCCCTTTTCTCACCCCCTGCACCTCCCCATGGGACCTCCGCTCCCGCTACGTTGCGACGATGGAGATCTGTCTGATTCACCCCGAGATCCCGCACAACAGCGGTTGTGCGGCCCGTCTCGCTGCCGCCACCGGGCTGAGTTTGCACCTGGTCGAGCCCCTGGGCTTTTCGCTGGCCGACCGTTACCTCAAACGTGCCGGTTTGGATTACTGGTCCCAGGTCGATCTGTTCGTCCACTCCGATTGGGAGAGTGCCTGCGATGTCTTGCGCGCTTCTTCTTCGCGAGCGCTGGACGATCGTCTAAAGCTCTTCAGCGCGCGCGGAGGGCGGTCCTTGTTCGAAACGAAGTTCGCCCCGGACGATCTCCTTTGCTTCGGCAGCGAAACCCAGGGCTTGCCGCAAGCCCTACTCGAGGGGCGCGATCAGCAACGTGTGTACGTTCCCATTCGCCAAGGGGTCCGCAGTTTGAATCTCGCCAATGTGGTTTGCTTGGCGACCTATACCGCACTGGTTTCCGCCGGGGTCCCTTTGCCTCAGAACGAGGGGACGTACTGTCCGCCGGCGGACGAAGGTTTCAAACCGAAGCCCTTCCATGTGGCGCGCCGCGCAGAAACAGGGAGCCAATCTTGAACGTGCGCGCTCCCCGCAAAGGGGAATCGATCGACCTCCTGCTCGAGGACATCGACGACAAGGGACGCGCCTTTGGTCAATTCGAAGGTCGTACGGTTCGCACTCGGGGCGGGGTTCCCGGATCCCACGTGCGGGTGCGGGTGCACCGGCGGCGGCGGTCCGAGATCGAGGCGGCGATCGAAGAGGTCCTCCAACCCGGAGAGAACTCCGTCGATGCGCGTTGCCGGCACTTCGGAAGCTGCGGCGGATGCAGTTTTCAAAACGTGCTTTACAGGACGCAGCTCGCGGGTTTGGAGCGCTCGCTCGAACGCTTGCTCGAGCCGATCACGGCTCTCCGGCCGGGGCTCGAGATGGCACCCACCCTCGGCTGCAGCGAACCCTGGCACTACCGCAACAAGATGGATTTCACCTTCGGCAATCGCCGTTGGATCGAGACATCCGAGCCGGAGGGCGTCGCGTCGGACTTCGCCCTCGGCCTGCATGTGCCGGGGCGATACGACAAGGTGCTCGACGTCCAAAGCTGCGACATCGCCTTCAAGGAGGCCACGCCGATTCTGAACACGGCGCGCGAGCTTGCGCTCGAAGCGGGGCTTTCCGGCTGGGACGTCCACGCCCACGATGGACTCCTGCGCCATCTGCTCCTGCGGCGTTCCTTCGCCTCCGGAGAGATCCTGGCGGCGCTCTTCACGACCGAAGAAGAGCGCTCCGTCGTCGATCCCTACCTGTCGAAGCTGCTCGATACCCATCCCGAGATCACCTCCTGCGTCCAGCGCATCAAGCCGGGTTCCGCGATGGTGGCGAGCGGCGGCGAGGAGCGTCTCCTCAAGGGAGAGGGCTTCATCACGGAGAAGCTCGGCGGCCTCGATTATCGAATCTCGACGGACACGTTTTTTCAGACCAACAGCTTGCAAGCCGAGTTGCTTTGCAAGCAGGTTGTCGCCGCGGCCGGGGTGGAAGAGGATGAGGTCGTCTACGACCTTTGCTGCGGGTGTGGCCCGTGGGCTCTGAGTGTCGCCGCCATGCGTCGCGCTGCTTCCTCGCCGGTCTATGGCTTTGAATTGGTCGAAAGTGCTGTCGAGGACGCGCGTGAAAACGCCCGCAACAACGGGATCGACAACGCTGTTTTCATCGCCGGAGATATTGCGAAGGTTCTCACGCCTCAGTCGTTGAACGAACGCAAGCTTCCCGCGCCGAGCCTGTGCATCGTCGATCCGCCACGCGCGGGTTTGCCTCCGAAGGTCGTTCGTGCCCTGACGGAATTGAGACCCAGGCGCATCGTCTATGTTTCCTGCAATCCACGCTCCGCCGTTCGCGATCTGACCCTGCTCGGAGAGGGTGCCTATTACGTGGCGTCGATTCAGCCCATCGATCTCTTTCCCCATACGCCCCATCTGGAATGCGTCTTTACGGTCGAGCTCGATGGTGGCGGGTTCTAGGCGGGCAAGTTAGTCTCTGAGCGGCGATGAAGAAGGACCTTCGAGTGCAAGCCGGGACCTTGCTGGCCGCCTGGCCCGATCTCATGGATCCCAATTTCATGCACAGCGTGATCTTGATCTGTGATCACACGGACGAGGGTGCGTACGGGTTGGTGACCAACCGGCGGAGCGAGTTCTCGCTCGGCGAACTTCTGGGTGAGAACGAGCGTCTCAAGGAGAGTGACTTTCCTGTCTACCTGGGAGGGCCCGTGGACCACACGCGTTTGCAGTTCGTGCACATCGCTCCCGATCGAGTCTCCGGTGGTATGTCCATCGACGGACGCATCTGGCTGGGCGGCGATCTCGACGATATCGGACGGTTTCTCGCCGAGGATCGCGAAAAGGCGCTGCGGTCCGTGCGCATCTTCCTGGGCTATTCCGGCTGGGGTGGCGGCCAGCTCGAGGGCGAATTGACCTCGGGTTCCTGGCTGCCCGCGCCGCCGGCGATGGACGCCATCTTCGGCGAGGACGGCGTGGCCTCCTGGCGCCAGGTCGTGCGCTCGGTGGCTGCCGATGCCCACGGTCTCGAGGAGCAACCGCCCGACGTCAGCTGGAATTGAAGCCGGGCGCGGAGACTTCGCGCCCCAGCTTGTCCGTCACGGACCGCTTGACGTTCGAGAAGAGCTCGTGACTGTCGCGGTCATCCAACCAGCGCTCGTTCTCCGTATCCCAGTCGTAGTGCCACGCGCGCGCGCCGGCGGCAAACCACATCTGGCTGGAACCGGCCTGGCGGTTCAGGACAAAGCGAACGCCGTCCTCGAATTCGAGGACGACGACGCCGTCGGTCGTCGAGTAATCGAGTTCGTCGGGGTCGAAGTCTTCCAGCCAGTCGGCCACCGCTTCAAGGCAGCGGTCGGCGAGGCGTTCGAAGGTCTTGGCATCCACGAGCGCAGGGTAGCGAATATGGGCGATGACCGCTACGCAAGCCCCAGGCCTTCGACCCCGTCCTCGTCGAAGCCCAGTGCGTGCCCGAGTTCATGGTACAGCGTGGTGCGGATCTCCTCGATGAGCCGAACCTCGTCCTCGGCGTAGCGTTCAAGATTGCGCTGGAACAGGAAGATCGTGGGGGGCAGCTCGCCCGGTACGGGCTCGCCGTCAGTCAGCGGCGCACCCACGAAGACGCCCAGCGTATGCGGGGGATGTCCCGTGTTTGCCACGTCGAGGAGTTCCCTGGTCGGCATCGGATCGATAATGACGGCCGTGCGTTCAAAGGCTTCGCGGAAGGGAGAGGGCAGGTCCGCCGCTGCCTGTGCGACACGTTCCTCGAAGGCATCTGCGGAAAGTCGTGGAGGGAGGCACGCGAGCTCTGGTTCGAGTTCGGCTGCTTCCGCATACAGTTCATCGGCGCGTTCGAATCCACCTTCGATCTCCTCGATCAGGGCGCGCAAGGCAAGCAGCGGGGCTCCGTATTCCTCGGGCTGCAGGCCCTCCAGATCGGATCGCGCCTCCGCCGTGCGCCATTGCAGGACCCGCAGGCGTCCGCGCATGTAGCGCACTTCTCCATCATCCTTTCCCAGTAGATCGGCGGCCTCGGCGATCTCCTGTTCCGCTTTGTCCTCGAGAGCCAGGTCGATCCAGCCTTCCGCCCGCAGGATGTATCGCTCCGCATGGTCCCCGGGTATCGCGTCGGAGATCCGCAATGCCTCGACCGGTTCGCCCGCTGCCAGCGCTGCATACGCCGCTTCGATCGTCTGTTCGATCTCACGTTCGCTCATGCTTTTCTCCGGCGCTTTCCTTCAGCCACCATGCGCTTCTTGGACGCGGCAAAGGAACAGATCGGACAGCTCGCCAGGTCGTGCCCGACGGCCGGGCAGTGTTCGCGGCCGAAATAGATGATCTGCAGGTGGAGCCTGGCCCAGTTGTCCGCGTGGAAAAGGCGTTTCAGGTCGCGTTCCGTGTGCTGAACGTTCTTTCCGGACGAGAGTCCCCAGCGTGCGGCGAGCCGGTGAATGTGCGTATCGACCGGGAAGGCCGGGAGCCCGAAGGCTTGAATACGAACCACACCGGCGGTCTTGTGTCCGACGCCGGGCAATGTCTCGAGCTCTTCGAAGGTTCGGGGCACCTGCCCGTCGTGCTCTTCGACCAGTCTCTTCGAGAGCCCCACGAGGGCCTTCGATTTCGTGGGCGCCAGACCGACTTCGCGGATGATGTCGCGCACCTCGTCCGGATCGAGGGCGGCCAATTTTGCGGGCGTGTCCGCCCGCGCGAACAGCCGGGGCGTCACCTGGTTTACTTTCTTATCCGTGGTCTGTGCCGAGAGGGCCACGGCGACGAGGAGCGTGAACGGATCGTGGTGGGCGAGTGGGATCTCCGTGTACGGATAGAGTTTGTCCAGGACCGTCTGGATCTTCCGAGCTTTCTCCGCGCGATTCATGGGTGGAGAGGATAGCGGAGGGATGGGTGCTTCTCTGGTAGCATCCCCGTTTCGAGGAAGCCCGACCATGATTCAAATCGTTCTTCTGGCGTGTGCGGTACTCGCCTCTTCCGCCCAATCCGACGACGAATTGAACTCCGGTCGCCCGATGCCTCCCGAGCAGGCGGCCTTCGACGTCGAGTACTATCGTCTGGCCGTGCGTGTCGATCCCGAGCGCAAATCGATCGAGGGGCGGCTCGAGATGCGCGCAAAGCTACTGGCCGAAACCGACTCGCTCATTCTGGACCTGGATCACCGCCTCGACGTGAAGAGCGTTTCTATCGATACGGAAACCCGGTCCGAAGGCGGCTCCGGCGGGGACGGAGAACGAGCCCGGTTCCGTCACAGGGAGAGTGAAATTTTCATCCGCGTGCCTGACGATTTCGTCGCCGTCGGATCGAGCTTTCGTGTGATCGTCAACTACGGCGGCAAGCCTCGCGTAGCTCCCCGACCCCCCTGGGATGGTGGTTTTGTCTGGGCCGAGACCCGAAGCGGCGAGCCCTGGATCGCCACCGCCAACCAGATGCAGGGTGCGGACCTCTGGTGGCCCTGCAAGGACCAGCCTGACGACGAACCGGAAGGGATGGACATCCTCGTCACGGTCCCTGAAGGTCTTACATGCGCCAGCAACGGACGCCTGGTCGACACCTGGTCGCCCGAGAAGAAGTGGACGACCTTCCACTGGGAGGTCACCACTGCGATCAACGCTTATGGTGTCGCGCTGAACATCGCTCCGTACAAGACGATCTCGACGGACTACACCTCGACGGCCGGCGATACATTCCCGATTACCTTCTGGGTCTTGCCCGAGAACTACGAGAAGGGCAAAGAGCTCTTCAAGGACATCGTCAGGCAGGTACGTTTTTTCGAAGAGACCTTCGGGCCCTACCCTTTCCGTGGTGACAAGTACGGCGTGGCGGAGACGCCGCACCTGGGGATGGAGCACCAGTCGATCATCGCCTACGGCAACAACTATGAGGGCAATCCGTGGGGTAGCGAGCACGGCTTCGATTTCCTGCACAACCACGAGATGGCGCACGAGTGGTGGGCCAATCTCGTCACCGCCAAGAACTGGAACGACTTCTGGATCCACGAGGGATTCGCGACCTATGCCCAGGCCCTTTATTGCGAGGAGCTCGGCGGCTCCGAGGGTTACTTCCGCGAAATGGGAGAGAAGCGAGGCGGAATTGCCAATCGCGGCACGGTCGCTCCACGGGACGAGCGTGGAACGCGCGACATGTATTTCGGCGATCGCCCCGATTCCCCTGGTAGCGACATCTACAACAAGGGGTCCTGGATCCTGCACTCGCTGCGCTGGAAGCTGGGCGACGAGATTTTCTTCAAGGCGCTGCGCCGCATGGCCTATCCCGATCCTGCCAAGGAGAATCTCACCGACGGCAGTGCTTGCCGCTTTGCGACGACCGACGAGATCAAGCAAATCGCCGAGGAGGTCTCGGGTGAGGATCTCGGATGGTTTTTCGAGGTCTATCTGCGCCAACCCAAGCTGCCGCGGCTGGAACAGAAGCGGAGGGGCAAGAGGCTCATCCTCTCCTGGGACGTGCCCGGGGATCTGCCGTTCCCCATGCCCGTCGAGGTGCGTGTCGGCGATGCGCTCGTGCGCGTCGAGATGAGCGGTGGAAAAGGCGAGCTGGAGGTCGGCCGTGGTGATGACGTGAGCATCGACCCGCACATGTGGATTCTCAAGGAAGAGCCGCCGGAAGAGCGCTAGCGCTGCGCCTCCGCGATCGCTTCCAGCTGCTCCCAACGCTCGAAGGACCATTCCAGGCTCAAGCGGATCTCCTCCAGACGAGCGACCGCGGCAGCGATCTCGCTTTCCTCTCCCTTGTAGAACGCCGGGTCGACCATCTTTTCTTCGAGCGCGCCCCTTTCCTCCTCGAGCCGTTCGATCTCGCCGGGTAGAGCCTCCAGCTCCTCTTGCTCCTTGAAACTGAGGCGCCGCGGCCGCTCCGAATACTTGGGTTTCTCGCTGGTCGCCGCGGGCTTTCTTGCGCGAGCTTGCTCTTCCGTGCGGTGCCGCTGCCAATCCTCGTAGCCGCCGACGAACTCACGCACGCGCCCCTCGCCTTCGAAGACGAGCGTGGACGTGACCACGTTGTCGAGGAAGACGCGATCGTGGCTGACGACCAGCAAGGTGCCATCGAAATCCATGAGGATCTCTTCGAGAAGTTCCATGGTTTCGACGTCGAGGTCGTTGGTCGGCTCGTCGAGGATCAGCACGTTGCAGGGACGCGAGAGGATGCGAGCGAGTTGCAGCCGATTGCGTTCGCCGCCGGACAGCCTGTCGACGGGGCCGCGGATTTGATCGGTCGTGAAGAGGAAGTCTTGCAAGTACCCGATCACGTGCCGCGATTTTCCCGCAACGGTGACGGTGTCGCCCTCGTCGCAGATGTTCTCTTGAACCGACTTGTTTTGGTCAAGCGTGGAGTGCAGCTGGTCGAAGCGCGCGACCCGGAGGTTGGTGCCGAGCTTCAGGCCGCCTTTTTCCGGCTCCAGCTCGCCCGTGATGATTCGCAGCAAGGTCGTCTTGCCGCAGCCGTTGGGGCCCACGATCCCGATTCTGTCGCCGCGCTGGATCTCCAGGCTCAGGTCGCGGATCAGGGGCCCCTGGCCGAAAGAGTGGGTCAGATCTGTCGTGCGCGCCACGATCTGCCCGGTTCGCTCTGCCGTTTGCACCTTGGCGCTGACGCGTCCAACGATCTCGCGTCGTTGCGCGCGTTTCTCCCGCATGGCCCGGAGCGCTCGGACGCGGCCCTGATTGCGCGTGCGTCGCGCCTTGATGCCGCGCCGCAGCCAGGCTTCCTCCTGCGCCAGTTTCTTGTCGAAGACGACATTCTGCATCTCTTCGGATACGAGCTCCGCGTCCTTCATCTCACGGTACTTCCCGTAGTCGCCGGGATAGCTCGCCAGGCGGCCGCGGTCGAGCGCGACGATGCGCGTCGCGAGCTTCATCAGGAAGGCGCGGTCGTGCGTGACGAAGACCAGCGAGCCGGATCTCCGCAGGAGGTGATCCTCCAGCCGACGGATCGCTTGCAGGTCGAGATGGTTGGTCGGCTCATCGAGGATCAAGAGATCGGGTTGCACCACCAGCGCGCGCGCCAGCATCACTCGACGCTTGGAGCCGGCCGACAGGTGTTCAACGTCGCTCGCCGGGTCGAGGCTCAGGTGCTGGAGGGTTTTTTCGATGAACTCGGCGACCTGCCAATCTTCGACCGGCTCCCCCTCCAAGGCCGCTTGAAGCTGCGCCAGCACCGTGCCGCGGAGCGAGCGAGGTACCTCCTGCTCGAGCCCTGCGACGCGTAGTCCCTGGCGATACGCGACCTCGCCTTCATCCGGAACGATGGCGCCGGTGAAGATCTGCAGCAGCGTCGATTTGCCGGACCCGTTGCGGCCCAACAGGCCGATTCGTTCCCCTCTCTCGACGTGCAGGCTTGCCCGGTCGAGCAAGGGATGACCGCCGAAGGAGTGCGTCGCCTGCGCGAGACTGAGTTCCGCCATTTCGTGGTGGGTCGCCGCTCAGTTGCGTCCGCCCAACCCGGGGCGCCAATGAATCGTGAATTCGTTCGCGACGTCATCGAGAGAACGACTCAGCGCACGCATGGTCATCGCATCGGCGCAGAATGTTGCGGGTACGATCAGCAGGTTCTTGCGCCCTTCGCTCTTCAGCTGGGCGACAACTTGCTTGAGATCGCGCTCGCCGCCCGTGGTTGCGACACGCAAGCGGTGAAAACGACTGCGTTTCTTGATGGGGTCATCGGATTCGATCGCGAGCCATTCCGCGGTCTCGCTCTCATCCACTTGCGCTGGAAGCACGAGGACCGTCGTTCCACCGAACGGGCCGGGGCACATGGGGAGCGCCTCGCCCTTGGCGAAGTTCTCAGGGCGGATGTCCAGCGACAGGGGTAGGGCACCGGAGGCGTCTGGCTTTGTGTCGACGACGGCGATGACCGTCTCCTCCATGGCGCCTCGGTTCAGGGCTTCCAGGCGCGCCCAGTAGCGTTCGCGGGAGGAGTCGCCAACGATCAGAAAGTAGAGCCGGCGGTCGGGTTCCGAATACGGTCGTCCATCGAGCCCGAGCGCGTCTCGCAGCGCGCGCTCGGGCTGGTATTCCGCTTGCCACGGGTCCATCGTCGTTTGCGAGAGGGCGTTGCCGAAGCCGATGGCGCTGTACTGGTCAAGCTCGGACTTCCACCAGTCGTGATCTTCCCTGGGAGCGATGACCGAGAGAAACTTCGGCGGGTTCTCTCCCGCACCGCGGTATTCGGCCAGGGGCAAGGGGATGTCTTTGACCTTGGCGAAGTGTCGCGGGGACAGCGCCACGGCATGGACGGACATTCGATCGGTCATGAGTGCAGCCAGGGCCGCGACCGTTGCCCCTGTTCCCTCACCGGCCAGGCAGATGCGCCTGGAGTCGATAGGGTAGTGACGCATCAGAAAGCCCCAGATGCGCTCGACGCCGTCGCGTAACGCACCCATGTCGGAAGCGAAGGTGTTCGCCTGAAACCAACGTCCCCCCGTGCCAAGATCCGCCTGAATTTGGGGGTAGAGCGGTTCGACAGCGGCGATTGCGACCTCTTCGCCGAGGCGCTTCTTCCAGAGATCCATGCCGTCCTCCGCCGTCATTCCATCGTCGGAGAGCCAGATGAGAAGCGGCAGCGGCTTCTGAGCGTTCTCCGGGAGGTGCAGGCGATACTCCAGGGAGCGGGAGACCGTCACGGCGAACTTGCCCTCGTTGACATCGCTGGCGCGATCTTCAGCGAAGACCACGTAGTCAGCGACCGGGACTTCGGAGACGTCGGCTACGCCGGGATGGGGGGTCGGCACGATCGCGACGGTTCGCACGCTCGCACGGGGTTTGCGCATCTGGAACTGGCGTACCGTTCCGTCCCAGTAGGCGCTGTGAAAGCCGCCGTTCACATGCAGAACGAGGTGCCCCGGATGGTCGTCCAGCGCGTTCGAGCAGGCATCGCCCATCGAGTTGTCCCACAGCGATTGCGTGGAGTAGAGTCTCTTGTCATCGTTGTTCGAACCCATCATGGCCAGGTGGCCTCGGACGGCATTGTCGACGCGCTTCCAGTACTCCACCGTGTTGGCCAGAAACAAATCGGGGACGAGCTCTTCGTCGGCGTCCTCGAGCACACCCGTGCCTTCGCGGGACACGCGCACCCGCAGCGAACGCGGGAAATTGGAGGCGATGACGACCCCCCCCTCGCGGCGCGCGTGCTCGATCATCGGGCGGTAGGCCGTGGGGTAGTTACGCCACGGACGCGTCTGTGCCAGGAATGTTTCTTCGGAGGATTCCCCCGTGAGATAGGCGTCCAGAGCGCCCTGCACATCGCGCTCGAACATCTCGAGGCCCAGTACGACCTGCCCGCGGCGCCGCGTCCAGAGGCCCTCGTAGACCCCGAGCTCGACCCGATGGGTGGTTTCGTCGATGTGCGTTTCGCCCAGAAACACGGCGTCCGCCTGGGCGAGTTCATCGAGGAAGGCCGTGAAGGTGAGAAGCTCACCCGTTCGCCCGTTGCGAACGGTGGTCGCACGTTCGAGGTCGGGCGCGGACCAGGGGGAGCGGCTCGACCCGGCCCCGGGACGCCCCGGCTGTGAGAACGAGGTCGGGGTTCGGCAGGCCAGACTCCACAGGGGGATCCACAGGATCCATGCGTATCGTCGGGTCACCTCGAGCACTTCGGGGTATCCTCTTCTGTCACTCGAGCATGAGACCGGGAAGCTCCGCTGGGATCCAGTAGAACCCGAGAACGAGGCAGCTCCTATGAAAGAAGGCGACACCTTGACCCGCGGCGAACGCTCCGGAAGTCAGGCAAGACACGGAGATGCCCTGTCCCTTGGACATTGCTACGGGGATCGCATTCATCTTCTGAACGAGCCCTATCTCCTGTCCCTGATCTCGCGCATAGGCTCCCCCGACAGCGACGGGGAGCCCCTGCCGCAACTGGTGCGTACCGGCTACAAACGCCTCTTTCAGGCGATTCTGAACGAGCACTTTCCCACGACGACCGAGTGCGTGCCGACACGCATGGCACCGGCCGATCCGCGTGGAGTCTACGTCGGTCCCAGGTTTCGCCACGACGTACGGCTGGTCATCTGCTCGATCGTGCGCGGCGGGGTCGTACCGGGCCAGGTCTGCTATGAAGCAGCCTGCGAAGTGCTTCCGAGTCGCAACGTGAGGCTCGACTTCTTCTGCGCGTCGCGGACCGTGGATGCGCATGGGGTTGTGACCGGTGTGCAGCTGGACGGAACGAAGATCGGCGGTTCGATCAAGGATTCGATTCTGGTGATCCCGGATCCGATGTGCGCAACGGGTAGCACGGTGGCGACCGTCCTGGAGGCGTACGAGGAGTTCGACGGAGCCGAAGCGCTTGCGGTGGTCTCGGCGAACCTCATCGTGACACCCGAGGGGGTTCAGGCGATCAAGGAGCGCTTTCCAAAGGCGCACCTGTGGGCCGCGCGGTTGGATCGCGGAGCTTCTCCGGAGCACGTGTTGAACACGATTCCGGGAACGTACCTCGCAGAAGAGAGTGGATTGAACGAGAACCAGTACATCTTGCCGGGCGCTGGAGGGTTGGGAGAAGCGCTGACCAACGTGGATGTTTAGCTCGGACTGATTCTCTGATCAAAGCCATGTTCCGGAATTCGTACACACTCCTGGCTGCGCTTCCGATCGCCGCGTCTTCCCTGGGCCAGTCCCCCGCCTGGACGCAGGTCAGTTCCTTTGGCGAATACGAGGGCTACAGCGCGCCGCGCTTCGACGGCTACCTACGGGAATCGTTCTACATCGAGATGCGGGATGGCGTGGAGCTGGCCTGCGACCTCTACCGACCGAGCCTCAGTGGCGAAGTCACCGAGGAACCGCTGCCGCTCGTGTGGACACACGATCGTTATCACCGTGCGGCCCAGTCGGGCCGTCGAGCTATCGCCACCAAACTCGTCATCTATCCCTGGCTGAACACGATGTTGAACCACGGCTACCTCGTGGCTGCGGTCGACGTGCGCGGGGCCGGCGCGTCGTTCGGTACGTGGGATGGCATCTTCAACGAGACCGAGACGGGAGATGCGTACGACATCGTCGAGTGGTTCGCCGATCAGGAATGGTGTGACGGCAACATCGGAATGTACGGCGGTTCGTACCTGGGGGGGACGCAATACATGGCGGCGAGTCGCAAGCCACCCCATCTCAAGGCGCTCTTTCCCTGGGTCGCGCCGGCAGACCTGTACGAGATCACCTGGAGTGGTGGCATCTTCCGCGACGATCTGGTCGGGATCTGGACGACCCTCACGCACGATCTGGATCGCAGTCCGGCGGTCGCATCGGTCGACTGGGACGATGGCTTTGAGCTCAAAAAGAGCGCTCAACAAGATCACGAGAGCAATCGCAACTTCGAGCCCGTCGTGCGCAGTAGCGCTTTCCGCGACAGCGAGTACGAGGGCCGTCCGCTCTGGGTTTCCCAAAGCCCGATCTCCTACGTGGAGGCCATCGAAGAGTCTGGAGTCGCCATCTACCACCAAGGCGGCTGGTTCGATCCGTTCAGTCGCGACAGCTTCGCGATGTTCGGAAGCCTCGATAATCCGCAAAAGATCGTGATGGGGCCCTGGTTCCATTCGCGCGCGAACGGCGTGGACTGGAACGCGGAAGCCCTGCGCTGGTTCGACCGCTGGCTGAAGGGCATCGAGAACGGCGTGATGGAGGAGGATGCGATCCACTTCTACACGATGTTCAGTCCCGGAGACGGCGTATGGTGCTCCACCGACACATGGCCGCTTCCGGACGAAGAGCGAGCGGCCTACTTCTTCAATGCGGGCCCTTCGGGATCCATCGATTCCAAGAACGATGGTCTGCTGTCCCGGGAACCCGAGTCCGTCGCCGGTCTGGATGAGGGGGCGATCGACTATTCGTTATCGAGCGGGCTGATCACGCGCTGGAGTAACGCGGTAGGCAAGGGGGGGGCAAACCCGAGCTACAAGACTCTCGAGACAAACGATGCGGGCTGTCTGACCTACACGACGCCTGTGCTCGAGGAGGACCTCGAAGTCACGGGCCACCCGATCGTGCATCTGTGGACTACGGTCGTTGCTCCGGACGCCGACTTCTTCGTGTACCTCGAAGAGGTTCTACCCGACGGCACCTCGCACTACGTCAGCGAAGGATGCCTTCGCGCGACCCACCGGAGGCTGAGCGAACCACCCTACGATCGCATGGGGTTGCCCTACCACAGCTGCTTCGAAAAGGACGTGCTGGCCGTCCCCGAAGGGCCGATGGAGCTCGTCTTCGACCTTTTTCCCGTCTCGAATCTCTTTCAGGCGGGCAACCGGCTGCGCGTCAGCATCGCGGGGGCGGACGATCAGAATGCGTTGACCAACCCACAGCCATCGGATTCCACGATGCGGATTCACCGTGGTGCACAGCGAGCTTCCTACATCGACCTGCCCATCCTACAAGGCGGCGGGGAATAGCCCGTTCAAGCACGAGCTAGTCGCGCTCGCCTACGGCGACCGCGGCGGCCATGTCCGCGTCGTGAGTGATCGTGATATGGACACGATCGATTCCGCGCCGGTCGGCGATCTCTCCGCAGGCTCCGTGTAGGTGGACCTCTGGAGCCTGACCCGGCGCTCTACGGACCTCGATGTCGACCCAGCGCACCCCTCGCGTCCAACCGGTCCCCAGAGTCTTCATGACCGCCTCCTTGACGGCGTAGCGTCCGGCGTAGTGGGTTGCTCGACGTAGCGAGCGCCTTTCGCAATATGCCTGCTCTTCTGGTGTGAAGATTCGATCGAGGAAGCGCTGGCCGCGAGACTCGAGGACGCGCTCCATGCGCGAAATCTGCATGAGATCCAGTCCCAGGGAAACGATGGGCACGGGACGGTTCCTTTAGCCGGACTTCTGGGCCAAGCGATCCACGAGTGCCTGCATCGCGCCCTGGGTCTCGTCGCCAAACCACTCGTCCACGAAGCGTTCCAGGGTCTCTTCATCCAGTCGTTCAAAGGGCTCCGCCAGGGACCGTCGCGCCAGAGCGCGCGTCCGGTTGAGAGCCTGCTGGGGAAGCTTCCCGAGCATTTCTATCCAGGCCAGCGCCCGTGGAATGACCTCTTCGATCGGGCACAGTTCATCGACGAGGCCGATACGTAGTGCTTCTTCCGTTCCGAAGAGCTGGGCCGTTGCGCACATCCTCTCTGCCTGCCGCGAGCCGACCACGTGGGCTATCGCCGCGTAGATCGGGTCCGGTACGGGCAGGCCTACCTGAACCTCGTTGAGTCCGATCCTGAACTCGCCCTCGGCCATGACGCGCCAATCGCAAAAGACGGCGAGCACGCATCCCCCGGCGGGTGCGTGGCCCGTGATGGCGCAGGCTGTAGGGCGGGGAGACTCGGCCAACATCTGCATGACGGCAAAGAAGTCGACCCAGGCCTGCCGCACCGCGCTGCGGTCGATCTTCATGAACTCGGGCACGTCCAGACCGCCCGAGAACATGCCCTCGCGTCCCGAGAGAACGAGGCCCCGCACATCGTCCCCGAGTTCTTCCAGCGCCTCGCGCAGGGCCCCGATCATCCCGGGAGACAGGGCGTTTGCAGGGGGCCGCGCGAGCCGCAGTTCGAGGATCGCGCCGTGTTCGATTCGTTCCAGCATGGATGGCGGCGGAGTCTAGCACCCGGGTGTGGAAGCCCAGTTGCGATTCCGGGAAGTGCGGGAGGACTCCGATCTGGCGCCGGCCGTCTCGAAAGCCCAAAAAAGTGAAAAGGACGCCCGCCCCATCCGGCTGGAAAAAAGACCCCATGGGTATCGAGGCCACTTCCCCAGCACCGCCCGAGCTTTCAATTCCCACCAAAGTCCTCGAGGCGGTGTTCGAAGGCTCTGCGGAGGATAGGTCAATGGCGGGCGTGGAGCCGATCCCCGTGGGTGCTTCCGCGTCTTGACGGTGTCCAAGAAGGACTCCGTGACGGCTGGTCTGTCGTTGATGAAGACCGGCCAGCTCCATCGACTCCAGGTCGGCCAAGTCTAAGATCTCCTGGTATGCCTGCCGGATCACCTTGGCGTGGGCGCCTCTTGGCGCTGGCGATTTCTCTGGGAATCAGCTTCCTGATGGGGGAGATCTTGGTGCGCCTGGTTATTGGCTCGCCGCTGTCGGAACGTCTGCCGGTCCTGCACATGCGGGCCAACGAGCATCGCGGCTGGGAGATGGTGGAGGGTGTCCACTACACCTACCACCATCCTGCGTTCGTCAATTCCCTGGGATTGCGCAACCCGGAAGTTGCACCCCGCCAACCGAATGAGGTGCGGGTGCTCATGCTCGGCGACAGCCTCGTCTACGGGCAGGGCGTGGGAGACGATGAGACCCTGCCTTTCGCGCTGCAGGAGGTTTGTGAAGCCTCGGATGCGGACGGGAGATCGTGGACGGTCATCAACTCAGGTCACCGCGCCTACGACACGCGCCAGGAGTTGGGCCTGTTGGACCAGATGGGATCGGAGCTCGATCCAGACATCGTGGTGATGTGCTGGTACTGGAACGATCTCACCGAGCGCGAGATCGAAAGAATGTACCAGCGCATTCGTGGCCGGGGCGAGCTCGCCTTCGACACGGGCTCGCGCATCGAGGGCTGGGCCAAAGTACAGTGGTGGTCGCACGAGCTGCTGCGGCGTAGCGCGCTCGCGATGTACCTCCACGATCTGGTGGACCGTTCACAGGCCGAGAACATGAGCCCTGCGGTGATCGAAGCGGGGCTAGCCAAACTGGCCGGGTATCTGGAGCGGTTCGTCGCGCGGTGTGACGAGCTGGGTGCCCTGCCGCTGTTCTGCGTCATTCCCGATCCCGGGGCCCTCTTGGGGCCGCACGCGAGCACCGACGTGGTCGACCGCGCCCTCCGCATGGCGCAGGAGCAGGGAATTCCCACCGTCCACCTGGCGTCCGGGCTCGAAGCGTACTCCCAAGAGAACGGTCGCTTGCCCGTGATTCCCTTTGACGGTCACTATCTGCCGGAGGGGAACCGCATCATGGCCGAAGCCCTGGCCCCCGAGCTCTCTCGGAGTATCGGGGCGCTTCAAGACTAGCGAGGTTTCGCCGGCTCGGCTTCGGAGCACGATGGGATTCAGAACCTGGCCCATTTGCAAGCGCCGGGGCAGCCCTGAAGCCTCGCCCGGGCTACGCTACGCACATGGACGAGACTTCCGAGATGCAGGTCTTGCTCGCCTCGCCGCGAGGTTTTTGCGCAGGTGTTGACCGGGCGATCGAGATCGTCGAGCGGGCGCTCGAGTTGTATGGACCCCCGGTCCATGTCTTTCATGAGATCGTTCACAACCGCCACGTGCTGGAGGATTTTCGTGGCCGTGGCGTGATCTTCGTCGAGGACCTCGACCAGGTGCCCGAGGGGTCGGTGACGATCTTCAGCGCCCACGGGGTTTCTGAAGAGGTTGAACGCGTCGGTCGTGAACGCAATCTGCGCGTCATCGATGCGACCTGTCCCCTGGTGACCAAGGTTCACTTGCAGGCGCAACTCTACGAGAGGGATGGCGGCGAGCTGGTTCTCGTTGGACACCCGGGCCATCCTGAAATCGAGGGAACGCGTGGACGCATACTCGGCATCGTGCACGTACTCTCGACGGTCGAAGAGGTCGAACGCCTCGAGGTCGTAGACCCGAAAAAACTGGCCTACGTGACTCAGACCACGCTGTCTGTGGACGACACGAAAGAAGTCATCGAGGCACTGAAGATACGCTTTCCAAAGATCCGCGGACCGGAGCTGAAGGACATTTGCTACGCGACACAAAACCGTCAAAATGCGGTCAAGGCGATGACGGATGAGGACATCGACCTGTTGCTTGTCGTCGGATCCCCTAACAGCTCCAATTCGAACCGATTGCGCGAGATGGGAGAGCGTCGGGGCGTGTCTTCCTATCTGATCGATAGCGAGGACGATCTCGACCCGGCCTGGCTCTCCTCCGGGAAGAAGGTCGGTGTGACCGCGGGAGCTTCGGCTCCCGAAGCTCTCGTGCAAAGCGTCCTTACGCGTCTGCGCGAGTTCGGGGTCACTGCCGTGCGCGATATGGACGGCGAGCCCGAGTCGGTCGTCTTCCACCTGCCGGAAGAGTTGCGCGCGGGCAAGATCACCCGCGCGTAGGCGGTGGAATTCATCCTGACACCGACTTCCTTCCACCGATCCGTAGCGGCTACACGTTTTCGACTTCGATCAGCGGATCGCCTTCGTCCACCTCGTCACCATCGTCCGCCAGCAGCTTGACGATGCGGGCCTTTTGCGGAAGTGCGCCGTGGGCTTCGTAGCTGAGGTGCGTGAAGGTCTTCATCACCTCGATCAATCCCACCGTGCGACCCGGCTCCAGGACATCGCCGATCTGGACGTAGGCCGGGTCCTCGGGAGCCGGTCGGTGCCAGAAGCGTCCGCTATAGGGAGCCCGCAAGGCCAGGGCGGATCTCGTTTTCACAGCGCTCTCCTTCTGCTGGGAGTCGCTCACGGTCGTCGCCAGGGGGGCGAGCTCGTAGAGCGCGGCGCCGTATTCCACGGGAGCATGTACGCGTTCAGGCGGGATCGAAACGATGCGTCCGGTGACTCCGGCGGGCACGATGAGCTCGAAGGCAACGTCGAGTCGATGGAGAACTCCCGCGCGGGAACCCGGCGTCAATACGGCACCTTCCTCTACGACGCACGTGAACGTTCCCACCTCGGGCGCACGGAGAAAGATCCGCTGCTCTTGGCGCTCTACGATGAATTCGCGACTGGGGGGCATGCTTCTAGCTACGATTGCGCGAAATGGCGGCGAGGTCGTGCAAGGACCAGATGCGTGGGTTCTTCACCCGTCGGTAGCCGGTCGCCTGGTAGGACGTCTCGGCGAACAGTTCTATCCAGCTGCGTAGTTCGTCGAGAGCGACGATGTCATCGGTGTCCATCTGACTTGCGGAGCGGTAGGGGTCCATGTCCTCTTCGATCCGTTCCTCGACGGCGCGCATCTCGCTTTCTATCCTCCTTCGCTCTTCGGGATCCTGGGTTTCTATTTCGAAGTCGTCGGTCAACTTCGCGTTGAAGGCGGCGATGGCGAGTGTTCGTCCCTCCATCACCGACAGTCGCGTAATCGGCGTGGAGAGCTGAAGCACCGGGTCGTACGGCATTCCGGCCATGGCGTAGTAGCCCGCACCCGAGGCCTTCCGCAACAGCACGGTGAACATCGGCGTGCGGTTGGTGCTGTTGGTGTAGATCAAGCTCGATCCGTAGCCGAGGAGCCCCAACCGTTCCGCTTCGACGCCGATGTCGAAGCCGGAAACGTCCTGGAGCCAAACCAGCGGAATGCCGTCCGCATCGCACGAGCGTGAAAACTCCGCGATCTTGGCGATGCCCTCCTTGTAAAGGATACCGCCGGGCTTCTTCGCGTGGCGGTGCTCGGGATCGTCCAGTAGTCCCTGCCGGTTGGTTACAAAGCCGATGTAGAGGCCTTGAACGCGCCCCACGCCGCACATGACCTCTCGACCGCGATCGGGAAAGAGTTCCCAGAAGAGGCTCTCGTCGACCAGACGAGCCAGGACCTCTTCGGCGGAATAGGCCATGCGGTGGTCGCAGGGAAGAATGGCCGAGAGTTCGGAGGAGGGGAAATGGGGTGGCGCGGCTTCGACTCCGTAGCGGTAGTACTCGACTGCGCTCGCCGGCAGTTTTTCGACCTCGCATCGGATGAGCTTCAGCGCCGTCTCGTCATCCGGCACACGTTCATCTGCGCAGCCCGATTGCGCGACGTGCACCTCCGGGCCGCCGATGTCGAGGCTGGACAGGTGCAGGCTCTTCGCCCCTTTGATCAATGCGGCCCCCGCAATGACCATGTAGGCGGCCTCGGTCATGACCACTCGGTCGGAGATGATCGGCATGTAGCCGCCACCGGCGATGCAATCGCCGAAGACTCCGGCGATCTGCGGCACGCCTTCAGCAGACAGCAGGCTGTTCTTCTTGAAGATGTGACCCGCTCCGGTGCGTCCGGGGAACGAACGCGATTGTTCAGGCAGGTAGAGCCCCGAGCAGTCGACCAGGTAAATAACAGGAAGGCGTAGCCGTAGGGCCATCTCCTGAGCACGTTCGATTTTCTCCGGGGTCTGCGGCCACCACGATCCGGAAGCGACCGTGTTGTCGTTGGCGATCACCATCGTCCAGCGTCCACTAACGCGCACATATGCCGTTACGCAGCCGGCCGCTGGGCTGGTTTGTTCGCCGAAGTTGCGTCCCCAATTGACGAAGGTGCCTACTTCGAAGATCTGCGAATCCTCGTCCCTCAGAAGTTCGATGCGCTCGCGCGTCGTCAGTTTGTCCTTCTTGTGAACGCGCTCGACGTATTTTTCGCCCCAGCCCGCACACACGAGAGAGCGGCGTTCACGCAGGAGAGCTTCGCGCTCGGCGCTGCCCCGGCCTTGGTGATCGAGTTCGCTCGCATCGAGAAATGCATCCGAAGGACGACCGATGGGGACCAGGGGAACCTTTGCCATCTCATGAACTCCAGCCGGGGATCGATCCAGTGTCGTAGTTGCCCGAGCGAAACGCTTCGCAGGAAAGGACGGCGAGATGCAGCGGCACCGTCGTCGGCACGCCTTCGATCTGCGCGGCCGCAAGGGTGTTCTGCATGGTCTCGATCGCCGACTCGCGAAAATCGGCATGCACGATAACCTTGGCGATCAGTGAATCGTAGTTTGGCGGGATCGTTTCACCCGCAGTCATGTGCGTGTCGATCCGGACGCGTCCGGGTCCTCGATCCGTCGGAATGTCGAAGGTCTCGATGCGCCCCGGCGCAGGCCGGAAATTCGCTTCGGGGTCCTCCGCATTGATGCGGCATTCGATCGAGTGTCCCTGCAGGCGTACGTCCTCTTGGCGCAACCCGAGCGGTCGGCCTGCGGAGATCTCGATCTGTTTATGCACGATGTCGATCCCACTGACCATTTCGGTGACGGGGTGCTCGACCTGCAGACGCGCATTGACTTCCATGAAGTAGAATTTGCCCTCCGGTGTGCGCAGGAACTCCATGGTGCCGGCGTTCTCGTAGCCGACCGAAAGCGCCGCTTGCACCGCGCGTTTTCCCAGGGCCGCTCGCTCGTCGTCGGAGAGCGCCGGGCTGGGGCTTTCCTCGATCAGCTTTTGGTGGGTGCGCTGAACCGAACACTCGCGTTCGCCCAGGTGGACCGCCTGGCCGAACCCGTCGACAAGAAGCTGAACCTCGATGTGGCGCCCGGCCGTGACGTAGCGCTCGAGATAAACCGAATCGGAACCGAAGGCCGAACGCGCCTCGGCCTGGGCGGCTTGAAAGACCTCGCGCAGCTCGGCTTCATTGGCCGCCAGCCGCATGCCGCGGCCGCCGCCCCCGTAGTCCGCCTTCAGGAGAACCGGATAGTCCGAGGCCTCGGCACACAAGAGCGCCGCTTCCACATCCCTCAAGGGCCCGTCCGAACCGGGTACGACCTCCAGTCCACCCGCCCGCATGGCCCTCTTCGCCGGGGATTTGGCTCCCAGGAGCGCCATGACGCCGGCCGGGGGACCGATGAACGCGATACCGTGCTGGCGGCAAAGCTGGGCGAAGCGCCGGTCCTCGGCCAGAAACCCCCAGCCCGGATGCAGGGCGCTCGAGCGAGTCTGGAGGGCGGCCTGCACCAGGCGTTCGGCCTTGAGGTAACTCTCGGCGGGGGGGGCCGGCCCCACGCAGACCATCTCGTCGAAGGCCCGCGTCCAGTCCGAGCCACGGTCTGCGGTCGAGGCCACACCGATCGGCGTGCATCCGAGCTCACGGGCGGCTCGCGCGATCCGTACCGCGACCTCTCCGCGGTTGGCGACTAGCAATCGTCGAAACATCGAGACGGAGAGCCTACCCGAAAACATGCCCTTCTTTTCCCCTCGTGCTTTGGTGAGATAGCGCGAGCCCCATGAAGCTCCCTTCCGCCCGTCTTCTCTTTCTCGGGCTTTCCGTTCTCGGAGGGCTCCGCGCCACCGATGCCCGACCGGACGAGCTCGCGCGCCAGCTGCAACGGCTTGCCGCCGGGCGGGCAGAGGTCCGCGATCGAGCGGAGCGCTACGTCGCCGGGCACCTGAGGATCGAGGACTATCCGCGTCTGGCAGAGGTTGCAACCGCAGGCGATGCGGAGGTGCGCACGCGCCTCGCGCGGGTGATCGCCGCGGAGGATCGCTACCTCGAGCTGGCAGCACTCTTGCTGGCGGAGGAAAACGAGACCCTGAAGAGCGTCGGTGAGGAGGCCTTGACGCGCAGTCTGTCCAAATGGAATCCCAACCTGGCGGCCAGGGGGCTCGTAGGCCGGCCCCTGCAGAATCGACTGCGCGAGGCCGCGCGGGGGGCCTTTCCGCACCGGGTGCTCCTCGAATTAGGGGGAGCGCTGGTCGATCGCTGCAGCTCTCTTCAGCGCGAAGCTGAAATGCCCGTGGGAATCACGATCGCTTCGCAGCTCTTCGTTCGCGATCCGATTCACGAGACTCGTGTCTCCTTCGAGGGGCACTGGCTGAACGCGCTCTTCGTCCTGGGGCGCACCTACGGCGTCGGAATTGAGGCGCACGGCTTGCCGCGCCGCGAAAGAGAAGACGAGCCGGTCTCGGAGCGGTCCAGGGCTTTCTTGCGGTTCGCTCCGCTCTCGGACCTGGGCGTGCGGAGCGGATTGCAGTTGATGCTGCAGTGGTTTCGGACCCTTTCCTCTTCGCAGGACGCTTCCGAACGAAGTCGAGCCGCCCACAACCTCGCTCGCAGCGGTTGGCCCGGGGCCCTGTCCTGGATGCAGCGCCTGGCCGTGACAGGGGGAGACGAGGCCGCCTGGGAAGGGCTTCTGATCGCCGCGGCCCACGGTCGGCGGGTGCCCATGCTGCTCAGACCCGATGCGCTCGCGCACCTGATGATGCTGACCGAACGACGGTTGGAGAGCGCGGCCGATGGGGCGGCGGAAGGGATGGAGAGGCTCCTGGCCGCCTATCGCGACGTGGGTTGTCTACACGCGCAAGGGCCTTCCCTGGAGGAGGTTTTCAGTGCGTCGTGGGAGGGGCTGACAGCGGGCGCCAAGGCGCTGCGACTCGCCCTGCTGGAGAGTCTCGGATGCAGCCAGGTCTCCGGCCTGTCCCGGGCGCGCGCGGTTGCCGGGGACGCGCGTGCGCCGGTGGCCTTGCGCTGGCAGGCATTGCACACCGCAGTCCGCATCGCTTCCGTGCGCGGCGTCGCTGCGGCACCCCCCGAGTGGCCGGATGCAAGGCGTATGTTCGAGCCGTTTTACAGCCCGGCCGAGCTGGCGCAGGCCGTCGCGCTCCTTTGGGCGGCGGGTATCCAACCGACCGCCGAGTGGAGCGAAATCGATCCCGAGATCTCGAACTCCTCCGGCGAATTGAAGACGGCTCTCATGCTCTGGTGGCTCGCTGCGGACCAACCGCAGGTGGCGGCGGCCTACCTGATCGAGCTCCTGGAAACCGATGAAATCCAGATCGCCATCGACGCGTTGACTCGTTTCGAGGCCGAGGTGAGCTGCGATCTTCTCAAGCTCCTCGATTTCGCGCGCAAGTGCGCCGAGGGCCCGGGGCAGGTTTTTGAGCTCGAGCGCGCCGGGGTGCTCCTTGGCCTGCAATCCGCGGACGCCTTTCTCTCCGCATTTTCTCGAGAGGAGCAGGAGGAATACCTGAACGAGACGGACTTCGCCCTGTGGGGGGCGATGGGGGCCTGGGGGGACTCCAGAGCCGCGTCCGAGGCCCGGGCGACTCTCCTGGCACAACTGCGTGGGGCGCTCTCCCGGGGCGGTGACGCGCGACGCTTCGGAAGCCTCGTAAGGGCCCTCGAGGGCACGATAGACGGGCTTTTCCGTCGTGGCGAGGACGCCATCGCAGGGGCCTTCCACGGGGAGATCGGCCTGCTGACGATCCGTTCGCCCGAAACGGGGCTCGCCCGGGCTCTCGGCGGCGGTTGGCCGCCCCCTCCACAGGCCCATCTGCGTGTCCTGCGAGCCTCCCCTGCAGGCCTGCGCATCCGGGAGCTCTATGGACTCTAGAACACCCCCGAAAGCCGGGCTGGCGAACGGTCGATGAAGAAGGGGTGTCGTTCTCTGCGGAAAAAACCCTAAAAAGGGGGCTGTCGGAAGAGGGGGAAGATCCCCCCGGCAAGACCCTGAACATGTCCCTGCTTGGTTCCCGTCCCCCGGAGGAGAAGCTCCAGCCCCCCGTCCCCGGGGAAGGGCGCGAAATCCCGATCCGAGCCGAGGAGCTGGTCGTGATTCGCTCGCCCCACTCATCGGCCGCCGAGCAATTCCGGCGCATGCGCAACTCGGTGCAGGCCCTGAACCCCGATGGTGCGTCGCGCTCGATCCTGATGACGAGCGCCGCCGAGAGGGAAGGCAAGACCATCGCGACCCTGAATCTCGCCCTGGCCATGGTCGAGCTGCCGCAATTGCGGCTCCTCGTCATCGACTCCGATCTCAAACAGCCGGCGGTGGAAGACTACCTGGGGTGGCCGCGCCGCCAGGGCGTCAGCGAACTGCTCAGCGGTCGAATCTCCTTGGACCAGGCGATCCGTTCGACCTCCGTGGATCGGCTCGACATCCTGGGAGCGGGCGAACCTACACCCAATCCCTCGATTCACCTCGAGCGTTTGGAGACGGTCTTGAACACGCTCAAGCGTCGCTACGACTACGTGCTTCTCGATGGGCCTGCGGTACTGCGCGCCAGCCACCCGGGGCTCCTGGGATCCATCTCGGACGGAATCCTGCTGGTCGTTCGCCTCGGCGTGACTCCCAAGCAGCAGGTCGAAGAGGCCTTCACACTGCTCGAGAACCTCGGCGGAAACGTGCTCGGAACCTGTGCGACGGGCGCGGTGGGGGCCCGGTAGCCCCGACCTCGATTCGGCGGTTCCATCCGATCGGGTGGAAGTTGTCCCGACGCCGTACGATCCGATCGGATGGAGGCGCCTATTCGAGGCCGGGGTCAGGGCACCGTATGGCCGCCGCTCAAAACAGCCAGAGCTGTTTCGGGTCCACAGCGATCGAGCGCTTCATCGGTCTTGCGCTGCGGGCGGAGCGCATGAGGGCGCGGATGTTGGCTTTTTGCCACTCGATTGCCCGCTCGTAGTCGGCGTAGGCCTCTTCCATGCGGCGAAATCTGGGCCCGTGGTGCGGGCGACGTCCCTTGGGGGAGGCCGGCTCGTCTCCCAGGGCTGCGTGCAGGAGTTCGTGGAAGACCACGTAGCGAACAAAGAAGGGCGGTACGGCCGGTTGGTCGAGCACTGCGTGGATGCGGATGATGCCCGTTTCGCAATCGTACGAGCCCAGTTGCAGTGAGCGGTATGCACGACTCGTGCTGCGTCGCCCCCAGGTGATCCTCGGTGCGGGATCCCCGAAGCGTGTGTCTGTGAACTCGGAATCCACGACCGCTCCCATGATCGAACACAGTTCGTAGTGTTCTCCGGCCGTGCGCAGGCGCACCTTCCGGCCCGGTTTCAGGAGCGGCTCGATTTCCGCGATCCATTCATCGAGGCGGCTACAGGCGCGGCGTGCGCGACGACCGGAGCGCATCCACTGGGCGACGGCCGAGGCCACGTCGAGCGGAGCTTTGCCGAAGATCCCGTTCATGCGCACCGACACGACTTCTCCCTTTTCCTGCACGACGATCACCTGGCGCCGCGCACGGCCGAAGCGCACTTCGACAGGTCGCTGCAACGATTGCGTCAGCAACTCGGACCAGGCCCTGGGTGTGGAGTAGGGGAATGTAGACAAGCGGCGACGACCGATGCGGAGGATGCTCCTGAGGCCTCGCCTATTGTGCCTTGGGAACCGTGAAATCGAGACGAAACTCTTCGCCCGCCTCCAGAAGAACATTTACCGGCTTTCCCGTGTTCTTGGTGCCGAAGACCGCCAGCACCTGGTAGGTGCCCGGCGGCAGCGCCGTCGATCGAAAGGTTCCGTTTGGTCGGGTGCTGATGAAGAACGGTGAGCGCATGTACGCGCCGTTCCCGTGGATTCGGATGCGGGTCCCCGCCCGGGGGCTGCCCTCGGAGGTCTTGACGGTCCCCGAAATCCTTCCTCCTTGCTCCATGGCGACTCGTAGCGTCTCGGACGACGGCTTCTCTGTTTGCAGGGGGCCTTCGATCAGCGGCAGGTAGCCCTCCTTGCGTAGGATCAGCCAAACGGTCTCGTTGAGGCCTTCGAAGGCGGCACGTCCGTGCCGATCCGTCTTCGGAAATGCGTGGATTCGCCGTAGTACCGGCCTCCAGATCTCCGCCGCCAAAGGTTCCTTTGTCCGCAGTTCACAGGTGACACCGGCGAGGGGACGGCCGGCGCAGACGGTTACCAGTTGCAGTTTGCCTCCTACGGAGAGCCTGATCCTACCGACGTTGGTGTCTCCGTGGAGATTGATCGAGACCGCATTGGAGGCGTACGGCACATAGCCCTGGATGCGGACGTGAACCGCGTAGGAACCCGGCCGCAATCCGCCGATCCGAAAACGACCGTCGGTGTCGATGGGGTGACCGCCGCCATTCAAGAGACGATCGCTGGGATGCTGGGACGGCAATGCGAAGACCTGAGAATCCTCGGGCAGCTGACGGTCCTTGGGCACGATGATCTGTCCGACGATGCCCGGCCAGAGCGGAACTTCGAGTTCGTGCTCCGTGCCATCGGCCGTCAATCTCATCCTGGAGGAAGGGCGATGATCCGTCTTCATGGCGCGGGCATTCCAGATCGGAGCACCCAGGTCCGCGAAGAGAAGGCGGCCCTCGGCGTCGCTTTTGCGCTTGCGCTTGGGCGAACCGGGATCACTGCAGGTCAGCTCGACCTCCGCCCCTGCGACCGGAAACCCACGCCCATCGTGAAGGCGCAACCGGAGCGTGTGGGCGGGGCGCAGTAGAACCAGCACCGGATGGGTGCTCCCGTGGCTGTGTTGGATGCGCCGTGCACCGTAGCCCTCGGCGAAGGCCGTGATCGTGATTTGCCCGTTGGGCGCCTCGCGAAACTCGAATTTTCCGAATTCGTCGGTCACGGTCTTGAGGGCGACCGTTTGCGTACTTCGCATTCCGAGACCGACCTCGACCTCCGCCCCTGCGACCGGATCCCCCCGCGGGGAGCGCACGGTGCCGAAGAGCGGAAGGCCGCGCATCAAGCGTAGGCTGCCGATGTTTTCGACGCTGCCGATCTCCTTGAAGCCCAGGCTGCGGCGCATGGGTACGAACCCACGGGCGATCGTGATCAGGTGGGCTTCTTCTTGCTCCTGGACGAACTCGATTTCGAAACGGCCGAAGTCGCCGGAGCGAGCATGGGCCAGTGTCCTGTCCCCTATGCGGACTTCGACCCGTCCCTCCTTCATCGGGCGTCCGTCGGCCAGCAGGCTGCCTCGCAACCGTCGCCGAACCAGCGGAGCCGTTTTCGGGCCGCTGTGGGGCATGCTGAAGCGTTCCACGGGGGAGAGGATGTCCGTGTCGGTCCCCGGACGCTCCTCCTCCAGCGACAACTCTCCGGCCTCCCTGGTCGTGCGTTCGCCGGTTCGTGTCGGCTGCGCGAGCTCCTTATCGCCTCTTCGGGACGAACCCGGATGGAACAGAAGCAGCGTGACCAGGCCGCTGCCGATCACGAGAACGAGGGCGATTAGTAGCTTCAAGCCTTACTTGCGCCCGAGGTTGAGATTGTATTGATACTCGCCGCCGTCGGCGATCGTGACCTGGATTTCGGAGTTGCGCATGTCTGCGATGCCGTCCCAGGGGCTCGCTTGCGGCTTGGCTCGTTTTTGTGCATAGAGCTTGTAGGTGCCGGCCTGGGCGTTGCGAAGCGTGAAATTGCCTTCGGCGTCGGTACGCGTGCGCTGGCCGGACCACAGCTTGGCGCTGTCCAGCGGAGAGAGCTGCACCATGGCACCGGACTCGGCACTGCCGTCCGGTCCATAGACCACGCCCACGATCACGGCGCCCTTGTTCATCGCCTTCGTGCCCAGGTCGCTCTCTTCGTCGGCACGGATCACGACGTCGTTGACCACCAGGGAGGTGAAGTCCTTGCGCTTGATCTCGATCTGGTACTCGCCGGGAGTCATCAACTTGAAGGAGAAGCGCCCCTGGCCGTTCGTCGTTGCTTTGGACTTGGAAAGCGATGAGGAAGACAGCGAGCCGAACAGCTGGAAGATGTCGTTGTCCATCCAGTTGTTGTCGTTCGTGCTGACCTCGGCACCGGCGATCGGCTCACCCGTGTAGGAGTCGACGACCTGGCCGGTCAGGCGACCGCCGGCGGACATACGGATCTTGACCTCGTCTGTCGGGATACCCTGGGTGACCTGGAACGGATCACTGAAACTGGAGGCGAACCCGGTCGCCAGGGCTTCAGCCACGTAGTTGCCCTCGGGGATCGAGGTGATCTCAAACTGTCCGCCCTTTGGACTGCGGAAGGTCTGCTGGTTCAGGGGAGCGCCGGGAAGCTTGTTGCCCGGGTGAATGGAGCGGATCTTGATGGTGAAGGCGCGCGTCAGGGGCTTGGCGTCGGGCAACACGACGCGACCGCGGACCGATCCCTGTTTCGCCAGGACGATTTCCACGTTCAGGTCACCCGCTTCGATGCGCGGCTTGGGCGTTGCCTGATAGCCTTCGGCCGTGACCGTGATGTTGTAGAGCCCCTCGGAAACACCCTCGATCAGGAACTCCCCACCGGCGACCGTGACCGCCTCGCCGCGAGAACCAACGGCACCCGTTTGGCTGAGGGCCGCCACCGCCACGCCTTCGATCCCGGTGTGGTCGGGAGCGAGCACCCGACCGCCTATCGCAAGCCCCCGTTGGAGTTCGAAGGTCTGGTCGTTGGACTTCCACTCTTTGCGCTGGACCCTGTTGTTCTTGACCCGCTTTTGCGGATCGGTCAGCACCAGCATCTGGAAGTTGTTGTGTACTTGGGTCGCAAAGGCATCGGCCGAGATGACGAGGGTTTTCTGTCCGCGGTCAACGTTCCTGAAGACGAAGTGGCCCTGGTTGTCCGTCTCCGCTTCCAGGCGCATACTGCTGTTGCGGCGCGCGGCCGGAATGAAAGCGGCGAGCGGATTGTCGACGACCAACTTGGCTCCGGCGATCGGCAACTGCGTATCCGCATCGACGACGTAGCCCTCGGACGACAGCCCGCGCTCGAGCCGAATCGTTTCGCGGCGGATGCTGTTTTCAGGTACGGGGATCGGTCCCTCTTCCGAACGCGAGTAGTCCTCGTGCGTGACGACGATCGTCCAGGGTTTCTTGGGATCCAGGTTGATGAAGCTGAAGGTCCCGTCCGGCTGCGTGGTGAGCTCCTTGACGGGGCGAGGCGGGGGCTTGTTGTGCATCAGCTGGATCGTTTCGGAAAACGTTCCGGGGCGCTTGGCGACCAGGCTTACCTTGGCTCCCTCTACGGGTAAATCGTCGGCATCGACGACGATACCCTCGATACCGCCACCGAAGGCACCGCGTGGCTGGGCTCCACCTTCACCAGCCTCGGCGACCACACGCTCCGGTGCTCTGTCGGGAATGGGCACGGGGGCCGTGACCAGGTCGAGCTTTGCCGTGCTCTTGGGGTCGTTGGCTTCCGTCGGCGTGGCGGGCCCGACGATGTTCTCCGACCGGGAACTCCCCCGATCGGTACCCGAAATCGAGGTGAGTGCGTAAAGGAGTGCGGCTAAGGCGCCGACAACGAGGATCAGTACTGTTAGCGGGCGCATGGCGCGTATACGGAATCGGTGGAAGGAGGTACAAACTCGGGTAAGAAGAGATCCCGGCCCGACCGAAGCGTACCCGCTCCGGGGGAGGGAGGCGCGGGAGGACCGAGGATGAGCCCAGGATGCCGGTTGGACGCTCGAAGGTAGGATTTCTTCCGCAAGAAAATGGGCATTTTCTGGCCCTCTCGGGTCTGAATTCGATGTTAGCGAACCGAGAGCGCTCCGAGGTCGTGAACCACCCGGCAGGTGGTCTCGATGGCCGCCTCGACCTCTTCGGGGAGGGTCTGGCGGGACAGGGAGAAGCGCAGGCTCGCCCGGGCCTTCTTCTCGTCGATCCCCATTCCCACGAGCACGGGTGAGGCTTTTCGGCTCTTCGAGCCGCAGGCCGCACCCCCCGAGACACAGAGCCCCTCGGCGGCCAGGGAGAGGTGCAGGAGCTCGCCGTCGATCCTGGGGATGGCGACGTTCGTCGTGTTGGGCAGTCGTCGGGCCGCCGCGCCGTGGAATTCCAGGCCTTCGATACCTTCCCGCAGGCCTTCTTCGAGCCGGTCCCGCAGGCCCATGACCCGTGCCCTGGCCGGGGCATCCGCCAGGTGTTCCAGCGCCCGCTCCGCGGCGATACCGAGCCCCACGATACCGGGCACGTTGAGGGTGCCCGCGCGGCGTCCTTCCTCCTGCGGGCCGCCGCTGAGAAACCCCGAGGCCGGACAGGTGATACCGGAACGGACAAAGAGGGCGCCGATGCCCTTCGGGCCGTGGAATTTATGGGCGCTCAATGAGATCAGGTCGGCGGAGGGCGCCCACTCTTCCATGCTCAGCTTGCCCGGCATCTGAACCGCATCGAGGTGAACGAGGGCTCCTGCGGATCGCGCCGCGAGGGCGATTTCTCGCAGCTCGTTTGCGGGCAGCAGCACACCCGTCTCATTGTTCGCCAAGAGCAGCGAGACGAGCTGCACCCTGCCGGAGCTCCGAGCGAGCTCCTCCAGCAAGCGATCCGTATCCAGGAGCCCCTCGGTGTCGACGCCGATACGGTTCGACCGAGTTCCCCGAAGGCCCCAGGACTCGAGCGGGCGTAGCACGGCCGCGTGTTCCACCGAGCTGGTCAATACCAGGCCCGGCATCCGGTCTGCGAGGGCGATGTGCAAGGCTGTGTGGATGCTTTCCGTGCCACCGGAAGTGAAGACGATCTCGCTCGGAGAAGCCGCTCCGATGAGTCTCACCAACGATGCTCGCGCACGATCCACCGCCTGCAACGCCCTCTCGCCCGGCGGATGAGGGCTGGAGGGATTGCCGTAGTTTTCCGCCAGGGTCGCCTGAAGGCCGGCGAGGACCTCTTCATCCAGGGCGGTTGTGGCGTTGTTGTCGAAATAGAGTTCGTTCACGACTCTGAAGTGTTCTACGTTAGCGGGAGTCGGGAACCTGCGCTACGGAATGAAGATTCCATGTTGAACTGAGTAGCCCCGGCGTCATGCCCCTCTTCTTCAGCCCTCTCTACCTTCTTCTCACGGGGATCGGTCTCGCGATCACCCTCTGGGCTCAGTTCAAGGTTAAATCCAACTTCGCCCGCTTTTCCAAGGTCGGCGTACGGGCGGGACTGTCCGGCGCCGAAGCCGCCGCCGCCGTTTGCCGGGCGGGGGGCGTGGGGGATGTTCGTATCGAACGCCACGGAGGGTTCCTGTCCGACCATTACGATCCGCGCGCCAAGGTCTTGCGTTTGTCTCCCGGCGTTTATGACGGTCGTTCGGTCGCATCGATCGCGGTGGCGGCTCACGAGGCCGGCCACTCGATTCAGGATGCCACCGGCTATCCGCTCCTGGGCTTGCGTTCGGCCGTCGTCCCCGTGGCGAGCTTCGGTTCGAGCCTGTGGCCGCTGCCGTTTTTCATCGGACTGCTCCTGGGCGGTGTGGGCCTGGGCGGCGTGCTGATGATGGCCGGCGTCCTGCTCTTCGCGGGGGTCGTGGCCTTCCAGTTGATCACCCTGCCTGTCGAGTTCGACGCTTCGCGCCGGGCCAAGGCGGTTCTGGCCCGGACCGGGATCGTACAGACCCAAGAGGAGGCGCGCGGGGTCTCCAGCGTGCTCGACGCGGCGGCGATGACCTACGTCGCCGCGGCCCTCTCGGGTCTCATGCAGCTGATCTACCTCGTCCTGCGGACCCAGGGCCGCAATTGACGGTCCGCAGGAACCTGTCGGGGGAGTTTCGTTCCGCGGGGGGGGGCTCGCGCTAGAATTCAGGGCCGGAAACCCCTTCGGCCGGAAGTCGGAGAGTATTCGTCAAGTCAAGAGAACCCCTTGGACGACCCTGTTCAGAGAAAGACCCCTTCGAAAGCGCCTCCGCAGGAAGTCGCCATGCCAGAGGACCAGGAAGCTGTAGCCCCCGCCGTGCCCGCGACAGAGCCCCCGGCGGAGCCCGTCGCAGAGGCCGAGGCAGGGTCCGCGGAAAAGTCTACGACGGAGCCCGCGGAGAAGTCTGCGACAGAGCCCGCGGAGAAGTCTGCGACAGAGCCCGCGGAGAAGTCTGCGGAAGGGTCCGCAAAAGGGGCGGATGCGGCCTTCAAGGACTGGACCAGGTCCGCTTCGCTGGGGACTCCGCCCGCCGACGGATCCCGGCCCGGAGCCAGGTCCAAGAAGCCCGCCAAGCCCAAGAAGCGTGGGCGTATTCGCGGGTTGGCGTTCTGGATGGAGAAGCGCGCCCAAAAGGCCATCTCCAAGGTCTACCGAACCCAGGCGGACGATCTCGAGGAACGCGCGCGGCGGGTGGTCGGATCGGCGTACCGCGAGCATTCGGACGACCTCGAGGAGCGCGCGATTCGAGTCCTGCGCTGCGCGATTGCGGATGAGGCCGATCGGATCAAGCAAGCCATCTCGCACGGCGTGGCCGTGAAGAAGGTGGAGGTCCGGCTTTCGCTCCTGGTACTGGTGGTCGCCTCGCTGATTTATCTGGGGCTCTACTGGCTCACCCAAGGGGGCGGCGGCGAGTGAGCCATGCTGGTTGAACCTTACACCTACGTGCGCGTGGTTACCGTCGGGCTGGGCACGGTCTGGACTCTGGGTGGCTTGTATCGAACCTATCGGTTCTATTGCCGGTGGAGAAACCGGCTCGTGCCGCTCGGGTTTGAAAAGTCCTGGTTGCGTTTGCAGGTGCGGAACTTCGTTCTGCGTTCGACGGTCCTCGACCCCGTGAATCTGAGCCTGATGCTGGTTGTGCTCGGCGTGGGCGTGCTGCGCTGGAGCATGGCCCGTCATGGCTTCGGGGCGTAGAGCGAGCCAGGACTAGCGTAGGAATCGATTGCACTCGGCCCCGAGTCGCTCGAGAGCTTCCCTCTCCGCCAGGAGCGCGGACAGGTCGTCGTGCTTGATTTGCCACTCGTAGTCGTAGAGTTCGACGTCGAACTCGAGGATCGACAACGGCACGCGAATGATTCCCTCCGGCGTCCACAGTCCGAGTTCGTTCCAACCCGAGATCACGCGCTTGCGTCCCTCCACCGGCGTCAACAGATTCTGTCCCAGCGTCCAGTAGGGGCGAATGCTGGAGTGTGCTCCCAGGAGTTCCAGTAGTGTCGCAGGAATATCCAGGTGCGACGTCGGCCGGTCCTCGCACCCCGGCGCAAACCCCGGCCCGCGCACCAGCATGGGAACCCTGACCTGAGGCGGAGTGAAGGCGCTCGTGTGTCCGAAGAAGCCGCACTCGAGGAACTCTTCGCCATGGTCGCCGGTGACGATGATGATGGTGTCGTCGTAGAGCGGAGACCGGCTGAAATGCTCGAGGACTCTTCCTGCGACGTCGTCGGCGTGGTAGATCGCGTTGCGGTAGCGATTGAAGAGCGCCTGGAGGAGATCGGGGGACGGCCCTTCGTTTCTGGTGATGGCGACGTAGTCGAGTTCGGA
>NYUD01000084.1 GCA_002683825.1 Planctomycetota bacterium
GCCGATCGCCGGCGTGCGTGTGATCTGGGACCCGGTCGGGCTCAACAGGGCCGGATTCCAGGGATCGATCGCACCCCTGGTCGCCCGGGTTGTTCGTGGAGTTGACTTTCCAACCACCGGCGCGGACGGTCGCTTCGAGGCCGGTGCCTTTCCCGGAGATGGACCGTACGAGCTCAATTTCGAGAAGGAGGGCTACGCCAAGCTGCAGCACTTCTGGGATCCCGGGAGTGAGCAAGAGCTGGAAATCGTGCTGCTTTCCGGGGGCTTCATCGAAGGCATCGTGATCGATGCCGAGCAAGCCCAACCCCTGGCCACGTTCACCGTTGAAAGCGACTCCCTGGTGGGCTCGAAAGCGCTGCCTTTCTCCGGTCCCTTCGGCGGAAACCTGGTGGAGACAGACCGGGGCCGCTTTCGCATCGGTCCCTTCCGACCGGGCGCGGTAAGGATCGAGGTGGACGCGGACGGGTACCTGAAGTCCACCGTGAGTGAGCTCGAGGTCGGGGCGGGTGAAACCCTGCGGGGCGTGATCGTCAAGCTCTTCCCCGGTGGCGTGGTGCGCGGTCGGGTCGTGGACGAAAACGGTGCGCGCATCGCCGGAGCGATCGTGTTTCCGCGCTACGAGAGCCCGGGAGACTCCGAACTGCCGGCGGATTGGGAGGCGGATCGGGGTGAGGTCGATGCGAGCGACGATCGGGTTCCCAGGGGTTTGTCTTCCTATGTGGCGCAGCTCGGCGTCATGGCTACGGGCTCGTCCATCACCGGGCCCGACGGCCGTTTCGAACTGAGCGGTATGGAACCCGGCTTACAGACCGTCGGTGCCGTGCAGCGCAACTACTCACCCGGATGGAGCGAACCCTTTTCGATCGTCTACGGCGGGGAAGCGATCGAGACCGAAGTTGTTCTGAACCGCGGGGGCGCCATTTTCGGCAAGGTGGTCGATCGTTTCGACCGTCCGATCGAGCACGCCACCGTCGTGGCCGTGGCGCCCTACAACATGGAAAGTGACACTGCGCAAGGCGACGCTTTGTACCAGGGGAGCACGGATGAAGAAGGTTCCTACAGGATCGACCACGTCGCCGCGGGTACATACTTCATGGTGCTCACGCGCGGGGACGAGGCGCTCGATCCGATGAGCTTTCTGGGGGCGATGAACTTCGACATGGTCACCCTCGCGACCGGCGAAGAGATCGAACACGACATCGTGGACCAATCGGTCGGTGGCACGCGGCTTTTCGGCCGCGTAATCGCCCGGAACGAGGTCATCGAGAGCGGTCAGATCACGGCCATGGGCTTCGAAAGCGACAGCATTCTGGGGGTGGACATCAAGGCGACACGTATCCGCGAAGGCGGGCGCTACGAGTTCAAGGGCCTGGCGCCGGGGGAATATCAGTTTCAGATCCGCTCTTCGGACTTCGGGGGGGAGGGACGCCTCTTGATCGACGTCCCCGACGTTTCCGAGGTGCAGATGGACCTGGCCCTGCCGAACGGCCGTATCGCTGGCCGCGTGCTCGACGACGCCACGGGAGAGCCTATTGCCTCCGCATGGGTGAGTGCAGCTTCGAACATGACGATCCAGCCGGAGGGCTTCTTGAGCCAGATGTTCGGCCGCGAGTCGGGGCTCCTGCACGATCGCACGGACAAGGAAGGGAATTTCACCTTCGAGTACCTGCAAGCTGCGGACTACGACCTCACGGTCCGTAGCGCGAAAGGAAAGCAGGGCCTGATCTACGCGCCCGGGGAGCCGCTCGCTTTGAGCCTCGACGACGATCAGGAGATCGGTGGTGTCGAACTGCGCTTGCAGCCGGCGCTTCAACTCGAAGTCACGGTCTTCGATTCCGAGGGCCAGCCTGTCGAGGGCGCGAACGTTACGGCATGGATCGAAGGCCGGCTCGACACCCTCAAACGCAGTGGCGCCACGGGAGCGGATGGCCGCTGCAAGGTCTCCGGTCTGGCACCCGGAGAATACACGTTGAGAGCCTCCCGCGAGGACTTCGCGTCCACGCGCATCACGGGTGTCAAGTTGTCCCGTGAGCACAGCGTTGAAGAGGAGATCACCCTGGACGGCGGCATCGCCGTCAGCGTGGAGATCTTCGGTTCCAACGGGCGACCCGTTTCCGGAGCTACGGCCCGGCTCCAGCGCGCCGATGGCGAGGCCGATCCGGGCGATGCCCAGGAAGCGTTCCAGAGCCTCTTCCAGGGAGAGGGCGTCTCCGACTCGAGAGGACACCTCGAGCTCGGTCGGTTCCTGCCGGGTTCCTACACCCTGGAGGCCCAGCGGGGCAGTGCCCGCTCCCAGCCCGAGAGGGTCAGCCTGGAGGCCGGCACCGATGGGGTGACGTTGCGTACCCGGCTGCGCTAGGGGAACCGGGGAAGACAAAAAAAAACAAGGCGTGTGGGTCACCCCTCGATGGAGCGGACCACACGCCCAGTAGAAGCTCCACAAGGGCCGTCCCCCCCAGGACTGGCCGATTGAGCTATTTCCACTAAGCTAACACCAGAACGCCAAATAGATGCGGGGCTCGGGGGAATCGCCGGGATTTTCTCCCAATTTTGGGAATGACAGCCGCCGAGCTGCTGATGGCCGCCTCGGGGAGAGGTGAGGCGGAACAAAAAGAGGGGCCGTCCGACCCCCTGCGGTTGCGGGGGATCCAGATGCGCTACCCCGCCCGAGAAGTGGGGAGCCCTTACTTCGAGCGCTTGACGGAAGGGTCGGGCCGATCGTTCCCCATCCCCTTCAGAAGGGCCATGATCGCGGGCAAGCAACCCCCGCAGGAGGTGCCGGCCCGGCAGCCCTGGGCGACACCGCTGCAGCTCGCCTCACCCTGGGCGGCGGCATGGCGGATATCCCCGTCGGTGGCGGCGTTGCAATGGCAGATGATCATGGGAGAGGTTTCGACCCTCTGGGGCGTCTGCTATTGAGACGCAATCTCAATATAGCCCGTTTTCTCGGATCGAGCGAGCCGATTCTAAGAATAGGCCCCGTGGCCGAGAGAATTCTTTCCTCCAGGGTCAGGTTGGGGGCAGCTACACTGCCCCTCGAACCCCCCTCGGAGTCCCCTCGGAGCCCCGAGGGGAGGAATCGGGCGGGCGAACCCAAGGACGCCGATTCAACCATGAAGGGTCACCCCGAAGTCATCGAGGCCTTGAACGAGTGCCTCACGGCCGAGCTCACCGCGATCAACCAGTACTTCATCCACCACAAGATGTGCGCGAACTGGGGCTACGAGCGCACGGCGAAAGAGAAGCGCGAGGAGTCCATCAATGAGATGAAGGATGCGGACAGGCTCATAGAGCGCATCCTCTTTCTGGAGGGCGTACCGAACATGCAGCGCTACAACCCGGTCCGGGTGGGGGAGACGGTTGGCGAGATGCACAAGCTGGATCTCGAGCTCGAGTACGAGAATGTGGAGCGACTCAACAGGGGCGTCGCTTTGGCCCGCGAGAAGGCCGACAACGGAACCCGTGAACTTCTGGAGGAAATCCTGGAGGGTGAGGAAGAGGCCGTCGACCGTCTCGAAGCCCAGTTGCACCTCATCGGTGAAGTCGGCGTGGAGAACTACCTGGCAGAGATGATCAAGGAATGATTTCGGGGGGTGTCAGGTACACCTGGCCGGCACTCGTTCTGTTAGCAGTTGTCGACCTCGCCGTCGGGCAAGCACCGCCTGCGGGCAAGATGTGGCCGTTCGAGGAACTGCCGCTGGACTACCTGCGCGAGACGTACGATTTCGAGCCCGACGAGGCCTGGCTGAAGCGCGTCCGTCTGGCCTCTCTGCGCTACGGGGGTGGCAGTGCCTCGTTCGTTTCGCCGCGCGGACTGATGCTGACCAACCACCACGTGGTGCGCAGCCAAGTCGCTCAGATGACGCACGAGGGCAGGAATCTCGACCTTGGCGGCTACGTTGCGCGGTCGCTCGACGAGGAGCTGCGCATTCCGGGCGGGTCGGCGCGCCAGATGATCGAGGCGCGGGACGTGACCCGACAGGTCTTCGACGGTGTGGACCTAGAAGCCCCGTACGACGAGCGCCAGCGCGAGCTCGCGGCCAATCGGCGCACGATCCTGGCCGAAGCGCGTGAGGAGTTCCCCGGGCTTGTGCCCGAGTTGATCACTATGTTCCGCGGCGCGCGCGTGCATCTGTACCTGTTCAAGATCTACAACGACATCCGTCTTGTTTTTGCGCCGCACCTTGCGGTGGGGTACTTCGGCGGCCATTCCGACAACTTCAGCTATCCCCACTACGGCCTGGATTTTGCGATCCTGCGCGCTTACGAGGATGGCTTTCCGCTCGACACCGGCGAGTTCTATCTCGAGTGGCGTGCAGACCCGCTCGAGGACGGGGAGGTCGTGATCTCGTCCGGCAATCCCGGCTCGACCGATCGCCACCTTTCGGTTGCCGAGATCGAGTACCAACGCGACGCGTTCTACAGAGCGCAGGCCACCGGTCTCTCCGCCTTCCGCGACACCCTGGTCGCCTATCTGAAAGCCCATCCCGATCGCGCCGACGCGCTGCGCGAGCTGGAGTTCAATACCGTGAACACGTCGAAGTCGTTCGACGGGGTCTACTCCGGGCTGCGAGACGATTCTCGGATGGCGGTCGAGCAACGGGTCGAGCAGCAATTGCGCCGGCGGATGGCCAACGATCCTGACGCGAGTCCGCGCTGGGAAGAGGCCTTCGAAGAGGTGGAGGCGCTCTGCGAAGAACTCGAGAACGTCTATCTGCGCTGGTGGTACCGTTCGGCCCAGTACTCACCAGGACGGTACTTCGGACCCCTGCAGCGGGCGTTCGCCCTTGTGGAGGACCTGCACCCCGACTTCGAGGGAACCTCGCGTATCCGTTCGGCCAGCGCTTCCCTGCGCTTCGACTTCGAGTCGGAGCTCTTCGTAGGCCACCTGGAAAGGGCACGTGCAGCCCTGGGGGAACAGGACCCCGGCCTCAGAGCTCTTCTGGGGGACAGGGAGCCCGCCGAGGCGCTCGCGTACTTGCTCGAGCATACGAGAATCTCCGAGGAGCCCTACGGGCGCGTACTGCGCCAGGGAGGTTGGGAAGCTTTGTCCGCCTCCGATGACCCGCTGATCCAGGCGGCCCTCGTTCTCTATCCGCTGCACGTGGTCGACGCGGAGGAAAAGGAGTTTCTCGAGGCGGCCATTCGCGAGCAGGTGCTCTTCATCGGCCAGGCGATCGATGCGCTGACGGACCCCCTGGTTTCGCCCGAAGCGACCTTCACCCTGCGTCTCTCCGCCGGTGTGGTGGCGGGCTACGAGCAGCTCAGCACGGTCTGGGCGCCTTCGACCAATTTCTACGGCATGTTCGCTCGTAGCGCGGAGTTCGGCGACCAGGGCGACTTCGACCTACCTGACATCTGGCTCGAACGAGTCGACAAGATCGACCTTGCGACCCCGCTCAATGTCATATGCACGGTGGACATCATCGGCGGCAACTCCGGCAGCCCGCTGCTCGACAAAGAGGCGCGGGTCGTGGGCACACTTTTCGACGGCAACTTCCAGATGGTCGAGAACCAGTTCCTCTACCGTGACAAGCGCGCGCGTGCGATTGCCGTGCAAACCAGCGCGATGCTGGAGGCTCTCAGCAAGGTGTACGACTCGCCCGATCTGGTGGAAGAGCTCTTGGGGGAGTCCGGTTATCAGTAGGGCTCCTTACACTCACTCCATCCATCGCGCCGCCGCTTCGCGCCGTGTAGCTTCGTCGGCGTCCGGGTCGTAGCCGTAGGTCTCCTCGAAGCGCCGCCCCAGGGCGTCGAACGCAATCCGGCGCGAGAAGCTGTCGGCCGAAAGGAGGAGCCCGGCGAGGGTGTGCCTGGCCGAATTGTCGCCGAGCAGCAAACGTGTGCGTGCGGCCTGAGCGAGCGCCTGGTCCGGAGGGCCGAAGTCGGCGGGTAGAGTCTGGGTCCGGACCGCCGTCCGTAGGCGTTGTTCGTAGCGGCGCAAGGCCGGGATGCTGGCCGCGTCGCCCGCGCCTTCGAGGGCCCAGGCTGCCCAGGCAGCCACCCTCAACACGGGGTCGCGCAGGGCTGCCCCCAGCCCGGGCGCTGCACGATGATCGCCGATGCGTCCCAGGGCGCGGCAGATGGCCGAGCGCTTGATGGCGAAACCGGGAGGGTACTTGAGACCGCGGACCAGCGCCGGCACCGCGTACTTGCCCATGGCCACGAGCTCCTCCTCGATATCGATGTCCTCAGCGGAGGGTTTGAGGTAGTCGCTGCCACCCAGTTTGCTGACCAGTGTCCAGGCGTACGCCTCGGCGGTTGGATCCGCTTCGGTGTCGGGCGCGCGGAGCTCTCGGGGTCCACCCTTTTCAGCCCAGTAGCTCTGTAGCCTGGAGATGGCGTCGAGCCTCCTGGGACGGGGTGCGAGGGGGTCGTAGCCCAGGTGCACTCCGGTGGCAGCGAAGAAGGCCTCGAAGAAGCTCTCGCGAATCAGATCGTCCGGGTGGTTCAGGCCTTCCAGCAGCGTCGGAATACCCGTCGGCGACGAGAGCAGGGCCAGGGACAGGGCGATGTCGCGCCGCGTTTCGTCGAAGCGGGCTGCGCCCAGGGCGGCTTCCATGGCGGGCACCGCGTCGTGGCGTTGCAGCACGGCCAGGGCCTGGGAGGCCGCTCGCACGACGTCGGGATCCTCATCCGAGAGCATCGGGAGGAGCCGATCTCCGAAGGATTGCAAGCGCAGCGAGCCGACCACGCCGGCGATGCTTGCGCGTCCGAGCGCCGGCTCGGAATCGAAGGCGTCGGCGAGGGCATCCTTCACGTCGGAGCCGCGCCATCCGAGCCGCTTGACCAGTTCGTGGCTGTGCAGGCGGACGTAAAGTCGCTCGTCGCCGAGTCCGGCAACGATCGCGCCGCGGGCGTGCTTGCCGAGCCGCTCCAGAACCGACATCGACTGGTTGTAGGTCTTGTTGTCCCAGGAACCGAGGGCATCGATGAGGGCGGGGATCGCCGGTTCGCCGATCTCGACGAGTCGGTCCCTTGCGAGCTTGTTGCCCTCCGGGACGGGGAACTGAAACAGCTCGATCAGGGCCTGAATGTCTGCGGGAGAATCACCTTCCGGAACGTCGATCTCGACGGAGTCGATCTTCGGGCGCACGAAGTCCACCAGTTGCGCCACACTGGCGACCTCAGGTGTCAAACCCTCGGGAGCTTCCGCCTCGATTTCCGCGGCGCTTTCAACCGGTTCGTCCGACGGGTCGATTCCGGAGAAGGGCAGGAGGCGCGACTCCAGCACGCGCGCCAGGTCGTCGTGGTAGTCGTCGATGGGGAAGTACTGCTTGAAGAACAGCAGGCACTCGACCGTGCCTGTTCCGACGCCGATCGGCACACGGTGTGTTCGCGACTCGCCGGAGGGTATCTGGGTGTTGACCGGTAGTTGGAGTCCGTACGGACGCTTGTAGGGGTCGCGGAAGACCATGCGCGAGCGCGCCACTTCCTCGCCCGCGGCGTCGCGGACAATCACGAGAGACTCCACCGAGCGCTGCTTGAGCTCGGTCGGAAAATTGTGGCCGGCGCCGCGATTGGTCACCGTGACGTTGACGACGTTTCCTTCGATCTGTGCTTCATAACGATACGCGCGGCGAACCTGAGACTCGCTGCGTGAGCCGGGAAAGGTGTGAGTGCGGACGTCGCGCAACGGGGCGCCGACGGCCACCGGGCGTTCCACCCAGTCCATGTGGCAATCCATGCACTTACGATCCTTGGCCTTTCCGATGGGGCTTCTTTCCCATTGGTAGGGCGTGCCGTGATTCCGGTGACACGAGGCGCAGGCTTCCACGGAGCCCACTTCGGAATGGAAAGCACTGCGGCATTGGTCGCCGCCGACGAAGTTCTCGTAGTCGTATTCCGGACGCCAGTGACAGCTCATGCACGTGATGCCTTCGTGCAGTCCGTAGTGGCGACGCGTGGGGTTCTGGCCCACGCCCGTTTCAAAGATCGGGCGTGGCGTATGGCAAATGATGCAGTCTTGGTGCGCAAAGCGTGCCGTGGCCAGGCGCACCTCCGCATCGGTAAAGGCACGACCGTGGGTCGATTGTTCGTGTTCGGCATAGATCGCCGGATGGCAGCCCGAGCAGAATGCACTTTCCATCACGTCGAACCGATTGCGCGCAGCGGCGGAGAGGGCAAGAGGGGCCGCTTGGCGTTCGTCTTGCGACACGGTGTTGGTGGCAGGGGGCGCCAAGAGGGCGATTGCCGAGAGACCGGAAGCCGTGACGAAAAGGATCGGTGTCCACCGCTGAGTGTCGTTCATGGGGCGATCATAGTGGCTGGTGTCCGGTTCCATCCACTTTGGCCGGACCCGTGCTACGAGTCCGATCGACGAAGGGGGATAGGAGCGTGTTCGGGCGGTAACGCAAGAGAGGTCATTTAGGACACGCTTGCAACCGTCCGGGGAAACTCAGCAATAACAGTGCCCAGGCGGGTTGCGATGGTGTAGCCGCGGGGTTCTAGAAAAGCCCCTCGATCCGACCGTCGCCGTCCACGTCTATCGCCTGGGCGGCCGGGAGTTTCGGTAGACCCGGCATGGTCATGATGTCCCCCGTCAGGACGAGCAGGAAGCCGGCCCCGGCGCGCAGCTCGACGTCCCGCAGAGGGATGTCGAAATTCTTGGGCCTGCCCTTGAGACGCGGGTCGGTCGACAGGGAGTACTGCGTCTTCGCCATGCAGATCGGCAGGTGGCCGAAGCCCTGTTCTTCCATTTGATGGAAGCGGTTTCGCAGCTTGGTGTCCGCGATGATGTCGTCGGCGCCGTAGATCGTGCGTGCGATCTTGCGGACCTTGCCGATGAGTGTGGAGTTGTCGCTGTAGAGCGGCTGAAAACGAGACGTGTTGCCGTCTGACAGGGTGCAGACGGCTTCGGCCAGATCGAGCGCACCCTCGCTGCCGCGGGCCCAGTGATCCGAGAAGACGACCTTCGTTCCGAGGCGCTCCGCCGCTTCCAGGACCACAGCGGTCTCCTCTTTCGTGTCGTTCGAAAAGGCGTTGAGCCCGACGAGAGTCGGGATGCCGAAAACGCGGACGTTGTTCAGCTGCGCCTCGAGGTGCTCCAGGCCTCGCTCGACGGCCGCGGGATCCGGGAGAGCCAGCTGCTTCTTTTCGATGCCGCCCTGGGATTTCAAGGCTCGAATCGTGGCGACCAGGACCGCTGCGTCGGGACTGAGACCGGCCCTACGGCACTTGATGTTGAAGAACTTCTCGGCGCCGAGATCGGCGCCGAAGCCGGCCTCGGTCACCGTGTAATCGGCCAGTTGCTGGGCCATCCGCGTTGCGACGACGCTGTTGCAACCGTGGGCGATATTGGCGAAGGGGCCGCCGTGCACGAAGGCCGGGTTGCCCTCGAGGGTTTGGACGAGATTGGGAGCGAAGGCGTCGCGGAGAAGTGCTGTCATCGCTCCTGCGGCATGAAGATCTGCCGCAGTGATCGGCTTGCGGTCGTACGAAAGGCCGATGCGGATGCGTCCCAGTCGTTCGCGCAGGTCGGCCAGTGAATCGGCGAGAGTGAAGATGGCCATCACCTCCGATGCAGCGGTGATGTCGAAGCCCGTTTCCCGCGGAACCGAGTTTCCGATGCCGCCCAGACCGACCACGATGTCGCGTAGCGCGCGGTCGTTGATGTCGACGACCCGGCGCCACACGATTCGGCGCGGGTCGATCCCCAGCCGGTTTCCGTGGTGCATGTGATTGTCGATCATGGCGGACAGCAGATTGTGTGCCGCGGTGATCGCGTGGAAGTCGCCGGTGAAGTGAAGGTTGATGTCCTCCATCGGTACGACCTGGGAATATCCGCCTCCGGCGGCGCCGCCCTTCATTCCGAAGCAGGGGCCGAGCGAAGGCTCGCGCAGGCAGATGGCCGTCCGTTTGCCCAGTTTGTTCAGAGCATCCCCAAGACCGACCGTGGTGGTCGTCTTTCCCTCGCCTGCCGGAGTGGGGGAGATGGCCGTCACCAGGATGAGTTTGCCCGGACTCTCCGTCTTCGAACGCTCCAGGAGGGACAGCTCGACCTTGGCCTTGGAGCGGCCGTAGGGGATCAGTTCGTCCCGGATGCCGAGCTGTTCGGCGACCTCGGCAATCGGGCGCAACTTGGTGGCTCTGGCGATTCCCAGATCCGAGGGGACTTGGTCGGACATGTGCACAGGATAGCCGTCAGGGAATCGGGCGCTGAAGTTCGTAGAGGAACATTGCTGCGGCGGCGTTCACGGAGAAGGAATCCACACCCTCGGCCATGGGGATCGTGACCAGTTCGTCCAGAAGGGGGCATTCCTCGGCGGAGAGCCCGAATGCTTCGCTGCCGAAGACGACGGCCATGGGCCGGTCCCGTCCACCCAGCCGGGAGAGCGGCGTTCCGCCCCGGGTGACCGCGCCCACGGTGCGGATTTCCGCCTCACCGAGCTCCTCCACCAGGGTCTTGAGCGTTTCGTATTCCAGGACGGGTATTCGCAGGAGGCTGCCCATCGAGGTGCGGATCGCTTTCGGATGAAAGGCCCCGGTGGCCCCGGCACAGACCAGAGCGCTCGCCCCGGCTCCATGGGCGGTCCGCGCCACCGCGCCCAGGTTGCCCGGATCGTTGAATCCGGCGCAAACCAGGAGGCGCGTCGGTCGTGACGCGGCGTCCGCCAGGACCTCCTGAAGCGTCGCCTTGTGCGGCAGCCGCGCCAGGCCCACGATTCCGCCGAGGGAGCGTCCCTCGGTCAGCGCTTCCATTTCCTCGGTGGGGATCGTGGTGAGCCGGCAGCCGTGCGTGGCTAGCTCGGCGCGCAACGCGACGATACGGGGCGAGCTGGTGAGAAGAAAAGTGCGCTCGACCAGCGCCCGCTCGATGCGCGTGCCGGCGCGCAGCGCTCGTTCGAAGAGTCGCGTGCCCTCCAGCGAGCAAAGACCCAACCGCTCGCGCCCTCCCCGGGAGGCGACCGCGCGGATTTCTGCGACCGTGCGCCGCCAGCTGGGTTGGGCGGAATCGGTGAGGCTGTCGGTGAGGATTTTCACGGGAGGGCGGTCTCCGCAACCGGTGGTTTCCGGGGAGCCGACGCCACAGCTTGCCTCAAAGGGGACCAAAACGGGAGCGAAGTGCTCGCGATCCGACCACGGTGCTCTTCTGTGCGTCCGGTTTCGACGCCACCATCTCGATGGTCCCCGGAGGCGGCTTGCTGCGAGGCCACGGGGTCTCCCAACGGTTCGAGTCCGATCCCCTCGGGATCGCCGTCGTCCTGGGGGCTTTTTGGACGGCCGTTCGTAAACGCCCGGGGAGTGACGCGCGGTGTATCCTGCAGGGATGAGAATGAAGCTCTGCACCGCCCTTTTTACACTCGCCGCTTCTGCAGGTTTTCTCGCGTGGCCGGTCCCGTCGGCACGAGCCGGGGCGTTCGAACACGAACCCGTGACGATCTTCTTCGTGCGTCATGCCGAGACTGCAGGTTCGACACGGACCGGCGGGGATCCGGGGCTTTCGCAGGCCGGGCGGGAGCGCGCCGAGGCCCTGGCGCGGTTGCTCTCGCACGCCGGCGTCGGGCAGCTGTTCTCGAGCGAATTCGCCCGCACCCGGGCCACCCTCGCCCCGCTGGCGCAACTCCTGGAAAAGCAGCTGCGGATCGTTCCCGCGCGGGAGCGGGAAGAGCAGCTGGAAGAGCTGCGCCGCCTCGAGCCCGGGACCGTCGCCGTCGTGGCCGGCCATTCCAACACGGTCCCGGGGCTCGTGTTTGGGCTGGGCGGCAAGATCGAGGGTCTCGTGCGGGAGGACAGCCGCGAAGCGTTGCTCGATCACGATCAATACGACCGGGTGTTCGTCGTGACGCTCGATGCCCGAACCAGACTTGCCCAGACGACCCTCGAGCTCAGATACGGCCCCGCTTTGCCGTCCCCCGGGGGCCGCTAGTTCTGGCTGGAGTCCCTCCCGGAGCAACGTTGGCAGCGGTTCCCTTGACGGAATCGAGGGGGTCGCCTATCTATGTAGAATAGTTCCGGGAAAGTTGAGGCTCTTGGGTGCTTCATCTTGCTGTCGGAAACACGAGCGTTCTATCCGAAACCGGCTCGTGTCCTGGGTCGTTCCAGTCATCAAGCACATTTCGTCCTCCAGGATCGGAGGGTTTCCATGAGTTCGTCTATTGGCCTGCCTGCTTGCGTGCGCGTTTTCTTCTTCGGGTTCCTGCTGACCCCGGCCCTTTTGGGGCAGAATTATCACGGCGTCGCCACCCAGGAGCCGTGGAGAGAGGAGCTTTCCGGAGGCAGTTTCAAGCGCGTCATCGGCGGTCGGTTTTCCGATGACACGGTGCTCGACGCCGTGGTGCAGATCGGCAGCCAGCTGGTGCTCCTCACCGATCCGGCACAGCAGACGTTCTTCTCCCCCTTCGGCGGCGAGACGATCGATTTCGTCCGCTGGCCGGGAGCACCGACCGACAAGCTCATCGCCAGCGAGCCCGACCGCATTGCGATTTACAGCTGGGGCGGGGGGACGGCAACCTTCGACGTCGGTACGCCCCTCATCGGACCCGCTCCAGCGGCCCTCGGGCTCGAATTCGAGATCGACCCCGTCGATGGGATCCCGCGCCTTGCCGGCCTCGAGGCGGGCGGGACGAGTTTTTTCATCGGCAGCCTTCAGGACAGCTGTTCCGGGGGGTGCTACTCCGAGGAAGGTAGCTTCACCATTTCCCTGGACATGGGCGAGACGGTCAGCTCCTTTGAAATCCTGCAGTGGGATGGCGTTGGCGGTCTCGAGTTCCTCGTGCACACCACGAGCGAGTTGCACCTTCTCAGCTCGACCGGAACGCCTCTCGTTTCACCGATTCCCGTTCCGGCGACGCAGTCCATCATCGAGCGCTTCCAAGACGCCGAGCTTGCCCGGGATCGTGCTGTCTTTTTCTTCGGAGGCCCGCCGGCGGGTGAGTTCTTCGGTGCGGTTCTCGATAACCGCTACCCCGTGCTCGAGCCGCCGATTCTCTTCGGCCCCCTCACTGTCGGTCAGATCGGCTTCTTCGACTACGACGGCGACGGCTTGACGGACGTCTGGGCTCCCACAGACCAGACAGCCGAGGCCTATCTCCTGTACGGCGCCGACTCCCCCATGTTTCCCTCCGAGTCCACCTTTGAAGCCGACCTGGAGCAGACCACCGTCATTTCCCTGGCACCTCCGGACCCGCCGGATTGCATTCCGAGCCCGACCGCCTCGATCGGCGACACGGGCGACTTCGATCTGGACGGTGACGTCGATTTCCTCTTCGTCTCCGACGACTTCGAGCACGTCAACTTCCTGCGCGGGGACACCTACAACGAGGACTTTCGCATCCCCCACCTGGACTACGCCTCGTTCATGAAGGCGACAACAGGTGGTCAGACGACCTTTTCCTACGGGCTGGAAGTCCGGATCCCCTATCCCACCTACCGGCGCGAGGCGAACGAGGTCTCGACGATCAA
>NYUD01000085.1 GCA_002683825.1 Planctomycetota bacterium
ACGAGGCCGAACGCCCGGGTCAGTCGTGGCGCTGCCGCTTGCCGGACGTCTTCGCCAGGGCGGGCCCCATCCAGGCCGCAAAGCGGAACGCCGGGCCGAAGTCCAGCCAGGTCTGGTTCATGAGGATCACGGCCTCGTCCTGCTCGGGGTCGACCCAGAACATGGTCCCCGCTGCGCCGCCCCACGACCAGGTTCCGAGGGAACCCCCGAGCTCGGAGGCCTCGGTGACGACCGAGACGCCGAGACCGTAGCCCTTGTTTCCCAGAACCATACTGCGAGGGATGTCCCCGATTTGATCTCGAAGCATGAGAGCGACCGTCTCGCTCTTGAGGACGCGCTTGCCGTCCAAAGATCCCTTCCCCCGCATCATCGCCAGGAACCTGAGGTAGTCCCCCGCGGTGGAGTAGAGGCCGCCGCCGCCGGATAGGTGGGCCGGGTTCCGGGTAGGATCGGACTTTGCGGTCTCGGGATCCGCCACGAGGTCTTTGCCCATGCGGAAGTACATCCGCATGAGTCGGTCCAGGTCTTCCTCGTCGACGTGGAAGCCGGTGTCGGACATGCCCAGGGGAGCGAAGATGCGTTCCTGGAAGACCTCGTCGAGGGGCTTCTCGGCGAGCACCTCGATGAAGCGCCCGAGGACGTCGTTGGAGATTCCGTACTCCCACCGGCTCCCCGGTTGGAACAACAACGGCAGGGTCGAGAGCGCCGTCACCATGTCCTCCAGATCGGGCTGGGCGTTCCCGTTTTCCTGCGCGACCCGTTCCCAGGGGGTCTCGTAGGACCACCCGCTCGTGTGCTGGAACAGGTCGCGCACCTTCATCGGCGACTCGAGCGGACGGTCCTCCTCGCCACCCTTGCCCTCGATCTTGAGATCGACCAGCTCGGGCAGGTAATCGGACACGGGGTCGTCGAGCTCGAAACGCTTCTCGTCGTAGAAGGTGAGCGCCGCCACGCAAGTGATCGGCTTGGTCATCGAGAAGATGCGGAAGATCGTGTCCACGTCCACCTCGGCGCCGGCCTCTCTGTCACGCATGCCGGCCGCGTGCGCGAACACGAGCTCGCCGCCCACGGTGCCTGCGCCGACGAGTCCGACCGCCGCTCCCTCCTCGATCATCTCCGCCATGTCGATGCGCACCGGGGTGAAGGCGTCCTCCGCGCTCCGTTTGGACTGCGCCGGTGCAGACGCGATCAGGAGGCCGAAGAGCGCGGGGACGAGCAAGCGCCGGGAGGGAAGGACGGGTCGGTTCATGAGAGGTATCCGGGGTTCGTGGGTGCACACAATGTAGCGCATGGGGCCGCATCGTATGAGGATCCGGCGTCGGACCATGAGCTTCAGCTGCGTCGCGGCCGATGCAGATCGCCGCACTCGTGGCGAGCATTCTACGGAATAGGCGGACGGCCCCTCGAGGTGCGGGGCGCGGCGCTTTCCGGTAGAGTCCTCGGCCGCATGAAACCGCTCGCTTCTCCGGCTCTTGTGGGCCTCTTGATGGTTGCCGCCTGCGCCGGCGAATCCGGCGCGTCGGCGCTGCTCCCGGCTCCTTCGCGCACGGGCTGGGAGTCCGACTCGCCCTGGCCCGGCTTCACGCTGATCGCGCCGCTGCAGTCTTCCCGCGTGTACCTGGTCGACATGTCCGGCACGGAGGTCTTCAGCTGGGACACGGACAGTAAACCGGGCGTGGCCACGTACCTGACCGAGCGCGGGACGCTGCTCAGGTGTCAGCGCGTGATCGACCACCCGATCTTTCAGGATGCCGGCGGACACGGAGGATGGATTCAGGAGATCGACTGGAACGGCGACACCCTGTGGGATTTCCGCTGGGACAGCGAGGAGGGGCTCAGCCACCACGACATCGAGGCGCTTGCCAACGGGAACATCCTCATACTCGCCTGGGATCGCGGGGCGCGCGAGGTGGGACTGGCCGCCGGCCGCGATCCCGAGCTCTTGGCGGGCGAAGAGTGGTGGGCGGGCGCGGTCTACGAGATTCGCCCCACGCCTCCCGAGGGCGGCGAGGTGGTCTGGTCATGGCACGCCATGGATCACCTGATTCAGGATCGCGACGCGACGTTGCCCAACTACGGTGAGCCCCGCGAGCGTCCCGAACGCATCGACATCAACGGCGACCGCGATCCGGATCCGCCCGACGAGGAAGAAGAGGCCGAACAGGATCGGCAGATGGCCGCGCTCGGCTACGCCGGAGGCGACGACGACGGGGATGGGGACGACGACGAGGACGAGGACGAGGAAGATCCCGAGGACGCTGCGCGCAAGGCCCGCGTGAAGAACGCCGACTGGTTGCACATCAATGCCGTCGACTACAACGCCCAGCTCGACCAGATCGCGCTCAGCGTGCGTCGCTACGACGAGGTCTGGATCATCGACCACTCCACCACGACCGAGGAGGCGGCCGGCCCGCGGGGCGACTTGCTCTATCGCTGGGGCAACCCGTTCGCCTATGGCATGGGCGTCTGGGAGCAGCGCCAGCTCCTCGGTCAGCATCACGTGCAGTGGATTCCTGAAGGCCGGCTCGGCGCGGGGAACTTGATCGTGTTCAACAACGGAGCACGGCCGCGCGAATGGTCCAGCGCCGACGAGTGGTGGGCGCCGCGCGACGCGGAAGGTCGCTATCCGCGCGAAAAGGGGCGTCCCTTCGGACCCGAGAAGTTCGAGTGGAGCTACGCCGCCGCGGAGCCGACCGAGTTCTTCTCGTCCTTCATCTCGGGTGTCCAGCGCCTGCCCAACGCCAACACGCTGATCTGTTCGGGCGCTCCGGGCCACGTCTTCGAGGTCACGCCCGACGGCGACGTGGTCTGGGATTGGAGGAGCCCCTTCGGGCCCGGTCCCGGTGAGGAGGAAGACGACATGGAGGAGTTCCCGACCGCGCTGTTCAGGGCCACCCGCTACGCCGCCGACCACCCGGGCATCGTCGCCCTGCGCGAGAAGGGCGCCGCGATTCCGGACGAGCCGGGTACGGGGCCGCCCACGAACCAGTACGAGCCTGCGGAAAAGGAATAGCCTGGGCGGGAGAGAACCGATGGCTGTTGCGAGAAGTTCGCCGGGTTCCAGAGCGACGTGGACCCCCGGTCCCGGCGTCGGGATCCGGAGGGGCGCAGGGACGGGGGCATGAACATCACCCACCAGGAGATCCGGCCGCGCGGGGTGCGACTCCACGTGGCTTCCTGCGGGCCCGAGGGTGGGCCTCTGGTCCTCTTGCTTCACGGCTTCCCCGAGTACTGGGGTGCCTGGGAGGCTTACATGGGCCGGCTTGCCGACCGGGGATACAGGGTCATCGCCCCCGACCAGCGGGGTTACAACAAGAGCGAGAAGCCGCCCCGGGTTCGGGACTACAGGCTGGAGCTGCTCTCGGCGGACATCGTTGGACTGATCGACCACCACGGGCGAGAGCGAGCACGGGTGGTGGGCCACGACTGGGGTGGCGCGGTCGCCTGGCACCTGGCCCGGGCCCACGCAGACCGGGTCCGTCAGCTGGTGGTGATCAATTGCCCGCCCGCAGACGTCCTTCAACGCTTTGCGTTCCGTCACCCGATCCAGCTCTTGCGGAGCTGGTACATGATGCTCATGCAGTGTCCCCGGCTGGCGGAGTGGGCCATGTCCCGGAGGAACTTCGCCCTGCCCCGGGCCAGCATGTTGTCCTCGTCCAACCCGGGGACCTTCGACGGGGATGGGCTCGCCGGACACCTGGCCGCCTGGGCTCAACCCGGCGCCCTCAGGGCCATGGTGAACTGGTACCGCGCCGGATTCCGCCACCCACCGAAGACAGGCGGCGGTCCGGTCAAGGCCCCCACGCTCTTGCTCTGGGGCGAGCGGGACCGGTTCCTCGACAAAGGCCTGGTGGACCCCAGCGTGGACATCTGTCTGGACGCTCGGGCCGTGCGCTACCCGGAGGCCACCCACTGGCTGCCCCACGAGGAACCGGAGGCCGTGCTGGCGGAGATGATCGGTTTCTTTGACCAGGCTACGGAGTAGGCCGTTCAGTGCGTGTTCCGGGGCGCGGCGTCCGCCGCGTGCTAGATCCGAACCTGCAGGGTGTACAGCCGGTGATACCTTCCGCCCAGCGCCATCAGCTCGTCGTGCTCTCCACGTTCCACGATTTCGCCTCGCTCGATGACCAGGATCAGGCCGGCGCGCCGGATGGTCGATAGCCGGTGGGCGATGACGAAGGTCGTGCGACCTTCGAGCAGTTGCTCGAGGCTGTCTTGAATGAACGATTCGCTTTCCGTGTCGAGGCTCGAAGTTGCCTCGTCCAGGAGCAGGATTCGCGGGGCGGCCAAGAGCGCACGTGCGATGGTTACGCGTTGGCGTTGACCGCCGGAGAGCTTCACGCCGCGCTCCCCGATCACCGTGTCCAGTCCTCGCGGAAGGCGGTTGCTGAACTCCAGTATGTGGGCTCGACGTGCGGCTTCTTCGACCTCGTCCGTCGAGGCTTCCGAGCGTGCGAAGAGCAGGTTCTCACGGATCGTTCCGTCGAAAAGGAAATCGTCCTGCAGGACCAGCCCGAGCTGGCTCCGGTAGCTCGCGAGTTCGACAGCGGTCAGGTCGATGCCGTCGACCAGCACCCGGCCCTCGTCCGGATCCAGGAAAGATACGGCCAGTGCTGCGAGGGTGGACTTGCCCGACCCCGAGCTGCCGACCAGAGCCACCACCGTGCCGGGCTTCACGTCGAAGGAAATGTCGCGTAGAACCGGTTCACCTTCGTTGTAGGCGAAGCTCACGTGTTCGAACTCCACGCGTCCCTGGATCGGCGGCATTTTTTGCGTGCGCCGCGGATCGTCATCTTCCCCGGGTTGGGAGAGGAGTTCCATCGTTCGATCGAGTCCGGCCAGGGCTTCGGTCATCTGCGTGCCGATGTTGGCCATCTGGACGATCGGTCCGATGAGAAAGGCGAGAAAGAGCGTGAAGGAGAAGAGCTCTCCGACGGTCAGCTGTCCCGCCAGGATCAGGCGGCCGCCGTAGCCCAGGATGATCACGCTCGCCAATCCGACGAAGAACGTCCCCAGACTGGTGACGGCCGCCGTGGTGGTCAGTGTCGTCCTCACGTTGTGAAATATCCGCAGCACGCCGGTGTGGAAGACTTCGCTCTCGCGCTTCAAGGCATGAAATCCCTTGATGATGCGGATACCGCCGAGTGTTTCGGTAAGGCGACCGGTGACTTCGGCTCGGATTTTTCCGCGCTCGCGGAAGGCCGGGCGCAATTGTCCGAAGGCCCTGGTGGAGACGGCGGCGAACAACAAGAGTGGAACGATGGCGAGCGCTGTCATCGTCGCGTCGATGCGCAACAAGAAAACCAGGGCCACGATCGCTGTGATGGTGCCGCCCACGAGTTGGACGAGCCCGGTGCCGACCAGGTTTCGAACACCCTCGACGTCGTCCATGATGCGCGACACCAGCTCGCCCGTTTTCGTTTGTTCGAAACTGCGTACGGGAAGATGCAGGACATGACGCTGCACCTGTGCACGCAGTTCGGCGATGAGGTGTTGTGCTTCGACGCTCAGGAGGCGCGTCAAAGCGAAGGATGTTCCGGCCTGAAATGCGACCGCCAGAGCGACCCAGCCGAGGATAGGCCACAGGAGCCCGCTCTTCTGCTCTCCGATGACATCGTCGATCAGGTACTTGGTCGACGCGGGTAGGACGAGACCACTGAGGCGGTTGACGAGAATGAGCACCAGGCCGGCGCCGATGAGTTTGCGGCGCGGCCAGATGATCACTCGAAAGGCGTGGCGGAGGCTGGCTCTGCTGACCCGGCGAGGCTTCTTGGACATGGGCGTGAGCCTACGCAAACCGACCCGCCATCTCCCTCAACTAGCGCCTGTTTCCGGCCTACCTGCACGCCCGTGCGGCCCCTGCGCCGTGAAGACGCGAGACACGGTCGCGCGCTCGCGCGCGGGGGCCTTCGTTCTCCGACGGGGGAGCCGCACCGGAGCAACTCTCGAAGCATCGAGAGCTTCGGCAAGTACTGCGACTTTCTGCTCGCCCGACGGTAAGGCGTCTGGACGAAGGCAGCTCCAGATTGCATCCTCTGCGTTTCCAGTCCGCAGATCTCCGCACCTGAGTCCCATGAGCAACGAACAGCAACTCCAAAAAGTAGGAACCCAGGACGGGTTCATAGCCGCCCTCGACCAGAGCGGGGGAAGCACCCCGAAAGCCCTCCGCCTGTACGGAGTGGAAGAGAGCGAGTACTCCGGGGACGACGAGATGTACGCCAAGGTCCACGAGATGCGCACGCGCATCGTCACGAGCCCGAGTTTCGGTGGCGACCGAATCCTCGGTGCGATTCTGTTCGAGAATACGATGGATCGCGAGATCGATGGGATGGGGTCGGCCCAGTACCTGTGGGAAAAGAAGGACGTCGTTCCCTTCTTGAAAGTAGACAAGGGACTCGCCGAGGAGGAAAACGGCGTGCAGGTGATGAAGCCCATGCCCGAACTCGACGCGCTCTTGGAGCGCGCGAAGAAGAATGGCGTCTTCGGTACCAAGATGCGTTCGGTCATCAAGCTCGCCAATCCCGATGGCATCAAGGCGCTCGTCGCTCAGCAATTCGAAATCGGTCGCCGCATCGTCGCGGCGGGCTTGGTTCCGATCATCGAGCCCGAGGTCGACATCCACAGCTCTCAAAAAGAACAGGCCGAAGGCATCCTCAGGGTCGCCCTGCTCGATCACCTGAACAGGCTCGAGCCGAACGAAAAGGTCATGTTGAAATTGACGCTTCCGGAGGAGGACAACTTCTACGCCGATTGCGTCAAACACCCGAATGTCCTGCGCGTCGTGGCCCTGTCCGGCGGCTATTCGCGCGAAGAGGCCAACTCCAGGCTCTCACGGAACAACGGGACGGTGGCCAGCTTTTCGCGCGCCTTGAGCGAAGGCCTCAACGCCAATCAGAGCGACGAGGAGTTCAACGCCTTGATGAACGGTTCGATTCAAAGCATCTTCGAAGCCTCGAAGACGTAGCTTCTCCGGCAAGCTCATCAGGCCCCGGCCCGGGCCGACCTGGCGAAGGCCGCCATGGTGGGCTTGGCCTCGCGAGCGGACGTTATCGGGGCGGCTTCGGGGCGAATCGTGTCAGAAGAGTTCGGATTGGCGCATCGACCTCTCTTCGGCTGCAGGCAGTGACAACGGAGGGAGAGGAATCCCCGTTCGTTTCCCCAGGCGGGGGAGCATGTGTTGGGCCAGTTCGATCGTTTCGTGGTTCCTCTCCTGGTGCAGGAAGAAATAGACCCTCTCCAGTCCGTGTTCGATCCAGCTTCCGATGCGTTCGGTCCAATCGTCCAGACGCTTTGCGTCGCTTGCGTGGCCCGAGTTGCCGACGAAGCGAATCATCGTGTCATGGGTGCACAAGCGCATGTGTAGCACATCACGCCGTCCGGCGACGTCGGTCAGCATGGGTGTAACTTCAAGCGCCTCGAAAACCTCGAAGAGGGAGGACAGCGCCCTGGAATCGCTGAACCATCGCTGGTGGCGCAGCTCGATTCCCAGGGGGAGGTGCGGGGCATAGCGTTCGAGAAAGGCCGTCAAGACGTCCGCGCGGTGTGGACCGAAATCCGGCGGGAGAATCGTCCAGGCGCGGCCGAGATGTTTTCCGAAGGACTGCAGCGCTTCCACGAAAGGGTCCATCTCGCGTGCAGCGTCCACGAACTTGCGCTCGTGACTGATCCTGGCCGGAAGCTTGGGACAGAACAGGAAATCCTCGGGCACCATGGCTGTCCAGGCCGCAAAACGCATCGCGTCGTACCCGAAATAGCTCGAGTTCAGCTCGTTGGTCGGAAACGCGCGGGAGTAGCAATGGAGAAAGTCCCGAGCGCGCGTCCCACGCGGATAGAGCCGGCCCAGAAACTCACGGTCGGACCACCCGGCCGTGCCCAGAAGAACTTGCGGACAGGGCGACGCCGAGCGCCCACGGAGGTCCTTGAAAAACCGTTCGTTGACCACGGAATCCGGGGGCAGTGTGAAGTCCACACGATCCACGTTCGGGACCCGGCCAAATACCATGCGGTTCATTTTTCAACAGCTCTGCAAGAAGAACTCGGGGAGCAGAGCCGATTCGATTCTTTCTCGGCATTTCCTGCAACCGAGTCGACTCGCGGGCGGTCCATGCCATTCCCCTGAGGAGGGTGGGGGATCGGGATGGTGGATGCTCCGGGCCCGAGCGGCCTACTTCCGATCGCCACCGGGGCCCTTCGACGGCGGTTGGCTCCAGTTCGTCGGGTTCGCGCCGGGCACCGTTCTCTCGAAGGCGGGCAGTTCCAACAGGGCCGGATCCAATTGCGTCAGGGCGTGGTCCAGCCGCTCGACCATGCCGGGCGTTCCCTGTTGGCCGAGTCGCGCCCGCAGCATCCTGGCGGTTCCAACCGCGGACAGGTTGAGGCCGTCGCGGCTTGCAGCTGCCTCGGGCTTGCGCTCGAAGGAAGCCAGTATCTGATCCAGGGCGTCTTCGAGGTCGTTGCTCTCCAGGGAGATGCGTGCACGCCCGGCGAGGGCTATCGAGGCGTAATGATCGGCGGAGTTGCGGGTGACAGGGTTGTGTTCGATGCCCCGGGAGTAGTGTGCCAGGGCGCGATCGTAAGCGGCGATGGCCGCGCCCGGTTTGCCCTGCCTGCGATGGTTTTCGGCGGCGACAATCGAGGCATAGCCCGCAAACCAGCGCAGGTTGGGGGGGGCGTCTTCCCCCTCCAGCATCGACTCGTAGGCCGCCTCGAGACCCTCGACGCCGTCGCGCCAGAGGATCCTGCCGCGCAGGTGACCGTGCAGAACCCAGGAGTCGGGGAACCGCTGCAAGCCCTCATCCAACACGCGTTCCGCCCGACCGAAGGCGCCCAACCTCATCAGGAAACGGAAGTGGCTGGCCACGTGCTCATCCCGACCCAGGGGGTGGTGGGCAAGCACGGCATAGGCGGCATTCACATCCGTCAGCCATTTCCCGGGCCAGTCTTCCTTCTTGTTGAGGGCGATGGTAATGGCCTGTTGACGCTGCTGGGCAAAGAGAGCGATCGTCGCTATGGCACTCCACTCAAGGTTGCCCGACGGGATCTTCGCAACCGCGGCCTCTACCCGGGGGTAGGCCGTGTCCAGGTCACCCAGGTAGTAGCTACACAGCCCGATCACCGCGTCCATACGCCAACCCGTTGCGCCGAGGGCCTCGGCTTCCAACGCGGTTCGATAGGCGTCTTCGAGGCGCAATCGGGCGTACCTGCCGGCGACCTTGCCGTTCTCCGTCTGCAGGGCGCGCGGGTCGGCCGCCAGCTCCAGGGTGGCCACCGCTTTCGCCAGCTTGGCCTGCGCGTCATCGGGCCGCTGCATGTCCGCGGTCTCCAGGCGGTTGGTGACGGCATCGATGCCCGGAGCGGCATAGGATGCGCCCCTATTATCGGTGCTCCAGGCCTGCTCCTCGATCTGATCCGAATTCGTTCCCAGGCCCTTGTGAACCCTGGCGAGCGTGTGGGCCCTCTCGGACTTCTCGCCCAGACGCGCCAGAGCCGCGATCATCTTTTCTCGCTCGCTGTCCTCGAGCGGCACCCGCAGGGCCTCGTTGATCAGTTCGATCGCTCCGATCGAATCGGTCTTCGACAGAGCCTCACGTGCCAACCGGGCCAGCTCGGGATCGAAACCATAGACGGCCAGACGCAGGAGATCGTCGGGGGCCGCATCGTCATGCTGCATGGCCGCTTTCAAGAGCGTTCCACGTAGGTCCTGATCGCCGGCCTTGTACGCCTTCTCGACCGCCTCGCGGTCCGCGACATCCCGACTGGCGACCCTTTCGACCAGCGTTCGATCGCCGCGCACGATCGGCGGAGGGGCATCGCGGTTGCTGATACCCTCCTGGATGGTCAGAAAGACGGAGTCCGTATCGTTGGCGTAGTAAACGTCGTACGACTCGCTGCCGTCCAGCTCGACCATGACGTGCCGCGGTGCGACGCGAACCCCTTCGAAGTACTTTTCAAAGAGAATCGGCTCGATCCAGATGTGTTCGCCGCAGGTGACACTGCCAAAGCGAGGACACAGGATCCGGTTTCCATTCACGTCGAAGTCGCGCGGGTTGTGTCGATAGACCGAAGCGATCACCGTGACGTAGGGTTCGTAAAGCTTCGCGATCTCGGGCTGGCGATAGCGTATGCCGGCGTAGTGTTCGCTGGCGATCTCACCGTCCATGTTCACGCAGATCAGAATCGCCTTGCCGGTCTCCTTCGAAACCGCGATCGCATCTTCCCAGGTGCGCTGGAAGGTGATCTGGACCGGTCGATTCCAATCCTCCGCACCGGGCGCAAACCACATCGACTCGCGACTTTGGTTCGGCGTTTGCGCCGTGGCCTGAGCCGGAGTCTGTTCGGTCCAGACGAGAAGCACGACGGAGCCGAAAAGGAGGCTAGGTAGGAGACGAATCCTGAACATGGCGTTGACCGGCGCGGAGAAGAGCCCGTCCGGGAGTGTACTCAAGCCTAACGCCCACGCAGGACCTGCACAGACATGGCGTTGTAAGGGAAATCTTCGGATCCCCTCGGCGGCGTGTATCCTCCCTGCCACGAAACCGTCCCCGGGACGCACCCGGGCCGACCCACCGAAGACTCGCCCGTGACCGACGTCCAAGCCGTTGCCGACCGCATCAAGGAGGAAAGCGCCTTTCTCCGGGGTGTCCAAGAAGAGATCCAGGGGGTCATCGTCGGCCAGCGCGAGCTCATCCACGGCATGCTGATCGGGCTTCTCGCCGATGGGCACGTCCTGCTCGAGGGCGTGCCTGGATTGGCGAAATCCCTGGCCGCCCAATCCCTGGCCGCCGCCCTGGGGGGGGAATTTCGACGGATTCAGTTCACGCCGGACCTCCTGCCCTCGGACCTCCTCGGCACCCAGGTCTACAACCCCAAGAGCGGCGCGTGGTCCGTTCGCATGGGGCCGGTCTTCGCCAATTTCGTGCTCGCCGACGAGATCAATCGTGCGCCGGCCAAGGTGCAGTCGGCGTTGCTCGAGGCGATGCAGGAACGCCAGGTGACCCTGGCCGGTGAAACCCATCCACTGCCCACCCCCTTCCTGGTCCTGGCGACCCAAAACCCCGTCGAGCAGGAGGGGACCTACACGCTTCCCGAGGCGCAGGTCGATCGCTTCATGCTGAAGGTGGTGGTCGGCTATCCTTCCAAGGAGGAGGAGACGCAGATCATCGACAGGATGGCGAACCACCGAACAAAGCCCGCTGTGAGGAGTGTTGCGCGTCCGGAGCAAATCCTCTCGGCGCGCCGGCTCCTGGACCACGTCTACGTCGATGATCTCGCGCGGGACTACATTGTCGAACTGGTGTTTGCGACCCGCGAACCGTCCGAACACGGGTTGGCTGCCCTCCAGCCCATGATCCTTTACGGCGCTTCACCGCGGGCTTCGATCGCGTTAACCCAGGCGGCTCGGGCCCACGCGTTCCTGGAAGGGCGCGGATTCGTGACCCCCCTCGACATCAAGGCGGTCGGAATGAACGTCCTGCGCCATCGGGTCATCACGACCTACGAGGCGGAAGCCGAGGGTTTGACACCCGAAGACGTGATCCAACAGGTCTTCGACAACGTTCCGGTTCCCTGACCCGACAGGAGCGTCAACCGATGGTCGAGGAGCGCGAAGTCGAGCTTTCCGAACTCCTCGATGAGGTTCGCCGGATCGAAGCCCAGAGCAAGCGCCTGGTCACCGGTCACATGGCCGGCGGGTACAGTTCCGTGTTTCGCGGATCGGGCATCGAGGTTCACGAAATCCGAGAGTACGTCGAGGGCGATGACCCGAGGGCGGTGGACTGGAACGTGACAGCGCGCGTCGGTCGACCGTTCGTAAGGGATTACGTTGAAGAGCGGCAATTGACCATGCTGTTTCTCCTCGATCTCTCCGCATCGATGAACGGCGGCTTCGGGATCTGGTCCGCGCGCCAGATGGCGGCGCGTGTTTGCGCCTGTCTGGCGCTCTCCGCCATCCGTAACGACGACCGCGTCGGCCTGATCGCCTTCAGCCGCGATGTCGATAAGTTTGTGCCTCCGCGCAAGGGGATTCGACACGTGCTGCGTATCGTTCGAGATTGCCTGGCCTTGCCGGGCACGAGCGCCGGGACGGACCTGCTTCCCGCGCTGGAGTTCGCCTCACGCGTCGTTCGGCGTCACGCGGTGCTCTTCCTGGTGTCTGACTTTCTGAGACCTGGCTGGAAACATGCTCTCACCCTGTGTGCAAACCGCCACGACCTGATCGCTGTGCGTTTGCTGACGCCCGAACTCGGGCTTCCCGAGGCCGACACGGGGCTCGTGCGTCTGTGTGATCCGGAAACCGGGCGAGAGGACATCGTCGACTGGGGCAGCACGGAAGTGCGTCGGGCGTACGTCCGACGCGTGGCCGAGGCGCGTGCCGAGACCGAATCAATCCTGCGGCGCGCCGGCGTCGATCTGATGGACGTTCCCGTGCCGCGCGTGCCGGACAGGGACGCGGTCGCCCGCCCGATCCTGGAGTTTTTTCGCATGCGCGAGGGACGCGGAGCGAAGCGGTGAGTCTCTTCATTCCGCTCCTTTGTTGCTCCCCGTTCTTGGTCGGGCTGCAGGATCCGATTCCCGAAGAGGACTTGTCGTTGCGTGTCAGCGCGTCTGTGGAGGAGGTCGAGTTCGGAAAGGCCTTCGAGCTCACAGTTGTTCAGGTCTGGGACAAGAGGCTCGAACTCGAGTCATGGGGGAGTGAGAAACTCGCACCTCTGACCGTCCGGCTGCTCGAAACCGAACGCCGGGAGGATGACGAGCGCATCGAGGAAACCCGGCGCTACGAGTGTTTCGCATTCGAGGTCGATGAGTTGACGCTGCCCGCCTTGTTTCTGCGGGCGAAGTCGGCCGAGGACGGCTCGCAGCGCGTCGCCCTGGGCGAGGGCTTGCGCATCTCGGTGCTCTCAGCGCTTGAGGACGACGATCCCGGCGAGATGGAAATGGCGAGGGAAGCCTTTCCAGCGCCGTTCCCGTGGGCGATCGCCGTGCTTGTAGCGATGTCGGCCCTCTCGGTCGCTATTCCCTTTCGGCGAGCCTTCAAGCGACGTCCGGCCGTCGAAGTGATCGCCCAGCCCCCGCCCGCTGACGAGGTTGCGCGTGAACGGTTGCAACGACTTCGCGAGCAACCGCTTCAGAACCGATCCCAGGTGCGCGCCTTCCACGTCGAGGCTTCGGCCATCGTGCGAGCCTATATCGGAGGCCGCTTCCGCGTGCAGGCGCCGGGTAAGACCACCGAAGAGTTCTTTGCGGATCCGGCCACCATCGCGGCGCTGCGGCCGGCCGATCGCGAGCGTTTGAACGCTTTTCTCGTGCAGGGAGACCTCGTCAAGTACGCCGCCCAGACTTCAATGCCCGAGGAGCGCGAACGGCTTTTGGCCTCGGTCGAGGGCTTTATCGAAGAGACGCGCGAGTGGAATCGAGAGGTTGACGAGCAGCGGGAGGAACAACCGTCATGAGCGCTCTCCTGCAGTTCGGGACGGAGCTTCGCTTCCGGGATCCATGGCTCTTGCTGCTGGCCCTGGCCCTGCCTCTTGGGATCTGGATTCGGCACCGACGGGGCGTACCGACCATCGTGTTTGCTCCCAGCTTGTTCCTGGAACGATTGCCCCATTCGTTGCGCCGGCGCCTGTCTTCGCTTCCAAGGGTGTTTCAAAGCCTGGGACTCCTCTTTGTCGTGCTCGCCTTGGCGCGTCCGATCCAGCGCGTGCGCCTCCCGCTTGAAAGCGAGGGTATCGACATCCTCTTGTGCCTGGATGTCTCCTCCTCGATGGCGGCCAGGGATCTGGACCCGGCACATACGCGGCTCGATCTCGCCAAGAAGGCGGCGGCCGAGTTTGTCGGTGGGCGCACGAGCGATCGCTTCGGCCTGATCCGTTTTGCGCGCTATCCGGACCTGCTCTCTCCCCTGACGTTGGATCACCGTGCCCTTACGGAGTTCCTCGAAGCTCTTCAGCAGGTTCAAGCCGACGGATTGGAAGATCTGACGGGGATCGGCAGCGCCGTTGCGCGTGCGGCGGAAATCCTGCGCACGAGCCCCGCGAAATCGAAGGTCGTGATTCTCCTGACCGACGGCGAGGAAAACGTCGCTACAGCCGAAACTCCCCACGAAATCGGGCCCCTGCGCGCCGCGCGCATGTGCCAAGAGCTGGGCGTGCGCGTCTACACGATCGCAGCCGGGATCGGCCGGCGAGGAAGCGGGGGAGAGTGGGTCGACCTCGACACGACCCAGGTTCGAGAACTCGCCGAACGAACGGGCGGGGCTTTTTTCGAAGCGCGTGACGCAGGCGCGATAGCGGGCGTCTACGGGACCATCGATCGCCTCGAGAAGGTCCAGTTCGAGAAACCGCGCTACGAGTTGCGCGAACGCTTCCTGCCCTTTCTGTTGACGGCACTGAGCCTGCTCTTGGCGGGCCGCACGTTGCGCGCGAGTCCCCTGGAGGTGTTGCCGTGATGTTCACCGATCTCGTGCTCCTCCCCGCAGCCTTCGGCCTCTTGGCCCTGGTGCCCCCCGTCTGGTGGTTTTTGCGTTCATCCGAGGGAATCCGCGCGCAGCGCCTGGAGCGCTTCGTCGGTCCCCGAACACCTGTTCTGGCGGGAGAGAGCAGCACGCGCCGCAGGCGCCTGCGTCACACCCTGAGTGTGGGCGGTTTTGCTCTTGCGATCCTGGCCGTCGTCCAGCCGGCCTGGGGCATCGACCCGCTCAAACTGGAGCTGCGCGGTGTCGATGTGTTGGTGTGCCTCGACGTGTCTCGGTCCATGTTGGCGCGCGATCTACAACCCGACCGACTGGGCCGAGCACACGATGAAATCCGCACCCTGTCCCGCCGCGTCCGCGACGATCGTCTGGGGCTGGTAGCCTTTGCGGGAGACGCTCGCTTGATGATTCCCTTGACGCGCGACATGGATTCGTTTGCCGAGCTCGTCGAGCGGGTCGACACCCTCAGCGTCGACCGCGGCGGTACGGATCTGGGGGCTGCCCTGGAGACGGCCCTGTCCGCGCTCGAAGGCGGTTCCCTGGGCAACCACGAAGCCATTCTCCTGGTTTCCGACGGCGAGGACCTTGAAGGGCGGGGACTGCGCGCTGCGCAAGCGTGCAAGGATCAAAACATCACCGTGCACTGCGTCGGGCTGGGGTCGGCCATCGGCAGCAAGATCGCACTGCGGAACGGCGCCGGCGAGTCCTTTCTGCGCGATCGCCGGGGCCGGGACGTCGTGTCCCGGCTCGACGATTCCGGTCTGCGGGCCATCGCAGCGGCGACCGGTGGGGAATACCTCGATGTTTCCCAGGCCGCCCGGCCTCTGGTTCAGCTGTACGAGTCACACCTGCTTTCGATGGCGGGAAAGGCCACCGCAAGTCTCGAAGGAAAGGCGCGGAAGAACCACTTCCAGTGGCCTCTCCTGGCCGCATTCCTCCTCTTCCTGGTGGAGTTTTCGCTGAGCGAACGGAGGTTGCGTCGATGAGGTTTGCGGTGGGACTTGTGCTCTTCGGGTGGCTGGGAATGGCCGACGGAGTGACGGCCTACAACGGGGGCCGCTACGCCGAGGCGTCGGAGACGTTTGCGCGCGCAGAAGAACGCGCGGGACACGGGGCCGGGCCCGAATTGCTGTTCGATCGAGCGCTGGCCGCCCTGCGAGCAGGGGATCTGCGCGTCGCCGAATACTCCGCGGAAAAAGCCGTCGTTCGTGGCGGAGCGGAGTTCGAGAGCTTGCGGATCTTCCTCTTCGCCAACGCGGCCTTCGGCCGTAGCTTGCGCGCTGAAGCGGAGGCCGGCCTGCGAGATGCGGATCCGACGGCATTCGGACGCGCGATCGACCACCTGGGGCGGGCGATCGAACTCTGGCGCGTGGCGGCCATGCGGAACGACTTCCACGGCGATTGGCCTGCGGCACGTCGCAACCTCGAGCGTGCGCTACGGAAGCTCGAAGAGCTGGAGAAGAAGAAAGAAGAGGCGGAACAAAACCAAAACAAGAAGAAGGAAAAGGAACCCGAACAAAAGCAGGAGGAACCGACCGAAGATCCCGACGCGCAGTCCGAGGAGCAGGAGCGACAGGCGACACCCCAACCCGAGGTGGATCTATCCTCCGCGGAGCTGGCGCAGCTATTCGAGAGGTTGCGGGCGATGGAACGCGAGAAGCGCGAGCTGCGCCAAGAACGCCGGCGCGTTCGTTCCGCCGACGTGGAGAAGGACTGGTGATCACGTACGCCTGCTGCTGGATTGTCGGGACGCTTGGTCTCGTCCACCAGGAAGCGACGGAAATCTCCGTCGGAGACGTGGCTCGAATCGAGGTCCGCGTTGACGACGTCAACCACTTCGTCGGGGAGGTCGTCGAGGTAAGCCTGCATTTCGGCTTGCGGGAGAATTTCCTGCGCGATCACATCCTGCAGACCTTTCACAACGAGCTGGATGTGGCCGTTCAGCTGGACGTTCCGTGGTGGGCGGAGGTGGAGGGGGCCACGCTTCTGGACGAAGTCGATCCGGAAGTCGGTTCTTCTTTCGTCTTGAATGGACGCCTTGCGCGAAGAGAGCGTTCCGAACGCCCTGTACTCGATGGATTTGTCGAATTTCAAATCGAGCGCCGCATGCGGGCCGAGCGAGCGGGAAACCTGGCCTTCGCGCGTGCGGCGCTGACGTTCGAGTACGCCACCCGCTTTCAGGAGACCTTCCTGGATGGGCGTGTGCCCCTGGACAAGACGACCGCTCGGCTGACCAGCGAGCCGCTCGCGATTCGGATTCGTGAGCTGCCTGTTCTCGGGCGCCCTGCGGAGTTCTCGGGCGCGATCGGGAAGTTCTCGATACGAGGCGAGGCTTCCACGAACACCGTCCGCGTCGGGGAGCCTCTGGAGTGGACGATCACCATCGAAGGGAGGGGCAACCTGAATTCCTTCGAAGCGCAGCAACTGGAGAAGCAGCTGGCCGACTTCCATGTCCTCGGGAGAATCGAGAAGCGCCTCGCGGGAAAGCGCGAGTTTGTGTACGAGCTGGTCCCCCTGCGCGAGCTCGAAGCCTTGCCTGCGATCGACTTCGCTTTTTTTGACCCGGATCTCGAGCGCTATCGGACCGTTCGAACCGAGTCCATTGCACTGACGGTGCAACCGAAGGGGGATGGTGTTGAGCTTCCGCGGCAGGCTCCGGTGAAGGCCGCTAGCGGATCGGAGGGCCCGGCGCGGGATGGTTCACCGGCGGACTCGCCGGTCGAACGCACCGACATCGGCGCGCTCAAGACACTGGCTGCCCCGTCGCTCTCGATCGAGGACGAACGGCTTTCCTCCACACAGCTCATCGGGGTGCTCTCCGCCCCTTGGCTTCTATGGCTCGCAGGCAGCGTGTGGCTGAGCAGACGAGCGCGTCGCAAGGAGGACCTCGACGGTTGCCGAGCTCGCGCCGCCGCCGCCGCGTTTCAAGAACAGACGGCTGCCCGGAGCGTGTCACTTCGTGAGGCATATGCGGAGTTCGTCGCCGCGCGCTTGAGGTGTTCCGGCGCCGCCGTTGTGGCGCCGGGACTCGCGCAGCGTTTGGTGAAAGCGGGGGTTCCGACGGAACTGGCCGAACAGAGTGCTGTCGCCCTGGGCGAGCTTCTGGACGAACGTTTCGGAGCCCGGGCCGGGTCCATCGACCCGTCCCAGCTCACCGCACCCGATTCTGTCCGGGCCCTCGTCGAACGGCTCGAGGAGGTTTTTGCCAGGCTGGAGGCTTCGACGTGACTTTTTTCCTCAGCCTTTTGCTTCTGTTTAGCTCCGATTTCGAGCGTGGTGTCGAAGCCTACAGGGCGCAGCGCTTCGACGAAGCCCACGCACTTTTTGAAGCTGCCCTGGCGGATTCCGAGGTAGCCAAGGGGCCCGTGTTGCACAACCTGGGCAACTGCGCGTACCGCCTCGGACGGTTCCCCGAGGCTATCGGCTACTACGCTCGAGCCTCCCTGCGGATGCCCTTCGATCCCGAACCACGGGCCTGTTTGAACCTGGCCCGGAGAGAGCTTGGGCTCGAGTCTCTTGCGCCGACCGCTGGAGAGCCCTTCGCCAGATTCGATCGCTTGCCGAACGCCACGCGGCTGTGGTTGGTGGGGACACTGCAATTTCTCGCACTGTCCGGGGTCGTCCTGCTGCGGCGCCGAACCGCACGCCTGACCATGTTCGGTGTGCTGTGCGTCTCGCTGGTGGGGGCGGCGCGACTCGTACAAACCCATTTCGATTCGCCTTCGCTTGAAGGTGTCATCGTCGCCGACGAAGTGTCGCTTCGACGCGAACCCCACACCAACCTGGGCATCCTCCTCGAACTCAAAGCCGGAGCGATCGTTCGGGTCGAGGAGTATTCCGATCGCTGGGTGCGCATCGTTCACCCGCAGGGAAGCGGCTGGATCGACCGGTTGGGTCTGGCATTGATCGACTGAAGAGCCCGGCATTGCGGCTACAATCCCCCGACAGGATCGCACCGATTGTTGAAGGATCGCGCCATGAATTTCGAACGCAGCCTGACCGTTCTCGTTCTCGCCTGTTCAGGCGGCGGCTGCGCGAGTTCGGCCGCGGGATCGGAGAGCGGGCCTGCAACACGGTCCCAGGCCGCGCACGACGGAGCGAAGTCGATCGCGCAGGTCGTGGAAGGGACCGAGCGGTTCTCCGGTCTTCTGACCGTCTATCGATCCACCGAAAAGCTCTTCCTGGGACTGGACGAGGCTGCTCTGGGTGAAGAGCTGGGATTCACGGCGCAACTGGTCGATTCGGTCGGTGATTGGTCGCTTCGCGGCGCGGAATTGGACACCCAGATCGTCCGCTGGGAACTCCATGGGGGTCGGGTTGTACTGACCAAGCGGAACCTGGATTTTCGCGCCAGCGGTGCTTCGAGCCTCGATTCCGTGGTCGACAAGAGCTTTCCCGATTCACCGGTTTTCCAGGCGGACCGCATTCCCGTCATCGAAGATGGTTTCGTTCTGTTCGAAGCCGAAAAACTATTCGGTCCGAAGTTGGTCGAGATCTTGCCCGCGGCGAGCGGGTTCTCCGGCCGGCCGGGCTCCACCACGATCCGCTCCGTCAAGGCGTTTTCGGACAATGTCGTGGTACGGGTCGGCTACCGCTTTGAGAAGAACGGCAAGATCTCAGCGCGCGGATCGAACTCGCCCTTCGAGCGCTTCATGGGCCCTGGCCGGCTGCCCGATGCCCACAACGTCGCGGTGACCGTCGACTATCACTTTTTTCGTTTACCGGAAGACGATTACGCCATGCGTCATGCAGATGAACGCATCGGCGGGATGACGACTTCTTTCAAGGAGTACGAGGGCATCGACAAGCGTGACTCGGCTTTCCGGCACATCTTGGTGCGCTGGGATCTTCGCAAGCAAGATCCGGAAGCGGTCGCCTCTCCCCCCGTCGAGCCGATCGTCTTCTACGTGGACCGCGGCGTGCCCGAGGAATGGCGTCCGTTGATCCACGAGGGAGCTCTCTGGTGGAACAGGGCTTTCGAGGACATCGGGTTTGTCGACGCGGTTCAGGTACTGGATCAACCCGATGACCCGGACTGGGATCCTGCGGATCTGCGACATTCGATGATCTACTGGAATCTCTCCGACAACCTCATCTTCAGCGGGATGGCCGGGCCCATGTACTCGGATCCCCGTACGGGTAAGACGCTGCGGGCCAACGTCTATCTCAATGGTGAGTTTCCATCCTATGCCCTGCACCGCTACCTGGTGTACGCCTGGTGGCGCGCGCCCGTGTCCGGTTTGAACGACCAGGGGGAAGACCGAGGGCTGACCCCCGCATCGATACGCGAGTTCATGCGCTCGTTGCGAGATCAACCAGGTTTCTGCGATCGCTCCGCATCGTTTTCCAGCCAGCTCGCCTTCGCACGTCTCGTCCTGCAAGCTCGCGGACGCATTCGGCCCGGAACCCCCGAAGCCAAGCGTTTTGCACAAGAGGCTTTTCGCCAGCTCGTGGCGCACGAAGTCGGGCACGCGCTCGGCTTTCCCCACAACTGGAAAGCAAGCCTCGGTTCGACCTGGGAGGATCTCGAGCACAACCGGGTGACGGGGAGTGCGTCGAAGGGTGCGGTCTTTTCGACCTCCGTGATGGACTACAACCCGATCTACATCGCTCCCCAGGGCATGGAGCAGGGGGACTACTTCATGAAGGAGGTGGGTTCCTATGATCGTCTGGCCGTCGAGTACATTTACCGTCCCTTCCACGGCCTCTCGCCGGCGAGTGAGGCGCGCTCGCTGGACGCGATCGCCGCGCGAGCCGAGATCGAGCCGGGGCTGGCGTTCGATGGCGGCGGTCTAGGTCATATCGACCCGACGACCAGTGCAGATGACCTCGGCAATGACCCCGTGGCTTTTGCGGATTCGCGTCTGCGGATGCTGCGAGAGGAGGTCTTGCCACATCTGCCGGAGTTGGTTTTGGCCGAGGGTCACGATTATCAGTACATACGCCAGGCGCTCGATTCGGCGATATTCAGCGTGGCCATGGACTACATCGATCTACTTGCGCGTCACGTAGGCGGGCAGGTGCTGATGCGTCGGGTGGCCAACTCCGAGGCGTCTCCCGCGGGCGGACCTCCACCGATCCGGCCGATCGATGCCGGCGTTCAGCGCCGCGCCATCGCAGCACTGAGCGAGCACGTGTTCGCACCAGGAGCCTTCACCCTTACACCGGGGACGTTGTCGATGCTGAAGGCCGACATGCAGCGCGACTGGAACTACCCGTGGAGGTATGAAAACGACTACGACGTGGGCTCGAGGATCCGCGGGCTGTTCCAGTCCGCCTGGGATACGCTGCTCGAACCGGCGCGCCTCGCCCGCGTGCTCGACAACGAACGTCGTGTAGCTGAAGACGAAGATCGTTACACCCTGCCGGAGTTTTTCGACACCCTGGCCGCCATTGTCTTCGGCGAGCCGACTCCGTTGGACGCCGAACGACGCGCGATGCAGCGCATGTGGGTCGACGAACTCATCCGGCTCGCTTTCAAGCCGCGCAAGGGGACGCCTGCTGAAGCATCTCAGCTCGCTCGGCGATCGCTGGAGCGCGTCCTCCTGACGCTTTCCGACGCCAATGTCGAGGATGCCTACGATGAGGCTCACATCAATGATTTGCGCGACCGAATCACCTCATTGCTGGAAGCTCGGGTCCAGATAGGGCCCCTCAGATAGCGGCCCCGATGAAGTTCTTCGTCGCCTGGAGGCGATCACCGCTCGGGCTTCTTCTGGCTGGTCGATAAAGACGATGGGGTCCGAGCATCCCGGTGCTGCGTTACGAGTTCTGGTTTCGAGCGATGCGCGCGCGGGCCGCGGTTCGATCGCGTAGCTCCCTTTCGAAGTCCTCGGAATCCCGCAGCGCGACCTCGAAGACCATCCGCACCTCCTCCGAGTACTCCGCAGAAACGGGCTCGATCTTGCGGGCGGCAAGCAAGCCCTGGACCGCTCCCGAGCAGTCATAGGGGAATGCAACGTGCAGAGCCACCGTGACGACATGGACGCGTTTCGGAGCCAGATCCAGGGCGCGTGCCGCGCAGCCGCCGTAAGCACGGATCAGGCCACCGACACCCAGCTTGGTTCCCCCGTAATAGCGGGTGACGACGCAGGCCGTGTCGGTCAATCCGTGCCCCTCGATCTGCTGGAGGATCGGACGACCGGCGGAACCGCCCGGCTCGCCGTCGTCGCTGAAGCGAAACCTGTCGCAGGGACGCCCGACCCGATAGGCCCAGCAGTGATGGGTGGCGCTCGGCCCCTCGGTTCGTACCCGTGCGACGAACGTCTCGGCTTCCTCCGGGGTCGTAGCTGGAGCGAGCGATGCGATGAAGCGCGATCCCTTGGTGGGGTCGGTTTCGTGCCGGAATTCCTCCGCCAGAACGTCGTACTCGTCCGCCACTCGGGCGTTGTACCACGGTGGCCGGGAGCGTCACACACTCGCGTGCCGACGACCGGACCCCATACCCGACTACGACCGCGTACGCGAGGTGTGGATGCCTCGACGCAATCGAGAAGGTCGGCGCTAACCCTGCTTACCGCAGCACTTCTTGAATTTCTTGCCGCTACCGCAAAAGCACGGGTCGTTGCGGCCTACCTTTGGGGCCTGGTGAACGACCGGTGCCTGGCGCTCATGCACATGGTGTGTGTTCTTGCCTGTGCGTACGGTCTCCAGAAATTCGTCCTCGGTTGCTGCCAGGGCGCGGCGGATTTCAAACGCCTGGGGCACCGTTTCGGTCTCTTCGAGGTGTTTGAGATAGGCCCGCAGGACCGTAGGAACATGTTCGGCCAGGGGATCCCTGCGCTTCAACCGCGCCGGCATCTGATGGCCCAGGGCGACATGAACGTCCTGGTCGTCAAGCAGCCGCGGCTTCTTTCCCAGGTCGTTGTAGCAGATCGTCAAGAAGATCTCGGCGATGCGGCGCACATCTTCCCGCGTCATTCCCTGAACGTCCGCATGCTGGGAGTCGAGGAACTCGGAGACGGCTAGGGTTACTTCTTTATTGGCCATGTTGGAAGTGTCTGCCGCGAGGGGCTTGAGCGCCGCGTTCGCCGCGCGCGTTCTTCAAAGTCCAGCATCGTTCGAGGCGAACCGGGAACCCAAGCCGGCCGCGTCCGGGCGGACGCGCCATTCTCGAGTTTCTTCTTCCCGGGACCCGCCCCCTTGTCCAGCCATCCGCATAGCATGCGTGCGATCGTCTCGTTGTCCAAGGCGATGGGGTGATAGGAGTCGACGAACAGGTGAGAGGCAACGAGAAACAAGCCCGGAGTTCTCACGTGGGGTCGCGTCGTGGCGACCCGAAAGCACAGCAGGAGGGGCAAGCGCCCGAAGTTCGTCGTCGTGCCTCTCGTCGCTCGGAAGTCCTGCAGGTACGGAGCCTCGGTTCGGCGCAAGACCGAGAAGACCGCGAAACCCCCGGGCTCGAACGGGCCGTCGGTGCGCTTCGCGGCGTAAGGCCGACGTTTCGTTCAGATCGGGGCTCCCGTCGCTTTCCGACTTGAAATCGGGTGTTCTACGTCTCGGAAGTGTCAGAAAGGGCCCGAACCGGTTCCTTTTTCTTTCCCCGAAGGCCCCAAAAGTCCGAAAAAAATGACGGTTGACGCCTACCTACCTCTGGCCCGAGTCGGGGCAATGCGTCACCCTCTATCCTCTATGCCGTCACCACGCTCGACTCCCCGAGACCCCAGCCCCCAAAAGAACCCGTGACGACCTCAACTCTATCGGCCCCGCCCGAACCGGTTCAGAAAACCGCGGTAGTGCGGCATTTGAAGGTGGATTGGATAAACATCCTTTTCATCGGGAGCGTACATCTATTGGCCGTGTTCTCGGTTGTGTACATGGCCGCGATCCATTTTTCGTGGTGGACCCTCGGGTTGAGCTTCTTGTGGTTTGGTCTCTGCGGCTTTGCCATCACCGGTGGGTATCACCGATTCTTTGCGCACCCCTCTTACAAGACCAACCGGATCCTGCAGGCGTTCCACCTTTTCTTTGGAGCGGCGTCGATTCAAAACTCCGCTTTGAAATGGTCGGCGGATCACCGCCGCCATCACTCCCGCACGGATACAGACCTGGACCCTTACAACATCCGACGCGGTTTCATGTGGGCGCATATCCTCTGGATTTTCTACAAGGATACAGAAGGCGAACTCGAAGGTGTGAAGGACCTCCAGGCCGATCCGCTGGTGCACTTCCAGCATCGCTACTACCTACCGCTGGTTGCCGTGTCCGGCTTTATCCTGCCGGCAGCCCTGGGGATGCTGTGGGGCGACTGGATCGGTGCGTTGCTGGTCGTCGGCTTTCTGCGCCTCGTGGTGCAATGGCATGCGACCTTCGCCGTCAACTCCGTGGCGCATACGATCGGCAACCAGCCTTACTCGAAGAAAAACTCGGCCCGCGATAGCTTTTGGACCGCTCTGGTTACCCTGGGCGAGGGGTATCACAACTTCCACCATAAGTTTCAGCTGGACTATCGGAACGGGATAAGGTGGTACCAGTTCGACCCCACCAAGTGGGCGATCTGGTCGCTGTCCTGCCTGGGAATCACTGGCGATCTGCGTCGGACTCCCGAATCCAAGATCCGACAGGCCCGTCAGTCGGTCCTGGCGGTCGACTGACCCTGGAGCTGCCTTGGAGCAGAGCTCGGCCGGACCGGCCGAGCCCTATTGACCGAACTTATCGATCAGCTCTTTCTCGTAGGCGCGTGCAGCGGGTGCCGAAATCCAACCCTTGACGAGTGCGTTCTGAACCTCTGTTCGCGCAGCTCCCGTCTCTCCGTTTTGTAGCCGGGAAATGATCAAGAGTTCGAGGTTGTCCAAGCCCTTCGGGGCCAGCTCCAAAGCGAGTTGGAAGTGGGGGATCGCCTCCGCGAAACGCTCTTGTCCGAGGAGGATTCTCCCGAGGTTTTCGTGGGCCGGCACTCGATCGGGATCGAGACGCAGCGTTTCTTGGAACGCATCGATGGCCTCCGCGTTCTTGCCGCTCTGCCCAAGGACGATACCGAGGTTGAAGTAAAGGGCGGGGTTGTTCGGGCTGTTGACGATCGCTTCTTCATAGGTTTCGCGGGAGCGATCCACCTCCCCCATGCCCCACAACAGCTGTGCGAGACGGTTGTACCCATCCGGGCTGGGATGGTGTTCCAGGGCTTTCTCCCAGGCCTGGACCGCCTCTTCAGCGCGCCCGCGGGACTGGAAGAAGCGTGCGAGGTCGCCGAGCAGGAAGGCATTGTCCGGACGTTCTTCGAGAAGCTCGAGGGCCCGCGCTTCGAATTCCTCATCATTGCCGTCGAGAAGGTGAAACCACGCCAGGCGGAGGTCGTTGGAGGGTGTTTTCAGCAGTCCATAACGTCCGACGAAGCGAGCGTGGTCGATGGCCTTCGCCACCTTGCGAGATTCCTTTTCCTCCAGTTCGATCTGGGTGTACAGAGCCCGCTCTTGAAGCTCATGCGTGTCATTGAACAACCGCTTGCTCATGAAAGAGTGGTACTGAACGGCTCCGCTGTGTGCCATCCCCATCAGTGTCAGGGCCATCGCGCCCACGAAGACCTTGCCCGAGCTCGTCAGATGTCCCCCCCGTTTCAGCGCTCGCTTCCCCAGGGACAGGTTGCGTGAGAAGGGGGTCTTGGCAAGGATCAAGAAAAGATAGGCGAGAATCGTTGCGATGCCGAGTGCGAGCAGGAATGGGATCATCCCGTAAAGACCGCGGAAGACAAGGAGCGTCACGAGGAAGGCTACACCCAGAGCGGCCTCTTCGCCCCACGAGTAGGACGTCTTCTTTTTCCACGCCGCCCGCGCCCGCTTGGCAATCGCGGGTTTTCCAAATCCGAAGTAAAGGGCGTTCGTCGGACACACCGACACGCAATCCAGACACTTCATGCAGCCCGGGTCGACCACCATGCCGTGATCACGAACCTCCTCGTGAACGCGAACGTTTGAGGTGCAGGTTGCCGTACAGTGCGCGTGGCCCGCGCAGGCATCGGTGACGCGAATACTGCCGGTCGCCAGCCTGTCGGCAACCCCGAAAAATGCACCGTAAGGGCAGGCGTAGGTGCAGAACCCCTTCGCTCCGATGAAGTAGATGATCAAGCCCCCGGTGACAGCGAACGTCAAGAGGGCCACCGGCCAGGGCGGGAAGGTCTCCCAGAATTCCGTTTTCAGGAGCGCCAGCCGGGTCGAACCGACATCTGCGCCGCTCCAGATTCGATAGCACAGGGGCCATAAGAACATGTAGAACGCAACGAAGAGCGGAACGACGGCAAGCAAGCGCGAGCGCATCGGCTTGGGACGCACCCCGAACCTGGTCAAGAGCCACAGGCTGAGATCCTGCAGCGCGACCAGGTGGCAGGCCCAACCGCAAAACCAACGCCCCAGAATCAGGGTCGAGAGGATCGCCAGCGCGAAGAAAACAAAACCTGCATTGATGATGCCGTGCTTGGAAAACTCCATCGCCTCCGAAGGTTCGAGCGGAGACAGCGTCGACTTGCTCATCTGCCATTGGGCGATGTGCACGGCGATGAGCACGTGGACCAGAATCAGGACAATGGCCCGTTTCTTCTTATTCTTGGAGCGGCGGATTTGGGGGGGGGTCACGCCCTTTTAGAAGAAGCCCCCTTCGTGGTCTTTGTCAACAGCAGTGGGGGGCTCTTTGTGCCGCCGACCCCTCAATCTCCCGGCACAGGGAGTCAAAAGCGAGCTCGGGGCTGGTCCTTGACCGTTTCCCTCAGGAGCCGAAGGGGCGAGTGAGCCGGGGTTGGAAAGGGACCACGAAGGGGGCTTCGAACCGTCGCCAGGAGACGATTCAGGAGTGCGTCTGGTGTCACACCCACCTACAGTCGCAACGTGTGGGTTGCGCTTCGCCAGGCCGTTCCTTTGGAGCGCCGTCGGAGTATGCCGGACCTTGCGCCTTTGAAGGTGGGAGTCTAGAGTTTGACATCGTAGCGCTCTGGGGGTGCGGGGTTATGTCGTGCGTTTAGGGTCTTGCGAATAGGCCGCGAGCCTGGGCCTCTCCGTGGTGGTTAGGTCAGTGATTGCACAACGGAAAGGAATCTATAAGGACAGTGGGAACTCGTCTCTACATCGGCAGCTTGAATTTCGACACAAGCGAGGACACCCTGCGCGCGGCTCTCGAGGAAGACGGACGCGGCGTCAAGAGCGTCACGGTCATGTACGACCGTGACACCGGACGCCCCCGTGGCTTTGCCTTTGCCGACATGGCTTCAGACGGCGATGCCCAGTCGGCGATCGACGCCCTCGACGGGAAGGACCTCGACGGTCGTAACCTGAAGGTGAACGAAGCGCGCGAACGTTCCCCCCGCCCGGGCGGCGGAGGCTGAAGTCGCGAGCGCTGATAACAAAGCGCGAACACCGGGCACCCGTGGGTCTCTCGTCCGGGGGGCCCGTTTTCTTGTTAGGCGCCTGGTTTTCAGCGTATGGAGCCTGTTCAAGATGGGGCTCGATATCCCGCTCGGTATCCGTTCTCTCTAACCTATGGGGGCCATCCGCGGTTACCCGACCGATCTCCATGCCTGAGCTCACCCCCGATGTGCGCTACAAGCGTTCTCGCTTCTCGACGCGTCTGCCGAACGAACTACGCTACACCGCCGGCCATCTCTGGCTTCGCGAGCGACCGGATCATCGCTGGGAAGTAGGGATCACCAAGTTCGCTTTGCGCATGCTGGGCGATCCCGTCGAGATCGACTTCGAAGTCAAAGCGGGCGAAAGGCTCCAAACCGGCCAGATCATCGGCTGGGTCGAGGGCTTCAAGGCCGTCAGCGACCTCTTCGCACCGCTCGAGGGCACCTTCGTCGAAGTGAATCGCGCCCTGGAAGAGGACATCGGCTTGATGCAAAGCTCTCCGTATGCACGGGGCTGGCTCTACGCGATCCAGGGTCGACCCGGCGCCGACTGTGTTGATGTGCGGGGCTACGTGGATCACCTGGACGCGACGATCGATCGCATGTTGGGACAGGAATCGTGAGGGCTCGCTACATCATGGTCGGCGGTTTCCTGGGTGCCGGAAAGACGACTCTTCTCTTAAAGCTCGGGCGCTACCTGGAGAGTCGAGGGCGATCGGTTGGACTGATCACCAATGACCAGTCCTCCGGACTGGTCGACTCGGCACTCCTGCGCGGGCAGGGCTTCTCGGTCGAAGAGATCGCCGGTGGCTGTTTTTGTTGCCGCTTTCACTCCCTGGATGAGGCGGTTCACCGATTGAGTGCGGACAAACGCCCCGAGATCTTTCTGGCCGAGCCGGTCGGCAGTTGCACCGATCTCCTGGCGACGGTCAGTTATCCCCTGCGCCGCATCTATGGGGAGGACTACGTGGTCGCTCCCTTGAGCGTCGTCGTCGATCCGTTGCGCGCCGCACGCATTCTCGGGTTGAGCTCGGGCAAGAGCTTTTCCCCGAAGGTGATCTACGTCTACGGCAAACAGCTCGAGGAGGCCCGCTACATCCTCGTCAACAAGATCGACCTGATCGACGAAGCTCAGCGCGAACGGCTCGTTGGAGCCCTTGCCCAACGCTATCCGCGGGCCGAAGTGCTGTGCCTCTCCGCCCTCGAGGGGGAAGGGCTCGAAACCTGGTTCGACAGGCTCCTGGGCGACGAAGAGGAAGCGGGACCGACCCTCGACATCGACTACGACCTCTACGCCGAAGGAGAGGCGCTTTTGGGATGGGTCAACTGCACGGTTTCGGTGCAGAGCGACAAGCCCTTCGATGCCAACGGATTGGTGGCCAGGTTGACCGACCACATCCGCGGCGCCCTCGCGCTCGAGGAGCTCGAGATCGCGCACCTGAAGCTGACACTGGACGCCAGCCTCGACGGCGGTCAGCTGGCGGTGATCAGTGTCGTCGGTTCGGACCGCGAGCCCGACGTACGCGAGGCGCTCTTCGATGCGGTGGACGAGGGCAGTTTGATCATCAATCTGCGGGCCGAGGCTCCTCCGGAACGATTGTGGAAAGCGGTCCAGGATGCGCTGAGCCGCCATGTGGAGGAACTCTCCTTGAAGATCGACCATCACGAGGCTTTTCGCCCCGCCGCGCCCGTGCCCGTCCATCGCGATCGTGTTTCCGAGGGGGCGAGCTCGTGAGCGATCGGGAACCCCGGACCGAAGGCCGTGGCGATAGCGGTCGCATCCTCTACTGCCACTGCGCCTACGCCAAGGTCGTACCGGTAGAGACCAAGCGCGAGGTCCTCGAGCAACTCGGTGCATCGGGAGCCGCTTTCGAGGCGGTGCCGGATCTGTGTGAAATGTCGGCCAGGAAGGACCCCGCGCTGGCGCGGCTCTGCGCTGGGGGTTCGGAAAGCGCCAAGTTGCGGATCGCGGCCTGCTACCCCCGTGCAGTACGCTGGCTCTTCCATGCCGCGGGAACTCCCCTCGCCAAGGGCGCTTTCGAGGTTCACAATATGCGCGAACAGTCCGCCTCCGAAGTGGTTGCAGGCGTACTGAACCAAGAAGGGGAGCCAGCGGCCACGTGAACACTCACCCCGAACCCGCAAGCAGTCGCCCGCCGCGCGTGGTGCTGTACGAAGGCCGAGGCGCTGCCCACTTGAAAGCCGGCAGGCGCTTCGAGGTTCTGCACGAACTGCTGGAAGCCGGCTACGCCGTCACGCGGCCGGCCCCCGCCCCCTCGCTAGACCACGAGGCGGCCGTGACTGAAAGCCACGGCGAAGCGTTGATCGTCCTGGGCGAATTCGGCGGCGGTGCGCCGCGCTGGGAAGACCGTGCGGGCCGTGCGGCGATCGAGGTTGTGGATCTCGCCCATGGAGACCCCCTGGACCGCGTGCACTCCTCGTCCGAGCAAGATCACGCGCCGCGCCAAAATGGGTGGCTACCTTGGTTTCCGGTCATCGACTATGACCGCTGCACAAATTGCATGCAGTGCCTGTCTTTTTGCCTCTTCGACGTCTACGGCGTCGATCCGGAGGGCAAGATCCAGGTGCGTAACGAGTCGAACTGCAAGACCAATTGTCCGGCCTGTTCGCGTGTTTGCCCGGACGTCGCGATCCTCTTTCCGAAGTACAAGAAAGGCCCGATCAATGGCGACCAGGTGCGCTCCGAGGATGTCCAGTCCGAGGCGATGAAGGTCGACATCTCGGCACTTCTGGGCGGCGACATCTACTCGACGCTTCGTGACCGTAGCCAGAACGCTCGCAAGCGTTTCTCGACCGAGCGCGATGAATCAAAAGCGTTGCTCGAGCGCAAGAAGTGCTTGAAACAGCTGAAGAAGGATCTCGACATCCCCGACGAGGTGTTGATGACCCTGCCGTCCGCCGGCGAAATCGAGGAGCGGGCTCGCAGGGCCAAGGAGAAGATGGAAAAACGCAAGGCGCGCTCGAAGAGCGAACAGGACCGTCGTTCCGCGACGACGGAAGAGTGGGGGATCTAGGACCGTGGTACTGGCACTCGGCATGCGCATGTTACGCACCACGGATCCGCGACTGCTCTGGAAGTTCGGCTACAACTTCGGTTTCAAGGGCATGCTGTCGGTTCAACGCTTCAAGAAGCGCTTGAAGAAAGGGGAGGTCTTCCCGCCCTTCCTCTACATCTCGATCATCAACAGTTGCAACCTGCGCTGCACCGGTTGCTGGGTCGATGTCGGCGCTCCCCAGGCGAAGATTTCATTCGAGGAGATGGACCGCCTGATCAAGAACGCAAAGCGGCACGGCAACGTCTTCTTCGGGATCCTCGGTGGCGAACCGTTCGTGCACCCCGACCTGATGCGGATCCTGGCGGCGCACCCGGACTGCTACTTTCAGATTTTCACCAACGGGCAATTCATCGACGATGAAGCGGCGAGGGAGATGCGCCGTATAGGCAACGCGACGCCTTTGATAAGTGTTGAGGGTAACGAAGTCGTCAGTGACCAACGCCGCGGACGTGAGGGCGTTTTGAACAAGACGCTCGCCGGGATCGAGGCATGTGTGCGGAACCGCCTGATCACCGGTGTAGCGACCAGTGTGTGCCGGACGAACTTCGACGACCTCGTTCAAGAGTCGTGGGTCGACGAACAGATTCGCCTGGGGGTGCACTATGTATGGTTTCACACGTACAGGGCCGTGGGACCCGACGCCGCGCCGGATCTGGCTCTTACGCGTGAACAGGTGCGCGAAGTGCGTCGTTTCGGCGTGGAGACGCGCCGCAAGAAAGCGATCGGTTTTGTGGACGCCTATTGGGACCATGAGGGCCGCGCCCTGTGTCCTGCAGCTACGGGCATCAGCCACCATGTCTCTCCTTGGGGCGACATCGAACCCTGCCCGATCGTACAGTTTGCGAACGAGAAGATCGGAGACAATGGGGGCGACATCTACAAGACCATGGTGGAATCCCCCCTGCTCGAGGACTTTCGCAAGTCCGCGGCTGGTGCGACGCGCGGTTGTGTCGTGCTCGAGCGCCCCGATCTCCTGAAGAAGATCGTGGAGCGCAACGGCGCGAGCGATACGACGGCGCGTGGCCTGGCCATGCAGGAGCTCGAAGGGATGCAGCCTCGTAACAGTCAACACGATCCGAAAAACGAGATTCCCGAGGATCAGTGGTTCTATCGCTTCGCGAAGAAGAACTGGTTCTTCGGTTTCGGGGCGTATAGCTGAATGCCTCACGACAAGCCCGAATTTCCCGCACCGACCTCGGGTCCGGCGACTTCCAGGGCGACCGCCCCTTTGAGTGAAACCGCGAGCGAGGGTCGGGTGTTGTCCGAGCTCTCGATCCTGCCGCCGCGTATCCCCCTGCAGCTTTGGCGAGAGTCGCAGTCGAACATTCCGGGCACTCGCCAGTTGCGCGACCGTATCAAGCTGGAAGCGAAGAATCTCTGCCAGGAGCGCGCTGTGGTTCCGCCCTTGACCATGGCCGAGTTGAGAACGTTGTCCGGCGAGGTCATCGAGCGCTGTGAAACGGAGCAGGTCTTTGTCGATTACGCGGCTATCCTGGTCAGCAACGAGGCGTGGCGCGAAACGCTGGCCCAGGTGCCCTACGAGCGGCGCCTACTCCTGTTGCCGAAGTGCCTGCGGCTCGAGGAGCATTGCCCCGCGCCCTTCGATGAGTTCGGGCTCTTGTGCAAGGACTGCGGACTCTGCTCGATCCAGGATTTGACCAGGGAAGCGGAACGGCTCGGCTATGCGGTCCTCGTCGCCGAGGGCTCGGCGATCGTGCGTAGCATGATCGATGCGGGCAAGATCGAGGCCATCGTGGGCGTCAGTTGCCTCAATGTGTTGGAACGCAGCTTCCCCCACATGGAAGCGGCGGCGATCCCCGGCATCGCGATTCCTTTGCTTCAAGACGACTGCGTCAACACCAACGTGGATATGGATCTCGTTTGGGACGTGATTCATTTGACGGCGGAGGACAAGGCGTATCGCCTGGACCTGGACCGTCTCAAGGAGGAAGTCGAGAGCTGGTTCGAGCCGAAATCGCTCGATCGATTGATGGGAGCGACCGACAGCGAGACGGATCGAATCGGCCGCGAGTGGCTGGCCCGTGCCGGAAAGCGCTGGCGTCCGTACTTGACCGCGTGCGTCAAGATGGCCCACGAGTACCAGAATGCCGACGTTCACCCGCCGATTTCGGACGACTTGCGCAAGCTGTGCATCGCGGTCGAGTGCTTTCACAAAGCGTCGCTGATCCACGACGATATCGAGGATGGCGACACGGAGCGCTATGGCGAAAGCGCGCTGCACGTCGAACATGGCGTCCCCGTTGCATTAAACGTGGGCGACCTTCTGCTGGGCGAAGGTTATCGCTTGATCGGCGAGTTGAACGTCGACGGCGACACTTGCGTGGCCATGCTCTCCTGTGCGGCTTCTTGTCACGTCACTCTTGCACGGGGACAGGGAGCCGAGCTCTCCTGGGCGCGGGACCCCGCACCATTGACCTCGCTCGAGGTTTTGCAGATCTTCCGCGAGAAGACCGCCCCTGCCTTCGAGGCGGCGTTGCTACTCGGGGCGCACTACGCCCAGGCTGGCGAAGAAGAGTTGAAGGCGCTCTCCGCCTACAGCGAATCCCTCGGCATCGCCTATCAGGTTCGCGACGACCTCGAGGACATGACGGGCGAGAGTGACTCGAACGACCTCGTGGACCTGCGCCCATCACTGGTCCTGGCCATCGCTCACAGACGGGCTCGCGATGGGGCTGAGAAGGACCTGGTCGAATCCCTGTGGCGCCGGGAAAAAGACTACGTCCAGGTCGCAGACGAGTTCACACGCATGCTCGAGGAACGTGGCGTGGCTCAAAAAACTCGCGAACTGCGCGATGCATACGAGCAAAACGCAATCAACGCGCTTCGCGTCCTCGAAAACGCTACCCTCAAAGGGCTCCTGCGCCGCGTGATCGGGAAGATCTTCGGCGATAAGCTCGTGATCGAAGGCTATTGCGGTGAGTTTGAGGCTCGAAATGCTGCAAGTCGCCCGGCTGGCGCCCAGCCGGCTGGATGAGGCTACCGAAGTTGTCGGTACGTTCCTGGATTCGCAGTGGAATCCGGATGGGGGGGCGAATGACCGCTCCGGCAAGAGCGACCTCTACTACACGCCGTTTCTCCTGGAATGCTACGTTGCACTCCGGAAGGAGCCGCCGGTGGAGCATGTTGTTCCCTACCTGGAGGGCTTCGGAAATGGGGCGGATCTGGACGTCGTGCACGCCGCCAGTTTGATTCGTTCGTGGGCTGCACTGGGACACGGTATACCCGCGGCCGTTGCGGATTCGGCCGCGGCTCTTTTCGAGGCACGTCGTAGCGCGGACGGCGGATTCGGTGTGGAACCGGATGGGGAACACGGCTCGCTATACGCGGCCTTCCTGGCGTTGGGGGCCTATCAGGATATCGGCCGGCCCATGCCCCAGGCCGAACGGCTGGGCGCCAGCATCGCTCGCTCGCGCTGCAAGGACGGGGGTTACGCAGACAGTTTCGGGTTGGAGTTGGGAACGACGCCAACGACGGCCGCCGCGGCGGCGCTACTGCGCCACCTGGATCAGCCCGTGCCCGCCGACGTGGGGCCCTGGCTTCTGTCGCAACTCCACCCCAGCGGAGGGTTCCTGGCGATGCCCGAGGCTCCCTTGCCCGACCTGCTGTCGACAGCGACCGCCCTGCATGCCCTTTCCGTGTCGGGAACATCGTTTGGGTCGGTGCGAGAAAGTTGCCTCGACTTCCTCGATTCCCTGTGGACGGGCACGGCCTTCGTCTCCACGTGGGACGACGATGACGTCGATTGTGAGTATGCCTTCTACGCTCTCCTGGCCCTGGGGCATCTCGCTTGACCCTCGCCATCGATCCTACGCGCATCGTCGTGACACGCGACGCCATCGCCGAGCGCTTGCTTGCCGAGCGAAGGGTGGATGACGTCTGGGAGGGTGAGCTGTCCTCCAGCGCGCTTTCGACAGCGACGGCCGTCACCGCTTTTGCGCTGGCTGCGTCGGAGAGCCACGGCCGGACCGGAGATGCGGAACGGGTTCGGGATGGACTGGGCTGGTTGGTCAAGAACCAGAATGAAGACGGTGGCTGGGGCGACACGATCGACAGCCCCTCCAACGTCAGTACGACGGCACTCGCCTGGGCCGCCCTGAATGTTGACCGCCGCCTGCGAGGCGCGTACTCCGAAGAGCTAGCCCTGGCCGAACGTCGATTGCGTCGCGAAGTCGGTGAGCTCACGCCCGCCAATCTGACCCGGGCAATCACCGACGTGTACGGCGACGATCGCACGTTTGCCGTGCCCAGCCTGACCATGTGTGCGCTCAGTGGGGTCTTCGGCGAAGGAAAGGAGGTCTGGCGCTCGATCCCGGCCATCCCATTCGAGTTGGCCGCGCTGCCCCACAAGCTTTACAACAAGCTCGGGCTTCCGATGGTCAGCTACGCGATGCCTGCGTTGATCGCAATCGGCCAGGTGATTCACGCGCATTGCCCTACGCGCAATCCGATTCTGCGTGCGCTGCGCGATGGAACGCGCTCCAGGACCCTGCGCGTCCTCGAGGCCATCCAACCCTCGACCGGAGGCTTTCTCGAAGCGGCGCCGCTAACCAGTTTTGTGGCGATGAGCCTGATCGGATGCGGTCTTGGCGATCACATCGTGACGGAGGATGCGTTGGAATTCCTGCGCCGGTCCGTTCGTGCGGATGGCAGTTGGCCAATCGACACCAACTTGACGACTTGGTTGACCTCTCTGTCGATCGACGCCCTGGGCGGTGGCGAACGCCTCAAGCACTACCTCGATGAAGGTCAGCGCTTCCGCACGGAGAACTGGCTCCTGGATCAGCAATACACGTGCGAGCATCCCTACACCCATGCAGCTCCCGGGGGCTGGGCCTGGACCGACCTGGCCGGGGGCGTTCCCGACAGTGACGATACGTCCGCCGCTTTGCTGGCCTTGCGTCATCTGGGTTGCGACAAGCTCCATCGCGTGGCCTCAGGCGTGCGCTGGTTGGTCGACCTGCAAAACCGCGACGGCGGCATACCGACCTTCTGTCGAGGCTTCGGTAGGCTCCCCTTCGATCAGAGTTCACCGGACCTGACGGCGCATGCGTTGCGTGCGTGGGCCTCGTGGCGGGACTCGCTTGCAGAGGACCTCTGCTCTCGGGTGGACCGGTCGCACGACCGCGCTCTGCGTTACCTCCTGCGCACGCAGCGTTCCGATGGTTCCTGGGCGGCGCTTTGGTTCGGAAACCAGCAGAATCCAGGGCTACAGAACCCGGTTTACGGAACGTCGCGCGTATTGAAGGCTGTCGGTGTTTCCGACGGCGTCGAATGGCAGGGGGCGGTCAAGCGCGCGGCGCGCTGGTTGCTCTACACGCAGAGTCTCGAGGGGGGGTGGGGAGGTGCGGAAAGCTTGCGCCCCACGATCGAAGAGACCGCTCTGGCGGTCGACGGCCTTTGCGCCTACGCCCAGCACACCGGCGGGAATTCCGACGTCACGACCTCTATCGCCTACGGCGCTGCCTGGCTGGCGGAGGTGACCGAGGAAGGCACGAGCTTTCCTGCGGCGCCGATCGGGTTGTACTTCGCCAAGCTCTGGTATTGCGAAAAACTCTATCCCCTTATCTTCGCCACCGCAGCGCTCGAAAAAGCGTTGCCCTACTGTCACGTGGAATGGACGAAAGTCTGATCTATCTGGATCACAACGCCACGACGCCCCTCGATGAAGAGGTGTTCGAGGTGATGCGGCCCTATTTCATCGAAAGCTACGGCAACGCTGCCAGCAGGCAACACGCACTGGGTAAGCGGGCGGCCGAAGCCGTCGACCTTGCGCGCGCCCAGGTGGCCCGGGCCCTTGGCGCGGACCCGCGCGAGATCGTGTGGACCAGCGGGGCGACCGAGGCGAACAACCTCGCGCTCAAGGGGGTCGCCGGTTCGCCGGCCTATGCGAAGCGCCGGCATGTCGTGACGGTTCGAACGGAACACAAAGCGGTCTTGGATCCGTGCAATGCCCTGGAGGAGGACGGTTTTGAAATCACGCGGCTGAAGGTCGACGGGGAGGGGCTTCTGGACCTCGACCGCGTGGGCTCTGCGCTTCGAGAAGACACGTTGCTCGTGTCGGTCATGCACGCGAACAACGAGATCGGGGTGCTGCATCCGATCGGGGCGATCGGCACGCTCTGCAAGGAGCGCGGGATTCTCTTCCACACGGACGCCACCCAGTCCGCAGGCAGGGAGCCCATCGACGTCGAGGCCATGGGCATCGACCTGCTCTCTCTTTCCGCCCACAAGTTCTACGGCCCCAAGGGGGTCGGGGCTCTCTATGTTCGCCGCCGCGGGCCGCGTGTGCGCTGCCGGGCGCTCTTCGATGGCGGCGGGCACGAACGCGGCTATCGTTCCGGAACCCTGAACGTCCCCGGCCTCGTCGGTCTGGCCGCGGCTCTCGGAAAATGCGTTGAAGAACGCGAGCAGGAAAAATCCAGGCTGCAAGGCCTGCGCAATCGATTTGAAGCCGACCTCCTCGGGCGAATCGAGGGATCCCACGTCAACGGCAGTCGCACTCGACGGTTGGCGAACACGACCAACATTTGCTTTGAAGGTACCGACGCGGAGTCGCTCCTTGATCGCATGCCGACGCTTTGCGCCTCCTCGAGCGCGGCCTGCACCAGCGCCCAACTCCAGCCGAGCCACGTCCTCGCCGCCCTCGGGCTTGACGATGCGCGCAAGCTGGGAAGCCTACGTTTTTCCCTCGGGCGAAAGACCACGGCTGCAGAACTCGATCGGGCGGTCGAACTCCTTTCGTTGCAGGTCGCCCGAGAGAGATCCGAGGGCCCTCGCCCGTTTTGCCCGGACCCCGCCTGAGCCCTGTCCATCCATCACCCGGCTTCTTCGGTGATCTCTTCGCCCCGGCGCGTACAGAGAACGCGAGAAGGGCCGCGGCGATGGCAGCAACGGCGAGCGTGATCGTGCGTGCTCGGAGGTGGAAGGGCGTGGGAGATGCGGCGCGCTCGAGTTCGTAGGTGCACGGTTCGCTTCGGGGGCGCCGTGTGGCCCTTATTTGACGGAATCCTCGCAACCGCGCGCGCGTCCAGTGGGTCTCTTTCGTGCAATGAAGCGAATCGTTTGGGCAGCCCTCCTGGTCTCGGCCGGATCGATCCTCGCCTGTTCCTTCTACAGGATGAACCGCGCCCTCGGTGCGGCTCCAGTGCCGTTTCGAGACCCACAGGTCCCCATTCTAGACGAGGATGGGGACCTCGCCGTGGCGTGCCTCGTCTGGGGCGAGTTGAAGCCCAGGTTCGAGGAACTTTCCGACCAGCAGCTGGATGTGTGCATTCGCGTGATCGCACAGGTGCTTTCCTCCTATGGACGTGCGGATTTCGATGCGTTCCTCGCGCTACGTGCGGCGGACCTCGAGGCGGCGCAGCTCTCGCAGACTTCCAAGACGGAGTCGTTCCGCGATCTCGCACGACAGCTCGGGGTCGAAGAGGAAGTGATTCCGCACACCTGGCTAGGAGCTCTGCGCACCTTTTGGAGGGCCTACTACGCCGAACCACCGGTGGCTCGATGGCTTCCGGAGGTGACCAGAGTTCATCACGGAACGTCCTCGACGGCAGAGTTGGCTGGATGGGAAGAGTCGTTTGATGACTTGCGCGCCCTGCTTTCCGGCTCGGTGCTCGAACACCACCTGGTGGTTCCCCATCGTGCAAGTTTCGACGCTCTCATTGCCACCGAAACCTCCGCCCAGTGGTTCGACCTCATGTTGGGCTATGAAACCCGACAACTCGAGTCCGGTCGGCTTCTGGCACGTTTCGTTCGAATCGGTGACGAAACGAACGAATGGTTCCTACACCGCGCTGTCACGGCTCTCGAAACAAGAACGCCCCACTCTCCATACCATCGACAACTGATCCTCTGAAGAAAGGTATTTCATGACAAACAGAGCGCTCTGGCGGTTGGCAGCTTGTTTCACCATTGCGTGGGTGACCGTTGTTTCAGCCCAAACCACGACGACGCACAACGGGGATCTACCCGTGGTCTGCAGCTGCAAAGCAGGCCGGGTGGAATGCCTCTTCGGCACGGTGGAAGGCTGTGAGGTCGAAGGATGCGGATACCTCTGTTCATGCCGTTCCGGCGGCTGCAGCTTCGGGTTCCCAACCCCCGCTCTGTGTGAGTGCAACGGTGTGCCGACGTAGTGCTCATCGACTACAGGTGAGCGGACGGCGAGAGATCCGAGGGTTCATTCGCCGTCCGCTTGCAACTACCGGTGGACCAGAAAGGCCCATCGTGACTCGACGATTCGGACCAGGCCGCGCAGTGGGTGTGGGTGACTCTCCTGCTCGCCCTGTGTTTCCTCGGGTGGGTTCTCCTCCACGAGCGTGAGCTGCGACCCCGTAAGACGTGCCACGGGGATCCGGGCGCGTCGTCCGGTTTGCCGCCAATCGACCTCTGGAATCACAAACACTCGAAGTCCTGGCTCTTGTGTAGGTTTCCGCCGAGGTGGCTCGCTCGACCCAGGCAAAAGGCGTGCGCGTGGGAAACGAACCTGTCTCCGCTCACTTCGTCCGGGTAGGCTCTACACCGCTTCATTTCCCTCACCCGAATCCCAGAGTTCATGTCCGATAGCCGATTTCGTGGCGTCAAGGCGTACAAGAACCAGGCGTTCTTGAACAGCCAAGCCTCGCGCGAGCTGCGCATCCTTTCCGAGTACATCGAGCCGCTCTCGCGTTTCAAGGAGCTGCAGATCCACGACACGATCGTGATGTTCGGATCCTCGCGCATCCTTGCGCGCGACAAGGCGGAGAGCCGGCTCGCCCAAGCCGAGAGCGAGGGCGGCGACGTCGAAACAGCCAAACGCGAACTCCAGATGTCGCGCTACTACGAGGATACGCGTGAGTTGGCTCGCCGCTTGACCGAGTGGTCGAAGGCACTCGAGGGGACGGACCGGCGCTTTGTCATCTGTTCGGGCGGCGGGCCGGGAATCATGGAAGCCGCCAACCGCGGCGCTTCGGAGGCGAAGGGGGAAAACATCGGGCTTAACATCTCGATCCCCTTCGAGCAGAACGAGAACCCCTACATCACCCACCGCCTCGCTTTCGAGTTCCACTACTTCTTCATGCGCAAGTACTGGTTCGCATACCTGGCCAAGGCGTTCGTGATCATGCCCGGTGGTTTCGGGACTTTGGACGAATTCATGGAGGTCTTGACGCTGATCCAGACCGGCAAGATCCGCAAGAAGGTGGCGGTCGTGCTCTACGGCGCCGAGTACTGGGATCGGGTGCTGGACATGCAGGCCCTCGTCGATTTCGGTATGGTCGACGCCAAGGATCTGGACCTCTTTTTCCGCACCGACTCGGTCGAAGACGCTTTCAACTACACCTCGACCTGGTTGACGAAAAACGTGCTCGAGGGCACCCACGACAGCGCTGTGGCCGAGGCTACCGAGCCGGTCTGAAACCAGGGGCTCCGGCCGGTTATTCTGTCCGTTGGCTCGCCCGAGAGGCGCTGAGGAGCACCGTGCTCTTCAGCCCGGACTTGCCGGGGCGTCCACCAGCGGACGGTGTGGTTTCATGAAACGGCGCGGCGCCGGCTTCTTCGGGGCGAGAGGCCCATCTACGACGCCCTTCGTGGATCGGAGAGAATCCGGATGCAGACCACCCTTGCTCCCATGCTTCGCTGAGAGCGACATGACCGGCCGCGAGGTGGAGCCGCGCCGAAATTCGTCACGGCAGACTCGGTCAGGGGGACGCTCTGAAGAAACCTCCAGGGCGACCGCTGGCCCGGACTGATATCAGTCACCGACGTAGCCGAGACCTGCGAGGGCGCTGGTCGCGGACTTGTCGTTGGCGGCTTCGGCTTGTCTGGCGAGATTCTTGCCCAGGGTGTCGAGTTGAACCGAGCCGGGAAAGGCCTTCTGGCCCTCGGTAAGAAGTGTGATGGCTTCGGTGAACTTGCCCTCCCCGCCGAGGAGGTTGGCGATCTTCTGGAAATCGCTATCGGTGACCTTCTCACCCAGGGCCTTGCGGAGTGCGAGGAGACCCGACTGGGCGCGCGCAGCATCAGTATGCACGCGGGCCTGGATGACGCCCATCATGGCGCGCTTGTACTGGGGATGGGCGGTGTCGGATCCGATGACCTCCAGAGCCCTGTCGAAGTCCGTTTCGGCGGTGGAGTAGTCGCCGGAGCGCAGGGCCTGCATGCCGGAATCGGTCAAGGCGCCGGGGTCGGAGGAGCCGCCGCAAGAGGCCGAGAAGAGGAGGCATGAGAGGGCGAGCGAGAGGAGGCGCATGGCTATGAAGGAGGGTGGGTCGAAGGGGGGCGGATGGGGTTTGCTCGGGCGCGACCGGAAGTCTGATGAGTGTGCTTTCGGCATCCTACCCGGCTCTCTGGAGCCGGGCGACTGTCCCCGGCCGCAGATGCAAGTGCTTGTTTCAAGAGGCCTTGCGACTTCGGGAGGGGGCAATTCCCGAAAAAAGAGACTCTACACTCCAATCACACTCCATTCGGAGTACTATAAGAGTGTCATTGGAGTGCGATTGGAGTGTTGGGCCTCTTGATGGGAACCCGGAGGCTCCCCCTCCTGTCCGCCCCTGACACCTACCGATAAGGAGACTCCCGTGCGCGAAAGCAAGGTCACCGTGAAGATTCCCCGCCCCCTCTACCGCAAGGTTCAGCAGGTGGTCGAGGGGTCCGGCTTCAACTCTCCGACCGATTTCATCGTGTACGTCTTGCGCGACCTCATGGGGGAAGCCGAAGAACACCTCAGCGAGTTCGATTCAGACGAGCTCGATGAGGTCAAACGAAAACTCAAGAACCTGGGCTACCTCTAGACGGGGTAGGTCCCGACAGCCACCGCGAATTCCAGAGTCAATCATGAGTACCTCCGTCAGTTCCAACTCGCCCGTTCACGGCGGCCTCTCCGAGCCCGTCAACCGCCTCGTGGCCGTGGAGCGAGCTGCAGACTTCAGCCAGCTCTTTCCGATTGCGGTCAATCAGGTCGACCGCACCACCTTGTACCGGATCGCGGACGGGACGCTCTCGCCCCTCGAAGGACCGATGGGGGAAGCCGACTATCGCTCCTGCCTCGAAAAATGCGCCATCGAGCGTAACGGCAAGTCCTGGGCCTGGACGATTCCGATCGTGCTGCCCGTGACCGAAGCCGAGGCCCAGCACCTGACCTCCGGTGCTGAGATCGCGCTGACCTTTGAGGGCGAGGCCTTCGGCAAGCTCGAGGTCGATTCGGTCTTCGAGTGGGACAAGCAGGCCTTCATCGAAGGCGTCTACGGAACCTCCCGCACCGACCATCCCGGCGCGCGGCTGTGGACCGAGGATCCGCGCAAGCATCTCGTCGGCGGGCGCATTTCGCTCGTGCCCTTCGAGGACGACCGTCCCTTTGCGGGCCGCGTCATGTCTCCGATTCACACACGCAAGATGCTTGAAGAGAATGGCTACGAGCAATCCGTCGCCTTCCAGACGCGTAACCCGCTGCACAGGGCGCACGAATACGCCCTGGTTTACGGCGCGGAAGTGGTCTTGCGCTCAACCGGCAAGAAGACCGGCGTCATGCTGAACCCGCTGGTCGGCCAGCTCAAGGGTGACGACGTCCCCGCCGCCACCCGCATGGACACTTATGAAGCTCTGGCCGAAGGCCGTTTCCTGGGACAGGGCGACATGGACGAGGACCTCTGGAAGTCCAAGAACCAGGACCTCAACGACCAGTTGCACCTGATCGGACTCGACATCCGCATGTACTACGGCGGCCCCAGGGAAGCCGTGATGCACGCGATCTACCGTCAGAACCTGGGCTTCACCCACTTTATCGTCGGGCGCAAGCACGCGGACGCGCCGTTCGACGACAAGTCAGCCATCTGGGGTGACTTCGATGCCCAGGAAATCTTCACCAACCTCGGCGGCGAACTTGCCATTCAGACCACCAACGTCGGTTTCGCTGCCTACTTCGAAGAGATCGGCCGTGTCGGTCTCATCGCGGACAACAAGGGCAACACGATTGTGAACATCTCGGGCACAGAGATGCGTGAGATCTTGGGTAATGGCGAGATGCCGGACGATCGCGTCATGCGCTCTTGCACGGCCAAGATCTTGGTCGATTTCTACGCCACGAAGAAGAGCTAGAACCACAAGGCCCGCATCGAGAGAGAACAGACCATGGGTTTTTCTGACATCTTCAAGAAAAAGAATCCGGCCAATTCGGCGCGTCCGCTGGTGCGTCCGATCCTGCGCCCGGGTCTGCCTCCTCATCCCGAGCCGCAGGCGGAGAATGACTTCATCATCGTGATCCTGGATTCCTGCCGCTACGACTCGTTCATGTCGGCGGAATCCCAGACAATCACCAAGCTGGGCAAGGTCGAGAAGCGCTATTCCTACGCTTCCTGGACGGCTCCGTCGCACTACAACCTGCTGACGGGCCTATTGCCGCACACGAGCCCGGAGCAGGTTTACGCCTCCGAGTACTACAAGGAAGACTTCTTCAACTACAACACGCGCCTCGGCGCCAAGGGCATCGAATTCGCCAATATGGTGCCCGGCCTGTGGTTTCCGGAACTCCTCCGTAACAGCCTCGGCTACAGCACAAACGCGCGCGTTTCTCTGCCCGTGTTGAATCCGAAGACCGGAATCAACCGCTGCTTCGATTCGTTCGAGCTAATGGACAGCCACAACGACATGCGGGCGATGTTACCTACTTTGAAGTTCTCGAGTGATCGTCCGTCGTTCTATCTGCTTAACGTCGGTGAGACGCACTATCCCTATGCTCTGCCGGACGAGGATTCCTCGATGTGGCCTCGCATCAGTGGTGTCAACGGCGTCTTCAAGAAACTGAACGCTTCTGTGGATGAGGACGGCAACCTGCAGAAAAGCGATGATGAGTTCTTCGATCAGGACAAGCTCGACAAGCTTCGCGATCGTCAAGTCCACACGGTGCGTTACCTCGACGGAGTGTTCGAAGAGCTCTTCGACACTGTTCCCAAGAACACGCACATCATCGTGACGGCCGACCACGGCGAACTCTTCGGCGAGAAGGGCTACTTCGGTCACGGACCGATCATGCACGACAAGTGTTTCGAGGTTCCTTACCTGGAAGGCAAGATCCGTTAAGGGTCTCCTACAACAAAATACAACTTTTCAAAGAATCACACCCAACGACATCTCAAATGGAAAACAAAGGAATGACCCTCTGGTTCACCGGCCTTTCCGGAAGCGGTAAGAGCACGCTGGCCCAATATCTGGCCCCGAAACTCATGAACCTCGGAAAGAAAGTCGAGGTCCTCGACGGCGATGAGGTTCGCGAGAATCTCAGCAAAGGGCTCGGCTTCTCCAAGGAAGATCGCGACACGAACATTCGGCGTATCGGCTATGTCGCCAACCTCCTGGCGCGCAACGGCGTGGTCGCTATCACCGCCGCCATTTCGCCTTACCGCGAGGTCCGTCGCGAGTGCCGCCAGCATGCCCAGGCCGACTTCGTCGAGATCTTTGTGCAGTGCCCCCTCGAGGTCGTCGAAGAGCGCGACACCAAGGGGCTCTACAAGAAGGCGCGTGCCGGTATCATCAAGAACTTCACGGGCATCTCCGATCCCTACGAGGATCCGGAAAGCCCGGAGGTCGTGGTCGACACCTCCAATGAATCGATCGAGCAGTCGGCCGAGAAGATCCTGGCCTACTTGCGCGAACGCGGGCTGGTTCCCGCAACCGCCAACGCGAGCGCCTAGACGTTGTAGATCCGGAGGGGCGGTCTTCGTGCCCCGGGTCAGACGGAACGAGTTACCGAACGGCCGGCTGCGTTTCTTGCGCGCCGGCCGACTTCGTTTGAAGTACCGGAAACGGGATCCTTACCGTCCTCGTTGTGTTCGGAGGGGCGATTTCAGGCGGGCGTCGTTCCGCCGGCGCGACGATCGCGACCGCGGCCGACAGAATCCCGCAGGCCATAATGCTCACTACGAGTCCCCATTTCCCCCTGTCCATGGGGGGGCTATCGACCGCGGGTCGCCATGGACCTGAGTGGGATCTCCCGCCCCGCTTCTCGACGGAGAGATCTATCTGCCAACGCAGCCGCTATTTCCGCCGTATTCGCCCGGGCACCCCGGATTCCTCTGTCCCCGGCGCACCTCTCCAAGCGGAACCCCCTAAAATACTTCGCTTTTCGGCTCCTGCGGCCGAAGGAGGTACCTCGAGTCCTCCTTTGACGCCCCCCGAGCCACGCGAGTTGCCGAGAAAGCGCCACGCTCCCGCCGTCCTATACGCCTCAAGATCAACCATGCAAGCTTGGAAGCGTAACCTTCGCACTGCTGCGCTGACCGTGTTCGTAGCGGCGTTGCTGACACCACCTGCTTCGGCCTACATCGGGCCCGGCGCAGGCTTTGCCGCTGCAGGCAGTGTGGTGGTGCTCCTGGTCACCTTTCTCCTGGCGTTCGGCATCGTTCTGCTCTACCCCCTCAAGCTCGCCGCCAGACTGGTTCTTTACCGGGGCCGCGCCAGGCCGAAGATCAAGCGAATGATCGTCGTGGGACTCGATGGCTTCGATCCGGGGCTGGCCAAGAAGTACATGGACGAAGGTCGCATGCCCAACTTCAAGAAGCTGGCCGAGAAGGGGTGCTTCTATCCGTTGGGCACTTCCCACCCCTCGATCTCTCCGGTTGCATGGTCCAGCTATGCGACGGGTGTCGATGCTTCGCGGCACAACATCTACGATTTCCTGACGCGCGACCCCTGCACCTACATGCCGCAGTTGTCGTCGACGGACATCCGCAGTATGCCGCGCACGCTAAATCTTGGCCTCGCCAAGATTCCGTGGGGACAAAAGGTGGTTCAGAAGCTCCTGCAGAAGAGCCAGCCTTTCTGGAAGCTTCTCGGGGCCCAGGGCATCTGGTCGTCGATCATTCGTGTTCCGATCACGTTCCCGCCGCAAAAGTTCAAGAACGGCACGCTGCTTTCCGGCATGTGTGTTCCGGACTTGCAGGGAACGCAGGGTTCATTTTCGTTCTATTCGACCGAGCCTCGCAAGGGCAAGCACATGGTCGGCCAGCAGTACCAGATCCGTCTCAAAGACGGCCGGGTCGAGTCCAAGCTGACCGGCCCTGCGGGCAACGACGGCCACGCGATGAAGTGCCCTTTCAGTGCTACTTTCGATCCGGCGACCAAGAAGGCCACCATCGAGGTCGGTACGGAATCCGCCACCGTTGGAGAGCGTGAATACACCCCTTGGATGCGGGCCCCCTTCGACAATTGCACCGGCATCGTGCGTTTCTACATCCAGACCTGGGAGGGCGACAAGATCGGTATTTACGTGACGCCGATCAACATCGACCCCGATAGTCCGGCGATGCCGATCTCGCACCCCTTCGTCTACTCGATCTATCTCGCCAAGATGATCGGACCGTACACGACCTTGGGCCTGGCCGAGGACACCTGGGCATTGAACGAGCGCGTCGTGGACGAAGAGGCATTCCTGAAGCAGGCCTGGCTGATCTTCGAAGAGCGTAAGAAGATGCTCTGGGATGTGCTCGAGAAGACCAAGAAGGGCTTCGTCACGGTCGTTTTTGATACGACCGACCGCATCTCGCACATGTTCTATCGCTACCTCGATCCCGATCACCCGGCGAACGTGGGCAAGGACACCGAGCATCACAAGGATGTCATCCCCGAGCTGTACGCCAAGATGGACCGGTTCTTGGTCGAGATACAAGAGAAGGTCGGAGACGATCCGGACACAGTGTTCTGCGTCATTTCCGACCACGGGTTCTGCAATTTCACCCGCGGCGTCAACCTCAATACCTGGCTGAAGCAAGAGGGCTACCTGGTCTTGAAGGAGGGGCAGGAGACTTCGGGCGATTGGTTCGCCCAGGTGGATTGGGAGAAAACGCGCGCCTTTACTCTCGGCCTCACCGGCATCTTCATCAACCGCAAGGGCCGCGAAGCCAAGGGCCTTGTAGAGAAGGGGCCGGAGATGGACGCCCTGTGCGCCGAGATCAAGGAGAAGCTTGAAAAACTGGTGGATCCGAAGAACGGCGACCGGGTCATGAAGGAAGCCTTCCTGACGCGCGCTCTGCACTCGGGGCCGTACGCCGATATGGCTCCTGAAATTTTGGTTGGCTACAACAAGGGTTTCCGTCATTCGTGGGATTGCGCCACCGGTTCAGTATCCGCGGAGATCTTCACGGACAACACCAAGTCGTGGTCGGGCGACCACTGCGTCGATCCGCGTCTGGTCCCCGGCGTCTTCTGGTGCAACCGCCAGATCGCGACCGAAGCTCCGAACATCCTTGATATTGCTCCCACTGCCCTCAACCTCTTCGGCGTGCAAGTGCCGGGCTATCTGCAGGGCAAGAACCTGTTCGAACGCAGCGCCGGCGGCCCCGCCGAGGTTTCAGGCAATCTCGTGCCCGAAGAAGAGTTCGTCACCTCGGAGAAGGTGGTCTCATGATCCTTCCGCGCTGGACCGTTTACCCCGCACTGGCTCTTCTTGCCGGTTTGATCGTCGTGGCGATCCCCAAAAAGAGCCATGGGAGCCCCTTCGCTGGTGCCGCGACGATTGCGGACCTTGCGACCGAAACTGCCGCGACCATTGTTCGGCGGCCGACCAAGTTCAAACCGGTCGTAATCCTCGGCATCGACGGACTCGATCCGGACGAGCTGGCGAAGGTAATCAAGGAGTACCCCGATCGGATGCAGAACTTCCGCTGGCTCGTCGAGCAAGCGGACGGCATCCAGCCGCTGGGGACATCGAATCCTCCCCAGAGTCCGGTCGCGTGGTCGAATTTCATCACCGGTTTGAATCCCGGCGGCCACGGCATCTTCGATTTCATCCACCGCGACCCGATGACGCGAGCGTTGACTTCTTCGCAGACGAAGATCGAAGAGCCGTTCATGACGCTCGGCATCCCGTTTACGCAGTACAAGTTCGACATCGGTGGTGACGCCCCGGCCAACCGCAGCGGCAAGTCCTTCTGGACGATCCTCGCAGAAAACGGAATCCCGGCGGATATCTGGCGGATGCCTGCCAATTTTCCTGTCGAACCCTCCCAGGGTGTTTCGTTCCCCGGGATGATGACACCGGCCGTGGACTCGGCCTACGGCCTGTGCTCGTTCTGGACGACCGATGGCATGCGCGATGTCGACCTGGACTACGACAAGGTGCAGCTGATTGAGGAATACTCCGGTCGCATCGATGCTTCGCTTCTGGGCCCCCCCAACCCCATGAAGAAGAAGGACGCGAGAGGACACGACATTCAGGAACGGATCGCTTTCAAGATTTACGTCGACCGCGAAGCGGGCGCCGCCGCAATCGATGTCGGCGTTGAGAAAGTTGTCCTTGAGCCCGGCCAGTGGAGCGACTTCGTCCGTCTGGACTTCCAGATGCTTCCGATGGGATCGATGTCGATGAGCGGAATCTGTCGCTTCTACCTGCGGAGTATCGATCCGGAGGTCGAACTTTACGCCTCCCCTGTTAACTTCGATCCCGAAGCTCCCGCCTTTCCCGTGTCCGAACCGAGTTCTGCCAGCGAGGAACTCGTGGAAGGAATCGGTCGCTACTACACCCAGGGCATGGCCGAGGACGTCAACGCGCTCAAGAACGACATCCTGAGCGACGCCGAGTTCATGCAACAGGTGGATCTCGTCTACCGCGAGCGTGTAGACATGCTGGACTACGCGCTCGATCTCTACACCGAGAACGATGACGGCGGCTTCCTGTTCTTTTACTTTTCCACGGTCGACCTGTGCAGCCACATGATGTGGCGACACACAGACGGTGCGCACCCGGCGCACGATGCGGAGAAGGCCAAGGAGGATTCCTCTTGGTGGTCCGGTCGTGAGGGCAGCACCTGGAAAGACACGGTGGCCGATCTCTACATGAAGATGGATCCGGTCCTTGGAAGGGTGCGCGAGCGTTTGGGCGATGAAACGACTCTCATCGTCATGTCGGACCACGGCTTCGCGCCATTCCGGTACGAGTTCAGCCTCAATACCTGGTTGTACGAGAACGGCTATCTCGTCCTCAAACCGGGTTTCGATAAAGAACTCGCACGTGATGCTTCAGGCTTCAAGAAACAGCGCATCTTCACAGGGGCCGTCGACTGGTCGAAGACGAAGGCCTACGGGATGGGTTTCAACGGCTTGTACCTGAACCTGGCAGGTCGCGAGCTGGACAACCCTGAGACCGACGAAGACGAAAGTGGCATCGTGCAGGCCTCCGAGGTCGACACACTGTTGGGCAAGATCAAGGTGGAACTCGAGAGCTATGTTCACAAAGAGACCGGGATGCGTCCGATTCTGAACTGCGCCTTCGCAAAGGACATATACTCGGGACCGCGCATGGCAGAAGCTCCTGACATGCTGGTGGGATACAATGCCGGCTACGGGAATTCGGACGCGTCGTCCACGGGTCGCATTCCCCATGCGCTCATTCAGGAAAATTCACCCGCCACCCACAGCGGAAAGCTGGGCACGTTCAACGGGAACCACCTGATGGCTCCCGAAGTTGTTGCCGGAACCTTGCTTTCGAACAAACCCGTTCGAGCCGGCGCTCACCGACTGGAAGACCTCACGGTCGAGATTCTGCGTCAATACGGCATCGAAAGGCCGGAAGCGATGCAGGGGCACCCGGTGCTGGAATAGAGACAGATCAAAAGACCCCGATTCACAAAACCAACCTACAGAAGGAATCCCTCATGTTCGGTGGAGGCAACAAAATCAAGCTCGACGCGGACCTCCTGGACCGTATCAAGAAGGTCGCCGAAGTGGCAGGCTACGCCTCGCACGAAGAATTCATCGTGCATGTTCTCGAGAAGGAACTCTCCCAATTCGAGGAGGCGGGGTCCGACGCGGACATCGTCGAGAAGCTAAAGGGCCTCGGCTACATCAGCTAAGCCCCGTTCGTATAGTTCCACATTCCAAGCGCCGGTCGAATGAACCTCATCAACGGACTCGCGGACTCGATTTTCGACGTTCTCTTGGCGCCGTTCGAGCTCCTGGGTCAGGCGTTTGCGCTGATCCTGGTCTCCGGTCTTTTTGGTATCGCTGCACTGCTGATTTTCAAACAAATCAGCTGGCAGCCCGGCATCAAAGCCACCAAGGACCGTATCAAGGGACACTTGATCGCGATCCGCATCTATCAGGATGACCTCGGGATCGTGGGCAAGTCGGTCGGCAGTATCGTGCTGCGGAACTTCCAATACATCGGATTGAACTTCGGGCCGATCCTCCCGCTGTTTGTCCCTTTCGTGTTGGTTGCCTCGCAGTTCGTCGTTCGCTACAGCTTCGATCCGATCCCGATTATTCCCCAGGAGCAGGTTGACGATTTGCTGATGGGGGAGGGCACCATGATCGAGATCGTGATGAAGGACGGCCACGAGACAGAGGTTGAAGATCTCTCGTTGCGGTTGCCCAAGAACTTCGTTGCCATCTCGCCGCTGGTGAAGAACGCAGGCGATGGCGTCGCTTTCCAGGAAGTGATTGCATACGCACCGGACCGCGGTGATATCGAGATCATGATCGGGGACCGTATGGTCGGTTCGAAGGCGATCGTCGCCGGGGGCCAGCCCACCCGCACGATGCAGCCCGAGCGCGTCTCTGGTTTCTTCGCGTCGTGGCTGTGGCCTGCGGAGGATCGCTTCGACTCCGACTCTCCGATCGACGAAGTGAGATTCGAGTATCCCGAACGGGATCTGGGATGGTTGCCCGGTGGCCCCTTCGGAATCCTGGTAGTGTTCGTCATTTCCTCCCTCCTGTTCGGTCTCTTGGTCCTCAAGCCGCTGAACATCCAGATCTAGCCCGAGCACCCACAGCTGGTCTTAGCCTTGTTTTCCGAAAGTCTCGAACGTGCCCTTTGTGCAGCGCTACAGGCTCACGAAGGGCAGTTTCGCAAGGGTGGAAACACGCCGTACATCGTGCACCCCCTGCACGTCGCCTTTCTGCTCGCGCGGTACGGAGCCGATGACGAAGTGATCCAGGCGGGGGTGCTGCACGACGTCGTCGAAGACTGTGATGATTGGACCCTTGATCGACTCCGGCAGGAATTCGGCGGGCGCGTCGCCTCCATAGTGACCGAACTGACGGAGGACAAGTCGCGCCCCTGGAAGGAGCGCAAGCAGGCGGCCATCGACCACGCGCAAGATATGTCCCGCGAAGCCGCTTGCGTGAAGGCGTGCGACAAGCTCCACAACCTGGAGAGCCTCTTGGCCCAGCTCGAACGAGCCTCGAATCCTGATGCGGTATGGAAGCGGTTCCGTGGGGGACGCGAGGCGACCCTGGACATGGACCGAGAGCTCGTAGGAGTTCTGGCTCCGCGGGTCGACTCGCCGCTGGCAGAAGCCTTGCGTTCGGCGCAGGCGTCGGTCGAGAAGCTCGCCCGGAACTGAAGTCCCGGGTGCCCGCTGCCCGGGAGGTTTCAACCCCAGAATCTGGTCGACGCTCTTTCAGGTCGTGGCGTTCGTTTGGGCGCCCTCGTTTCCAGCGACGCCCCAAGGTGCATACCGGAGGAGAAACGGCCACAGCACGGGATGGAGATCCAGGTGCCTCGGAAAAACGACCCGGTTCCGTGCCAGCTCACCGACGTCCACGTCGTGCGCAAGATGAAGTCCTGCTCGGGGCGTACGGTGGCAGGGCAGCCTCCACCCGATCGGGAATCGCCCTTTCCGTAGGTCCGGGGGCCGATCGAGGGGGTTCTTCGGTGTTTCAACCGATGAAATACAACGTTTTCTCCTTTCCGCCCGTACGGACTTGCCCTGCATTCGGCTTCAAAACGAGGCTTGTCGTTGCCTTTCCTTCCCGGGAGGGCGGCCGAGGAGAGCGGTGTCGTGCACAAGATCATTTCCCACAAGGATTTAGACGGACTACTTGATCCCCTGTCCGTAAACCCTGACTGTTTTGAGGCCGGGGCCCTCGAGGTGATCGAGCGCATCGACCGCCAGAATACGAATCTTCAGGTCAGGGACATCCAGTCCTACCGACGGGGGACGCCGCCGCATGCGAAGTCCTTCGTCCAGCAGTTCCGGGCGGACATCGATGCGATCCAGACCATGAATCGCGAGGAGGAGGCCCAGCTCGCCCGCCGGATTGAATTCGCTCGTCTCAGGATGGAGAAAGCCCGCGAAGAGGAGGGCGTCGAGGTCGAGAAAGGCGGAAAAGGCCCCTTTGGGTTCGCCGTACAGGTCTCGCCGCGTCTGACGCGCCGCTCGATGGAACTCCACGCGCTTCGTACCGAGATGGTCGAGCGCAACCTCTACTTGGTGCTTATCAACGTCGAGCGCTACGCCCAGTCCGGCGCCAGCAGGCTCGATCTTCTTCAAGAGGGCTGCGTCTCGCTCTTCCGTGCGGTCGATGGCTTCGACTGGCGGCGTGGCTTGCTATTCCGGACTTACGCCGTGCACTGGCTGAACCAGGCCTTCCGGAACTACCTCTACAACAACAGCCATACCGTGCGGGTACCCGTGTACCTGCAAAAGGCACTCAAGCACATCAACCAGGCGACGATTCGTCTGGGAGACGACCACGCCTCGCCCTCGGAGATCGCAGCCAGCTCAGAGCTCAACGAGAATCTGGTGGGAGCTGCCATTACCGCATCCCGGGCCAGCTTCTCGATCGACGCCGATTTTTCCGGGGAGGGTGAAGAGGGCTCGCGCTTGCGCGACCTTCTGATCGACGAAGAGTTCGACGGCCCCTACACCCCCCGGGTAGAGGACGTCAGTCTCGAAGAGGGTTTGAACCACGCGCTGCGTGAACTCTCCGACCGCGAGCGCTTGGTTCTCTGCATGCGTTTCGGGGTCGGCTACGAGGGCGAACACACCCTGGCCGAGGTGGCCGGGCGGTTCGGCGTCAGCGTCGAACGCGTTCGCCAGATCCAGGTTCGGGCGTTGTCCAAGCTTGACACCCCTGACCTGCGGCGCACGCTCGATCCGTTCTTGAACTGAGAAACCGAAACAGGAGAGGGCGATTCCGAGCCCCCAGGGAAGGGTTTGTAGTCGCCGTGATGTGTCGAAGGAAAACTGCACCGAGAACCGCTCAAGATGGGGTTACTAACCGCCCTGCGGCGGTTATGTTCGTCCCATGTCTCGTTCGACCGGGCTCCTGGTTTTCTCCCTGGTCATGCTCGCGATTCATGCTGGCGCGCGCCAGGTCGACGACGATATTAGGACCGAAGCGGTTCCCGCCTACGTGCTCGATGCACGTCGGTTGAGGACTGCCTTTCTCGACCTCTATGGGCGACCGCCTTTCACAGACGAACGTCGGGTTTGGGAAGGGCGTGGGATGTCGGAACTTCTGGACGTCGCTCTCCGCGACCCGGCCTTCTGGCAGAACTGGTTCGACGAAGAGCTCTACTACTTCCTCCTGATCGAAAATTTTCGACCAACCTCGGAGCGCGTGCTGAGTGTTCCCGAGGCCTTGGCAGAAGGAGGGCTGTGCGTTCGCGACGCGCTCCACCGCATCGTCATCTCCGCTAGTTTCGATCGCCGCAACCCGGGCAACGATACTTTCGTGACGGTAGTGATGGAGCAGCTGCTCGGCTTGACCGTGCAGAAGGTTCCGCGTGAACTCGAAATCGGCAAGCGCCTCTACGACGGGGGACAGGGCAACTTCCTGGGGCGTGCGGGGTCGTCGCAGGCTGACGTCGTGCGCATCGCGGTGGAAGACCGGCGCATGTTGCAACAGTTCCTTAAACGGGGGTGCGGACGCATTCTGCGACGCGAGGCGACAGGGCGTGAACTCGCCCAATGGTCCAGACGAGTCGGAAAGTCAGGCCAAAAATACAACGATCTTCTTCGCGATTGGTTTCTCTCGGAGGACTACGATGAACGCCTTGCGACACGCGCGGCTCAGCCGAACCGCATTTTCATTCGTTCGCTCTTCGTCGACCTCATGGACCGCTTGCCAGGTGAAGATGAATCACGACGTATGCGCAATGCGCTGGATGGTTTGGCCGACGCCGGACCGCTGCGCTCGGTCATCGCTCGACTCCTCGTCGATTCAGGGCGCGCCGCCATTCCTGAAAAAGCAAACATCACAGATCCGACCCGCTGGATCACGTCCCTGTTCGAACGCTATTTGGGACGAGCCCCTCTCCCCGAGGAAACGGCTGTCTTTGCCCGTGCGTTTCACGATCCCGAATGCCGGCCGGCGACCATCGTGTACGCACTCGTCTCACACCCCGAGTATCAGACGTGGTAGGAGATTCGCATGAATGAAAAAAGGACCGCTCCCGACCGCCGCGACGTTCTCCGTGCTGGAGCACTGGGAACTGCTACGGCGTTGGCCTCCCCCGTCCTCGCTCGGGGTGGATTCGAAAACAAGACCAAGCACGTCATCTTGGTGGCGTTTGCAGGCGGCGTGCGCACACGCGAAACCCTCGGAACCCCGGAAAACGTGCCCAACCTGAAGCGAATGTCGGACGAGGGGGTCACCTATCCGCGCGCTCGCACCAATAACTTGGGGCATTTCGGAGCGACCCTCTCCTTGTTTACCGGCATCTCGGAGGCGCGCGGCATTCGGGAAAATACTCGGGGTGAGGATCCGACCGTATTCGAGTACGTTCGCAAGGACCTCGCGCTGAGTTCCAGCGAGGTCTGGGTCAGCACCTCGGGCGGAGCTCAGCAATCCAACTATTCAGCCAGCTACCACCGGGAGTATGGGCCGCAGTACGGCGCCAACACGCTCGATGGTGACGGTATTTTCAACGCCGAGTTCAAATCCATACTCGATTCGCTCGGCCGCCCACGTGAGATGAAATCACGGGAGCTCGAGCTACTTGAAAAGATGCGTGCGTCGATCGGCACTGGATCCGAAGATCAAGGCGTCAATACACCGGAGACTTTTGCGAAGGTGGAGCGCTACATTCTGGACGAGCTCAAAGGAGGCACCGCCGATTTTCGCGGGACGGGATCGTCCGATGCAAAAGCGCTACGCGTGGCTCGCAACCTGCTTCCCGTGTTTCGCCCCAGGCTGCTGGGTGTAGTTCTTCGCGATGCGGACGTAGCACACCGTAACTTCAACGCCTATGTCGAGGTCATTCGACGCAACGACGCGATGCTGGGCGAACTATGGGCTGCCGTTCAATCCGATCCCGAGTTGGCGGAATCGACCTCGATCTTCGTTGTCCCTGAATTTGGGCGTGATGCTGATCTAAACTCGCGTCGCGGGCTGGATCATGGCGACGGCTCCGACGATCTGAACTACGTTCCGCTGGTCTGCTGGGGGCCGGACTTCGCCGGGAGTCGTACGGTCCTTGAAGAGGTTCGAACGACAGACGTGTGTGCGAGCGTGTGCGGGCTGCTCGGTGCCAAGGCTCGATATGCGCGTAGCAAGCACTTACCCCGACTGATGGGCTAGGATAGCTGCGAAAAGTGCAGAACGAATCGCGTAAAGAAAGGGCCGCGCTCTTCGTTGCTGCGACGATGGTGGGGTTGACGTTGGTTGCTTCTTTCGGATCGAGAAGTGCTTCCGCCTCCGTTTCCGAACCCGATACGCAGGCCCCCACTTCGAGTTGCATCGAGTGCCACGATGGAATCGAAGAGATGCACCCCGAGGCAGACCTGACGTGTATCGACTGCCATGGTGGAAACGATAGCGCCAGGTTGAAAAACGAGGCGCACGTCCCGAAGCCGAGATATCGAGGCCCCAGCGAAGATGAGCGCGTTCCAGCCCTGGACCGCAACCTGACCTGGGCTCGTTTTCAGAATCCGATGGACCTGCGCATCGTCGCAAGAACCTGTGCCAACTGTCACGGGACGGAGGTCGAACACCTCTACGCGAGCCTACACGGAACGACTGCGGGACATCTTTCCGATGGCTTCTACGAGATGGGACTGCTCAAGGAGCGCGGGTCGAAGTATGGCGTCTTCCCCGTTGCGAAGGCGCCGGAAGAGGGTGGTGAGGTTGAGAGCATCGTCCAGATAGGGGGATTTCAAAGCCATCTTGCAGCGGACCAATTGGCTTCGCACTACACCGACCTCCCGCGTAAGGAATGCTTGCAATGCCACCTGTGGTCCGCCGGTCGTGCGGTGCGTGGCCGCGTTGGGTTCGATGGCGACTATCGCGGAAGTGGGTGCGCCGCCTGCCACGTGGCCTATGCCTCCGACGGACTCTCGGAGAGTGGCGACCCGCACATTCCGAGGAACGAACCGGGGCATGCACGCCGCCACGTGATGTCGCGCAACGCGCCGACCGAGACATGCACTTCCTGCCACTATGGCGATGCATCGATCGGGTTGCACTTTCGTGGGCTTTCGCAGCTTCCTCCGGATGCCCCCGGTGGACCCGAAATCCCAGGAACGACGGATACGCAGCTGAACCGCGTCTTCTATCTCAACGACGCGTCGATTTGCCCGCCGGACGTTCACCATGAGCGGGGCATGCACTGCGTCGACTGCCACACCAAGTCCGATGTCATGGGTGACGGCAAGCTGCACGGGCAAATGGAGTACGCCGTCGAGATTTCGTGCCAAGCGTGCCACGGCACCTTCGACGACCCCTCCACGTTGATGACGGATCGGGGAACACCGCTCGAACATCTGCGGCGCGAAGGCAAACGGGTCGTCATGACCAGCAAAGTCTCCGGTGTCGAACATGTCGTACCACAGGTTGTGCACGTGCTTGACCCGGAGATGCCCGAGTTCAATTCCAAGGCCGCGCTCGCTATGGTTCCGGAGCACCGAAATATCGAGTGCTACACATGTCACGCAGGATGGAACGTCAACTTCCTGGGATTTCACTTCTCCCGTATCGAACAGTTGACGCAGCTGGACCTGATTTCAGGCCGTCGCACGCCCGGTCGCGTGACGACACAGGAAAAGGTTTTCGCGACATGGAAGAGCTTCTATGCCGGCCGGAATGAGACAGGCTCGATAGCTCCCTACCTCACTGGCTTTTCAACCATGGGCAGCGTGTGGGACAAGAACGGCGAACTGACCCTCGATCAGGTCATGCCTGAAACTGCGGAGGGGTTGTCGGGCATGACGATGGTCCACCACCAGCTGCATTCCACACGGCCAACGGCCCGATCCTGCGTCGAGTGTCACCGAACGTCGACAACCTGGGGCATGGGGTCGGGCAACTTCCTGCTGGGACGCCAGTTGGCGTTCGTTGCCGATCGCCGTGGCGTTGAGGTTGTAGGGATCGACCGGGCGGAGCCAGGGCGCTCGGTTCCATTGACAAAAATTCCGGTGCCCGATGTCGTGGATCTCGCCGTTCACACCGATTCGCTGCAGGGCCATGCACATCACCTGTACGCCGCCGAGGGAGGGCATGGCATCCACGTCATCGACGTCAGCGATCCGATGCATCCCCGCAAGGTGAAATTCGTCGCGACCATCAATCCGCGCAATCTGGAGTTGGTGGGAAATCTGCTTTACCTTGCCGATGGCGTCGGTGGCATACGAATCTTCGACGCATCGAAGCCGGAACAACTACACCAGCTCGGTGCCATACCCACCTTCGACGCCCACGACATCGATGTGCGCTGGCCTTGGGCCTATGTGGCCGACGGCCCGGGTGGACTTGCCATCATCGACGTGCGCGCACCTATCGCTCCGCGCTTTCTCACAGCGATCGATCTCAACGGTGATGTGACGACCCCCAACGAAGCGATCCTCGTGGAGAGTCTTTTTCAAAACAGCCGTCCCGTTGCCGTGAAAGACCGTCCCCGGGACCGCCGCATTCCGGCAAGAAATATCGCCACCGTGTTGGACCGCAATCGGGGTCCGTTCGTGGTCGATGTAACCGAGCCGACCCGTCCCGAAGTGCTTTTTCCCAGCAAGGTGTTTCTCAAGCGGTCGCGTACGAGGGACGATCAGTCCTGGCGCGGCCTCGCATTGCGGACCCAGGTCGACCCTGCAGAGGCCCAGGGTGGAGAAAAGACCGGCGAACGGGATTACGTCTATGCCCTCAGGGAGGTGGGGCCCCAGGGAAATCGCCGCTCAGCTATCTTGCTCTTCGACATTTCGGACCCGCTACGGGTCAAGCGGCCGCCCCGCAGGTCGAATGTCCCCGCGGGCTATGCGACGGAGCAGCTGACTGCAGCCGACTACTACAACCCGCCTTTCCGCCAGAGAATTCTATTCACTCCGGGAGAACGTGGTGTCTATCTAACGGACGCGTCCAACTCGCGCGAACCGACCCAGGTCGGCATCCTTCCCGGCCTGGACGATGCCTACGTGGTGGCGCTTGAGGAATTTCCTCTGGATCGGATGATCGATGAATCCGGCGCCCCCTTGAAGGACATAAGCCACGAGGGATCTCGCTGGCTTTATCGCACGGAAATCGAGCGCCTGATGGATGTGTCCGCCGAAGTTTTGGGAACCGATCTCACCTATGAAGCTTCGGTAGAGATGGGCGCCACGGCGCGCATGCACTTGTCACAACTCGACAAGGACCATTCGGGAATGCTGACGGGCGATGAGTTCGGGCCTGCCGGTGGCGCCGGTGTTGATGCGGATGGCGACGGCCGGATCACGATGATCGAAATGGCCGAAAAAATCGGTCTAATGCGCGAGATCGGCGTCACCTCGAGCAACGACGAGGGCGCCATGAAGTCCGACGCTCCTCTCGCTGTCGGGCGTGTGCAGGAAGATGGCGATCTTGCACGGTTGCTGGATGGAGTCGATCCCTTCAGCCACGATCACGACGGTGATGATCGGCTCGACCGCAAAGAGCTCGGGAACGCATTCTTTAGCGCACTCGATATCGACGGGGATTCGAAACTGACGCGGGATGAGCTGTCGCGGTATCCCGGTGAAATGCGACAGCTGCGATACGGAGACGAGATAGCTGACGCACTCTTTCGCAGTTTGGATAGGCAAAGGAACGGACTCATCACGCGGCGTGAATTCAAGGTAGCCGATGCCGAATGGCTGGCCTTGGATGCGGATCAAGACGGCGGTGTTCGATTGCTCGCAGGCTACTGGGACTTCCAACGAATTCGTGGGTTTGTGCGGCCCGGTTCCGAATGGCCGATCCGGCGCCAAGTGCTGTACACGCTGCCGCCCGGGATTTCCTCCGAGCGCTTGCTGGCTGTCTTCGATGCCGACGGCGACGCGGAGATTCAGCAGAACGAGATGAAGGCTCGCCCCGAGCTCTTTCAGTTGATGGATCGCAATCGCGACGGAAAGCTAGACCTGCCCGAGATCGAGCGTATCGCCGGAACCGTCGCACGGGGTGGTGTCGATGCCCTGTCAGATGATTTCATGGGGCGCTGGGATCTAGATCAGAGTGGAGCGATCGAAGAATCCGAACTCCCTCGCGTGGTAAGGCTGCGGTTGGCGGATTCGCTCCGCTGAGTGTTTTCGGTGACATCAAGCCCCTCGGAAGCCTGGATAGGGGATCCAGGAGGGCGTTCTTGCTATCCTGAGGGGTCATTCTGCCCACATGCTGAGAAACCCCACCTCTACCCCCGTCGAAGGCGGGGGGCGTCCGGCGCGGGTGCGGAAACCTTCCTGGTTGAAGGTTCCGCTCCCCGGAGGGGAGGGGTATGCCAAGCTCAAGGGACTCGCGAAGACGCTCTCCCTTAACACGGTTTGCGAGGAAGCTCGCTGTCCCAATATCGGGGAGTGCTGGAGTGGCTCTCGACCGACCATGACGATCATGGTTCTGGGCGAGGAGTGCACCCGGCGATGCCGCTTCTGTGCGGTTGCGACCCGGCCCGACCCGGCTCCGCCGGATCCGGGAGAACCCCAGCATGTCGGACACGCCATTGCTGAGATGGGCGTTGGGTATGTGGTGATTACGAGCGTCGATCGCGACGACCTGGCCGACGGCGGGGCGCGGCACTATGGGGATTGCATCCGGGCGATCCGTGCGAGTAGCCCCCGCACTGTCGTCGAGACACTGATTCCAGATTACGTCGATGCAAGCCTGGCGCTCTTGATGGAGGCACACCCCGACGTCCTGGCCCACAATGTAGAGGTCGTTCCTCGCTTGCAGCGCAAGATTCGCGACCCCCAGTGCTCCTTCGATCGATCTCTGGAGACCTTACGGCAAGCCAGAGAGCTCGCCCCCGATATCTTCACGAAGTCTTCCCTGATGGTGGGTTTGGGGGAATCCCACGAAGAGGTGCTGGATTCGATGGAACGCCTGCGTTCGGCCGATGTCGACTTTCTCACCCTGGGACAGTATCTACGACCAACATCGAAGCATGCGCCGGTAGTCGAATACATCGAACCCGCCACCTTTGCCGACTACCAGGTGACCGGTGAAAAGATGGGATTCCGCTACGTGGCCTCTGGCCCCCTGGTACGCTCGAGTTACAAAGCGGGAGAATTCTTCTTCGAACGTATGGTCCGCGAACGAAGACTTGAGCCTCGGAGGGTTTGTTGAATGAGCCCGAATGAGCCGCTCAGGGTGATCGAGCCCGACGGAGGGGTTAACGGCTACGACTCCCGGTTGACCGAGGATCAGCTCATCCACTGCTATCGCACGATGGTTTCCGTGCGCGTGTTCGATGAAATCTGCCTGAAGCTTCAACGCTCGGGTCGAATTGCATTCTCGATTCCTAACAAGGGCGTCGAAGCGACCCAGATCGGGGCCGCCAGCGTGATGAAAACCTCCGACTGGCTCTTTCCGAGCTATCGCGACTTCGGCATGGCGCTCTATCACGGAGTCACTCCGCTGAGGATGATGCAGAACATGTTCGGCAACGCTGAAGACCAGGCCAAAGGGCGTCAGATGCCGGTTCATTTCTCTTTCGAGGAACCGATTCGGTTCTATTCGATTTCCTCGCCTATCGGAACGCACATTCCCCAGTCCGTGGGGGCTGCTTATGCCGCGAAGCTCCGCGGGGAGGACACTGTCTGCCTCACGAGCTTTGGCGACGGCGGTACGTCAAGCATGGGCTTTCACTCCGGTCTGAATTTCGCCGGCGTTTGGAAGGCGCCGGTCGTCTTCCTTTGCCAAAACAACGGCTGGGCCATTTCCTGTCCGGTCGAGGAGCAGACTGCTTCGGAGGGCTTCGCTATCAAGGCGCGGGGCTACGGAATGCCCGGCGTCTTGATCGACGGTAACGACCTCTTGGCAGTTAGGAAGGCTACGGAAGAGGCTGTCGAGCGCGCTCGAGCGGGAGAGGGTCCGACGCTCATCGAAGCCCTGACCTTCCGCATGGGAGGCCACTCAACTTCGGACGACCCGACGCGTTACGTACCGAAGGACATGGTCGATTATTGGGCCAAGCGCGATCCGATTGAGCGCTTCGAGAAGTATCTCGAAGGGGTCGGTCTGTGGAGTCCGGAGATGGGCAAAGCCCTCTACGACGAGGTTACAGAAGAGATCAAAGAAGCCGCGCGCCAGGCAGAGAAGATCTCCTCGCCCGCTTTGGATACGATCTTCTCCGACGTTTATGCGGAGATGCCCCCGCACATTCGCTCGCAAGGACAGGCTGCCTTCGACCTCGCACGCACGCGTGGTGACGCCGAGGCTGGTGACGGCGACTTCCCTCTCTAATCCAGACACGCTTCTCGCTAAGGAAATCCATGACGACGCGGACGCTCCTGCAGGCCATCAACGACGGTCTTCACACCGTGATGAAGGAAGATCCCTCCGTACTCGTTTTCGGCGAGGACGTCGGTGTCAAGGGAGGCGTATTTCTGGTGACGGAAGGACTGCAGAAGGAATTCGGCAAGGAGCGATGTTTCGACACGCCACTTTCCGAGGATGGAATCGTCGGAGCGGCGATAGGTATGGCGATGAATGGCCTGAAGCCCGTCGCAGAGATCCAGTTCCAGGATTTTATTTTTCCTGCCTTTGACCAGATCGTGAGCGAGGCTGCCAAGCTGCGCTATCGTTCCGGCGGTCAGTACACCGCCCCCATGGTGATCCGTACGCCCTACGGCGGTGGCATCCAGGGAGGGCTCTATCACAGTCAATCCGGCGAGGCCTACTTCTGCCATACACCGGGCCTGAAGGTTGTCATTCCATCGACGCCGCACGACGCCAAGGGGCTCTTGATCGCCTCGATCGAGGATCCCGATCCGGTGCTTTTCCTTGAACCCAAGGCGCTTTATCGTGCTGTCAAGGGGGAGGTTCCGGAGGGTCACTACACCGTGGATCTGACCACTCTGCGTGAGGCGCGTCCGGGGAAAGATGTCGTCATATTCTGCTACGGAGCGATGGTGCCCGTCGCCATGAAGGCCGCCGAGCTAGCGAGCGAAAACGGCATCGACTGCCGTGTGGTCGACCTGCGCACTTTGTTGCCGCTCGATGAAGAGGGTGTGCTCGAACACGCCAAGGCTGTCGGCCGCGTGGTTGTTCTTCATGAAGCACCGCGTTTCTGCGGCTATGGCGGAGAGATTTCGGCTTTGATTGCCGAGAACTGCATCGAATACATGGAAGCTCCGATCACCAGGGTTGCGGGGTTCGATACACCGTTCCCCAACACCCTCGAGCACCACTACCTTCCGGATCACAGACGCGTGCTCGATGCGGTCGAGCGCACCTACCATTTTTAGAAGAAGTTATGGCACTGGAGTTCAAGCTGCCCGACATCGGCGAAGGAATCGCCGAAGGTGAAATCGTCAAATGGATGGTTGCTGTCGGCGACGTGGTCGAAGAGCATCAACCCATTGTCGAGGTCATGACCGACAAGGCGACGGTTGAGCTTCCCGCTCCTCAGCCGGGCACGATCACTGAGATTCGTGCGGGAGAGGGGGATGTGATCCCCGTGGGGCAGGTCATCTTCGTGTTGGATGGCGCCGGCGCCACGAGCGCACCGGCGCCGGCTCCAACGCCGGCGACGGAGGCGGCCGTTGCTCCCGAGGCTGCTTCGCCCCCGGGTGAAGGCCGGACGGTGTCCTTCAAGCTGCCCGACATTGGCGAAGGCATTGCGGAAGGCGAGATCGTCCAGTGGATGGTTGCCGAAGGGACGGCGGTGGAGGAACACCAACCGGTGGTGGAGGTAATGACGGACAAAGCGACGGTGGAGATCCCCGCTCCCGCCGCCGGTGTCATTCAAAAAATCCTTGCTCAGGCGGGGGATGTTGTTCCCATCGGTACGGTCATCTTCGAACTGCAAGCCGGCTCGGGCGCACGGGCCGCGGTAGCAGCGACATCCACAGTGCCTGCTGCGGCAGTGGCGGTAGCCGCCCCCGTGCCTTCGGTGGTTCACGGGAGCGGCAAGGTGCGGGCAGTCCCCAGCGCCCGCCGCGTTGCACGGGAACTGAGTATCGACCTCACCCAGGTTTCCGGCAGCGGTCGCGGTGGGATCATTCGCCGCGCTGACGTCGAGGCATTCCATAAGAGCGGTGCGTCGGCGCAGCCGACGGCTCCCGTCTCCACTCCCGCCTCCGGAATTCCGGCCAAGCCGTCCTTTCCGTCCATTGCGCTCCCAGTTGGAGATAGGGAGACCCGCGTTCCCTTCCGCGGAGTGCGTCGCAAGATCGCGGAGGCGATGGCGCGTTCGAAATACACGGCCACGCATTTTACTGTCGTAGAAGAGCTCGATGTCACCGACCTGATCAAGATACGCGCCCAAGCCAAGGAGATCGGTGCCAAGGACGGCATCAAGGTGACCTACATGCCCTTCATCATGAAGGCGGTCGCCAGCGGGCTCTTCCGCTTCCCGGAGCTGAATAGCCAGCTGGACGAAGCGACGAACGAGATCGTCACCTACCACTACGTCAACCTGGGAATCGCTATCGACACGGCTCAGGGTTTGATCGTTCCTGTGGTCAAGGATGTGCAATCCAAAGGGGTCTTGCAGTTGGCGAGCGAGCTGAGCGAAATCGCCGAGCGCACTCGTTCCGGCAAGATCAAGCCGGAAGAGCTTTCCGGAGGCACTTTCACGATCACGAATGCCGGAAACATCGGAGGCATTCTCGCAACGCCAATCATCAACTTCCCCGAGGTCGGCATTCTCGGCGTCAACCGCATCATGAAGCGCCCCGGCGTGGTGGAAACTCCTGAAGGGGACTCCTTCGAGGTTCGTCACTACATGAACCTCTCGATCAGTGTGGACCATCGTTTGGTTGACGGCGCTTCGGCAACGCGCTTCCTCGTCTACCTCAGGCAGGTCCTCGAGAATCCAGGTCTCCTATCTCTTTGAGATCGATGCAAGCCGTGGCCAAGAATCCAAGCGTGCACTCTCGCCTCCTCGATGAAAGAGGTTGTGCGGTGATGGAGCTTCCGGCATACGACCCGCAGTGGTTGAAGGATCTCCTGCGGTATATGTTGATCGTGCGCTGCATGGACGGGCGCATGATGAAGCTGCAACGGGCCGGTCGCATCGGTTTCGTCGGCAGTATGCACGGTCAGGAAGCCGCCATGATCGGAGCGTGCAGTGCTCTGGAGGCGCAGGATTGGCTTTGGTCTGGGCTGCGCGAAGGTGGTGCCGCGCTCATGCGCGGCCTGCCGTTCTCGGAGTATATCGCTCAGATGTACTGCAATTCGAACGACACGGCCAAGGGTCGACAGATGTGCAACCATCTACAGCACAAGGGCAGCCATTATCCCAGCTGGTCGTCGGTAATCGGTACGCAGTTGCCCCACGGTGTCGGAGCGGCGTATGCCGCCAAGGTCCGCGGGTTGGACGAAGTCCATGCGATCTTTTTCGGCGACGGCGCGACCAGCAGTAGCGGCTTCCACAGCGGCTTGAACTTCGCAGGTGTATGGGAGGTTCCGGCGGTGTTTTGCTGTGTGGACAATGGCTGGGCGATTTCCGTTCCCTCGAGTCAGCAAACGGCCCAGCTCGAATATGAGCGCAAGGGTGAGTGCTACGGCATGCCGGGCTACGCGGTCGACGGCAACGACGTCTTGGCCTGCTTTGAGGCGATGAAGACCCTTGTCGCCCGCGCACGAGGGGGGGGTGGACCCAGCCTGCTTGTCCTGCGGACCTATCGCATGCAGGGCCACTCCAGTTCCGACGATCCGACTCGCTATCGAGACGCCGCCGAAGTCGAGACATGGACCAAACGTGACCCGCTCGAGCGCATCACGCGCTTCCTCGAATCCCAGGGGGTTCTGCAGGCCGGTGAATACGCCCGGATGGAAAGCGAGCTGCTCGCCGAAATCGATCGCGAGATCCACATCCAAGAAGCAGCCGCGCCGATGCCGTTGAAATCCCTGGTTGAGGACGTCTACGGGGACATCCCCCGTCACCTGCGAAAGCAGTACAACGAATTTCTCGGCGTCGCAAAACGCTATGGCGATGCCGATGTTGGGGACGGCGTTTTTCCGCTCTAGTCTCGAATCAAGAAGGAGGTTTGCCTATGAGCAGCAAGATCGTCGTCATCGGTGCAGGGCCGGCAGGATATGTCTGCGCGATTCGCCTGGCCCAGCTCGGGCACCAGGTCACCGTCGTAGAAAAAGACTACCTCGGTGGCACGTGCCTCAACGTGGGTTGCATCCCGTCAAAGGCCATGATTGCGGCGGGGGTATTGATGGACAAAGTCCGTCGTGCCGCGGCCATGGGGATTACGGTGCAGGGGATGAATCTGGACCTCTCCAAACTGGTGGAGTGGAAGAGCAGCGTCGTCAACCGACTTACTGGAGGGATCGGTGTCCTCTTCAAGAACCACGGTGTTCGGCATGTGATCGGCGAGGCCGCGATCACGGACGCCAACACAGTCCGTGTAAAGGAGCCAAAGGGAGAACAGGCGCTGAACGCGGACTACATCGTTATCGCGACTGGTTCCGTGCCGTCCTCGATACCCGGCTTCGATTTCGATGGCAAGAATGTCTGGTCTTCGACGGAAGCGCTGGCTCCTGAACGCTTGCCGGAGCGTCTGTGCGTCATCGGCGCCGGCTACATCGGTCTAGAATTGGGCATGTTGTACGCAAAGATGGGCAGCAAGGTGACGATCGTTGAGTTCACCGATGGTGCGTTGCCCGGGCAGGACCGCGACTGTGTCAAGGTGGTCGAGCGGTCGCTCAAGAAGAACAAGGTCAGACTGATCACAAAGACGACGGCCAAACGCTACGAAAACAACGGCACACTGTGCGTCCAGATCGAATCGCGAGACGGCAAGGCCGAAACGGTCGAGTGCGACCAGATTCTCTGCACCGTGGGCCGCCGCCCGTACAGCGATGGACTCGGCCTTGAAAATGTTGGTCTGAAGACGGACACGCAGGGCTTTCTTTCCGTCGACCGCCAGATGCGTACTTCGGTCGCAAATATTTTTGCGGTCGGAGACATCGCTGGACAGCCCATGCTGGCCCACAAGGGGAGCAAGGAAGGCCTGGTTGCGGCCGCGGTCATCGCGGGTCAGCCCGAAGAGTACGATGCCAAGTGTGTCCCGGCTGTCATTTTCACTGCGCCGGAAATCGCGTCGGTCGGACTCCTGGAAGAGCAAGCGAAGGAAGCCGGGCACGAAATTGCTGTCGGGCAGTTTCCCTTCGCCGCATCGGGCCGAGCTCTTTCGCTAATGGAAACGGAGGGCTTCGTGAAGGTCGTTTCCGACGCACGGACCGACGAAGTTCTTGGTGTGCACATGGTAGGACCGGAGGTCACCGAGCTGATTGCCGAAGCGACACTAGCAATCGAAATGGGCGCGACTACGGAGGATATCGCACGGACGATTCACGCCCACCCCACATTGCCAGAAGCCGTCATGGAGGCCGCGGAGGCCGTGCACAAAATGGCTGTGCATATCTATCAGAAGTAGTGAAGCCGGTGCTGGAGGTCCGTAGGCTCGGCCGCACGCTTTTCGAGGATGCCTATGCGCTTCAGAAGGAGCTTGTGGCGGCGCGGTGTGAGGATCGCATCGGTGATGTTTTGATCCTGACCGAGCACGATCCGGTGGTGACGGTCGGACGGGGCACGGATGTTGCCTCCGTTGGCTCGGTCAGCCCGCCGATCCATGAGATCGAGAGGGGAGGAAAGGCGACGTATCACGGGCCGGGACAGCTTGTGGCCTACGTGATACGCGCGCTGCCCGAAGGCGAGCGGGACCTACACACCTATCTGCGGGACCTCGAGGAGGTCATTATTGGAGTTCTGGGGGAGTTCAAATTATCCGCCGGACGGCGCGATGGGCAGACCGGTGTCTGGATAGGCGGACAAAAGATCGCCTCGATCGGCGTTGCGGTAAGTCGCTGGGTGACCTATCACGGCCTGGCGCTCAACCTGCACACCGACTTGGCCGCTTTTCGCGAATTCCGTCCGTGTGGGCTCGATGCGGACGTGATGACACGTCTGTCGAACCACGTGGATCTGCCTCCGACGAATCTTCTCGCGGAGGTCCTTCTCGTAAAGCATTTTTGCCGGGTCTTCGGCTACGAGCTTCCACGGCCAGCTCCTCAGGAGGGGGCCGAGGGGGCCGAGGGGGACGGTAGATTTCCGCGTCTGCCTATGCTGTAGCAGCCAAGGGACTCGAATCACTCCCTCAACGGGCCGCCCAGGGTCGGGCCCTCCGAGTGGAATAGTTTTCGGTGTGGGGCGTCGTCGCGTGCTTCCCACTTCAAACCGCTGGCCTACCTAAGCTTTGCCGGGGCCGTGGCCCGATGACGGTGTCGGGAGTATCTCCATCTCCGGCTCATCCCCCCATGTCTACCCCGTCCGGCAACGATTCCATGCGACTTTGGCCCAAGCGATGGGAGATCGCTTTGGTCCTGGCCTGTCAGGCGGTTTGCGTGGGCCTGGTGGTGACAAGTTCGGGCGCTCTGGAAGGAGCGCTGATCTTCATCGGTTTGACGGCCGCATTCACAATCATCGCCTCTCGACGTGCATCCCAGATCGATTCCCTCAACTCGGGATTGATGCACGCCAATCAGGCGCTTGAGCGTGAGGTCGAGGAGCGCAAGCAGGCGGAAGCCAGCCTACGAACCCACGCGGATTCTCTGGAATCTAATCGTGCCGAACTCGAATCGGCGCGCGTCGATGCAGAGTCGGCCAACCGCGTTAAGAGTGAGTTCCTGGCGAACATGAGCCACGAGATTCGCACCCCGATGAACGGCATCATCGGTATGGCGGACCTCTTGTCCGAGACCGACCTGACGCCCGAGCAGCGCGACTACAGCCGCACGATCCACTTTTCAGCAAAGGGGTTGTTGACCATTCTGAACGACATCCTCGACTTCTCGAAGATCGAAGCCGGTAAGCTCGAGCTCGAGCAAGCGGACTTCATTCTTCGGGACTGCATCGATAGTGTGATCGAACTCTTCTACCCACGGGCTCATCAAAAGGGCCTGGAGCTAACCTACCTGGTGCACCCTGCGGTTCCGAATCGTCTGGTCGGCGATTCGACACGCGTCCGCCAGGTTCTGATCAACTTGCTAGGGAACGCAATCAAGTTCACTGAGAAGGGGTACCTTCGCATTGAGGTCATGGTTGTAGAGAGCGAGGAAGAGCACGTCGTTATCGAGTTTCGGGTCGTTGATACGGGCATCGGAATTCCCAAGGAACAAGGCGGCCTCTTTCACCCCTTCACCCAGGCCGATTCATCGACGACGCGGAAGTACGGTGGCACCGGACTCGGGCTTGCTATAAGTAGCCAGCTCGCCCAGATGATGGGAGGTCGAATCGGCTACGAATCCGAGGAGGGGAGTGGATCTACCTTTTGGTTCCGGGGCCGCTTCTTCCGCCATCCGGAAGCGGAGACACGAGAGAAATCCAGGGCCTTGTATGGAAAGCGGGTCCTCGTTGTCGATGCGAGCGAACAAAACCGAGAGGTTGCACGTACCTACGCGAAGGCCTGGGACATGGAAGTGTTGGAGGCTTCGACGGCGGAGGAGGGATTGAACACGCTCCGTAGCGCGCGCGAAAAGGACCAGCCGATCCATTTCATGCTGATCGATCGCTCCTTGCCGGACATGGATGGAAAGGAGCTGGCCAGTCATGTCAGCAGTGATCTGTCGCTGAGAGAGACCCGGCTGATCCTCCTGAATGAATTTGGCCATGCCGAAGAGCCGAGCAGGATGGTTCGTGCTGGTCTGGACGCCTGGATTCTCAAGCCCATCAATGCTTCCAAGTTGGAGATGGCGCTGCTGCACGTCCTCGAAGGCCAGGGTGTGGGTCATGAGGAGATTGCCAAGGTCAAAAAAAGGGTGGGTTCCTTCACGCACTGTCACGACGGCGTGCTCCTCCTCGTGGAAGACAACGTGGTCAATCAGAAGGTCGCAGCCCTTTTGCTGCGACGCTGCGGTTATCGCGTCGAAGTTGCTCGGGACGGCGTTGAGGCGCTAGAGGCAGTAGGTACCGAGGAGTTTCACGCCATCTTCATGGATTGCCAGATGCCGCGCATGAACGGCTTCGAGGCGACACGCAAGATCCGTGAACTTTGCGGAGAGAATATTCCGATCATCGCCATGACGGCGAACGCCATGGCGGGCGACCGCGAGCGCTGCCTTGCGGCCGGAATGAACGACTACCTGTCCAAGCCTGTTCAAGAGCCGCAGTTGAAGGAAATGCTGGACAAGTGGGTAGGAGGCGTAGAGGTACCGACAGCGAAGGAGAATTCTATGGCATCAAGGAAAGCGGTCGATGCGGGCGTTCTTGATTCATTGCGCGCGCTTGGTGGAGAAGACGACCCGGAACTATTCATCGAACTGATTCAGATCTTCCTGGACGACACTCCGCAAAGAATGGCGCAGATGGCCGAAGCTTTGGCCGGCAACGATGGGGAAGCCATCGGTCAAGCAGCACATGCGCTCAAGTCGAGTTGTGCCACCTTGGGTGCGCTGATCCTGGCAGATCTCTTCAGGGAAATCGAATTGGTGGGCAAAGAGCTCGACGTTGAACGGGCCCGATCCCTGGTGGTTCAGACCGGGGAAGAGTACGCCCGAGTCGAGACAGAGCTGCGCTCGGAGATTCGCCAGGCCTGACAATGCACGTGGTAGTTCCATGTTCAAAAAGCGTTTCGAAAAGATGAAGCATACTGGAAAGCTTCCCACGCCGTCGGGCCTGGGAATGCGCCTGCTTGTGCTGACCTGGGACGAGGAGTGTTCTATCGGCGACGTTGTCCAGACCATCCAAACAGATCCTGTACTCACCAGTCGGGTGATCAAACTTGCCAATTCCGTCAAGAACACACGGCAGGCACCCGCAAGCACAGTGAAAGACGCGGCCGCGAGGCTGGGAACAAAGTCTGTCTGTAGTGTGGGGTTAGGGTTCAGCCTGATCCTGGGCAATCGGACGGGCAAGTGCCCTTCATTTCCATACGACGAGTACTGGGGTTGGTCACTGGCAAACGCGCTCGCAGCCAAGCAGATCTGCGAGCGGTTGAGCCTCCAGAAACCTGCAGAGGTGTTTACCTGTGCCCTCCTGATGAGAATCGGTCGGCTCGCCCTCGCAAGCGCGTATCCCGACGAGTATTCGGAAGTGCTGAATCGGCTGCAAAACGGTCCGGTCGAGATTCTTGAACGCGTCGAGCGGGAGCGCTTTGCGATCGACAACCGCGAGATTTCCGCAGGCCTTATGGAGGACTGGCGCCTGCCCGACTACTTCAGTCAAGTTGCGCTGCACTTCAATGGACAGGAGCCGCCTCCAGGTGTTGAGTCGGAGGAGGTCAGGTCGGTACTGCGTATTCTCAACTGCTCGAGTCGCATCGCCAACGTGTGTTCTTCCGAAGCCGCGGCGCAGCCCATACACTGGAGAGCCGCTCGCGATTTCTGTGACGAGCTGGGCATTGACCTCGAAGCGTTTACCGAGCTGTACGACGAAACCGTCGCAGAATGGAACGATTGGGGTGAGCTTTTTGGGATTCCCACGCGGTCGGGATTGGAGGGGGTGTCGATCGAGAAGAGCAGTTTGAAAAGGGGCGGCGTATCTACTCTGCTGAAGGAAGGGCGATTGCGCGTGTTAGCGGTCGACGATCACGAGATTTCGTTACGGCTACTGGTGGCCCACCTCGAGGGGGACGGCTACGAGGTCAAGACGGCGAGAAACGGCAAGGAAGCTCTTGAAGTCAACAAGAAATGGGCGCCACAGATGGTCATCACCGATTGGATGATGCCGGAGATGGATGGCCTTGAGCTTTGCCAGCACTTACGGGCTACGGAAGCGGGCCGCAAGCTATACATCTTGGTCTTGACGGGGCGGGACGAAGAGGATCACATCGTCGAGGTGTTCGAGGCGGGGGCGGATGACTACATCGAAAAGACGGGCAAGTTCAAACTGCTTCTGGCACGGACACGCCCCGGTCTCCGAGTGATTAAGCTGCAAGAGGAAAACGAGCAGCACCTGCAAGATAAGCAGAGGAAAAACGCCAAGCTGGAGATCGCCAAGCGCAGGCTCAAGGACGCCGCCATGACGGATTCTTTGACCGAGCTCCCCAACCGGCGCAGTGCGATAAAGCGCTTGGAGAAAGAGTGGGCTGACAGTTCACGTACGCGGGGACCGTTGGCGGCGATCATCCTGGATATCGACCATTTCAAGGCCGTAAACGACAACTACGGACACGACATAGGGGATGCCATGCTGTGGTCGACTGCCCAGGCGATCAACCGCAGCCTGCGGCGGGGAGATACCTGTGCACGGATAGGTGGGGAGGAATTCCTTGTAATCTGTCCGAACACCACCCTGGAGGGCGCCAAGCAGCTCGCCGAACGCATTCGGGTGGCGGTTGAGGAGAACGAGGTCACGCGGCCTGGATTCACCGGTTCCGTGACCGTGAGTCTCGGTGTCGGTTATCGCGCACAGGGAATCCTATCGATCGACCAGCTCATCAAAATGGCCGACAATGCGGTCTATCAAGCCAAGCGGAGCGGACGCAACTGCGTCGCTGCGGGCTACCCTGAGGATCGTCGCCAATCCGCTTAGCTAGAGGCTGTTCTTGCATCCTTGCGGGGACTAGATTGCTCGAATGGCAGCCGGCTCCATGCTCGCTAGGCTCGCCCTCGATTCGCGCGAAAAGCGCGCATGGGCAATGTACGATTGGGCCAATTCGGCCTTCTGGACGACGATCATCGGAGCGGTCTTCCCGGAATACTATGCGCGTGCGCTGGCCCCAGAGTCGGGCGCCGGCAGCGAAGGGCGCTATGCGCTGGCGACCACGATCGCTCTCCTGATCATCGCGTTCCTGGCTCCCTTTCTCGGAACGTTGGCCGATTTTCGTGCCGTCAAGAAGAAATTCTTGGGCACGTTTGCCATTGGCGGAGCACTGGCGGCGGCATGCATGTTCTTTGTTCACCCTGGCGAATGGCTGTTCGGCCTGATTCTCTTCGGTGTCGCGAACATTGGCGCCTCCGGGAGCGTCATCTTCTATGACGCCCTGCTTCCGCATGTTGCCGACGAAGATGAGGTCGATAGGCTCTCGACCTCCGGATTTGCCTTGGGCTATGTAGGTGGGGGCTTCTTGCTCGCCCTGAATTTTCTTTGGATCACGCAGCCGCAGTGGTTCGGTTTGCCTAGTGGCGATGGATTGAGCGCGGAGGAATCATCACTTCCCGTTCGCTTGGCGTTCCTTTCTGTGGGGGTTTGGTGGTTTCTCTTTTCGCTACCGGTCCTTCTGCGTGTTCCGGAGCCCCCTGGAGATGAGGGGGCGAAAGTCGAAGCCGGTGGACTTATCGCCACGACCCTGTCACGTCTGTCGACCACGTTCAACGAACTGAAGCGCTACCGGCAGGCCTTCCGGTTGCTACTGGCGTTTCTTGTTTACAACGACGGCATCCTGACAATCGTTCGCATGGCAGTGCTCTATGCCAAGTCGAAGGATCTCGGGCCGCAGGTCGTCATGGGCACCTTTCTGTTGGTGCAGTTCGTGGGGATCCCTTTCACTTTCTTGTTCGGCCAGCTTGCCGGGCGCTTTGGCACGAAGTTCCTCATCCTCACAGGTCTAACCACCTATTGTGGAATCACGGTGCTGGCCTTCTTCATGGAAACCGCAACGCACTTCGTCATGTTGGGCATCTTGGTCGCCATGGTTCAGGGAGGCACTCAGGCACTCAGTCGTTCGCTGTTCTCCAGCATGATCCCGCGCAGGAAGTCGGGCGAGTTTTTCGCCTTCTTCTCTGTCGGTGAAAAATTCGCCGGTATCTTCGGGCCCCTGCTCTACGCGGGGATGATCTACTGGACGGGATCGAATCAAAACGCGATCTTGTCGGTAGCGGTCTTCTTCGTCATCGGCGCGTGGCTTCTGGTTCGCGTCGACGTGGCGGAGGGGCAGGGCAAGATTCGCGCCGAAGAAGCAGCTCAATCCACATAGAAGGGGCTGGACCACGCGGCGCCGCCGTCTTCCTGGATCACTCGAACGTATACGTACTCGCCTTTCGCAAGATTCTTGAGCGTGAATTCCGCCTCGTAGTCCCAGTACTTCTGGCCATCCAGAGAATCCACGACGGCTCCGCTTCGTATGAGTTCGACGCGGACGATCGGAGCACAGGCGATGGTGCGGACATAGAGGAAGGCGTCCTCTGCAGGCGCCGCGATGGTCGACCCCATACGATTTCCGTCGATCGCCGTGCGCAGGATGATGCGCGGGCCGTTCGTTGCGTAACAACGCCGCGCCAGCAGCGCCTCGCGCACGCCCTGTCTCGAGTGATCCGGCGTGATCAATGCCGCCAGACCGCCCATGTAGGGAGAGGTCAAGTGAGCCAAGCCCGGGTGGCCGTCGTGGCTGTCCCCGCTCCCGATGAACCCCAGGCGGTATCCTTGATCCAGCACGTCACGGACGAAGTTGCCGGCGAGGGGATTGTAGATGCGCTGAGGCGAATCCGACGCCTCGCTCGAACCGTGCACCGATGCGATTTCCGTCACGGGCTCGAACTGAGGGTCGGGCGCAAACTTCCAGTTCGTGGCTATCGGACCGCCGGCGGAATGGTGAGCAAAGGTCAGGGCTTCGATGTCGAGCCGGCGCAGGGCCTCCCACAGCTGGGTAGGCGTTTCATACCTTTCGTCGATCGATGAAATAATCGGCCCGTCGTCACCGAAATACAGGACGTGTCGGTGCCCATGGATCCAGCTGGTCCATTCATAGCCGAGCACCGTGACGAAATTCCCGGGATCATTGAAGGCGCGCGTCTGCTGTCGAATCTCTTCCCATAGATCGGGATGTTCGTCGAGAAAGAGCATTCCCCAATGGTCGTGATCCGTCAGCGCTACGACATCCAGACCGCTGACGTCGCGGGCATAACGTAGGAACTGCTCGGGCGTTCCCGTGCCGTCGCTCAGATTCGAATGGCCGTGCAGATCTGCCCACATGATTCTGGCGATCCGGGGTTCGACCAGGAGAGGGTTGCTCTGAGCGACAAGCTCGCGTCCGTGGACTGTGGCCTGTGCGATGAATCGATAGAGCCCCTTCTCCCGCGCAGTAACATTCACCGGAAGAACCCCCAGATCATCCGCTTCGAGGGAAACTGTTTCAGGAAACTCGAGGCCGTCAGGAGCGGCAATCAAGCGGACTTCACCTGTAAAGTCCGTCCCTGCGTTTCCGATTGCATCCAGCACGGAGATTCGTAACAGAAAGGCCTCGTCCGGTAGCACGGTGCTGGGGACGACGACGTTCAAACGCGCGGGCGGTCCAGCGAGTACCTCCACTTCGGGGGAATCCGGGAGAATCCGAGCGATCCCATCGCCGTCGCCGTCGACTGAGATCCAAAAACGCGAACCTGCCTCCGCATACCTGTCGGCGCGCGCTCCGCGGTTGCCATCGCCGTAGACGATCGTGATGCGCTCGCCCTCGGTCAGCTTGCGCCCCTCGACTTTGAAGTCCACCCAGGAGCCGGGGTTGTCGATGCCTCGTAAAACTACATCCTCCGTTCCGATCGATGCGGTCGTATACCCCGGGAGGTTTTCGTCGACCGTTTGTGCCGGCGTCCACTCCCAAAACGCTGGAATGGTCAAGCGCAGAAATCCCCCCTCTTCGATCCCCTCCGGCCCGACTTCATAGACAATTTCCCAGCGCCCGCTTTGTCCCGCATGGATCGGAGTTTCCTCGGCCTGCTCGAGCCAGGCGCGTCCGCCTCCGTCGGATGTGTGTCGCTTGGCATCGCGCGCCGCGCGAAGTTCTTTGACCGTTCCGTAAAGAGCCGTCGGAGGATCCCTCGGGGGCTCGGCCGGGGGGGCATCTTCCGAGGGGCTGCAACCAGCTCCCAGGGCCACGGCGAACGGCAGAGCAAAGAGGAGTGCTTTCGACACCGGGGGCATGGTATCTCCGTTTTGGCCGTGGTCGAGTCCGGGAATGGGTCGATATAGGTGGCGTGGAGTCATCGGTGCCCGACGTTTCGGAGACGGTTTCCCTCTTGCTTACGGTATTTAGCGCCGCGGGTTTGGCCGCGGCCTGTGGAATTCGAGTCTTTCTGCCGTTCCTCGTGCTTTCGCTGGCCGCGTTGTTCGGCAAGGTGGAGCTCGTCGATTCATTCCACTGGATCGCAACCCGGCCCGCTGCGATTCTCTTCGGCGTGCTGGCCTTGGTGGAGATCGTAGGGTACCACTCCCGCTCCCCTCGCCTACGGTTGACGTACGGTCGGTCCTGGTCCACCGTGCTCGCAGTAGCGGCCGGCGCGCTGATAGCGACGGCGCTTCTGGTCGACCTGCAGCCCAGCCTGTGTTGGGGGGTGGGGCTAGTTGCGGGTGGACTGGTGACGGCCACGATCCAGCGGCCCACATCGGCGCTTCGTGTACTTACGCCCGCGCCGGATCCTAGTTCCGATTCCACCGGTCCGGTGAACACCCCGGCGGGCGAAACCGCAAGTGCGTTGCTGATCTCCATTCTGTCGCTGTGCGCCCCTATCGCAGCGCCGATACTGGTCATCGCCGTCATCGGTGGAGTAATTCACATGCATCGAACGCAAAGGAATCGGGCAGTCGTCTGACTGGCGAGGTATTCTGTGCGGCATGAGCACAACGACCCGTTCTCCCATTCAAGTAGCGGATGCTATCGATCTTGTCGAACATAATTTCACCTCCGAGATCGTTCCTCTTCTCTGTGACTACATTCGGATCCCGAACAAGTCGCCCGACTTCGACCCGAATTGGAAAGAGAACGGTCATATGCACAGGGCGACCAAGCTGATCGAGGATTGGTGCCGGTCACGGAGCCTTGGTGGGCTAACGGTAGAAGTGGTCGAGCTGGAAGGTCGTACCCCCCTGATCTACATGGAGTTGCCGGGCAAAGGAGACGACACGGTCTTGCTTTACGGGCACCTCGACAAGCAGCCCGAGATGGTCGGCTGGCGTGATGGTCTGGGGCCTTGGGAGCCGGTCATCGAGGGCGATCGCCTCTACGGGCGCGGTGGAGCGGACGATGGCTATGCCGCTTTCGCTTCGCTCACCGCACTGGAAATCCTGCAGGACCAGGGGCTCGATCATTCACGCTGCGTGATTCTGATCGAGGGCTGCGAGGAAAGCGGCAGCTACGACCTTCCATTCTACATCGATCATCTGGCGGATCGGATAGGCACCCCCAGCCTCGTCGTCTGCCTGGACTCGGGTTGCGGAGACTACGAGAGGCTCTGGAGCACGACGTCCCTTCGAGGGATGGTCTCCGGAGAGCTCCAGGTCGAAATTTTGAACGAGGGCGTGCACTCCGGCGATGCCAGCGGCATCGTGCCCGACAGTTTTCGTATCGCCCGTGCAGTTCTTTCTCGCCTGGAAGACGAGCACTCCGGCAGGCTACTTCCGTCCGATCTTCACGTCGACATTCCTCAACAGCGCATCGAACAGGCTCGCATTAGCGCAGAGGTTCTCGGAGGCAAGGTCTTTGACAAGTTCCCGTTCGCTGGTAATTCCGGTCCGGTGGAGGCGGAGAATGCAGATTTGATTCTGAATCGCACCTGGCGTCCCACGCTAACGGTCACCGGCGCCGATGGCCTTCCCCCTCTGCAGGATGCAGGCAACGTCCTGCGACCGGCGACGACCCTGAAGCTGTCTTTGCGTTTGCCACCGACACTCAGGGGCAAGAAAGCACTAGAGATCATTAGCGAGACCCTTGAAGATCGTCCGCCCTATGGAGCTCGCATAAGCTTCAACGCCCAGGCAGGCTGCGACGGTTGGAACGCACCAGAGACGGCCCCCTGGCTCGATAGCGCGGTTGCGGAGGCTTCGGAGAGTTTTTACGGGGCCGGGCCTGCAGCGATGGGGGAAGGAGGGACGATCCCATTCATGGGGATGCTGGGGGACAAATTCCCCTCGGCCCAGTTCCTGATCACGGGCGTGTTGGGCCCGGAATCAAATGCCCACGGTCCGAACGAGTTCCTGCACATCCCGTCTGCCCGACGCCTATCCGCGTGCGTGGCGAGCGTGCTCGTTAGGCAATTCGCAGCGTCGTAGGAAGCGGAACGGGTTTCCGAATCCTGGATCCGCATCAGGAACCAGGATGGCATTCAGGTTCGGTCGTGCCTTGCCCGAAAGTCACTTCCGCCCGCCATGTCCACTTCACCTCTTCGAGTTCAACGCCTTCCGGAATGGGCTCGAGAGCCCCTGGATGATCACTTCCAGGAGGGCGTCGAACCTGGGGCGCTGGTCGACGCCACCTGTCTTGTGGACTTATTGAGCCATTGGGCATTGGATTCGAAATCAAAGAAAAAGGGCTTCCTCTTCGAGGACGACGCTGTTCGACATCCAAGGGTCTACGCGGAAAGAATTTCATCCCAGTGGGATAAGCGCGGCGACGCTCCGGAAGACGCCGAGACCTGCGTTTGAGTCCCATGGGTAAGAACGTCGACTTTCTGGTGATCGGCGGTGGCCCCTCGGGGCACCGAGCAGCCATCCAAGCTGCAAGAGCGGGCAAGAGCGTGCTCTTGGTCGAGAAGGGAGCGAATCTGGGAGGTGAGTGTGTATCGCGCGGCACTATTCCCAGCAAGATCCTGCGGGAAACTGCGGTACACCTGACGGGCTTGCGGCAGCGAAGCGAAGGTGTCTTCGACGTTAAATTGCGCGCTGATACCAAGGTCGCCAGTCTGATGCAACGCCTCAAGAGCGTCCGCGAGAACAACGAGCGCTACATGGAGGACCAGCTGGACCGCAACGGTGTCCAACGGCTGCATGGGCGTGCGACCTTTGTCAGTTCTCACAAGATCGAAGTCGTATCTCGAAATGGTGCGCGTAAGAAGGTCACCGCCAAACACATCGTGGTGGCCACAGGGTCTCGCCCGTGGGACCCCGAAACAGTTCCCATCGATCACGAGATGATCCTCGACAGTGATTCGATTCTGACCTTGATCTACCTGCCGAAAACAATGGCAGTCCTCGGTGGCGGAGTCCTCGCGTGCGAGTTTGCTTCGATCTTTACATCCCTCGGAGTCGAGGTGACGATCATCGACGATCAGCCAGCTCCGTTGGATTTTCTCGACCCTGAACTCTCCAGCGAGTTCGTACGTACCTTCGAATCGGAGGGGGGACGCTTCATAGGCTCGGTTAAGTTCGAGTCGGTAGCGGCGGAGGGGTACGAGTGCAAGATCCAGCTGGACAATGGCGAGGTGATCACGGTGGAGAAGTGCCTTTGCGCGCTCGGTCGGGTCGCAAATGTCAATGGCCTGAATTTGAAGTCCGCCGGTATCGAGTTGACCGATAGGGCTGTGATTCCTGTCGACGAATTCGGGTGCACCGAGATGCCGCACATCTATGCTGTCGGTGACGTTGTCGGGCCTCCGGCCTTGGCTGCCCCCGCAATCATGCAGGGACGTAACGCCATACGACACGCCTTGGGGCTCTCGGTCGCAGCGGTTGCCAACCAGGTCCCGATCAGTATCTATACGATTCCCGAGCTCGCGAGCATCGGGCTCACCGAGGAGCAAGCGCGCGAGCAGCATGGCGAGATTGTCGTCGGTCGGACGGCCTTCGGAGAAATTGCTCGCGGGCAGATCAACGGTCACGTCAACGGCTTCCTCAAGTTGGTCGTTGCGGCGGATGGCAAGCTCTTGGGCGCACACATTGCCGGAGAGGGTGCAGCGGAGCTGATCCACCTGGCACAGATCGCGATCTGCGCGAATCTGACGATCGACGTGTTTCTGCAAAACGTGTTCAACTTCCCGTCCCTGGCCGAGGCTTATCAGGTCGCGGCACTCAGCGTATCGGGTCAGATTGTTCGGAAGCAGGTGGCCTAGAAGGACCGGAAGCGATCGCCTGGCGGTGATACGCAGAAGGTTAGTTCCGCTCGTTACCAGGTGCGATGTGCGCTGCAAGGCTTGCCAGGTCCCAGTCGATCACGAGCCCTCCAGCGATCCCCATGGCGGCCTTGCGACCGTAGAGCACCTCGCAAAGGTACAGGGCGGGGTCGAATGACTTCGCCCCGCCGACCGAGGTGATTGCGGGTCCGTCGTGGACGAAGCTGACACCATCGAGAATGTCCACACTCGTTGAGAACATCTTGCGCATCCGAGGAATGTCGGAGGGAAACGTGGTGGCCCGGCGGCCGTCCAGCAAACCGGCTTTGGCAAGGACGAAGGCTCCGTCGCAAAGCGACATGATGTAGCTCGCCTGCTCGCCCGTCCTGCGAACCCATTCGATCAGCTCGACGTTCTTCAGGTCGCTGTCCATGTTGTGTTCGGCGCTCGGAATGACCAGGACATCGATGTCCGGAGCGTTCTTGAAGGAGTAGTCCGGCGTCAACCTCAGTCCTTCGAAGCTGGTCACGACGTCGAGACTCGGGGCAACTGTGAAGACGCGCATCCCGGGCTGGGCGTGGAATACGGTGTGGTGAAAGGTGTCGAAAGGCGCCGTCAGCTCGGTGTTGTAGACCCCATCGATGATCAAGAAACCCGCGTTCAGGGGGCCGCGGGCATTCGCATCGATCATCTGCCCCGGTTCAGGCCTGGGCATCGGAACCCCATGCGCCCCCCCCCGGCAGGCCAGGAAAGCGCAGGTGGAGAGGGCGAAGAGGGCGAGGGGTGAAGTTTTCGTCATGGGGGAGGGGCCGACGGGGATTCCCCCTCCAGTATAGAGCCCCCGGGGCTGTATTTTGGGCGCATGAAACTGCTTACGTTTCAAGCGGAACGATTCGCCTGGAAGAGCTTTTCGAAGACCCTGAAGGAGGCTCTCGACACACGGGTGGATGAATCCGTGGCCGCAGCCGTCGTCGTCTTTGCCCACGCAGAAATGAAAGATGTCGCCGCCGCCGAGCGCGCGCGTGTCTTTCGCCATACCTTGAAGCACATAAAATGGCTTGCCAACAAACGCAAGTTGCGGAAAGTCGTACTGCATTCCTTCACGCACTTAGGGGCGGAGAACGCGCCTCCCGACTTCGCCGAAGACTTCTTGCGGGAGCTTGCCAACCGCTTGAGCGGTACGGGATATGAGGTCTGGATGACGCCCTTCGGCTGGTTTTGCTCCTGGGAGATCTCCGTCTATGGAGACAGCTTGGCGAAGGTATGGAAAGAGATCTGAACGCCCGGTTGAACGTAATCAGAGAGCCTGAATCTCCTCTGCGTCTCGACCACTGAGAACCGTTACCCTATGGAGCCTCATCGCCGCAAGCTTCCAACCCCCGAGCCCCCAATGTCTCCTCGGATCGTCCTCGTCACCTTCGGGTTCCTTTGTCTCGATGGGTGTGCCGCTGCACCCACTGCTCCCGGTGCAGGTGACGACAAGCCCCAAGACGGAGCAGTTCAGGCATCGCCAGACACGGGTAAACCAGTGGACCCGCTGGAGGATATGAGCTATCGCCGCGCCGAGTCGCGGGGCAGCACATACCTCGTGATCTGGAGGCCCTTGAGCGGTTCCATACCGAAGAACGAACACTTCGAGCTGGAGGTGCGGGTCTACAAGAAGTCGGGCAACGAGTACGACCCGCTTCCCGGATGCAGACTAGCGTTCAGCGGCTGGATGCCCGACCACGGACATGGGATGATTCGACGCCCGGCAGCCGTGGAGGAAGCTGAGGGCAAGTACCGCGTGAGCGGCATGCTGTTTCATATGGGCGGGCACTGGCAGTTTTTCATCGATGTGATCGAAGGCGCGCATTCCGAGCGAGCGGAGTTCGACGTTCTGCTGTAGGTCTGAAGATGTACTTCCTTGCCCTGCTCTCAAACGTTCTCTTCGCGGTGATCGCATTCGACGATGACAAGGTCGAATTTACGCCGCAACAGATCGCGCTGATTCTGGAGCACTCTCCCTTGCCCGAAGTGCCGCCGGATCCAACAAACCGTGTCTACGAAAGTGAGGCGGCGGCGCGTCTGGGACAGGCGCTCTTCTTTGACCGGCGTCTTTCCGGAAACGGCGAAATTTCCTGTGCCACCTGTCATGAACCGCAAAAGAGCTGGACGGACGGCAAGAAGATGGCCAGCGCCGTGTCCAACCTTTCACGCAATTCCATGACCCTGTGGAATGTGGCCTACAACCGTTGGTTTTTCTGGGACGGCCGCAAGGACACGCTTTGGTCCCAAGCTCTTGGCCCGCTGGAAGACTCGCGCGAGCACGCCGGCAGTCGTCTTCAATACGCGCACCTTATGGTCGATGACCCCGACTACCGTCGCGCGTATGCCGAGGTATTTGGCGAGCTTCCGGATCTCTCCAGTTCGGTCCGCTTCCCGAGGAACGGTCGGCCCATGCCGGGGCAGGCGGATCACCCGCACGCTCTGAACTGGACATCCATGACGTTTGCGGACCGCGACACCGTAAACGGCATCTTCGCCAACATTGGGAAAGCGATCGCCGCCTTTGAGCGCAAGCTGATTTCACGTTCATCGCCTTTCGACGCTTTCGTCGAAGGATTGCGTGAGGGGGATTCAAGAAAACTACAGGCGATCTCGCCCGCCGCGCAACGGGGTCTGGCGCTGTTTGTGGGCAAGGGGCGCTGTTTTCTGTGCCACACCGGACCCAACTTCACAGATCGTGAGTTTCACAACGACCGCATACCGGGGACAGAGGGAGAGGGGATTCTCGACCCCGGCAGGTTCAGGGGGGTTGAGCAGGTTCGCGCGGACGAGTTCAACGGCATCGGTCGCTATTCCGATCAGACATCGGGCGATGCGCATGCCAAGGTGGCCTTCCTCATTCGCAATTCCCATAGCCTAGGCGAGTTCAAGACGCCCACGCTGCGGAATGCCGCGCTAACAGCTCCGTATATGCACAACGGGGAGTTTGCAACGTTAGCAGACGTGATTCGCTTCTACTCCAAACTTGAGGGTGCACTCCCGATGCACAAGGGGGCCGAACGGCTTCTCATTCCGATCCATCTGACAGCAAAGGAGGAGCAGGACCTCGTTTCCTTTCTGGAGAGCTTGACGGACGATCGTCTAGCGCCCGAGCTCTTGAAGCCGCCGGTCAAGCCGTACCTGGAAAAGTGAATCAAGGATGAGCGAGCCGAATAAAGTCCTCACGAGTGCCTGTCCGCTCGATTGCCCCGACGGTTGTAGCTTGAGCGTAACCATCGAGGATGCCCGCGTCACGAGGATCGCCGCGGGCACGGCAAACCCGTCGACCGGAGGCTACATTTGTTCCAAGGTGCGTGGGTTTGCGGAACACATGTACCACTCGGCGAGATTGCGCTCGCCCCTGATTCGTGTTTCCGGTGCGTCTCCCCCTGCATCCAAGGGGTCATGCGAATTCCGTGAGGCCACGTGGGATGAGGCGCTCGATCGAATCGTCGAAGCTCTCCGCGAAGTGTGCGCATGCCACGGCCCTGAGGCCGTTCTGCCGTTCTGCTACGGTGGTTCGAACGGACGCCTCACGCAGGATTCCGCCGACGCGGCCTTGTTTCGGCGCCTGGGAGCTTCGATTCAATTGCGCACGGTCTGTGCCGTGCCCACTTCGATGGCGAACGCAGGGATGTACGGCAGTATGCCGGGCGTTGCCCTTCAGGATTTCGAACAAGCCCAGGCCATCGTCGTGTGGGGCGCGAACCCTCACGGCTCCGGTATTCATCTTGTGCCGCATGTGCTGAAGGCCAAGGGGAAAGGGGCCAAGCTCTTGGTGGTAGATCCGCGACGAACGAGTCTGGCGAAGAAGGCCGATCACCATCTGGCGCTCCGGCCCGGGACGGACCTTCCCTTGGGGTTGTCGATTTTGAACTGGTTCTTCAAGGAGGGGTACGCAGATCGCGACTTCCTGGCCCAACACGCCAGCCAAGCGGAAGAGCTCGAGCGGCGCTGCGAGCCCTGGACCTTCGCACGAGCTGCAGATGTCTGTCAGCTGAAGGCTCTGGACATCGAGGCCTTCGCGCGTACGTATGCGGAATCCGATCCTGCGGTGCTCCGCTGTGGTTGGGGGCCCGAGCGCAGCCGCAGCGGCGGTTCGGCGATCTGTTCGATCTTGGCGTTGCCGGCGGTCGCCGGGAAATTCGGCAAGCGGGGCGGTGGGTTCTTGATGTCGAATGCCAAAGCCTTCGCTTTCGGCGCAGCTACGGACGATCGCCAGCCTCCGACGCGCGAGATCAACATGAACCACCTGGGACGCGTTCTCCTGGGCGACTGTGATCCTCCTGTGGGAGCGCTCTTCGTCTACAACGCCAACCCTCTGTCGACCTTGCCTGACCAAGAGCGGGTGCGCCGCGGTTTGATGCGCGAGGATCTCTTCACCGTCGTCTTTGACCAGATGCTCACGGACACGGCGCGCTATGCCGACGTGATTTTGCCTGCGACGGTGTTTCTCGAGCATCACGAGCTCAGCACAGGCTACGGAACCTTTTCGGCTCAGTATGCCCAACCGCTGGTCGAGCCGCTCGATCAAGCACGCCCTAACTATGAGGTCTTCGGCGAGCTGATCGAAAGGATGGGGCTGTCGCGCCCGGGCGATGATTTTTCACCGGAGGGGATGCTGCGCGCGTTCGTCCCCGAGAGTGACCGGCGCGAAGAGCTTGTCGCCGGTGAGTCCCTGGTGCCCGATGAGGGTCGTAGACCGGTGCAATTCGTCGACAGCTTTCCACGCACGCCCGATCGGCGCATTCACCTGGTTCCGGAGACGCTGGATAGGGAAGTTTCTGGAGGGCTCTATCACTACCTCGATGAAAATCCCCAGGACAACTACCCGTTGGCCCTGATTTCTCCGGCCACTTCCCGCACGGTCAGCACCATGTTCGGGCAGCTGAACGAAGACGAAGTCCCGCTGGCGCTGCACCCGCAGGATGCTGACGCACGCGGATTGAAGGACGGGGATGCGGTCGTCGCTTTCAACGATCTGGGCCGCGTGGAAACCTCGCTGGTTCTCGACGGTGACTTGAAGGTCGGAGTCGCCTATCTACCGAAAGGTGTCTGGAGCAAGAGTACGCGTAACGGAAACACATCGAACGCACTCGTGCCGGATTCGCTCTCTGATCTGGGCGGCGGTGCTTGTTTCAACGACGCCCGCGTGGAGGTGCGTCGGGCGTAGACGAGTCGAACGCGATGAGAGAATCCGTCGTTCATCTCGAGTAGCTCGAGAAACGCTTCGGGGACGATAACGCTCTGAAAGGGTCGATGCTCTCCGCCCCCCCGGCGGTGGCGCTGGCGAGCTTCACCTACACGGCTGTCTTCGTCGCCCTTGCAACCCTCGTTGGGGCCAGATTTCTTGCCGTTATCGTCGAAAAGGCAGGGCAATCGGTGTCGTCAATGCCGTTCCATCCTGGGCCGCCAGGCCGCGGTGCAGCTCGATGACAAAGTCCTGGTTGCCCCAGCCTCCTCCCGGGGCGTCCACGGTGATCCGGGCCCCGTTGGTTGAAAGCCCGATGACGAGGCCGGCTCCTCCCGGGCTCGTTGTGGCCCGTACCGTGGTCGAGGTCACCGAGCCGGCGGAGAGCGTCTTGGAGAAATCGATTGCGATGGAGTCGTTGGCTCCAACGACCGTAACGGGGGGCGGTGTCAGACCGACGGGAAAGAGCAACTCGCGCCTTTCTTCCTCCGGAACGCCGGGAGCCTGTGCCACGGGGGACCCGAAGACTCCGGCATCCTGTGCGGGACCGCCTTGGGTTGTCAGGCCCTCACCCAGGGCCGGCGAGCCGGAGGGAAGCTGGTAGTCCTCGATGACGCTCGCGCCGTTTCCAAACGCCGTCAGGCTGCCGGGCACGGTGAAGCCGGCCGGCAGGGAAGACGCCGTGATCACCGGCGGAGCGACCCGGCTGGCCGTCAGGCTTTCGGTGTCATCGTTGAGTTCGATCGGAACGCCGGGCATCAGGGCCGGCATGCCGGCAACGGTGAGGTCGGTTCCCATCCGAGCCGTCACGCGCAGGTACTCCTCCGGTGAATTCGTGAACGTGCCAGCCAGCGGGTCCGTCACGGTGACGTCGAACCACGAACGCACGTTCTGTCCCGCCGCATCTTGCAGATAATAGATGCTCGAAGTCGTCGCGCTGTCCCGGCCCGTGCTCACGACTCCACCGGCACCGTTGCCTGCGATGATGCATTGCGAGGTGGCGACCGTCTTGACTCCCAGCAATGTCCTGATTCCCGCACCCAGGTTTCCCGTGAGCGCCGTGGCCGAGACGATCGCGACGTCGCTGTTGGTATCGGAGCCCACGACCAAACCATCTCCCACGTTCGCACTGATCAGGCAGCCGTGCACCACGACCGCCCCGGGGCCGTCCGCATCGATCTGGATGCCCGTGGTGCCGTTGGCGAGCGCGATGCACTCGCGCACGAGAGTGTCCGCGGAGTAGCCGGGAATCGCCTCGAAGTCGTGGTCGATCAACACTCCGGCCCGTCCGTTGCGTTCGAAGCGTGAGGCCCGGATTTCGATGGCGAACAAGCCCGTGGTCGCCGGCGTCAGGGGTGGTTGCGCCAGATCTGCGTCGAGGCCATCCGTGCCGTTGCCGAAAAAACGACACCCCTCGATGACCAAAGTCGCTTTGCCGCCGTCCAGCGCCACGAGATCGTCCATGTCGACGCCCTCCTGGAGATTGGCGTCGAAGTTTGATCCGTAGATCCTGAGATCGAAGGCGCCCGAGAGTGATATGCCGTCAGCTCCGTTGCGGGTCACTGCGCATCCCGTGATCATGACGTCCAGTTCGTCGGCGAATAACCCCAACGTACTACGCAAGCGGATACCGCGGCCGGTGAAGGCTCGCACCTTCAGGCTGCGTAGCTCCGCCTCGCTGTCGTCGACGTCTACGCCGACAGTGGATATGTCCCGACCATCGAGACACATACCGTCGATGACGGTGCTTTGGGGCGTGGCGCTGATGGAGAAGAGCACCTGCCCGGTAGGGGCTTGGACGACGGTGTTGCCCGCGAGTGGCTCTCGGCTGGCGAGCGTAAATGCCCCCCCGAAACCACCGCAGAGGTGAACGTTGCCGGTGAGGAGCAGTTGCGTTCCGGTATAAGTGCCGTCCTTGACCCACACGTTGCCGCCGCCGCTGTTGGCGGCGAGCTCCAGAGCCAAATCGAGCGACGGAAAAGCCGTGGCAGGCGACATTCCATCCGCTACCACCGGGTTGGCGGCCGCATCCACATAGATCGGCGCCGCTGGAAGCACGCGCAGAACGGCCCCGCTGGGGGTGTAGGTGCCGCTACCGATCGGACCCACGCCAATCCCGAAGAATTGGATAACGCCATTCGGTAAACCGGTGCGGGTCGTGGACGTCCCGCTGAGACCTGTCGCCACCGGAGCGCCGCCGTAGACACTCACGGCGCTCGTGCTTTGAAACAGAGCCGCTTCGAAGCCGGCTCCGGGGAGAGCCCAGTGGAGACGGGCCCTTCCCGCGTCATCCGCTGCACCGGAAAGCAAGGTCGCCACGTACGGTGGGTCGTTCACTCCGCTCGGAGGATCCACCGGCGTCTGTCCCCCGCCGCCTCCGGCGGCGCCTCCTCCTCCGCAGGAACCGATGAGTGCCAGTAGGGTGGCAAGAACGCAACCGAAGAAGTTTTTTCGGGTATTCGCAGTCATGAGGTCGGGGAAGGCCAACAGGGACTTAAGGGCAGGATTGGGGCGCGGTCGTACAACCGTCGTGCCATGCCGTCAGTGGATCCGATTTCGACGATTCTTTGCGGGGGGATCCAGGGATTGGACGCTCCGTCGAATGACCTTGCTATTTCCCGGGGCGAAGTCCAGTTACGGAGATGTCAATTGTCGAGAGATCAATGCTCCCAGGCCGTACACAGCGAAAGCCCAGACGGTACCGATCAGGCTCGACAGGGCCCATCCGCCCCAGGGAGAAAAGGCGGCTTGCGATACCCTGTGCGCGCACAGGACGAGGTCGTCCCCCCGGAGCAACTCGCGCATCTCGGGCGAGGACCACGGGGGCAGCTGGGTGGCCAGGATCGAGCCCGTCTCGTAGGCATCACCGGTGATGCTCACGAAGGGCGCGAGCGCGACCGGAAGGAGGAAGCCGAAGCCCAGCGGGCGACCTTCGCGGCCACATTTTTGAAACAACCAAACGGCAGGGAAAATGGTGAGCAGGAATGGCATCTGGACCGTGGAGAGGTAGCGCAGGTCGGGCTCTCGATCGAAATCGGTCAGCTGGCCCGCATAGGCGCTCCCGACCTTGACGAAGTCGAAAACCTGCGCGAAGAGCCTCCCTCCGTAGATCGTATCGAGCCTGAGTTCGCGGACTTCGCCGCCCGTGACGACACAGCCGACGACGTGCATGAACTCATGTACCGGAACGTACATCCACCAGCCCAGCCCCAGGCCGAGCAAGGCCAAGAAAAGCCCCTTGTAGCCGTGATCGAGGCACCGGCTGAGCCCGTTCCAGAAGTCGAGCACGGGGGTTTTCAAGAGATTCGGGATCCTACTCATCGTGTGAGAGCTAGCGGAAGGCCGTGGTTAGCCACGGGACATAGGTGATCACCAGGACCCCGATCGCCAGGATGCCAAAGACAGGCAGGGTTGACTTCACGATGGCGAAAAGCGGCCGCTCAAAGCGGTAGGAGGCCAAAAATAGATTGAGGCCGACCGGTGGAGTCAGGTAGCCGAGTTCGAGGTTGGCGACGAAGAGAATGCCCAGGTGGATGGGGTCGATCCCATAGGCCCTGGACAAGGGCAGGATCAGAGGTACGACGACGAAGGTCGCGGAGTAGATGTCCAGCAAGCACCCCACGGCCAGCAGAAACAGGTTGAGGCACAGGAGAAAGGCCAGGGGCGAATCGACCGTGCCTCGTAGCCATTCCAGGACGCGCATGGGGATCTCGGCATCGACCAGATAGCTAGATAGGCCTTGCGCGCAACAGAGAATGATCAGGATGCCGCCGAGAACCGCGCCACACTTGCGTAGTACGGTCCACAGGCTGGCGGATAGGGAAACGTCGCGGTGCACGAAGAGCTGCGTGCACAGGACGTACACCGCCGTCAGCGCGGAGGTCTCCACCAATGTCGCGCGTCCGCTGAAGAGCGCCATCATGGCGATAACAGGAGCGGCGAGTTCGAACTTGGCCTCCCAGAACGCGTTGCGAGCTTCACGGAAATCGAAGCGGGAGCGTTCGACTTTCGAAACCACGCCGGCACGCGCTCCCCATAGACAGACGAACAGGATCAAAACGGCGCCGGGAAGAATTCCGGCGACGAACAACTCGTCGATCGGAACGTTCGCCGCGATCCCGAACAGAATCAAGGGCAGCGCGGGTGGAAGTAGGATGCCGAGCGATCCCGAACCTGTCATGAGGCCCAGAGCGAAGGACGACTTGTAGCCCTCGGCCTTGAGAGTCTGAAACAGGAGCCCACCCAGGGCCAGGATCGTGACGCCCGAACCGCCGGTGAAAATCGAAAAGAAGGCGCACAGTAGCGTTGCGATGACTGCTGTTCCGCCGGGAAGCCACCCGAAGAACGCGCGGAAAAAACGCAACATGCGTTCGGGTGCCCGGCCCTCGGTCAAAAGGAATCCCACGAGCGTGAACATGGGAATCGCGGGTAGGAAGGGCTGAGTCGCCAGGCGGTTCATCTCGATCGAAACCGCCATCGAGGGGATCTCCTGGGAGATAAAGAGCAGCAGCGGGATACCACCGAGCGGAACGAACAGAGGCGCACCCAACAGGGCGGCCAGCAACAGGACACCCACAAGGATTCCCACCGGCTGTCCGTAGAGGAGCCCTTCTTCTACGCCGGCGAACCACCCGCCGGCGAGTGCTCCCAGGGAAAGCCCGCGCCCGAGCCAGCCTCCCAGGCCCGGCAACTCATTCTTCCACGCCAGGTATGCACCGACGCCGAGGAAGCCTGTCGGCATGGCCAAGAGGAGCGGCCACGACACCATCAAGTCGGAGATTGTGCTGCCGAGTTCCCTCTCCAGAAGTACGAAGTCATAGGTCGCAAAGGCGAGCAGGCCGCACACGAAAGCGGACACGATTGCCGTTCCCCCTTCGATCCACGGGCGAACCCTGGTGTTCTTCCAGAGCTCGCCGCTGGCCAACCGCAGGAGCTTCCCTTCGCGCGCCGCCAACCACGCTCCCAGGAATGCGAGAACCAAGGTCAGGTGTTGGACCAACGGGGAGGTGAAGGCCCAACCGTGCCCCGTGAGCGAACGACATGCGGAAGCGACGACGGGGAGGAAGGCGATACCCAGGAGCAAGAGTGCCGCCGCACCGCTCTCGAGAATCGAGGTGGTCTTTTTCAGTCGTCCTTCTCCTTGGTGGCCCGGTACTCCTTCAGGAGACCGGTCACACGGTCGAACACGTCGCGCGGCACGGAGTCCTCACGCATGCGCGTCTTGAAATGCTCGCCCAGCCCCTCCCAACGGCGGCGATCTTCGGCACTGGCGACCTGCGTGACCCTTAGCCCGCGTTTCTTCATTTCGGCAAGCGCTTTCCCTTCGCTCCTCGGCACCTCGCGAAATAGCTTTGTGCCGGCTTTGCGGGCGGCAGCAAGCATCTCTACCTGGTCATGAGGTGTGACTTTTTTCCAGGCGCGATTCGAAATGACCGTTCCTCCTATCAACGGGGCGAGCCGGCGCTCGCACATGAATGGCGCCGAGCGAAACCACTGCAGGGAAAGGGCAGTCAACGGCGTCGAAGGGACCACGTCCACCAAGCCGGTCTGTAATCCTGTGAGGATGTCAGGGGCCGCCAGCGGCACCGTGCGAATGCCCACCTCCTCGTACCACTTGCCGATGCGCGTCCCGCCGCCCCATACGAACTGCTTCATCCCGATGAAGTCTTCATAACACTCGATCGGGCCGGTCGAAAAGATACGCACCCATCCTGCGTGCGCCCAGTGGAGCATGTGGTAGCCGCGCTTCTCCAGACGCTTTTCGAAGTCCTCTTTGACCGCTCGGACGACGTAGGTCACTTCCTCTTCCGTCTCGAACAGGAGCGGTACTTCAAAGATGCGGAAGGCCGGTTCTATCTGTCCCAGTCCCGAGGCCGTGAAGAGCCCCGCCTGCAGCTGGCCGATCTTCAGCTTGCGAAGCATGTCGGTTTCGTCGCCGGCGACGCCGCCTGCGAAGATGCGTAACGAAACCCGACCGCTTGTTTTTTTGCTCCATTGCGCCCCCATCTCTTTCAGCGCGCGATCCCAGATCGAACCGTCAGGAACGAGGGTGGCGAGCTTTATCTTCTGAGCGTGTACGGGGGCCGAAAAGGCCGACATGAAGGTGCAGACCGCGACGAGGAGTGCCCCGAGCCCACGGCGGGGGCGGGCGCTACAGGAAGAGGTCATCCAACTGCTCCAACAGTTCCCTCGCCCGGCTTTGGGCGAGTCGGTTTGAGAGCCTCAATCGAGGCCGCGCGTCGAGGTCGATTTCGAGTGCCCGAGTCAGGAGTTGTACGAACTCCTCCTGGTCTTGTGCCGGAAGCGCGACATTTTCAGCCAAGGACACATACGTTTCGGCCACTTGCCCACCCGACAATTCGATCGCTCGTCGAAAGTGCTCCCGGGCCCGTTCGGTCGAGCCGCCCATTATTTCCGGAAGTCCTTCGACCACGATCATCGCCCGGTGCAGCGCGCCTTCTCCGTAGCTTTCTTCCAGGATCAATGACGCGCGCAAAAGTGCGCGAACGGCGTCGATGTCCGCCAGGAGCTCAGGCCGATCGCGTCCGGCGGAGATCGCAAGTCCCCACGCCCCGGCGCACCAGTACGCCGCGTCGACGTCTTCGGTGGAGAGCACCTCCACGGCCCGGAAAGGATCTCGCAAGAGCGCTACAGCGATCCCCGGGTGGCGCACCTCCAGACTTCGCAGTCCGTAGTCGCGCGCCCTCAGGAATAGCCGCAGTGCCCGCTCCTGGGTTTCCAGGAACGCGCGGTAGTTCACGTACTCGAGCTTCTGTGCATCGCGCTGCACGAAGGCATAGCCGTACAGCGAGAATGCGGCCGCCGCCGCGGTCAGTACGTCCGTGTTCTCCGGGTCCCGAAGCAGCACCGCTTCCATGGCCTTCAGCGTGATCGGCATCGAATATCGCACCAGCTCCGGATCGTCTTCGTTAGCAAAGGCCTCCGCGCCGGCGGCGAAGCCGCTCGTGAGCCTATCCAGGGCGTATTGGTCGAAGGAGCAACCGGCCAGCGACAAGGCCGCGGCCAGCGCCATGGAGGTAGACCTTTGTTGCAGGGCAGACATGGTTACAGATGCGCCATCCTGCCAGGCGTGGAGGGGAACGAAAAGTGCGAAACGGCCCCTGTAGCAAGCCTTTGCGGAGCCCGGGGGGAACCTCGCTGGTGGGCGCTCTAGGAAAAGGCCTCCCCGTCCGATATCCCCCATCATGAAGCCTCTCGCTCCGACCCTTTTCCTCGCCCTTTTCGCCCTCTTCGCCGGTTGTCGTTCGGCCGGCCGCGCGGAGCGCCAGGCGAACCACCAGGGCCAGGAAGTGATCATCCATCAGAATCACAAACACTCAGTATTCTGCGGCCATTATATGGCGGCCAACAAGTGGTTCTATACATCGCGCCACCGCCACGGCCTCTCCTGCGGGCACGTGCAGGAAGCCGGCGTCTGGGAATTGGAATAGGCCGGGTTCTACTTCTCGCAGCACGTCTCGGTCCGGGCCTGCCCCGGCGAGAGATCGCCATGGGAGGGGTCGTGTTCCACCTCCGCGTGGGGCGAGATGACCTGGTTCAGGAACCCGCGCGTTCCTTGGCGTAGGAGGGAGACGACGAAGAGCAACGTCAGGAGCACCAGGGCTACCTCCTCGAAGGCCCTGGAGTGATCGCGGTGGAGTCGCTCGGGAACACCGGCGGCGGCTTCGGGCGAGAGCAAAGCGTTGGTCGTCCAACCGAGCACCAGTGTGAAGAGGACGGCCGTGATGCCGAAGACGATCGCCGTGCGACGCGCGTGGAGCTGGGAGAGGACGCCGAAGGTTGTCAGGTTGGTGGCCGGCCCGGTGAGCAAGAAGGCGATGGCTGCTCCCGGTGAAACTCCATTGGCGATCAGTACCGCCGCCAGGGGCGTCGAACCGGACGCGCACACATAGAGTGGTAGCCCGATCAGAGCGAGGAGCGGAACGTCGAGCCCATAGGGGAGTGCGACGAAGCGCTCGAGATCCAGAAGCCCACCCACCGCGGAAGCCAGGAGCAACCCCGCCAGGATCCACGGCGCCGTACCGTCGACCATGTTGCCGAAGCCATAGGAGAAGCCCTTGCGCAGCCGCTCTCCGAGCGGTTTCTTACTGTCGAGCTCGTGAGCAGGGTCGAGCTCCGCTGCGGCCGAACGCGGGGCCTTGCGACCGACGAGGATGCCGATCGCAAGTGCCAACGCTGCCGCACAGGCGGCCCGGATCAGGGTGATCTGACCCCCCAGCAAGCTCCACGACAGGAACAGAGCTGCGAAGCCGAGCTCCGGTGTGGCCACCAGGAACGACATTGCCGCGGGTGTGGGCACGCCCGAGACGATCAGCGAACGGTAGAACGGAATCACGCCGCACGAGCAGATCGGCACCGGTAGACCGGCCGCCGTTCCGCGCAGCGCCTGGGAAACCGTTCCTCCACGTCCCAGGAGCTTGCTGAGGTCCAGGTTCCATGCGTTCATCAACGAGATCGCGAGGTAGGCGAAGCAAAGCGCGGGGGCGCTTTGCAGGGCGAGGTCGAAGAAGGAGACCTCTCCCCCGGCGCCGCCGAGAGCGTGGGCCTCCTCAAGGCCGTGGGCCGCAGGTGCTTTGAAAACCTCGAGCGACAGTATGAGCGCCAATCCGCCCAACCCGCCGATACCCGAGGCGACCTTGACGGAACCCTGGGATTGGGGGCGGGGATCCGTGGATGGGAGGGCCGGCGGGTGGCGCAGGATCACGTGCAGAAGCGATCCGGCGACCAGCGCCTGGAACAGGGCGAACCACGCGGTCGAAGCCTCGGCGACCAGGGATTCACCCGCACCAAACCCAACCACGCTGAAGATCGCAATCGCTCCCAGGAGGCCGAGCGCTGCCCGTCGCCCGTAGAGCGGTACGGTCAGCCACCAGATCCCCAGCCCCACGGGGAGGCGGTGCAGCACCACAGCCGCCGCCAGGGCCGCCGACTCGTCGCTGGTCGAGGGCGAGGTCAGGGCCAACCCGTCGAGTAGCGCGTGCAGCGTGATCCCAAGGAGTGCCAACGGCAGGGTCACGCGGCTGGAGCTCTTGCCTGCGAAGAGTCTCGAACCGCACAGAAGACCGGGGCCCAGGAGACCCACCAGAGCGATGGGCACGACCATCCACCCGGCCAGCGAGAAGCTTTGGGGCAGGATGTGGACCACCACGAGGCCCCCGACCCCCACCAGTGCGAAGGCGTCGACGGTGGCTGCGGCCCAGGAGCTGCGGGTACGGGCGTAGAGCAGGGGCCCGATGCCGAGGGCGAGAATGCTGGCGAGAAGGGGTAGGGTCACGGCCGGAGATTCTAATCGAGGCGAATCCTGGTGGCTTCGACGGGTTCATCGCCGATATAAGCGGTGGACGTGAATCTACTTCGATCGATCCTCGGGCTGGTAGTGGGATTGGGCGTGTTGGCGCCGGTCTCCGGTGCCCCCCGTACTGCTGAGACGGGCGGAAGAGGTGTGCCGGCCTGGATTCGCTGCACGCCGGGTTCGGTTCAACGGGCCGGCAGAGCCCCCAAACGCTCCCCCAACCCGATCGCAGACGCCCTCGATAGCGCGGGACCGGGCACGATCGTGCATCTGGATCCCGGGGACTACGAGCCCTTTACCATCGGCTTTCGCTCGAACTCGCCTGCCAACGCGAACACGGGCGGGGGCTCCCAGGATGCTCCCCTCATCGTACAGGGCACCGAGGGTGTGCGCGTCGTCGGCGGCATCGGCGACGCGATTGCGATCGATCAGGCCATCCCCAACGGCTGGATCACCTTCCGGGACATCACGATCGTGCCCGGGCAGCGCTCGGGCGTTCTGTTCTTCAAACGTTCCGACCGCCGCATCCACCAGGGCTACTCCTTCGAGAACTGTGACATTCTCGGTCAGTTCAACGCACTCAACGGGAAAGGGAAGCGCTCGAAGTGGGGCGTTTGGGGTCATCGCCTGGCTGACTTTCGCTTTGTCGGGCTGGACAAGCCCGCGAGGATTGAGCGTATCGCCGACGAACACGCCTTCTATCTACAGAATCCTGCGGGATCGATCCTGATCGAGAATGTGCACGCCTTCGAGCTGGGCCGAACCTTCTGTCAGTTCACCGCACGTTCCCAGGAGGGACCACCGGGGACGGGCGATATCACGGTCCGAAACTGCGAGGTGGAGGACGCCTGCATCGCTTCCGGCGACGGCTACAAGGGCGGTTCGGCGTTCACCATCGCCGGCCGGCTGAACGGCTTGATTCTGTTTGAGAACAACGTTTATCGGGCCGGCTTTCGCTCCAAGTACCTCAAACTGACCGAGCGCAATGTCCCCTTCGGAACGGGCGCCTTCATGGCCTGGGAAGCAGCCCCCGAGGGGCGCAACGGAACCCTGATCCTGCGCAACAACGACTTTCGTTTCGCAAAGGACTGCGGCGATCGTGCGGTCGTGTCGATCGGAGGATGCGAACGGGTACTGGTGGTGGGCCAGAACCGCTTCGAATCGGGCGGGGAACAGCCCGCGATCGATTTGGATCCAGTGACTCCTCGGGGACGGATGAAGAGCACTCCTAACGGCCGCGTCTATCTCGCGCCCCAAACGGAGGTTCGGGGCAAGGTTCTCCTCAAGGGCAAGCTGCCTACCGAGGAAGAGCGCGAACAACTCAACCGTCGTGGGCCCCTCCGAGAGTCCGAGGACAAGAAGTAGTACCTGGTGCTGCTAGCAAGCTGGCCCGGGGTCAGTGTTTCCGCCGCGTTAGGCTTCGAGAAGGTCACCGCTTGCAAATCCGCCGATCATCGCGATGGAGAGCAGGAGCCCCCAAAACTGGGGCTGACGTTGCGCGCTCCTGGAACGGCGTCTCGCACCGGCATCCAGATGCAGGATCACCAACCCCCTTTCGTTAGCGGTGCTGAGCAGATGGAAGAGGGTCGGTCGAAAGACAGGCTACCGAAGTACGAAGTCGGCGAACTCTCGGCTCTCGAAGGAGCCCACGATCCAGAGCACGAACAGTGCGGAGAAGACTGCATAGACCATCGAGCCGACGCCCGTCAGAGCCAAAGAGGGCGTGTTGGGAGAGGCGCGCCCATCGCGAAGATGGGTGGATGAAATACCGATCCCCGAGGCGTAGAAAGGGGGAAAACTCAACCTGGGCTAATTGCAATTTGGTAGGCTGAGGCTTGCGCTTTCGAGAATCTCTTGAATCGTCCGAAGGAGGAGGAGACACAGCTCTCTTTCTCGGTTCGTAGGGGACGGGGACCTGCATTGTGAGTAGTGCAGGCTCCCGTTTTTTTTGACCCGCAGTCTTGGAGATTGTGCCCCCGTCTCTCTCTTAGGAGCGTGCCTCGCGGAGCCTCTATTCGCCTACGGGGGGCGTTGATTGGGAACTTGGGTTTTCACCGAGTTGTCCACCACGAGAGAGGATCTTGGCCCAGTTTGAAACCGGGGGCGCGAGGCGTAGGGCCGGGGGATCCACCGGCGGAGTTTTCCGTTAGCAAGCCCGATCTCCCCCCCAGGGCAACGTTACGGCTGAGATGGTCGACGCGCCCGTATCCTATTGGGTACTACGGACTTCCTGGCAGCTTCCATGGCGCAGAGTTTCAACAACATCCGGAACGACTGCGTTCTTCTGGCGTTGTTGCAGATCTACGAAGGCCAGTAAGAGGTCATCCTCGGCGGATGTACCTACGCGCACCAGCTGAGAGAAAGTCGGCGGCGATCACGATCAGCGCGCCGAGTGCGACGAAGAAGAACATCTCGTCGTAGTAGTGCTTGGCCCGCGCTTCCTCGATCCAGTAGCCCAACGAAACGATGCCGAGGATTCCGAGTACGCTCGCCTCGCGCACGCAGGTTTCGAAGCGGTAGAAGAAGTAAAGCAAGTAGCGCCCCATCGCCTGCGGGAACACGCCGGCGACGAAGATTTTTGTGCGACTTGCACCGATCGCATGCAGCGCTCTGAGGGGACGCGGGTCCAGGTTTTCGATGGTTTCGGCTTCCAGACGGCCGAGGATCCCGGCGTTGTGCAGCGCGAGCGCCGCGATGGCCGGCCAGGCCGTATCCGGGCCCAGGATAGCCAGGAAGAGGAAAGCCAGGACGTACTCGGGGATCGCGCGTAGAACGATCATGGTCGTGCGGGAGGCGAGTCGCAAAGCCAGCCATGGCCTGCTGCCCTTATCATCCGCGTGGAACGGCCGATCGGTCGCCAGGTTTGATGCCGCAAAGGGGGCGAGGACACCGGCGATCGTTGCGGCCAGAACGATGGACAGGACAGCGATCCCCAAGGTGGCCAGGACGGCCTCAAATCCGTGTTCGAAGAAGAGGGCCGCCATCCAATCCCAGAAGGCCCCCGGTTCAAACCCCTGTTCCCGGAGTGGGAAGGGAACGATTTCGAAGTTCAGGAACCGCTGTAGGTTGTCCATCCGCCGTGCGGTCAGGAACGATCTCCACTCGATCTCGCCGCACAGCCACGCGTAGATCGCGAACCCCGCCAGCGCTGCGATGCTGCCTCGCAGAAGGCGGCTGCGCGGTCGGCAGCGCCAGAGCTGGTCGAGCTGCCCTACCTCGTTGTGGCTCGCGGTGGCCGTCATCGCATCACGACCTTTCGACGCAGGAACGAGCTCCAAAACTCGAGCACGAAGACGATTGCGAACAACGCGTAGAGGTAAGCCCAAACCTCTCGATAGTGAACGTTTTCGGAGGAAAGCCGAATGTAGTATCCAAAGGTCGGATAGCCGAAGAACCCGAGCACCGCCGAAGAACGCACGGCGCATTCGAAACGGTAGAAAGTGTAGGTACAGGCGTCCGGGAGGGCCTGGGGCAAGAGGCTCCAAAAGAAGACCTGCAACGGTCCGGCTCCGATCGAGCGAAGGCTTTGCGCCGCCTCCCGCGGCGCTTCGTCCAGCATTTCCGAAAACACCTTAGCCAGCGTGCCACCGTAGGGGATCGCGATCGCCAGCACAGCGGCGAAGCTGTTCAATCCCAACGCGGCCAAGAAGAAGAGCGCCCACAATAGTTCGTGAATCGAGCGCATCGACGCAATAAGGAGCCGCACGACGGAGTACATCACCGGCAGGAGATAGCACGACAAGCAGCGCCAATCCGAACGACGGTGTGTCTCCCTGGGCCACCAGGAGGTCGCTCCGAGGAAACCCAAGACGAAGCCGAACACGAGCGCCAGGCTCATGCCCCCCGCAGCAAAAATCAACGTCGTCCTGGCGGCTTCGGCGACCTTCCAAAGGAAAGGCGTCGTGCCTTTCGGGACGTAGTCGGCTTCATAGTCGAGCGCAGGAGAGACGGCGCCCTGGAAGAAGAGCCGCAGGATCGAGTCTCCTTCGGCTGCCGGCAGGAGGCCGCTCCAGTGTAGGTCGAGCAGGAACCACGAGGCGACGGCTGCGAGCCCCATGACGAGGAGGAGCTTTCGCCGCCGGCCTGTGGGGAGCCTCGATCCGGAGCTCACCTCAGCCATGGCGCTCTTTGCTTTCGAGGTTGTACAGCTCTTCGAACTCTTCGGGCGATATGTCCCCGGTAGCGCGGTCGAAGAGAACAGCGCCATTCTTGAGGCCGACCAGGCGTGGGATGAACTCGCGTGCGAGGGCCAGGTCGTGCATGGACAGCACGAGTGTCATGTGGTTCTCGCGCGCAATGTCTACCAGCAGAGCGAGGGTTTCGCGGGCCCGAGCCGGATCCAGTGCAGAGAGGGGTTCGTCAGCGAGGATCGTGTTGGCTCCCTGATACAGCGAACGTGCTATGGCGACGCGTTGCCTTTCCCCGCCGGACAGGGAATCCGTACGCTGAAAAATCTTGTTTTCGATTCCCAGCCGTTTGAGGAAATGCATCACTTCCTGGAGTTCACGGCGAGGGGCCCGGATCAACCGACGCAAGGAACCGATGAAGCTCTGGCGTCCGAGCCGTCCCGCCATGACGTTTTGATATACGCGCACGTTCGGGACGAGTCCCAGGTCTTGCGGGATGACGCCGATCTCGACTCGCAGCTTGCGTATCGCGCTGACACCGATCGAACTGAGATCGACTTCACGTATGCGCACGCTGCCTGTCGCGGGCGGCACCATTCCGTTCAACACGCCCAAGGCGCTCGTCTTGCCCGAGCCACTGGGGCCCACGAAAGCCAGGCACTCGCCCCGACGAACCTCCAGGTTCAGTCCGAGGAGGGCGGGGAAGCCGTCGAAGCGGACGCCGACATTCCGTAGTTCAAAGGCTTTGGGCGCATCCAAGCGTCTGAGGTCCGGGGCTAACGGAGCAGATTCAATCCGCGTGCGAGTTCTGCGAGCGGCGCAAAATTGTCGTTGGAGGCACGGATGAAGCCTGCTTCCCGCTGTGCTGCAGCCAATAGCTCCCTGTCTTTCATACCTATGATCGCGGCCCGTAGGTCCTCGATAAAGCCGGAGCCGAAGCGCTCTTCGAGGTCCGGGTGGGCGGTCCAGTTGTAGTCCGGATAGGTGGGTGTCTCCCAGATTTTGACGCACTTCGCGGGATCGAGTTTTCCCTCCGCAACCATGCTGTCGTAGACCTTGTAGTTAAGTGCGCCAGCTTGGAACGTGCCCGCTTCCACCAGCTTGGCCGTCTTGTCGTGGGATCCGGAGAAGCTCATCTCGCTGCCGAAGAAATCCTGCGGACTCCTTCCGGTTTCCACCCGGATGAAATGCTCGGGCATCAGCCGACCGGAGGTGGATCCCCGTGAACCGAAGGTGAAGGTCTTGCCCTGGAGTTCGTGGGGGAACGAAAGCGAGAACTGAAGTCCCAGCGAGGTATGGGCAACGATATAGGACTTGAAGGTGGGATCGATCGCTCCCTGGGCGATGGCTTGTGCGCCGGGCACGGCTGCGCGTGCACGGACCCCGGAGAGCCCTCCGAACCATGCCAATTGAATGTCGCCGTTCTTGAAGGCCTCGACCGATGCCCCGTAGTCCGTCGAGGGCACGTATTGGAAAGAGACTCCCAGCTGTTCACCGAGGTAGGCCCCAACGCGGCCGAACTTCTCCTCGAGTTCGGTCGAATTCTGGTCTGGGATCGCGCTAAAGCGAAGTGTTTTCGGTCCCGCAGCCGCGCCCGAAGAACACGCGCTCGTGGCCAGTACGGCCAACGCGAGCGCAGCCAGCGACCGCATTCCGGGGGTGTGAAGTTTCATTTCTGGCGAAGGTCGGAGGGGCCTGAGAGGACCGGGGTGGGGAATGGTACTTGGTTCTCCGGAGTCTGGCGACCGCGAGGAGCCCCGGTCTTCCAATACATGTCCCGGCACCGAAGATGGGCTCCGCGAAGAGTGCCCGCGCTACAGTTCCGGCTGATCTCAGGCGTAGCCGATGGACACCGCGATGAAGAGCGCAGCGATGGCCACCAGGTACAGCTTCAAGAGCAGGGGAACAATGAACGCTGCCCAGCGCTGGTAGGGGATCTTCCCCAGTCCCAGCATGCCCATCAGAAGCGCGTTGGTCGGGACGATCATGTTCATGAACCCATCGCCCATCTGATAGGCGAGTACCGACGTCTGGCGCGTCACACCGGTCAGGTCGGCCAGGGGGGCCATTATGGGCATCGTCACGTAGGCTTGCCCCGAGCCCGAGGGAATGAGAAAGTTGCAGATCGACTGCACGCCCAACATCCCGATCGCTGAACCGCCCGAGCCGATCTGCTCGAGCGGTTGTGCGATGCCATGGATCACCGTGTCGATGACCTTGGCGTCCGTCAGCACCACCTCGATCGTCCGCGCGAATCCGATCAAGAGCGCGGTGGTCGTCATTCCCGCCGCCCCCAAACAGAACTCGCGTGCGGTCGTGTTGGGGGAGAGGCGCCCCAGCACGGCGCCCACGATGCCTAGTGCGAGGAACAGGGCGGCCAGCTCGGTCAGATACCAGCCGTAACGGTGGGTCCCCCAAACGAACACGCCGATGATCGCGACGAAAATTACCAGGACGGCTATGCGCCTGCCCGTAAGGTGTGTGTCCTCCGGCATCTCGAAGCCCTCGGAGTAGTCGACGTCTCCGACCAAACTCAGCGATGGTTCGGCTTGAATGCGCCGTGCGTAGCGCATGATGTGCATCACACCCACGGTGATGCAGATCACCAACAGAATCCAGCGCAGCCACTGCCCCGAGGCGGGCGTAAGACCGGCGATGTTCTGAGCGATCAGCACCGTGAACGGATTGAGTGCAGCGCATCCATAACCCACTCCGGCACCGACGTACACGATCCCCATCGCCACGATCGCATCCATGCGCAGTGCCAGGCACATGGTCACGAGGATCGGGATGAACGGCATGTACTCCTCGGCCATTCCGATCGTGGACGATCCCAGGGCAAAGAGCGTCGTCATGCCCAGGACGAGCAATGTCGGCCGTTTCCCCAATCTTCCGATGGCGCTCGCAAGGAGCGCATCGATTGCCCCCGTCTTCCGAATGACCCCGATCACCCCTCCGATCAGGAACACGAAGAAGATGATGTCCGCACCCTTCTCCATGCCCTTGGGGATCGCGAGCAGTGTTGCCGGGACGACCCACAGGGCACGCCCCACAGGCGTCTCAAGAAATCCCTCGCTCTCTTCTTCCGCCGGCGGCTCGATCCGCGCATAGGTTCCCGGCACCACGCTCCGCCCTTCCCGCTCGTACTCCCCTGCGGGCAGAACCAGCGTAGCCAACTGGGCGATGAGGATCATCGCCAGAATCAGGACCAACGAATCGGGAAAGCGCATGGAAGGGAAACCTCGAGGGCGAAGGTGGCTTTGGTTGGGAGAGCGGTTGTTGTTGCGAACCTACTTTCGAACTTGTTCAAGGAGCTGCTTCGCCCTTTGCGTCTCTATCCGCCCCCCCCGTATGCAATCCTTCACCTCGTCGACATAGCCGTCCGCAGAATCGGACCGGGCCCGGTTCAAGAGCCTTTCTCCGATTGCGGAGGGTGACATGATGTTGGCGTAGTTCTGCATACCGAGGTGCGGGAAGCCGCACTTTGTACCAGCAAGAGTGTCTCCAAGCTAAACCCCGATGTCCTCGTTCCAGAGTTCAGGATGCTCTTCGATGAAGTGTTTCATCAGCTCGATGCACTCACGGTCGTTGAGGATCTCGAGCTGGACTTTGCGTGAAGCGACGTAGGACTCCGGGCCCTGGAAGTTCACGTTTTCACCGATGACGATGCGTGGAATCTTGTACAGGAGCGCAGTGCCGCTGCACATGTCACACGGCGAAAGCGTCGAGTAGAGCGTGGCGCGAGCATAATCGGCGGCCTTCAGTCGGCCCGCGTTCTCCAGGCAGTCCATCTCGGCATGCAGGATGGCGCTCTTCCTTTGGATGCGTCGGTTGTGGCCGCGCCCGACGATTTCATCGTCGATGACGAGAACCGACCCGATGGGAATTCCCCCCTCGGAAAGGCCTTTTCTAGCTTCTTCGATCGCCGCTTGAAGAAAGGTGTCGGTCATCTTTGCTTCTCCCCGGTCGCGGCTCCAGCATAGCCTGCCGGAGACACGGGTCCCAAGGGGCTGCTTTGCCAAGGAGCACGACATGAGCGACGGGAACAGGCCAGAAGGACTGATCTATGGCATCGACGACAGGCCTCCGCTCGGCGAAGGCCTGGCCCTGGGATTTCAGCACTACCTGACCATGTTCGGGTCGACGGTGGCCATCCCGCTGCTGTTGGCGCCGGCCCTCGGTATGCAGGACGATCCTGTGGCGATCGGGTGGCTGATCTCCACCATGTTCTTCGTCAGCGGCATCGTGACGCTCTTGCAGACGACGTTGGGCAACCGGCTGCCCCTGGTTCAAGGGGGGACATTCTCCTTTCTGGCGCCTACCTTTGCGATCTGTGGCATGGCGGCGCTGGCGAACGAAGGCTGGCAGGTGCGACTGCAACACGTGCAGGGCGCGGTAATCGCCGGCGCGTTGGTCGAGGTCTTCGTAGGCTACACCGGCCTCGTGGGCAAGCTCTTGCGCTTCGTCGGTCCGGTCACCATCGCTCCGACCATCACCCTGATCGGGTTGGCCTTGTTCAAGTTCGGAGCGCCGGAAGCCGGGCGACACTGGGGCATCGGTGGGCTGACGATTATCCTGATCATCCTCTTCAGCCAGTACCTGCGCTCGCGACACCGTATTTTGGAGCTGTTTCCCATTCTGTTGGGGATCGTCGGCGCCTGGGGGACGGCATGGTTGCTTACGGTTTGTGGTGTCTTTGGAGCCGACCACCCCGCGCATGTCTCCACGGCGCACCTGGAGGCAGCTCCCTGGTTTCGCTTTCCCTACCCCTTCCAGTGGGGCATGCCGGTCTTCGGAGCCGGCGCGATCGTCGGCATGTTGGCGGGCTATCTTGCTTCGATCGTCGAGTCCGTAGGGGACTACTACGCCTGCGCGCGTCTTTCCGGAGCCCCCGTGCCCGACGCGAAGGTGATTAACCGCGGGATCGGAATGGAGGGCATCGGGTGCGTCATAGCCGGAATCTTCGGGACCGGGAACGGCACGACGTCCTACAGCGAGAACATCGGCGCCATCGGGTTGACCCGCGTCGGAAGCCGATGCGTTGTGCAGTACGGAGCTCTGATCATGATCACCCTGGGGCTTGTGGGAAAGTTCGGCGCCCTGTTCACGACGATCCCACAGCCGATCGTGGGGGGCATGTATTGCGTCATGTTCGGGATGATCGCTGCGGTGGGTTTGTCGAATCTGCAGTTCGTCGACCTCAATTCGGCACGCAACCTGTTCATACTTGGCTTCGCAATCTTCATGGGCATCTCGGTCCCCGAGTACTTCAACGAATATCCGTTGACCTGGGGGAGCACGGCTGCCGATGCCGGATTCCTCGACCGGACGGTGGCAGCGTTCTCAAGCGTTCTCGACACGATAGGCAAGACCGGAATGGCGGTGGGGGCTGTTTCGGCGCTGATTCTCGATAACACCATCCCCGGTACCCGCGAAGAGCGCGGCCTCGTGGCCTGGGGAGGGAGTACAGAAAGCGAATCGACCGGACCGTAGGGGTTCTTGTCAGAAGAAGCGCAACGTTCCCGGCGGGTGCTATCTCTCCACGGGAGCGAGGGGGTCCGAGCCCCACTCCTGCCAGGAGGCGTCGTAGTTGGCCAACTCTTCGTATCCAAGCAGTCGCAATGTCAGGTACGTCACCGACGACCGTTGTCCGGAGTGTCAATAGGCGTGGACACGTTTGTCCGGCGTGACACCGGCGGAGGTGTAGAGTAGCTTCAGTTCCTGGGGTGTCCTGAAGATCGAGGGGTCGCCGGAGGTGTAGTTCTCAGTCCACTCGATGTGGACGGCCTGCGGGATGCGTCCGCGTTTGAACTCTCGCTTGGAGCGTGAGTCCAGCATGATGGCATCGGGGTCACCGACGTCTTCGAGAACCGCTTCCATCGTGGCCAGGGCTTTCGAGGGTTGGCCGACCTTGTAGATTGCCGGGGTAGGTTTCGGACGGTCCCTGGTGATCGCGCGCTCTTGCGCCTTCCACTTGGCGAATCCCCCATCCACGACTGAGACGTTTCGATGTCCGTGGACTTCAAGGGTCCAGAAGACACGCGCGGCCGCTGTACTTCTTCCTTCGTCGTACAGAATGATGCGCACGTTGTCGTCGATCCCTCGCGCCCCGAAGAGTTTGCCGAGCTGCTCGACCGATCCGATCTGGCCTTTGGGGCCTTTACTGGCAAAGGTCTCCTCGGTCGGGAGGTTGCGTGCGCCGGGGATGTGTCCGGAGGCGTAGTCCCTGGCCGAACGCACATCGACGACGCAGAGGCCGACGTCTCCCATGTGTTGATGCAACCAGTCGGTTTGGACCAGGAGGTGTGCATTGGCGAACTCTTCCAACTTCTCCTCCTGAGCGTCGAGACTCGCTGTCGAGGTAGCGAGGAGGAGGGAGCCGGCGAGGAGAAGTGAGCGCAGGTCAAATAGAGTCATCGCGTCATTCAGAATCGGCGCCGGCCAATGGGCGGTCTTCTCGAACAGTTCGAGTCGCGCGGTCGGCAATTGTGGGAGCCAAAATCACCTGTGAATTCCACGCCCGGGCCCTGGCGTTCCCGGCAGGGGCTCGACCTCCAGGTCGCGGAAAAAAATCACACTGCGCTCCATCAATTCCGGAGGACACTTGCCGTTTTGATCCCACAGGTCATAAAGCTCCTGACCCTTGGAATTGGTCACGTTCTCATCGCGTAGGAACTCGACGTATTCCTTGCTCGTCGTCTGATAGTACAGCCGGATCACTGCAGACTGCGCATCCTTCGGCACGGTGTAGATCGTGTCGTCCCAGTACTGGCCGTTGGCATAGGCATAGCCCACCGGAAGGCCCCCGAAGGTGGCGAAGTTCAGGTTGGTAAAACCGCGAGGAGGGATACGGTTGTCTTTGTAGATCTGGTTGTTGAGAACAAAGTGGAACGTCGGACCGGCAGGAAGGCCGGTGAGGGCCGCGGCGGCGGTGTCGAGGCCGAGCTTGATCTCGTAGATCTTGGCTTCGGCATCTTCCAGCAGTACGCCGGTGTTGAAGTCGTACGCGCACGATTCATTGAGGAGTTCGCCGTTGCGCTTCAGGAACTGCACATTGATCCACATGCGACGGCCCTCGGGGTAGCCCGTTGGCAGCTTGTGACCGGTGTCGTTGGTCACGCGCACTCGAAGCATCCCGCCTTCGAAGAACGTCTCGAGTTTGGAGGCGTGTTGAAGCATGTACCTTGCGCGGTCGATAGTCGCGGCCAGAGCGGCCGGGTCGACTGTGCCTGGGTAGAGTTGGTCGATCAGTGAGGGTACCCACGTGTTGCCGCCGGTCAGGTCGTGCAACGGCAGGTCGTTGCGCACGGGTGCGGTGGGAAAAGCTGTCGGATTGCAGCCGGATCCCGTCGTCGCGCGCATGTGGCAATCCTGACAGCTCGAAACGTAGTCGCGGTTGCCCCCGAGGGCCGGCGCAAAGACGCCTTCGACGCTGTTGTAATCGCTAAACGCCCATTCGCTGAAGGTACGTTCGATGGGGAAAACCGAGCCATGCCCAAGATCGCTCGCCGGCTGGTCGAAGCTCGGCACGTAGCTGCCGAAGCCGTTCCATTCGTAGGCCAGGTTGCTGACGTTGTGACACGTTCCGCACATCTTGGAATCGCGGTGAAAGGGTGAGGTCAGGAAGGGATGGGCGACCTCATCGCAAACCGCATCGTCGAACGGCCCGCGCCGTGTGCCCGTGGGGTCCACGACGTATCGACCGGTCCCGGGGTCGGAGGGCGGGCCGGTCACGAGGTCGGCCAGAATGGCAGCGTCTTCGGCCGGACTGATTCCCGGAGCGTAGTCAGGGTCGACCATGCGATGGCAGTGGTCGCACGAAACACCGATGCGGTCACCGGCAAGAAGCTCGCTTCCGTCCGTAGGCACAGAACGCCCTTCCATCCAGCCCTTGGGCACGTGGCAGCGGATGCAGAGATCACCGGAGCCTTCGGCGTCCTGCTCCGCAATCGCCAGGCAGGCCTCGAACAGTGGGTCGCGCGCTGCGTTTGCCATCATCGAGCCCGACCAGAGGAAATAGGGTTCTGTTTCGTCGTCATACCCGCCGTGGCAGACCGCGCAGTTCAGGGGAGATTGCGTGTCCAGCCCATGCTCGAGCGGCTGGGTTCCCGGTTGGTCGAAGTCGCGTAACGTGGTGGGCAGCGTCGAGGTCATCACCGAATCCAGAGTGATGTTGCTATCGGTCGTGCCCGTATTCATCGCCCCGTCGGTCGCTTCGATGCGCAGGATCGTCGCACCCGGACGGTCCGGGGGAAACCACGAGTAGGTCGTTTCCGTACCCGCCAGTCCCAGCGCGATCGGGAGGAAGGTTGCGCCGCCATCGTAGGAAGCGAGGAGGTCGATGAACGCTACACCGGAGGGGTCGGTCGCCGTCCATTGCAGCAAAGTGGCCACCTCAGGCGTCAGGTTCGCACCGCCGGTCGGCGCGACCCAAGCGACCGTCGGGGGTGTGAGGTCCACACCGCTGACGGTCACGCGAAGAACCGGACGGGTGCCGGGGTTGTTGGTGTCCTTGGAGTCGAAGCGCTTGGCCGTTCCGGAACCGGCTTCGTTGCCGCGGATCACCCAGCCGAAGTTTGCACTCGGACTATCCCGCATGTCGAGCACGTCGGCTGCCAATTGGGCCGAGGTGAAGGTGTAGCAGCCGACGAGGTTGATATTGGTCGTTGCCGTGGTCAAGGGCGCCAGATCACCGCCCGCGCTAGTCCAAAAACTCGAGGGATAGAACGTGTGGAGCCAGGTCGCGTCTCCCGTCTCGGACGTGGTCCCCGAGCCGCCGGGGTCGCCGGCATTCGAGATTCCCTCCCCCCAGTCAGACACCAGGCGTTGGAGGTTGGCCGCTTGCGAGCCTCCGTTCGAGCGCGAGCAATAGACATCGAGGCTGGCGGATACGATCGTCGCCGCCCCCGGAATGCTGGCAGCGACATCGAATGCGAGTGCGGCGCGCCGGATCGCTGTTCCTCCCATGGGGCCCGTACGGCCGGAGAATACGTAGATTCCCAGGCCGTTGCTTACCTCCCCGGTGACCGATTCATAGAGCGTGTTGTCCTTCGAGGCTTGAATGAACAGCTCCGTCGTGCCTGCTGTCGCGCCCTGCGCGCCGGAAGCCGGGACCCCACGTAGAAGGCCGCGCATTCCCGCACGCACCAGCCGGCTCATGATTCCGGGCGTTAGAGCCAGGGGGGAGGGGTGCATCTCTCCGTCTCGAAACGAGAGCTCTTTCAACATCCGATACCCCGCCGGCAAAGGGCCCCCCCGGGCTTCTACTCGTGCAGCCTCCAGCGAGCGCGCGATCACCTCCGCAGGAACGATCGGAACCGATTCCTCCTGCAGAGAATGCCCGAGAGCCTCCCGCAGTCCGGTGGCAGCGACGAGAACGGCGAACGCACAAAGAACAGTTGCGTGTAGCTTCACGGAGGGAATTCCAGACTCGACATCAATGCGACGCGGGCCTATCTGCACGGGGGGGGGGACGCCAGGGGGCCTCCCATTGTCCACAACCTCCGTCCGAAGTGGCACAAAACTTCGTGGTATCCGGGTATACCAGGCCCGGCGGAGAGGGGAAAAACTCTCCTCCTGCAGCGTAGGATCCTCGCTTCCATCCGGGACCCGCTGTCCACGATGTCTCTGGCCGTCGGCCTCTTCGCCGCCTGTACCGCGCTACCGAACGGGGGGCTTGCGCCGACCCTGCGGGACATCGGACCGTCGACCATCGGCAGCTACATCCGCGATGCAGGACCGGGCTACGGAGCCGTGCGCTTCGTGCCGGCACCGGACACTCATCTGATCCGCGTTTCCGACGAGACGGTCGAGAGGCTCCTGGAGATCGTGGGTGCCTCCGGTCTCGGACATCCCCTCGAGCTTCGTCTCTGGCATATCTGCCAGCGGACGTTCCAGGCCGAGGTGCAGACCTACTGACAAGATCTACAACTATCTCGAACCGGGCAAGCACGCTGGGAAGTCCATCCCCCACGGCTGGCGTACGTGGATGGGGCGCGCGACCCGGACACCTTCCTCAGGTTCCTTTCAATTACGCAGCGGAAGTTGCCCCGAAGGGTGGCCCGGAAAATTCTTCCGGGGCACCGCTTGTGCGCGAAACTCGCGTTCCAAGGGTCCCTGAAGGAATCCCCCGTGAATAGGGCTTATTGCTAGCTTGGAAGGTCACGTCTCTCTAGGTGTCTTCAGGGTCCGCCCCTCGGCCGTGGAAGGAGGAGATGCCTTCCATGAGATTCACGAGCTTGCTTTCCTTCTTCCTCGCGTGCGCTTTCTCCACGTCATCTATGGGTGACACGATCGTTGGACGGGTGGTCGATGCCATGGGGGTTGGCGTTCCCGGAGTCGACATCGATGTGACGGTTTCTTCGGGTTCGGACCCGACGATTTCCAACGATGGGACGAATGCAAACGGCATTTTCGTAACGACCGTTCCGGCGGGGCTCTACGACATCTCCTTTAGTCCTCCCCCAGCGCCGGCGACCAGTCATCTTGCAATGGTCCTGTCGAACGTCCTGGTCGTGGGGCAGACGAACCTCGGTGTGGTTAGACTACCCCCTGGGGTTGTGATCAGCGGCCAGCTCGTCGATGGGGTAGGCCTGCCTGTGGCCAGCGTGGTGGTCGATGTCATCGACAGGGCGACGGGCGTCACACTCAACAACAAGAACAATCGCTCGGACCTGTTCGGTTCGTTCTTTGTCACGGCTCCGTTTGCGCCCATCTACCTGGAGTTGGGGACGGTGGGCGTGTCCGGTGGTCCTCTCGTCCCCCGGCGTATGGAGTTGGAACCCATGGGAGACTTGAACCTGGGGAGCCTAGAACTCGAGGACGGATTTCCGCTGAGGGGCACCTTGGTGACCGCCGCAGGGGATCCCATTTCGGGGCTGGATCTCGACGTCCTTGACACCTCGACCGGGCTCAAAGTGTTCACTCCGAACGACAATACCGACCCTGGCGGGGACTTCTCCATTCTGCTTCCCGTCGGCATCTATGACGTCGAGATCTGTCCTCCCCAGGCCAAAAGGCTGGTGGCCAGGGACTTTGAGGGGTTGCTCTTTCAGGGGGCATTGAATCTTGGTGCGATCACGCTCGAGGAAGGTGTCGTTCTCACCGGGACGGTCCGCGACGTGGCGGGTATACCCCTTTCGGGAATCGATCTGGATGTGCGCCGTTCTGCAACCGGGGCTTCCGTAGTGACCTGCGGAGACGACACGAACGCCAACGGTGTGTACTCAGTCATCGTTCCGTCGGACGTCATCGACGTCAGCTTCGCGCAGGCGGGAGCCCATGGAACCTCTGCAGCCGACCTGCACGTCGGCCTCAGTGTTACGGGAGACATGCTTCTGGATGGCGTGATTCCGGCCCCCCAGGCCGATTTCTTCGCACTCGTCACCTCGGGGCCATCAGAACTGACCGTCGATTTTCAAGATGCAAGCACCGGGGCGGTCTTATCGTGGTTCTGGAGCTTTGGAGATGGCGGCGTCTCGAACCTTTCCGATCCGGTCCACGCTTACACTGAGGTAGGAACGTACACCGTTGCCCTGACCGTCGACGGGATCGGCGGACCCTCTACTGAAGTCAAACCCGCATTCGTCACTGTCCAGCACTTACCGCCGACGGCCGCATTTCAGGCGAGCTCCACCACGGGAACGCGGCCGCTGACGGTCACCTTCACCGATCAATCGACGGGCGAGGTGTCGAGCTGGCGCTGGGATTTCGGCGACGGCGGTTCTTCAGCCCTTCACCACCCTGTGTACACCTATGAAATGCCCGGAACGTACACCGTGGCGCTAACGGCGAGTGGTCCCGGAGGATCGAATATCGCGACGAAGCTGGACTACGTGACCGTGAGCGAAGCGGCGCCCGTCGCCGACTTCTCCAGAACTTCCTTTACGGGTGTGACACCTCTAGCGGTAAGTTTCGCCGATCTGTCGACCGGCGTCGTCACCACGTGGTCATGGAATTTCGGTGATATGGCCACCTCGACACTCCAGAATCCGCTACACACCTACACAGCTGCCGGCACCTATACCGTTTCTCTTACTGCCACGGGACCCGGCGGATCGAGTAACGAAACAAAGCTCAACTATGTGTCGGTCGCCGAGCCGGCACCTGTTGCCTTTTTCGTAGGTGCGCCGTTGACGGGCATGGCTCCCCTGACGGTGACCTTTGCTGACCGATCGACAGGTGCCGTAACAGGTTGGTCCTGGAACTTTGGCGACCTGGGAGTCTCGGCCTTGCAGAACCCTGAGCACACCTTTGTTGCTGCTGGAACTTACTCGGTCGGCCTGACGGCGAGCGGACCTGGTGGCATGGATGTCTCGATTCGGCCGTCGTACATCCTTGTGACGGAATCAGAAACCGCTGATTTCACAGCGGATCGAGTCAGGGGCGGCGTCCCATTGAGGGTTTCCTTCACCGACCTGACGACGGGGACTCCGATCTCTTGGTTCTGGAGTTTCGGAGATGGGAAAACATCCACGCTTCAGCACCCCTGGCATATCTATAAACAAGCCGGCACTTATTCGGTTTCTCTGGCTGTCATGACATCGTCGGGCGTGCTTATCGAGACCAAGTCAGACTATATCCGCGTGCGTGAGAGGCGAGGGAGGGCCGGGACACCGTCCGGATCGAGGACACGGCCGGCTCCAAACTGGCCACCCCAGCCCTCAGGCGGTCAGGTTCATTAGGCAGGGACTTGGCTTTGGGGGTTGCCGCTTACTGCGATTTCCCTTGCCTCGCCATCAAGGCAGTCAGCATTCCGTGGCGGGACGCGCATGCCATCTCTGTTGGTTTGTCGTTCCTGCTCCAAGACGATGGGTCGGATGGCGGGCGGTGAGGGGCGTGCCTCAACACTTCGCGGTCTTGCGTTTCGTGCCCACGCGCCTGGCCTTCTCGACCTTCAGCATGTAGTCCGGTGCCAGCGGAACCTTGCAAGCTGTTCCGCCCACATCAAGGACGATGCGGCATGACTTCTTGGCCGCCGCCTTGGCCAAGAATCTCAGGGGCCGGACCGAGACGCTTGCGTTTCAGGTGGCCCAACCTGCCGCGGCCACGTGTTCCAGTCTTGAATCGATCCACCTAGCTGCATGTCACAGGCGTGTTCGCTCTCGGCGGCGACGCCCGGCATCTTTCCTTCCGGGCCGCGCTTTCGGTGGCCGCAATTTCACCCGCCGGTAGTGTCTTCGGCCTCCCCCAAGACCGCCGGCAAGAACGCTTCTAGGGGCCGGACGTGGTTCTGTGACTCCGGGAGTCCCTGTTTTTTGCATGATGGCATCGTGTACCTCCTGCTCCTCTTCCTCCTCCTGCTCCTCTTCGCCGTCCTGGCCTGGGGCCCGGGGAGTCACCTCGAATTCGCCCATCGTGTCTATCGCACTCGCCACAGGACCCTGCCATCGGTGATGGCGACGCTGCTGCGCGAGGAGCAGGCGGCGTACTACTACGGGAACATCGCGGCCGACATCATCAACTTCAAGGGCTGGGGCGGGCACTACAACCACTGCCACCGCTGGACGGTCGTCAGCGTTATGCAGAAACATGCCCGTACGCCCGCCGAGGAGGCCTTCGCGTTCGGGTATCTATCGCACCTGGCCGCGGACACGATCGCGCACAACCATTTCGTGCCCTACCACCTGGCGCGCTATGCGCGTTCCAAGGGACTGGGGCACCTGTACTGGGAGATGCGCGCGGATCGCTTCGTGCCGACGACGCGCTGGGCGGTGATCACATCGCTCAAGTCCGACCGTAGCCTCGATCGGCTCGATGAGCTTGTGAACCGGGCGGTGCCCAGGAAGGCCCTGCCGATGCAGGCGAACAAACTGCTATTCAACCACGTGCTCCTGATCAGCGAGCGCGATCGCTGGCGTAAGGCCGTCGACAAGCTGCACGGCTTCTCCATGGCGCCGCTGGATGAGTCCTTCCTCGAGCGTTTTCGCCGTGCCGCCGTTGGTCGCGTGCGCCTGGCGCTGCAGCCGAAGGGGCTCGAGTCGCTCCTGCACATCGACACGAACGGCAAGGCCGCCCAGCAGGCTGCCTGGAAGTTGCGCAAGCGCGTCCTGCGACGCTTCGCGAGTTCTGCGCAACGCAGGCATGAAGCCGCCGAGAGCGCCTCCGCTTTTCTCGAGGGTATGGAATCACCGCCTCCCCACGGTGGTGTTCCCCACTGGTGAGAAGCCGGGCCGGGGGAGTTCAGTTGTCCTCGACAAGACCCCCGCAACCCAGTTCGGTGTGCTGAACGCGGTGCGTTCGGCGCTGCCTCCCTGGCCTGGGCGCTGATCCAAGAAGCGCCGGGGATCGCCTTGGCCGCGTCTGGGTGTATCACGCTGGTCGTGGCGGCGGGATCAATGGTGGGCTAGAGCGTGTTCGTGGTGTTGCCGGCGATCCCTTAGCCTGCGGCCCTGGAACGTTCGTATTGATGGCTCGCGCCTCTTCCGTTAATCAGTGGACAGAGGGAAGATCAGGACCGGAATCTTCGTGTGCCGCAGAATGGCTTCGGCGACCGAGCCCATCAAAGCTCGCCGTAGGCCGGAGCGCCCGTGGGTTGCCATTGAGACGAAGTCCGCCCCGTTCTCGCTGGCGTAGTTTCCGACGACTTCGTGCACTCGTTCTCCGACAAGAACCTGGGAGTCCACGGGGACATCCGTTCCCAGGAGAGTCAATGCCGTTTCCATTTCGTGTTGCGCCCGTTTCTTCAGCGCGTCGATTCCCTGAGGCGGCATCGACATCGCCGGGGCCAGCGGTGTGCCGTGGGCGACCACCACCAGGTCCTGAACCATGTGCACCAGGCTGATTCGGGCGTTGAGTCGTTTGGCCAGCTCGACAGCCGGCTCGAAGGCTTCGTACGAGGCTTCGGAGAAATCGGTGAGCAGAATGATCAGCGGATTGTCCTTCACGATGGTTTTCCCCCTTGATCGAAGGCGTGTGTTCTGTCCCGCGAGATGATCATGTACCCTCCTGAAAACTATAGACAGACCTTGTTGTACTACTGTCTTGAGGCCCGGGGTTGAATAACCTGGGTTCTCCCGGGTCGATCGGGACCGTGGATGCATAGCGCGGGTCTTCCCGGACGCGGGTGGACAAGGACTAGTTGTCGGTCGAGGACCGCGGTGTCGCCCCGGTCCGGCGTGATTCACGATCGGCACCGACGAGCGGCCAAAGGCCTTCGCGACAGGAGACATGCTTCAGCGCGAGCTGTGGAAGCGGAACGCCGGCCGAGCGAAGCTCGGCGGAACGGGCTCTGCCTCAAGAGGCCTTCTGGCCCGATTAGTCCGTAACCAGCGTATCCGTTTCCTTTGCGATGTCCCCGCCCCACATCGTGTCGCGGTTGGATTGACCCGCCTTTTCGCGCTTGGCCTTCTGCTGGCGCAGGACGAGACCCGCGTGGGTGGTGAAGTAGGGGAGCGCTTTGCCGACGAAGTCATCGACCCTTGCGATGTTGCGCTCGTTCATGAAGGTAGACAGGCCGTCGCAGAGGTCCGTGATCATCTCGTAGCCTTGCAGCATCGCGCCGGTGCAGACCTGGACGGTTTGGGCTCCTACGAGCATGAACTGGATGGCGTCCTCGGCGGTTTCGACGCCGCCCATGCCGGAGATGGCTTTGCCTTCGCAGGCCCGCGCGATCTCCATGACCTGGCGTAGGGCGACGGGGCGCACGGCTTGGCCGGAATAACCGCCGGGTTCGGAGTAGCCCTCGACCGTGGGCATGGGTTGAAAGGTGTCCAGATTGATGCCGATAATGCAGAGGATGGTGTTGATTGCGCTGAGGCCGTCGGCTCCACCGTCGACGGCGGCCCTGGCCGGTACGGTGGGGTCGGTGATGTTAGGGGTCATCTTGGCATAGACCGGGATGCTGGAGGCTTCCTTGGCCCAGGAGGTGACTTCTTCGACGATCTCGGGGTCTTGCCCCATGGCCGCGCCCATACGTCGTTCGGGTAGGCCGTGCGGACAGGACAGGTTTAGCTCAAAGGCATCGACGCCCGTTTCCTGCGTGCGTTCGACGATCTCGACCCAGGCATGCTTGTTGTACTCCTCCATGATCGACGCGATCAGGACGTGTTCGGGGTAAGCCTTCTTGCACTCGGTCAGTTCCTTCAGCCAGACTTCGAACGGACGGTCCGAAATCAGCTCGATGTTCTGGAAACCGATTACGTCCTTCGGATTCTTGCGACTCTTGAGCTTGCCGTACCGTGGAACCAGGTTGATGATCTTGTCGCTCTCGAGGCAGATCGTCTTGCAAACGATGCCTCCCCAACCGAGTTCGAAGGAGCGCTGGATGACCTTGCCGTTGGTCCCCGGGGGACCGGAGGCAAGGACGAAGGGGTTGGGGTAGCGGATTCCGCAGACTTCAATACTTAGATCGGTCATCGTTCGCTCCTATGGCATCACCCCAGCGCTGTGAAGGCTTCGCCGAAGATCCGCAGGGCCTCGTCCACTTCGCTTGCACTGACCGTCAGCGGTGGGGAGATGCGGATTACGTTGCCGTACAAACCGCCCTTGCCGATCAGGAGCCCGCGTTTCTTGGTCTCTTCGAAGAGGCGTGCCGCTATTTCCGGCGCCGGGGTTCGGTCGCCGGCGGTTTCGTCGGCGACGAGTTCGAGCGCTTGCATCAGCCCGAGACCGCGGACGTCACCGATGGCCTCGGGGTGTTGGCGTTGTAGCTCCTCCAGCCCGGTGCGTAAACGCGCGCCCTGCTTTTTCGAGTTTTCGGGCAGCTCTTCATTCTCGATGAAATCGAGGGTCGCATTGGCGGCGGCGGCCGAGATGGGGTTGCCTCCAAATGTGGAGACAGTGAGCTTCTTGAAGCTGTCTGCGATCTCGTCCGTGGCGATGGTGACTCCCAGTGGCATGCCGTTGGCGACGCCCTTGGCCATCGTCATGATCTCGGGTTCGACGCCCCAGTGCTCGATGCCGAACATCTTGCCGCCGCAACGTCCGAAACCCGTCTGCACTTCGTCGCAAATGAACACACCGCCGTGTTCGCGAACGATGTCGACCGCGATCTGGAAGTACTCCTTGGGAGGAGTGACGAATCCGCCCACGCCCTGGATGGGTTCCGCCAGGAAGCCCGCAATGTTGCCCGTGGTGGTCGTCTGGATGAGCTCCTTGAGGTCCTGAGCGCAGCGCACTTCACAGTCGGGGTACTTCAAACCCATGGGGCAGCGGTAGCAGTAGGGTGCCATGGCGTGCTTGATCGCTGCGACCTGGGACGGAACCGCGCGCCACGAAGCAAGTGCAGTCAGGGATTGCGACAGAACTCCGCGACCGGAGTAACCGTGACGCAGTGCGATGATTTCCTGAGCACCGGTGAAGATCTGTGCCAGAACGACGGCCGTATCATCCGCTTCAGAACCCGAAGTGGTGAACATGCTCTTTTGCAGCTTACCCGGCGTGATCCGCGCCAGTCGCTCGGCCAGCTCGACGATCGGCAAAGTAGGGTACAACGTCGAAACGTGGCCCAACCGGTCCAACTGGGCCTTGACGGGGTCGTTCACTGCCGGATTGCAGTGCCCGACCGACACGGTGAGGATCCCGCCGAAGAAGTCGAGGTACTCGCGGCCGTCCGTATCGCGGACGTGCATACCGGAACCGGATTCGAGAACGATCGGCTCGGTGTAGTAGTTTGCGACCGCGGGGAGAAGGTACTTCTTGTGCTTGTCGCGAACGTCCTGGCTGGAGCCCTGCTGGGCGGTCTGGTCCATGAGGTCCTTATGTTTTTCTATTCTTCGAAGCGGCTCTTGCGTCGCAGGTATTGTCCACGGCCGGCCTTGCCCGAGAAGCTTTGCTTTTCGACGATGACCTCGCCGCGCGACAGTACGGTTTCGCTGACCCCTTTGACGCGCCTACCTTCGTAAGGATTGTAGTCGACGTTCATGTGCAGGCTCTTCGCGCGGAGTACGGTTTCGGCTTCCGGATCGAAAACAACGATGTCCGCATCGCTACCCGGGGCGATCGTGCCTTTGCGGGGGAAGAGCCCGAAGATCTTGGCAGGGGAAGTCGAGGTCAGCTCGACCCACCGGTTGACCGAGATCCTGCCCGCAGCCACCCCTCCGTCATAGGTCAGACTCATGCGCGTTTCAATTCCGGGTGCGCCGTTGGGGATCTTGCTGAAGTCGTCCTTGCCCAGCTGCTTGCCCTCGTTGAAGCAGAAGGGGCAGTGGTCGGTCGAAACGGCCTGGAGGTCGTTGCGCTTAAGTCCGCGCCAGAGTTCCTTTTGATTGGCCTTGTCGCGCAGGGGCGGGCTCATGACGTATTTCGCACCCTCGAAGCCAGGCTCTTCGTAGTTGTCGTAGGACAGGAAGAGATACTGCGGACATGTTTCGGCGTAGGCCGAAAGGCCGCGAGTGCGCGCCGCAGTGACCTGTTCGAGCGCTTCCGCAGCGGACAGATGAACGATGTAGACCGGGACCCCGGCCATTTCCGCCAGGGCTATCGATCGGTGTGTGGCTTCCGCCTCTGCGCGGGGGGGCCGCGTGAGTGCGTGGTACTTCGGCTCGATCTCCCCCCGCCGTAGGGCTTGTTCGATCAGTACGTCGATCACGATTCCGTTTTCGGCGTGCATGCAAATGGTCGCACCGATTTCGCCGGAGCGTTGCATACAGCGGAATATGCCGCCGTCATCCATGTAGAAGACGCCGGGGTAGGCCATGAAGAGCTTGAACGACGTAACCCCCTCGTCGACCAGCGCACCCATCTCCTTTTCGAGCTCGGGTGTGTGCTCGCTCATGATCATATGAAAGCCATAGTCGATGGCGGCCTTGCCTTCGGCCTTGCCCATCCACGTTTCCCAGGCTTGCCGCAGCGTGCCGTCGCGCTGTTGAATGGCGAAATCGACCACCGTGGTCGTGCCTCCGTGGGCAGCGGCGATCGTTCCTGTTTCAAAGTTGTCTACGGAGGATGTCCCACCGAAGGGCATGTCCAGGTGTGTGTGCACATCGATTCCGCCGGGAATGACGAGCTTGCCCGTTGCATCGATGACCTTGTCGACCTTTTCCGCCTGGGCGGAGAGATCCGAGCCGACGGAATGTATCGTCTCACCGTAGATCAGAACGTCGCCTTTGTACTTGTCGCTGGCTGTAACGATCGTGCCTCCTTGAATCAGGGTCTTCATGTCTTTCCTCGACGGAGTTCGGTACCAGATCCTAGCGCGTCGGAGTGCGCTCAACAATTGAGAGGCCCCGTGGACCGTAGCCGACTTGGAAATCGGCCAGGCTGCGCGACCTATCCCGTAGCGTTAGGGGCCGAGTTGCCGATGATCTGAGAGTCTGCGTTTGTTGGGTCCGATTCCGGCTGGCGAAGACCTGCCGTTTCCCATTTCCGAGGAGGACCACAACCCCAGCTTTCTGGCGGCCATCATTGTCGGGGTGGAACTGCCTGTGACCTTGACGGCCGGACCGCTTACGCCAGGCCAGCAACAAGATCGCCGCAACGACACGGTCGGGCCGAAGCCCGAATAAGTACGCGACCTCGGAACCGAGGACATTGGGCCGCGGTTGTGGTTGAACCAGCTCAGGGCAAGAGTTCAGCCATGTCGCGATACGTCTCGGGACGCCGGTCGCGATAGAACTGCCACGTGCGCCGCACCTCCTCGATCACTTCGAGGTCCATCTCGGCGGTGACGAGCTCGTCTCGGTCCTCCGTGCCTTCGGCGAGGAAGCTACCCCGCGGATCGACGAAGTAGCTCGAGCCGTAGAACTTGCCGATACTCCAGGGGGCTTCGTTCCCCACGCGATTGCTGCAGCCCATGAAGAAGCCGTTGGCGACGGCGTGGGCGGGTTGTTCGAGCTTCCACAGGTATTGCGAGAGCCCCGCGACCGTAGCGGAGGGGTTGAAGACGATCTCGGCGCCGTTCAAACCCAAGAGGCGCGCGCCCTCGGGGAAGTGGCGGTCGTAGCAGATGTAGACGCCGACCTTCGCATAGCGTGTCTGAAACACCGGGTAGCCGAGGTTGCCCGGCTTGAAGAAGAACTTCTCCCAGAACCCCGAGGTGTGCGGGATGTGGTTCTTTCTGTACTTGCCGAGGTACGTCCCATCGGCGTCGATCACCGCCGCCGTGTTGTAATAGACTCCCGCTTGTTCGCGCTCATAGACCGGGATGATCAGCACCATCTCGTACTTGCGCGCGTAGGGCATCAGGGACTCGACGGTCGGGCCCGGAACCGGTTCGGCGGCGTCGTACCAGCGCGCGTCCTGGCTGGGGCAGAAATAGGGGCCGTTGAAGATCTCCTGCAAGCACAGGATCTGAACGCCCTCTTTTCCGGCCTGATCGATGAACGGCAGGTGCTTGTCAAAGGCCGCCTTCTGGATTTCGGCTACGGCCAAGCTTTCGTCGTTGACAGGGTTCGAGCACTGAATCAGTCCGCCTTTGACGATGCGAGCCATGGTCTTCCTCCTACCAGCGTGAGATGACGACTTTGCGGTCGGTGTAGAAATCGAAGGCCTCGCGGCCGTGGGCCTTGAGGTCGCCGAAGAACGAACCCTTGGCGCCGCCGAAGCCGAAGAAGGACATCGGGGCCGCCACGCCGATGTTTACGCCGGCCATGCTGGAATCAACGTTGTAGCGAAAGTTGCGAGCGCTCCGCCCGCTGGTGGTGAAAATCGAGCTGGCGTTAGCCAGCGGGTGGTTCTTCGCCATCGCCAGGGCGTCATCCAGCGTTTCGACAGGCGAGAGGCAAAGTACGGGGCCAAAAATTTCATCGTAGCCGATCTTCATATCGGGCTTGACGTTGTCGAACAGCGTCGGACCGATGAACGAGCCTCCCTGGTCGGCATCGACATCGCGCCCGTCGACGACCAACTCAGCGCCTTCCTTTTCGCCGGCGGCGATGTAACCGAGAACCTTCTCCTTGTGAGGCGCGGAGATGACCGGCCCCATGTCCACCCCGGGCTTCGATCCGTCACCGACTCTGATCTTTTTCATCCGCTCGACCAGGCCTTGGCGCACCTGCTCATGACAGTTGCCGACCGGGATGACGATGCTGGCGGCGAGACAACGCTCGCCCGCGCACCCGAAGGCCGACTCCGTCACTGCATCCAGCGCCTTGTCCATTTCGGCGTCGGGCATGATGATGATGTAGTTCTTCGCGCCTCCCAGCGCCTGCACGCGCTTGCGGTTGGCCGCGCCGGTCTTGTAGACGTACTCGGCGACGGGGCTCGAGCCCACGAACGATATGCCGGCGATGTCGGGGTGGTGCAGGATGGCGTTCACCGCATCCTTGCCGCCCTGTACCATGTTCAAGACCCCGGGCGGGAAGCCGGCTTCGTGGGTCAATTCCCAGACCAGCTTCTGACTGAAGGGCACCTGCTCGGATGGCTTGCAGAGGAACGTATTTCCGCAGGCTACCGCGAAGGGGAAGAACCACATGGGCACCATGGCGGGGAAGTTGAAGGGTGCGATGCAGGCAAAGACGCCCAGGGGCTGACGCACCGACTCGCAGTCGATACCGCCGGCGATGTCCTCGAGAGCCTGACCCATCAACAAGGAAGGGGCGCCGGCGGCGACCTCGATCATCTGAATCCCGCGGCGAACGCTTCCGCGCGATTCGGAGAGCGTTTTGCCGTTCTCGCGAGTGACGATCGCTGCGAGCTCTTCAGCGTGCTTCTCCAGCTGAAATTTCAGCTGGAAGAGGAACTGCACGCGATCCTCGACCGGCGTGCGGCGCCAGCTTCCAAAGGCGTGCTTGGCGGACCGAACGGCCGTGTCCACCTCGGCGGCTCCGCAGAGCGGCGTTTTCCCGATCAACTCACCTGTCGCCGGGTTCTTGACCTCGTGGTATTCGGTGCTTTCGGCGGCGACCCATTCGCCTCCGATGTAGTTCTTCAAGATCTCGGCCGTCATCTACTTGTCCTCGCGTGCGGTCGTTGGAATCCGGTCATCCTAGCCGAGTGGGGTGGAAGCGACAATCCAGGGGCTCCATGACATTTATCGGCTGACCATGCCCTGGGAGGGCGAGGTCAAACCCTGTCGGGGAACTGGAAGAGACCCTCTTGTTCGCGCTTCGAGCAATGCATGAAACCTTCCTGTGGGAAGGCCACCGGGCGCCGGAGCTTCTTCGAAATTCTCGACGAGCAGAGCTGTCCTCTGGACCAGGTACCCTCCACCGCTGAACTAGAGCGAGTTCTGGCGCACTTCGACGTACCAGGTGTTTCCGAATCCGATACCAAAGCGTTCCGCAAAACTTCCCTGATTGATGGCAAACGACAGGTTGCCCAGGCTGTTCTGGTATGCGAGCGGTTGCGACTTATCCACGCGGCCGAAGGTTTCCACGTAGGGCAGCGTGCCTTCGAAGACGACTGCCTCTTCGTGGAAAATCCGGATGTCAAGTGTGTTCCCCCATGCGATGCCCGTCGTGCGTAAACGGTCCGTCGGAATATCGGTCCACACGTTTCCAAACTTCGGATCGAGCACGGGGACCGTGCCCTTCCACCGAACGCCATCGGGTAGATGCTCGACGACGAGCCTTCGGTAGGGCAGCCGCACGAGGCTCTTGGGGTCGAGCGAAAGGCCGACCTCTTCGAAGGACATTTTTCCCGCAGCGAGTAGCGCGCCTACGTAGGAATACACATCCCTTCCGTGAAACGTAAGGGACGCACGCGAGCCGGGTAGGCGCAGACCGGATTCGTCGATCCGGCGGGCGCTTTCGATCCCCAGAGACTCCGCGATGAACGTCAAGGTTCCATTGTCCGGAGTCACGAAGAGATGCCCCGTGCGCGCCCGCGCGACGATCGAGCGGCGTGCGGTGCCCACCCCGGGATCCACCACCAAGACGAAAACCGTATCCGCCGGCCAATAGGCAGCCGTCTGGTTGAGTCGGTAGGCGCCTTCCCAGACATTAAACGGTTCGATCGCGTGGGTCAGATCCTCGAGCCGGAGCCGCGAGTCCACCTGCTGGGCGACGCCTTTCATGGCGGACACGGCACCGTCGGAAAGGCCGAAGTCGGATTGAAAGACGACGGTTCGAAGGTGTTCCTCCGGGCTGGCGGGGAGTCGGCACGCGCAGGCTGCAAGGAACAAGGGCAGGGCGGGAAGTCCAATGAGCGTACGGCTTTCCATGGGGAGCTAAGATAGCTTCACCCGTGCAGGGACCGAGCGATTTCCACCCCGTAACCGACACCTGGTCCGCGAGGACTTCGACCTTCCCACCGGGGTTCAGTGGCTCGGGGGGTCGACGCTCGCCGCGAAAAAACACGTCCTGCCGGTAGCCTCGACCGCTTCCGGCAAGACGCTGGCCGCCTCCCTTTCCAGTATCGACCGTCCATTCCGTACACCTGGGACCGGAGGTGCCGCGGCCCGGTTCACGAGTTCTGACCCGCCGTCTTGTGTCTGACACCGTATGGCTACAGCGCCGTGAACTCCCACCGGCCCGTCGTTCGGACCGGGGCCTGGCCTGCGTTGTTCATGCGGATGACGTAGTGGTTGAGATGCGTTGTGCCCCCGGCTCCGCCGTGATTGAAGTCGAGCAATGGGATTCGTAGCGTCGCGCGATGCACCGCGCCCTGTTGCGAGAGTTCGGCATCGTCGAGATTGTGGCGGTTCTCGGTGCCGTTCAAGTCGAACTCCAGCTCTTCGAAGGGCGTGGAGCCCGTGAAGGTAAGAACCACTTCGTTTCCATCGATGTGCGTGTGCAGGAGCTGGTGGATGCGATAGATCCCCTCGGGCAGCGTTGTCGTCGTGCCGCCGGGCGAGGTCTTTTCCAAGAGTTCTTGCAGGAGCGACTCGGCGTGCGCTTCGGAACGGGCCCGGAAACCGGCGACGTAGCGCGTCGTTCCGCCGAGCGGATCCGGCTCGACCGGTCCACCGGCGAAATACCACAGGGGACGTCGGACGATGACGCCGGAATCGTTCAATCCAGCGCCGATCGGGGGAGGGGCGGTCGAGGTCAGGTGCCAGCGCACCGCATCCATGGGTACGGGGAGATCCCCGGCGGGGAGGAAGCCCGCCCATGAGCCCGTCATCTGTCCGGCGGCATCGGTGAAGCGGATCTTCACCGCCTCGGGTATGGCCGAGCCGGGTGGGCTCTCCAGATCGAGCGTGCGGTTTTTTTCGAGCCCCTTGAAGCTCACCCGTAGTAGCGAGTCGCTGAGGTGAATTTCCGTCGAACTGGAGGACGGGCAGCCGGCGGCGAACACGGAAAACAGGGCTACGGGAAGCGTTTCTCGGAGGAGTTGCATAGGACTCCCCTGACCGCTTCAACCTCGCGCGGGTTGCGCGAAAACCATCTCCTTTCTCAGCGCCGGAGCTAGGATGCCGACCCCGATGAGCTATCTGCAATGGCTGCTTCTGCTCTCGGCGATCTTCCTCGTCGCCGAGCGAATTCTCCCTGCCCGCCGCGATCAGGGGGCGGCGCGCCCACAGCTCGTCAACGACATCGGGTACCTGCTGTTCAACGGCCACTACTACGCCGTGGTCACCGGCGGGATCACCGGGGGCCTGGCTCTCTGGACGCACTCCCTCTTTCCCGCGGGGGCCCTCGACTCCTCCCTTCTCTCGGGTATCGCGCCGTTGTGGCAGTTTCTCATCTATCTCGTCGTCTCCGATTTCCTGCAGTGGAACGTGCACGTGTTGCTGCACCGGGTTCCGCTCCTGTGGCAGTTTCACAAGATCCATCATTCCGCCCACCGGCTCGACTGGGCGGTGAACTTTCGTTTCCACTGGATGGAACTGGTGATCTACCGCTCGTTGCTCTACCTGCCCCTTGCGTTTCTCGGAGGGGATGGCGAACCGCTGTTCGCGGCTGCCGTATTCGCGACCGCCTGGGGGCACTACAACCACGCGAACATCCGAATTCGACTGGGCCCCCTCGGTTACATCTTCAACAGTCCAAGCATGCACCTGTGGCACCATGATGCCTCCACGGAGGGCGGCGTCGCGAAGAACTACGCCATCGTTCTGAGCCTCTGGGACTACCTCTTTCGAACGGCGTACTGGCCGCCGAGAGATCCCGAGCGCCTGGGCTTTCCCGGGGACGAAGAGGTTCCTCCCGACATCCTTCGGCAGGAGCTGTTCCCTGTTCGGTTCAAGAGGAGTTGACGCCATGCTTCGATGTCTCGTTCCCCTCGTGTTCACGTGCAGTCTCGGTGCATGGACGGATGACGAGACCCTGGACAAGAAGGCGATCAACAAGCTGGTCGAGGAGTACTTCGAGCACGACTGGAAGAGCCCGGAAGGGATCGCAGCCCACCGAAAGATCATCGCCCGTCTCGATGGGCTCCCGAAGTTGAGTGCCAGGGAATCCAAGAGCTGGCGTAAGAGTCTCCTCAAGGTCTGGAGCAGGGGACCGAAGCTTTCCAAGAAATCCGGCACGCATCACCTCTGGGAGGAAGAGGAGCGCGGCCTCTTCATCCTCGGAGGAAAGTCGAAGAAGGCGAAGGGGCTCTTCATCGGTATGCACGGCGGCGGCCTCGGTTCGGGTGAGGCGCGTTCGAGCTACGAGGCCTTCGGCAGCGCAGCCTCGGGGCAAAAGTGGTACGCGATCTTCCCCGAGGTGCTCGTCAAGACCGAGCTGGGCTGGACCGACTCGGGCACGGAAGAATTCGTGATGGAGCTGGTCGAGCGCGCGCGTCGCACCGGGAAGATCGACCCGGACCGTGTCTACTTCGGCGGACACTCCATGGGAGGGTACGGGTCATGGACCCTCGGCGCTCACCACGCGGACGAGATCGCCGGCCTCACACCGTCCGCAGGAGCACCGACGCCAATCCTCGAGGGGGAGGAGGTCATCGACATCGTCGAGGGCGTGGTTCCCAACCTTCGCAACGTGGCCATGGTGATCTTTCAGTCCACCGACGATCCGCGCGTGCCTCCCGAAGCCAATCGAATGGCCGTCCAAAAGCTCAAAGAGGCGCAGGAACGCTGGGGTGGCTACGACTTCGAGTACTGGGAGGTGACGGACAACGCGCACAACCTGCCTCCCGGTGGTGCCGAGGCGCTACTGGAAAAGATCGGGGGCAAGGTCCGAAATCCGCACCCCGAGCGCGTCGTGTGGCAGCCGGCCATCGATTGGAAGCGTCAGTTCTACTGGTTGTTCTGGGACGAACCGAAGCTGGGCCGGGAAGTCGTCGCCGATCTCGACCGAGCTGACAACACGGTCTCCGTCACGACGAAGGCGCCACTGGGCGGCCTCCACGTTCTGCTGAGCGACGACGTCGTCGACATGAAGAAGGAGGTTGTCGTTCTTGTCAACGGGGTCGAACACTACCGCGCCATTCCCGAGCGCAGTCTGGCGACGTTGCTGATGACCGGTCGCTACGGCGACGCCAGGCGCACCTACGATGCCCGCATTCCTCTTTTTTAGCGACGGACAGTGACCCGGCAGTAGGCGCTTCGGCCCGGACTCCCCCCTATAGCCGGCGAGCGTATCAGGCAGCTCGAGATCGCCCGTCCCGCCCCCTCTCGGGGTCCTGTCTTCACCGGCCGCCCTCACCCGAGGAGGCCTCCTCGAGCCGTTCGAGTGGCGTCTTGCTATCATCCGGGACTCTTCCAAGCGCTGAAAAGTCCCATGTGCCCCTACGTTTTGCCCCCGGTTCCGAGCGTCGACCAGGTCCAGGCCGAGTTGCGCGCCTCCTCCTTCAGGAAGCGCAGCATCAAGACCTCGGCCAAGAAACAGGCCCTGCGGCTGATCCTGTCGATGATCGATCTGACGACCCTCGAGGGGATGGATACGCCGGACAAGGTTCGGCGGCTGTGTCGCAAGGGCCGCGATCCGCTGCCCGGCGAGGATCTGCCGTCGGTCGGTGCGATTTGCGTGTATCCGACCATGGTCAGCGTGGCGAAGGAGGCGCTGGCCGGGTCGTCCGTGAAGGTCGCTTCGGTCGCGACGGCCTTTCCCAGCGGTCAGACCTTCCACGAGCTCAAGATCGAGGAGACCCGGCGTACCGTCGCAGCAGGTGCGGATGAGATCGACATGGTCATTTCACGCGGCGCGTTCCTCGCCGGGGACTATGGGCGCGTGTTCGACGAGATCGCCGCCATCAAGCAAGCCTGCGGTCCGGCGCACCTGAAGGTGATCCTCGAGACGGGCGAGCTGGGGACCTATGACCAGGTGCGTCGCGCTTCCCGGATCGCCATGGACGCCGGAGCGGACTTCATCAAGACCTCGACCGGCAAAATCTCCGTGGCGGCGACGATGCCGGTGACGCTGGTCATGCTCGAGGCGATTCGCGACTTCTATCTGGAGACAGGGCGGATCATCGGAATGAAACCCGCCGGCGGGATTCGCACGGCCAAGGAGGCCTGGCATTATCTCGCGATGGTGAAAGAGACCCTGGGCGACACCTGGCTGACGAATAGGTTATTCCGCATTGGAGCGTCTTCTCTTCTGAACGACGTGTTGATGCAATGGCGGCGGTTGTCCAGCGGGCGCTATCAGTCACCGGTTTATTTCAGCGAGGACTAGGCTGTGGACGGAATCGACGTGAAGGAAATCCAACCGACGTCTCCCGGTGCGTCCGAACAGTCCGGAGCGAAGGGGCGCACGCCCGTACCCGAGCTCCTGTTCGGCGATCTCTGGGACTACGCGCCCGCTCCGCAGAACACCTCGCACGTGAAGATCGCTCCGCGTTACGAGCACTTCATCGGCGGCGAATTCGTCGCCGGCACGGGCTACTTCTCTACACTGAATCCGGCGACCGAGGAAAGGTTGTCCGAGGTACCGGCTGCCGACGACGAAATGGTCGATCGCGCGGTGCGAGCGGCGCGCGAGGCCTTCGACAAGCGCTGGAGCAAGCTTCCCGGAAGCGAACGGGGCAAGGTGCTCTATCGTATCGGGCGCGCGCTGCAGGAACGCTCGCGCGAGTTGGCGTGCCTGGAAACGATGGACAACGGCAAGCCCATCAAGGAGTCGCGCGACGTGGACGTGCCGCTGGCGGCGGCGCATTTCCTCTATTACGCGGGTTGGGCCGACAAGTTGGACTACGCCTTGCCCGGTGCGACGGTTTCGCCGCTCGGCGTTTGCGGGCAGGTGATTCCCTGGAACTTCCCGCTCCTGATGGCGGCCTGGAAGATCGCACCGGCCCTGGCGGCGGGGAACACCGTCGTCTTGAAGCCGGCCGAGACGACGCCCCTGACCGCCGCGCTCCTGACCGAGATCTTTCAGGAAGCCGGGGTTCCACCCGGGGTGATCAACATCATCTTCGGCGCCGGGGCGAGTGGTGCTGCGCTCGTGCGGCACCCCGACCTCAACAAGGTGGCCTTCACCGGTTCGACGGAGGTCGGGCGCGCGATTCAGCGGACCCTGGCCGGTTCGAAGAAGCGATTGACGCTCGAGCTGGGCGGCAAGGGCGCCAACATCATCTTCGACGATGCCCCGCTCGATCAGGCGATCGAAGGCGTGGTCGAGGGGATTTACTTCAATCAGGGGCACGTTTGCTGTGCCGGCTCAAGGCTCTTTGTGCAGGAGAATGTGCTCGAGACCGTTCTGCGCAAGCTCACACATCGCCTGGCCAGCCTGCGCGTCGGCGATCCGCTGGATAAGAACACCGACGTCGGAGCGATCAACTCCAGCGAGCAACTCGAGAAGATTCGTTCCTATGTCGACATCGGTTGCGCGGAAGGCGCGCAGATGCATCAACTCGCCTGCGAGCTGCCTGACAAGGGCTTCTTCTTCCGTCCGACGTTCTTCACCAACGTGGTTCCGGCACACCGCATCGCCCGCGAAGAGATTTTCGGACCGGTGCTGGCGATCCAGACGTTCCGGACGCCGGACGAGGCGGTGCAGAAGGCAAACAACTCGCCCTACGGGCTCTCCGCGGGCATCTGGACGGACAAAGGCAGCAAGCTCTTCGCGATGGCCAAGGCGCTGCACGCCGGGGTGATCTGGGGCAACACGTTCAACAAGTTCGATCCCGCCAGCCCCTTCGGCGGTTTCAAGGAGAGCGGCTTCGGCCGGGAAGGTGGCCTGCACGGCCTTCTGCCGTACATGGAGGTGCGAGGATGAGCGAACGCATACCCGTTGCCAAGACCTACAAGCTGTACGTCGGTGGAGCGTTCATTCGATCCGAGAGCGGGCGCACCTTCACCGAAAAGGACGCCGCCGGAGACCTGGTGGGCAACATCTGTCAGGCCTCGCGCAAGGACCTGCGCGAGGCCCTGAAGAAGGCTCGCGCGGCCCAGCCCGGTTGGGCCGAGCGTACACCCTTCAACCGCAGCCAGATTCTCTTTCGCGTGGCCGAGGTGCTCGAAACGCGGCGCGGCATCTTCGAGGAGCTCTTGGTCAAGGTTTGCGGTTGGTCCGCAGTGGAGGCGAAGGCCGACCTCGATGCTGCGGTCGACCGCACGTTCTGGTACGCGGGATGGTGCGACAAGTTCTCCCAGGTGCTGGGCGGCATCAATCCCGTCGGAGCTCCGTACTTCAACTTCACCCTGCCCGATCCGCAGGGCGTGGTTTGCATTCTGTCGTCCCGGACCTCGCCGATCCTGGGCCTGCTTTCAGGAATTCTGCCCGCGATCGTGCCCGGCAACACCTGCGTCGTCGTGGCGGACAATCGAGCGGCCTCGATCACCCTGGAATTGGGCGAGGTGCTAGCCTCGAGCGACGTCCCCGGTGGGGTTGTCAACCTCTTGACCGGGGAGCGAGCCGAATTGCTCGAGCACGTCGCCGGCCACATGGATATCAACGCCATCGCGGTCTTCGGCGGCGAGGCGAAGGATCTCGCAAGCATCCAGGAAGGTGCTGCCGAGAACATCAAGCGCGTGCGTGAGTTCGACGACCCCGATCCTTCGGCCTGGCGCGACCGGGCTCAGCAAAGCCCGTACTGGATCGAGAAGTTCTGCGAGTGGAAGACGGCCTGGCACCCGGTCGGCGTTTAGTTGACGCGTTTCAAGCGGGAAATCTTTCGGCGCTACGACATTCGCGGCAAGGCGGGGAGCGAGGTCTCGACCGATCTGGCCTACGCCGTCGGTCGCGGTCTGGGGACGCGCATCCGCGCGCGTGGTGGGACGAAGGCCGCGGTGGGGCGCGACGTGCGCCCGTCCTCGCCCGAGTTGATGCAGCACGCGGCGCGCGGGCTCGCGGAGGCGGGCCTCGAAGTACTGACCTTGGGGGTTGTACCGACGCCGGTGCTCTACCATTGCCTGTACCGCCGCGCTCTCGATGGTGGGGTGGTGGTCACCGGCAGTCACAATCCACGCGGCGACAACGGCCTCAAGCTGTGCCTGGGGACCGGACCCTTTTGGGGGCAGGACATCAGCACGCTGCGGGATGTCATCGAGGGGGAAGACTACACCCACGGGCAGGGCTCGCTCCATGAGGTGAACTACATCGAGCAATACCTCGACGAGATCGTCGGCCTGTTTGATTTCAAGCGTCGCTTTCGGGTCGGAATCGATGCCGGCAACGGCGTGATGGGACCCGTGGTTCTCGCCGCTGCAGAGCGTCTCGGGATCGAGGTTGAAGCGCTTTTTTGCGAGCCCGACGGCGATTTTCCCAACCACCTTCCCGATCCCGAGGTTCCCGAGTACATGGCCGAGTTGGGCCGTATCGTCGTTTCAAGAAAACTCGACCTCGGCCTCGGTTTCGATGGTGACGGGGACCGTGTCGGTGTCTTCGACGAGACGGGCCGCAAGATCTCGGCCGATTGGGTGATCGCGCTGTTCGCGAGGGACCTATTAAAGCGCCATCCCGGCGGCATCGTGCGTTTCGACGTGAAGTGCTCCAGTTTCCTCGAAGAGGACGTGCTCGCCCATGGCGGTCAGCCCTGGATGGGCGAGACGGGGCACTCGATTCTCAAGCGAGATATCACCGCCAAGGACGCCATCCTGGGGGGCGAACTCTCCGGGCACATCGTCTTCAATCGGGACTACTTGCCGATCGACGACTCGCTCTATTGTGCGCTGGCGCTGCTTCGTATCGCCGATCAAAGGGGCGTGGCGCTATCGGAGCTCTTCGCCGATTTCCCGGACCTCGTGTCGACCGCCGAGATCAAACTGCCTTGCCCGGACGCGCACAAGTTCCGTGTCGTTGCGGCCCTGGTGGAGCGTTTTCAAGCCGAATACGACGTGATTGCCATCGACGGCGCCCGGGTGAACCTGGGGGAGAGTAGCTGGTTTCTCGTGCGCGCCAGCAATACGACCCCGAATCTGACGGTGCGTTTCGAGGCCCGGTCCGAGGAGAGTGCGGAATCCGCGCGCGACGTCCTGGCGCAGGCACTGGAGCTGCATCCCGAAGTCGATCGCGAGCGCCTGGAGCGGCTTTTCTAGTCCCCGTAAAACCTCCAGCTGGAGGTGTAATCGCGGGGAAGCAATCGGTCGGAAAGCTTGGCTCGAACGAGCTCCACCGGGATCGAGCCCTCGCGCAGGATCGCGTCGTGGAAGGCGCGTTCGCTTCTTTCTCCCGTTTGCACGAGTTCGCGGTGGAGGGCGCGGAATTGCAAGCCACCGAGCATGTAGGCCGCCTGGTAGAGGGGGCCGTAGCCGCCCTGCACCGAGCGGCGGACCTCGGCCGTGGCGTTGGCGCGTTCGTGGCCGATGCGCTCCACCAGGAGCTCGATGCACTCGTCGGTGTTCAATTCACCCAGATGAAAGCCCAGCGAGAAGAGGATGCGCGCGCAGCGATGTTTGCGCCAGAAGAGCATCCCGATCCGATCCTCAGGGGACTGCGCAAAGCCCTCGTCCCACAGGAGCATCTCCCAGTAGAGGGCCCATCCCTCGCCCCAGAACGGCGTGCTGAAGGGGCTGCGGTAGGCGCGGTAGCGCGCGTTCATGAACTGCTGCAGGTGATGCCCGGGGATGAGTTCGTGGTGCACGGTGGCGCGCGAGAAGTGCACGTTGTTGCCGCGCATGCTCATCAGCTTGTCCCCGTGGGGCATCGAGCTGGTCGGGAAGGAGACGCTGATGACTTCACCGCCGGTGAAGTAGGGTGTCAGGGCCTGGCGCTCGGGCGTCATCATCTCCATTCGCCAGGCGTTCTTGGCGAAGGGAGGAATGGTCAGGAGTTCGTGTGATTCGAGGAAGTCGACGGCCTCCTGGGCGAGGAGTCGGATCAGTTCGGGCTGTTTGCCCGGCGAGACGTGGAGTGTCTTCACGTGCTCCTGCGCCGCGCGCCAGTCGTCACCGAAGTCCAGCTCCCGTGAAGCGTTCTGCATCTCTGCATCGCACCAGGCCAGTTCTTTTTCGGCGATTGCAACGAGCTCTTCGGGTGTGTACGGGATGAGTTCGCGCTGCAGTTCCTCAAGCAGAGCCTCGCGTCCGATCGGGTCGCCGAGGATCGTATCCTTGTCGTCCTCCTCAACACCGGCGACTCTCTCCCGTAGATACTTGGCGTAGTCCCCGAGCGCTTTGTCCGCCTTGCCGTAGGGATCCGCGCACCACCAGCTGAAGAGCGGGTCATAGCCCGAGTAGTAGCGAAACCAGCGGCCGAGACTCTTGCGCAGCGAACGCACCTGCGACGCGGCGCGGTTGGCGATCGATCGTGTGACGTAAATATGATCCTTTGATGCGCCGGAGTCTTCTTCCTCGTCGTCGGAATGAACGCGCTCCAGGAGCTCCTCGATCACCTCGCGCAGAGAATCCAATCGCCCCGCTGCCACGGACGGCTCGATGGGCTCCGGGGTCCTCCGCGCCTCCTGCAGCTCGATGATCGTGCCGGCGAAGGGGAGGAGCTCGCGCGTTTCGTTCCACCTGTCCTCGTCGAGCGCAAGACTGCGTCGCGTGTAGCGGATTCGGTTGGCAAGCAACAACCAATCGATGCGGTCGTCCACACCGAAGGCTTCGAAGTCGAGCGCGTCGAGACCTGCCGCCCACGTATCGAGAAACTCGCGCTCGCGCTGCCGTCGCACTGGCGAAAGCCGTACATCCCAGAAGCGACGTAGGGCCCCCAGGTCGACGGAATAGCGCCGGAGGACCTCCTGCATCCCGTGTTCTGCAAGAGCGGAGAGGTCGGGGCGCGCGTAATAGGGATCTTCCTGTGCGCGTGAAACCCCACATAGACAGAGAAGCACGGGGATGATGAGCCTCATTTGCGTACCGGTTCCTCCACTCCCGACACGATATCATCTCCGGAGTTCAAGGCGGTCGAGCTCGCCTGGACCCCGGCTGCGCTCAAAGCGGCGCGTCGCCCCCAGGGAGAGCCGTAGGCCGGTGCCGTGGCTCGCGAGCAAGAACTCCCGCGTCACCGCGTCCAGCGTTCGGACGGTGATCCGATCCTCGAACGGCTCCCGCGCCTGAGTTGCCTCGAGGGCCGACGGTGGTCGAAGTGGCTGGACCCGAGAGGCCGTTGGGGCGGGAAACGAGTTCCATGGGCCTCTCTTGTAGCGAGGGGCCGAGTCTACCGGTAGTGTCCACGCCATGTCGGTGCCCCAGGCGCACGAGAACGGATCCTTCCCCCGGCGTGTCCTCGTCGTCCGGCTGGGCGCGATCGGAGACGTCGTCAACGCCCTGGTCTTCGCCACGGCGATCAAGCGCGAGAAGCCCGACACTCACATCGGCTGGGTCGTCCACCCGCTCGTGCGTCCCCTGGTCGAAGGACATCCCTCCGTCGACCACGTCCACCTGTGGAAGCGCGGTGGCGGTCTGCGCGAGTTGCGTCGTCTGGTGGGGGAGGTGCGCGGCGAGCGCTACGACCTGGCGGTCGATCTCCAGCGCATCCAGAAGAGCGCGCTCCTCGCGCGTTTTTCGGGAGCGCGGCGCAGGCTCGGCTACGATCGTCGTCGGGCGAAGGAGTTCAGCTGGTTGTGGTCGAGCGAACGCATTCAGAGCGGGGATCCGATCGCGCACATGGTCGAGCACTACCTCGAGTTCGCCCGCCATCTGGGGGTGGGCCGGGCGGAAAGGGAAGGCGATCTACACCATCTGCCCGCCGAGCCCGCGGCCGAGCGCTGGGCCGAGCAACGCGTCGGCGCTTTCGGGGCCGAGCCGATTCTTCTGAATCTCGGGGCGACCAAACCCTCCAACCGCTGGGCGCCGGAGCGTTGGGGAGAGCTCGCGACATGCCTGAGCCGGGAGTCCGACATTCCCCTGGCCCTCGTAGGCGGACCGAACGATCGCGAGTCGGCCGATCGGGCGCTTTCGAAATGCAGAGCTGCGGCGGTCCACGACCTGGTCGGAAAGACCGATCTGCCGCAGTTGATCGCCCTGGCGAGAAGGACGCGCCTCTTCGTCACGGGCGACAGCGGGCCGATGCACATCGCGGCGGCCCTGGGCACACCGGTCGTGGCCCTGTTCGGGGCGGCTGAACCGCGGCGCACGGGGCCCTGGGGCGAAGGACATCGCATTGTGCGCGAGCGACCGGAATGCGCCCCGTGCGGGCGCAGGCACTGCCATCAAGCCCGGCACATCTGCATGGAGGACCTCACGGTCCAGAGAGTGCTCGGTGTGGCTCGGGCTGCGCTGGAGGGAACTCCCTCGGGCAAGTAGGGGAAGGGCGAGCACGCGTTCACGGAGGAGGAGCCATGGTTTCGGCCCCGGGGAGGGTAAGTGGCCGTTCCGCAGCGTGCCGTCCCTTCCCGGAGGGGACTCCATTCCCCCCTGTCTTCGACTCTTCGGGGGATCGTGACCGGCGGAGGCGGGGCCTGTGCGTTCGTGACCTTCGTCGCCGCTCGTGAGAACATGCAGGCAGAGAAGCTTCCCGATCCGATGAGCCGAGCAAAAACCGACGTCCGCGGCGGCCTCCGCACCCGGTACCCCATCTACGTGGCGAACGAGCCCGTTCAGCCCAACACATCCCTCGAGGTCCGCGACAAGTTCACCGGCAGAGTGGCGACCCGCACGGCCGTGGCGGATCGGGAGACCATCGAGCACGCCATCGCCCAGGCTGCGGAAGCCTTCGATGCGTTTCGCCGCTGGCCCGCCTGGCAGCGCAAGGAGGTTCTGCAGCACGTGGTGAAGCGTCTCGGTGAGCGCCACGAAGAATTCGCCCAGGTGCTCGCGGTCGAGGCCGGCAAGCCGATTCGCGATGCCCGCGGCGAGGTTACGCGCGGGATCGATACCTTCACGTTGGCCGCGGAAGAATCGACGCGGATGTACGGCGAGGTTCAGCCCCTGGACATCTCGTCGCGCGCGGACGGGTACGACTCCCTGTGGCGCCGCGTTCCCATAGGACCGTGCAGTTTCATCTCGCCCTTCAACTTTCCGATCAACCTCGTGGCCCACAAGATCGCCCCCGCCCTGGCGGTCGGATGTTCCTTCGTCCTGAAGCCCGCATCGCGGACGCCGATCGGAGCGCTGCTCCTCGGAGAGATCCTGGCCGAGACCGATCTGCCCAGGGGTACCTTCAGCATCCTGCCCTGTTCGCGCGAGGGAGCCGATCCGTTCACGACCGACGAGCGTCTCAAGCTCCTTTCGTTCACCGGATCCCCCGAGGTGGGCTGGGCTCTGAAGGCGAAGGCCGGCAAGAAGAAGGTGGTGCTGGAGCTCGGCGGCAATGCGGCGTGCATCGTCGATCTCGACGCGGACCTGGATTATGCCGTCCAGCGCATTCTCGTCGGCGCCTTCTATCAGTCCGGGCAAAGCTGCATCGGCGTGCAGCGCATCCTGGGGCATCGATCCATCTACGGTGAGTTGTGCGAGCGGCTCGAGCAGGAGACACGGAAACTGAAGGCGGGCGATCCCCTGGTCGACGACACGTTCCTCGGTCCTTTGATCAGCGAGGCGGACGCACAGCGGCTGGAGCAATGGACCCAGGCGGCCGTCGATCGTGGGGCCCGGATTCTCGTCGGTGGCAAGCGCGAAGGGATCTTCTTCGAGGCGACCCTGCTCGAGAATGTCCCCAAGAACGCGGCGATCAGTTGCCAGGAAGCTTTCGGGCCTGTGGCTACGCTGGAGCCTTTCGACACATTCGACGAGGCTCTTGCCGTTGTGAACGACAGTGTCTTTGGCCTGCAGGCGGGCGTGTTTACGCGCGACATTCAGCACGCCTTTCGTGCTTTCAACGAGCTGGAGGTCGGCGGCGTCATCATCAACGACGTACCCTCGATGCGCGTCGATTCGATGCCCTACGGAGGAGTCAAGGATTCGGGGCTCGGGCGCGAGGGGTTGCGTTTCGCGATGGAAGACATGACCGAGATCCGCTTGATGGTCCTGAACCGCATGGGGCGTTAGACGCAAATCCGATGTTCTCACTGTTCTTTATCACCACCCTCGCTCTCTCCCAGGAGAGCCCGCGGCCGAACGTTCTTTTCCTTTTCGCCGACGATCAGCGTGCCGACACGATCTCCGCCTACGGCAACGAATACATCCGCACGCCGGAGCTGGATCGGCTGTCGGAGGCAGGGTTCAACTTCCGCCGCGCCTATTGCATGGGATCGATCCATGGAGCGGTTTGCCAGCCGTCCCGAGCCATGCTGATGAGCGGCCGCAGCCTCTACCGCGTGCCGATGGATCTGAAGGACACGCCGACCCTCCCCGAGCTGTTTCGCAAGGCCGGTTACGCGACCTTTGGAACGGGCAAGTGGCACAACGGCCGTGAGTCCTTCAAGCGCAGCTTCGAAACGGGACGGAATTTGATGTTTCACGGCATGTCGAACCACGAAGCCGTACCGACGACACATCTGCAAGCTGACGGGAGCTACACGCCGGAGGCTGTGGCAAAGGGCTTCTCCAGCGAGCTCTTCGCCGATGCGGCGATAGGCTTCCTCGAGTCCCACGAGAAGGACCAGCCCTTCTTCTGCTACGTCTCGTTTTCTTCGCCCCACGACCCTCGGCAACCGCCGGAGGCCTATCGCGAGCAATACGCGGAAGGGCGCCCGCCGCTCCCGCCCAACTTCATGCCCCAGCACCCCTTTCAAAACGGCTGGCTGGTCGGGCGCGACGAGGTACTGGCTCCCTGGCCGCGGCCGCCCGAGATGATCCGCGACCAGCTCGGCGAGTACTACGGAATGATCGCGCACATGGATGCCCAGATCGGGCGTATTCTTCGTGTGCTGGAACGGCGGGGAATGCGGGAAAACACGTTGATCGTGTTCACAGCCGATCACGGACTCGCGGTCGGAAGCCACGGGCTTCTGGGAAAGCAGAATCTCTATGAGCACAGCATGAGGACACCGCTGATCGTCGAAGGTCCGGGTGTGCAAGAAGGCGAAAGCGATGCGCTGGTCTATCTCTTCGATCTGTTTCCGACGCTGTGCAACGCGGCCAATGTCAGCGCCTCTCCAGGCGTAGAAGGCCTCGACTTGCATCCCGTGATGAGTGGGGCGAAAACGACTGTCCGCGACACGATCTTCACGACCTACGAGGACCTCCAAAGGGCGGTGTGCGATGGTGACTGGAAGCTCATCCACTACCCCAAGATCGCACGCACGCAGCTCTTCCATCTGAAAGAGGATCCACACGAGCTGCACGACCTGTCCGCCGATCCCCGGCAGGCACAGCGCCTGACCGTCCTGTTCGAAGAGCTCGAGGAGTGGCGGCGACGCACCGACGATCCACACCCGCTGCACGTCGACACGCCCCAGACGGACGACATCGATATGAGCGGCCGCGCGCGCGAACCGGATCGCCATCAGCCGGGATGGATCATCGAGAAGTACTTCGGAGGTGATGAGGGACATTGACCGTGCTGCGAGCAAACCGCTTGGCCATGGGCTTTGCCGTCAGCTTGACCGCCAGCGCCCTGTCGTGCGGGGATCCCGGCGACGTTCGCTTCGAACGCCGGCCCCTGTACGGCATGATCACGGCGGAAGCGGCCGTGGAGTGCCTTTCCGCCTGGGTCGAGGACGCCGGGGCTCAGGTGAGCGTGGGCGAGGAACTCGGGGCTTTCCGTATCGAGCTTCCCCTTCCTCCCCAGCGCTGGGAAGAACGAGCCGAAGGGCTCTGGCACAGCCCGTGCTTTCTCGGGTTTGACCTGCGCAGGTTGGAAGCCGGTTCGACCCTTCTTCTGAGGGGTGACGAACCGATTCGCGAGCTCACGAAACCAGAATTCAATGCCGGTGAGATCGGCTTTCTCATCCGTTCGAACGCCTTGAATCTACGCCTGGATGCGGGTGCTGAACTCCCGGAGACACTGCGTCTGGTCGTGCGCTACCCGCTCGCCGAGCGCAGGGACGGAGGTTGGCGTCCCCTCGTCGGAGGGCATACCGGGGATGGCATCGCGGTACCTACGGGCACCCAGGTCGACATCGAGGCGGACGTGTTTCCGAACACCTTCCTGCGTTTCTTTGCGATCGGCGAGCCGCTGGCCATCGGGTACAAGCAGCTCGATGAGTGCGTTCTGACATTTCGCGTCCACCTGGACGGCGAGCTTTTCTTCGAGGAGACGGAGTCGGTCCGCCGTTTAGGCAACGGCCGCTGGCACGAGGTCGCCCTGCCTCCCGCGGGTAGGCTTGGCGCGCGACTGCGCTTTTCGGTCGAGGGGCCGCCGGCGATGGCGGCGTTCTACCAACCGTCCCTGGGGCCTCGCTTGCCCGAATCACGGAGCCTCGGCGACCCGAGGCCCGATCTGATGCTGATCGTGCTCGACACCCTACGAGCCGATGCGTTGAGCTTTTACGGCGGGGACCCGCAGATAGCTCCGGCACTCAATGCCTTCACGGAAGAGTGCGTGCGGTTTTCTCGTGCATGGTCGTCGGCCTCTTGGACCTTACCTTCCCACGCTTCCATGTTGAGTAGTTTGCACCCCGAGCAACACGCGACGGTCCACCAAGAACACTCGTTGGCGCAATCCCACTTTACCTTAGCCGAGCACCTGCAAGGGGCGGGGTATCGCACCGGCGCGGCCACCGAGGGGCTCTTCGTTGCGCGTCGGCACGGGCTCGACCAAGGCTTTGAATTCTTTTTTGAAAACCGCCTGCGGATCCTGCTGCAGACGCTGGAGAAGGCGAAGGACTTTCTGGAGGCGGATGACGGGCGCCCGAGCTTTCTCTTGTTGCACACCTATCGCGTGCACACGCCCTACCGGTTGGGGATCGAGGAGGATTCCACGGGCTATCATGCACTGATGTCACAATGGGACACGTGGAAGAAGCGCCCCGATCGCGAGGAGGCTTCGAGAGAGTTCGGTGCGAAGCTGGGGGACCTCTATTACGGCGGTGTGAGCGGCCTCGATCTCGTTTTGGGACCATGGTTGGAGGACTTGAAAGCGTCCGGTTTTTACGACCGCGGCTTTGTGATCCTGACGAGCGATCACGGCGATGAGTTGATGGATCACGGCAACATCGGGCATGGCGGGCGACACTGGGAGGAACTGACGCACATCCCCATGTTGGCGCGCGGCATGGATCTTGTCCCGCAGACGATCGATGCTCCCGCTACGCTGGTCGATCTGGCGCCGACCTTTTCGCGTCTGGCCGGTTTGGAGCCGCCCACTTCGTGGATGGGGACCTCCCTTTTCGAGTTGGAGCGGGAGCGTGTTGTCTTCACCTTCAACTCCGGTCCGAGGGAGCGTTGGATGGCGGTCCACTCCGCCGATCGGAAGGTCTTTTCGACCATGGAGATGGGTGAAATTCGCGCCGGTCGAAGTACGGCCGTATTCGATCTGGGGCGGGACCCGCTTGAACTGGACGACCTCAAGGACGAGGCTCCGGCCTGGGCGTCCGAGCTCCTGAAGGAGCACGCCGACGCGATCGAATACATGCTGAGCGCGCGCTCGACCGCCGTGCAGGTCGAGCTCAACGAGGAAGAGATCGAGGAATTGCGCGCCCTGGGGTATGGGGGAGACTAGCTACGGTCCAGGCTCACTTGTGCGGGAGATCGAACCTGGCTCCGAAAAGGACCTATAGACCCGTGCTGAGTCCTTCCGATAGAGCGGTGACGCCTCTTTCACCACTCCAGAATGATCGGCATGAAGAACCAGCGGCGGAAAATACTGATCAAGCCCCGGCTGCAGCTCAAGATCGTTTTCATGTTCTTGCTGGTCTCGGTCCTTGCGGTCGGGATGCAGTCGATCCTGATAAGCCGCTCGCTTGGCGATGCGGGGTTTGCGCAGGACGATTCGGGAAGGATGTTCTCGCTTATACGCGAGAATTTCATGGTGACCCTGGCAGCCCTCCTACCGGCGACGATCATGATCGGAGCGATCACCACCTTCCGTGTCGTCGGTCCGATTTTCCGTTTTGAGCGATTTCTCGAGGCGATCGAACGGGGGGAGGCTCCGCCGGACTGCGAACTGCGAAGTGGTGACGACCTGCAAGAGCTTTGCAGGATCCTGAACCGCGTGTCGCGCCCCTGGCGGACATCGAAGGAAGGGGAAGAGGGTGGCGTCCACGTCGTTCGCATCGAAACGGACGTCGAAGAAGCGGCGAGCCTGACTCCGGATGTTTCCGATGCGGAAGAAGCCTCACCCAGAAGCTCACTGGAACAGGGCTAGTCCTCATCCTCTTCTGCGGGTCCCTCGCCGTTCCTCCGCCATTCTTTGAGCCGCTGGTAGATTTTCGCGCGCGAAATGCCCAGCATTTCCGCCGCCCGGCGCTTGTCCCCGCCGGTTTGTTCCAGGGCTTTGCGGATCGCGCGCCGTTCGAGCTCGATGATGGGGATGATGTGTTGCTCGTCGACATCGCTGGCCAAGGACGCCGGTCTGCTAATCAGGCTGGGATCGTCGACGTCGCCTTCGCAAAGCACGCAGAGTCGCGAGATTTCGTTGCGTAACTCGCGCACGTTGCCGGGCCAATTGCGACGCGCCAAGGCGCTAAGCACGCGCTTGGAGATACGACGCTTCGGACCACCCCGAGCCTCTTCCTGGCGCAGGAAATGTTCGACCAGCAACTCGGTGTCCTCCGGTCGCTCGGCCAGGGTCGGCATTTGGATGCGCAACCCATCGAGGCGAAAGAAAAGGTCCTGACGGAATCGTCCCTCACGGACCTCTTTCTCCAGGTTGCGATTCGTCGCCACGATCAGCCGAAAATTGACAGTTCGCGACTCCTCGTCACCTATCCGCCGAACTTCTCCCGTCTCCAGGACCCGTAGGAACTTGGGCTGCAGCTGGGGCGGGAGCTCGCCGATTTCATCGAGGAACAACGTGCCTCCGTCAGCCTGTTCGAAGAGCCCTGCGCGGTTACGGTCCGCCCCAGTGAAGGCGCCTTTGCGGTGGCCGAAAAGCTCGGACTCAATCAGCGAAGCGGGCAATGCTGCGCAGTTTTCCGAAACGAAGGAGGCGCGCGAGCGGAGCGACTGCTCGTGCAGCGAGTGAGCGGCAACCTCCTTGCCTGTGCCGCTCTCGCCGATGATCAACACGGAAAGGTCGCTGGTGGAGTACTTTGCAAGGAGTTCCTGAATTTTATGGATGACCGGTGATTTTCCGATCAACCGCCCGGGTTCGGCGGCGCCGGCTTCGCGCAGCGCTCGTCGAGCATTCTGGAGATCGGTTTCCTTTTGAACGACGCGCCGTTCAAGCTCGCGGTTGAGGTCGCGAATCTCCTCCATGCGCTTGATCTGTTGAATCGCCACCGCGGCCTGGTTGGCGAGCAAAGCGCAGAGCTTTTCCGAGTTCTCATCGAAGGCTCCTTTACGAAGCCGATGATCCACGTAGATCGCGCCGCGTAGCTCGTCGGATATTGCGAAGGGAACGCACAGGATCGAACGCAGCTCGAGCGAAACTACCGAGGTTTGCTGGGCCAGTGCGGGGTCGTCCACCGCGTTGCTGATCCGCAAAGGTTCCATGCGATCCAAGGCTTCGCGGACTGCTGAACCCGAAATCTCGAATTCGGGTTGGGCGATATCACCCCGGCACGAATCCATGGCCGTGTCGAACCGCAGCTCGCCGTGCTTCTCGAGTACGAGGAAGCCGCGTTCCGCCCCGGTCACGGCGAGAGCGTGCTCGACGATGACTCCCAGCAGAGAATCGAGATCCTGTTGTTGAACTAGCTGCTTGTTGATATCCAGCAGTCGGAGAACTTCCATTTCGAACTCCTCGTCCGATTCACGGTCATCGGACCGTATGGTGAAATCGCCCGGCCAGGGGTCGGGTTCGCCTAGGAGTAGGCTTCGGAAACTGTTTGCTTCGGGAACGGTAAGGCCACTGGTGCAGAGATCGAGGTACTCCTCGGCCTTCGTCCGATAATTCTTCGCTTGCCCCAAGTCGTCACAGCGTGCGGAGAGGGCAAACCAGAGCCTCGCTGCACGGTCATCACACCCCCGACGGCCCAGCGCCATCGCCAGCGCCAAGGCCTGTCCGGGGTCGAAGTTGTTAACGACCAATAGCTCGAAGATTCGCTCGTCGAACGTGCCGAGGGACGCGTCTTCGGCCGTACTTGGCGCGGACTCCGGAGCCTTTCCAGAGAGCCGCCCAGCCAAGAGGTGCGCCTCGTGCGCCAGTCGGTCCTGCTTGAGCGATTCTGACAACGATGCGGCTCGTTCGGCAAGCGCTAGCGCTTCTTCCACATTTCCAGACATCCATGCGATGCGTGAACGGGCCAGCAATATGCGTGGATCGACGCTTTCGTCGTCGGTCGGTAGGCCACTGTTCTTCGAGACGTCGCCAATGCGGTTGCGCATCTCGATGGCCTTTGAAACAAGCAGAGGTGCGTGCCGCCGTTCCTGGGCGCCGGACATGGCCCCCGCGGTGCTCTCGAGTGTCTCGATCGCTGCGCGCGTATGGCCGCGTTCGAAGTAGAGCAGCGCCAGCATTCCCCGCGCCGTTCCTGCGCCCTTTGGATCGTTCAGGCGTTCGCGCATCTCCATCGCTGAAATAAGGAGCGGTTCGGCGTCGACCAATTCGCCCAATTCACGTAGGAGGCCGCCCAAGGTCGCCCGCGCATGGGCAAGACCAGCCGTGATGCCGGCACGGTCGTAAAGCCGGATCGACTCTTCGAATTCCTCGCGTGCTCGCGTCAGCGAGCCACCCAGGCGTTCGATGATGGCCAGATTGATGTGCAGTGCGGCTTCGAGTTGAACATCTTCGCTCTTGCGGACCTTTTCAATCAGGTCCGTCGTGCAGGCGCGCGCTTCATCGACGCGGCCCAGACGCATGGCGCTCATGGCCTGCAGCGACCGGACGTACATGGAGTGGCGACCGAGCATTTCACCGCGCTCTTCGAGTTTCTCGGGCTTCAGCTCGTCGACGAGCGTGCAGACCTCTTCGTCTTTGCCCAGCGTATGCAGCAACTGGATGCGTCCGATGGTTGCATCCGTGGTGACCGAAGCGTGGAGTTGGATCGCGCGTTGGTAGTGCTCCAGTGCGGCGTCGGTCTCGTGTTGCAGCGATGCAACGAGACCGCGAATCACTTCTATCAAGGCCGCGCTGCGCGGTTCCTTTACCAGTTCTACGTTCTCGATCTCACGTAGCGCCATTTCGGTGTGACCGATCGCGCACCACAGCCGCGCCCGTTCGATCAAGACCTCGGGCGCGGTGCGGACCAGGTCGATTCCCAGGCGGTGGGCGCCCTCGTTCAGTCTGTCCCCGATCTCGAGGCCGGCCTCCGGACGGCCTCGATCGAGCAGTGCGACCAGCTCGTTCTTCATGGCCAAGCACCGCTCCGGATCCGGCTTCGAGAGCAGCCTGTGCAGCGCGGCCCGTGCCGATTCGTCAGCCTCCTCATCGAGGATTGCCGCTCGTTTCTCGTGGAGCGTGCGAAGGCGATCCAGATCTGTATTGTCTTCTTCGACACTGCGGCGGCGTACTACTTCGGTGTAGGCCGTGCGGTGAATGACATCGACCCACCCGGCCTGACGTAGAGCTATGAGGGTCGCTCCGAAGCCCGGTCCGCCGCCCAGCAGGCGAATGAGGTGCCGTACGTCGCTCCGTCCGGCACAGACGTCCACGGCGAGCAAGAGGTCTGCGCCTTCCGCATCGAGGCTTCCCAGCGGATCTGCATCTGCGAGTAGCGTGGCCGGATCCCCGAGGTCGCCCGGCCGCAGCCTGTAGCCCTCGCCCGAATCGAAGATCCATCCGGCCTTTTCGCTGGCCAGGAAGATCTCGTCGAGCCGCGTTGCCGAGCCGGAACAGGCGCTGGACAAGCGGTCGGCAAAATCGTCCGCCCGCTCGGGCTGCTCGGCCGGGAAGTGGCGTCCGACAAATCCGCGCACCCAGGAGGCGTCGACGGAGGGAACCTGATTTTCGGCCAGCTCCCCGCTGACCGGCGCCTCGGAGCTGACAAAGAAGACGATGGGGACCGTCCGATGCGCTTTCGCCCGCACCAAGTGCGCAGCGCGATCCAGGGCCAAGAGCGCACGCTTCGACCAGGGATCGATGTTCCCCGCGAGGACCGCGATCCACTCGGGGCCCTCGTCGACGATCTCCGCGGCCCAGCGGTCGAGCGCCACTCCGTCGGTCACGTTGCGCAGCTCGGCGAGCAGGTCGACGCCCCGCAGTCGCCGTCCGCGCAGGGCTGCGTGCAGCCGCATGTGGGCCCAGAACGGGCGGGGGTCCTCCCGTCTCGGAAGCCTGATCCAGGTGGAAGGATCCGGGTCCGTGTCGAGCGAATCCGTCCATTCCGCGATCCAGGCCTCCCTTCCCAGGGCGATCGGCCAGCGCATGCTCTCTTTGAACTGCGTGCGGTCGAGGTCGACGCCGAGGCGATTCGCGAGCGCTCGGCCGGCAGCCCCCGCGGATTTCGGTCGCCGATCCGGGTCGCGGGCCGTCAGGCCGACGATGAGATCCCGCGACCATTCGGGAAGGCTCTCGGGGTCCGTTCCGGATGCATCGAGAAAGGAGCTCTCCGGGAAGCGGGCGTAGAAGTCACGGGGGGAGATCCCCACCGGTGCGACGAGTTGATGAAGCATCGCCCCCAGGGCAAACAGGTCTGCGAGGGGCGTGAGTTCGAGCCCCATCAGCTCCTCGGGGGAGAGGAAGTAGAACGATCCGCTGACCCCGTCCTCCGAACGATACGCTCCCCGTTCGCGGGCGAGACCGAAGTCCACCAGGATCGGAAGTCCGTCGTCGTTCACGATCACGTTCTGGGGTTTGAGATCGGCGTGGATGAAGCCCTGGTGGTGCAGGTGGTCGAGGGCCGGCGTCAGGCGCGCGATCATGGAGCCGGTCTCTTCGGGGCTTTGCGAGCTCTGTTCGGCCCAGGCCGCGAGGTTCTGGCCCTCGACCCAGTCGCGGGCGACGAATAGACCTCCGCCCGGAAGGGGGCCGTGGTCGATCAGATGAGCGATTCCGGGGTGCTCCACGGCCGCCAGCACCGCCAATTCCGCCAGGCCCTCCGCCGCCCGAGGGCTCGTGTCCAGTCGCAGGAGCACCGACTCCTCCCTTCCATCCCGTGCGAGCCGAGCGCGCAGCACCCAGACCTGCTCGCGGCTACGCAGGAGCTCTTCGGCCTGGTAGCCCGGGGGCAAAGTGGGTAGGGGGGTGTCTAGGAGTTCATCCATAGAATGGAACGGAATATCTGAAAACTGGAGCTTAGTCTAGATGATGGACCCAGAAGGCTCCTGGCGCAAGCCCAGGAGATTCCATTCACCAGGAATCGTGAATTTTGAATCGTATGTGCGGAAACGCAGGGACAGGAGTACTATATAAAATGCGACTTCCAGGCCTGGTGGTCATGCGTGGAACGGTCTTTGCGCATTCCGCGTGCCAAATTTTGGCCTCTGGTGGGAGGAAACCAAATGCATCTACGACAAGCCCTCATTCCTTTGAGCCTCGTGGGTTTCGCCCTGGGAACCCCCGCGGACGTCTCGATTTTCGTTGCGACTCCCGGCTCCGGGGGTGACGTTTGGACCTTGAACGAGAACCAGACTTCCCCACCTATCATCCACCCCGAGCTTACGGGGATCCACCTCTTGCCGATCGATGTCGTCGGTCGAACCGCCCTGACCCTGTTGCTGGAGTCCCAGCCCCAGTTCCGTGCGGATCTTCCGGGGGGCACCCGAGTCGTCTTGCCCAGCGGACGCTGCCTCTACCGCTACCGGCGCGACCTGAACGATGGGACGTCGATGTTCGGCTTGTTCAGTATCGAGCCGGACGGCCACGCCCGGCCGCTGGGAGAATTGCAGGGTACCGGCCCCAACCCGCAGTCCGATCCGCTGCAAGGGCGTTTCGCCCTTTCGAGCGACAGCAGAGCGCTCGTCCTGGCCTCCACCGTGGAAGCAGGGGGTGATCTTCTCGAGCTGGACCTCGATACCGGCGCATGGTTCACGCGAACGACGCTCCTTCCGCCGCAGGAGTTCCAGCCCGACGGTCTCTGCCTCGTCGCATCCTTCGGAGCCGCCCAGACCACCTCAGGGCTCGTTCGTTACGAGCGACTTCCCGGCGCTCAGGGAGCGCTGGTGGGCTTTTCCGGCACCGGTTCACCGCCGACCTGGGTAGGTGGCGGGATCGTCTGTTCGGCCGACGCGACCACCATCGCCTTCGCCGCGGGCGCCGGTCCGGACGCGGCCTACATATACGTTGCCCAATCCACCGGAAACGTCGTTCGGGCTTCCTATTCAGTTCAGGCCATCGCTGATGTCGGCTTTCTGCCGGCCAGTGCATCGGGCCCGCGGATAGCCCTGTCTCCCGACGGGTCGATCGCTGCCTGGATCGTGGAGGAGGCGGACTCCCGCGAGTGCTTCGTCGTCGATACGGGCGTGCCGGCACCCGCCGAAATCCAGTTGACGCGCGATCAGAACTTCTTGGACACGCTCAACGATTCCGGTGTCATCGTGTTCGCTTCCGGCGACCGCATGCTCCTCACTGTCGGTGAGGATGACGAGGCGGCCGTGCCAGGTCTCGAACAGGCCGAGGTCTTCAGTGTCGATCTTTCGGTCGCCGGAGCGGATCCGGTCATAAGCAACCTCTCGCGCACTCTCAACACGATCGCGCCGCCCTTCGACTACGGTCGGCTAGAGACTGAATCCGGAATCTTCCTCCTGGACACGGGTGATGTTCTGGCCCACGACCCAGGTGATCAAGATCTGCTGATACCCGGGAGGGTCATCAAGGTGTCCCAGGCGGGACCCACGACGATGTTTTCGAACGCGGACAAGCTCGACTGGGCGGAGAACGTGGGGGGCCACATCTTCGCCAAGGTGCAGATGGGCGGTCCGGGAGCCCAATTCAGGCTGCTCGACATCGATTCGGCCGGCTCGATGTCGATCTCGAACGCGCCCGACCTCGAGCGTTCGCGGTACGCGATCCGCCCCCAAGGCAGCTTGCTGACCGCGGTGATGGCCAATGACTCGGGGGGGGAATTCCTCGGAAGGGTCGGTTTGGCGGGTCAGGGCGGCATGCTCCTGGTTCCTTTCCCTGCGTTATTCGGCCCGACCCTCGGCTTTACTCCGAGTGGGTCCGTCGCGGCATCCGTCGTGCATCCGAGCGGGACTTTCTTCTTCGTCTGGCCCGCAACGGATCCGCCGCACCTCTTGTGGCCGCAGCCGCTTCCGGGCTTCGTCCTGCCGAGCAACTAGGGCCCGAGCGCGGAGTCTGAGACTCTTTCCTCCACTTACGCGCAGCCAGAGTTTCTACTGGGACCGAACCCTTCCTCGGTGAGCAACTGGAGGAGGGTGTCCGGTTCCGCATGTCGAGAAAGTCCTACCCCTCCTACCTCCTGGGCGCGCTCCTTCTGAGCGCTGCTTGCCTCGCGTCGCTCGCGCTGGCCCTGGAACACCTGGGAGCCGCCAAGCTCTTCGGGTGCGGTCTCGAGAGCGGATGTGCCAGAGCGCTCAAGAGCCCCTTCGCCTACTTCCTCGCATGGCCGACGGCCTTCTTCGGTCTGTCGTTCTTCGCGGGCCTGCTCGCAGCCTGGCTGACGATGAGAGCACGCTTTCCCTCGAGCATGCTATGGCTGGTGCGCGCCGGTGCGGTCGGGTCGCTTCTACTGGCGGCCGAGATGTTCAGGGGGGGTTACCTCTGTCCGTACTGCTTCACGGTCCACGCGACGAACCTGGCCTTCTGGGTCCTGATCGAAAGGCGTCCGTCCGCCGATTCAAGGGCGCTTCCGGTCTTTGCTTGCCTCTTCGTTCTGATCAGCGCCTCGCTCTGGTTTGTAGAGGGACTCGCGGAACAACGGCGTCTCGCGGACGAGGAGAAAGAGCTCGAGAGCCTGGCGCAGCCCCAGAGTTCCGAGAACCTGCGGGAGGACGAGCGTTTCGAAGGACGCTATCTGCAAGGCCCGGAGAATGCCGCCATTCGATTGGTCGTGTTCACCGACTACCAATGCGAGAGTTGCCGGAAGGTCGATCGCGAGCTCGCGCACCTCTTGGCGGTCCGCAGCGATCTTTCCCTGTCGACCAAGCACTTTCCCCTTTCTTCGGACTGCAACGACAAGGTGCGCCGGTTGGGTGTGAACACGCACCCGAACGCCTGCTCGGCTGCGCGAGCTGCGGAGGCGGGTGGGCTCTTGGGCGGTGATGCCGGCTTTCAGCGCATGCACGACTGGTTGTTCAAGCGCGGGGGCGCGTTTTCCCAGGGCGAGCTGAAGGCCGCGCTACCCTCGCTGGGCTTCGAGGCGGACACGTTCCTGCAAGCGATGCAGGCCCCGCAGACGGAAGCCTTCGTGCAGAAGGACATCGCAGAGGCGCTCGCGCTGGGGCTGCATGGTACCCCGATGATCTTCATCAACGGCCGCGAGTTCCGGAGCTGGAGCCGCCCCGGAGCGGTGAAGACGGCTGTGGAAACGGTCGCTGCCGCGGAGCTCTCCGCCGATTTCCGCCCGCCGTCGGCGTACGAGAAGTTCCTCACGGACTGGCGCATTCAGGCGCCGCACTCTTTGCCTCCCCCCGGTCGCGATGAACAACGGGTCGCTAGCTCCGGGGTCGAGGTTGTTCTCTGGGGAGACTATCTCGAGCCGAATACGCGCATCCTCGACAAGCGCTTGCGCCAAGCTCTCCAAGGCGTGAATGGTGCATCCTATTCCTACCGCTACTTTCCCCTCGAGACCACGTGCAACGAAAAGCTTTCGCGCACCCTGCATCCGGGCGCATGCCTTGCGGCCCGCGCCGCCGAGGCCGCTTATCGAGCGGGCGGGCAAGAGGCCCTGGAAGCGATGCACGCGTTCCTGATGGAGTCCTCCGGCCGGCCGACCCGGGGCGAGATCGAAGCCAAGGCTCTGGGACTGGGGTTGGGCGATCGGTTCCGGACGTACCTGGATTCGGTCGAGGTCGCCCGGGCGCTGCAAAGGGACATCGAGAACGCCAGGGCGATGACGGTCCGCTCGATCCCGCTGCTCTTCATCGCCGGCAAGCTGGTACCGCGTTGGAAGCTCGAGGACGCCTCCGTGCCCGAAGCGATCCTGGCTGAAGCGCTGTCGAGCAGGTGAGGTGGAAACGTCGTGGCCTGTCCGGCATGCTGCCGGCGTGGTCCCGCACGCCCTGATCCAGCTCGCCGTAGGTCGGATCCTGCTCTCCTGGCTGCCTCCAGGGCGGCTTGGCGGGCACCGGCCGCTCGAGCTCCCGGCGACCCTGGGAACCAGCTATCTCCTCGGAGAGGCGATTCTGGCCCTTCAGTCCCTCCTTCCCCACGCCTGGGGCGATGCGCAGGCGTGGGGCTGGCATCTGGTCCCCTGGGGGGTCCTCGGGATCGTGCGCCTGGCGACCCTACCGGGGTCCTTCGTGCCCGGGGCCGAGCCACGGCACGAAGCTCCGGGCAAGCTTTTCTGGGGCCTGGTCCTTTTTCTCGTGGTCCTCGGCGGGCTCCTGTCCGTGCCCCCGCTCGTCCTCGCCTTCTTGCCGGTCGCCTCGCACCTTCTCCAGCAAGGGCGTCGCGCGCCGCTGGGGCGTGTGGCGCTCCTGATCCCGGTCCTCTGGATCCTGGCGGCCGGTGCCTCCCCGCCGTCGCCGCTCGTGCGGGCGGGGATTCTCTTCGGGGCGGGAGCCGGTTTTTTGATCCCGTGGCTGCGGCGCAACGACCTGCGGGCCGCCTGGCTGTCGGCGATCTTCTTCGCCGCTTCAGCCCAGGGGGGGCCGGGGCTTTTCTTGCTCACCGGTTGGGGCACCCTGCTCCTCGCCTCAAGGCGACCCCAGTGGCGTTCCATTCAAACGGCCTTCGCGATCCTCTCGCCCCTTGCGCTCGGGGTGGTCTTGTCCGGGCGTGCAGGGCTCTGCGTCCCGGATCCGAATGGCCTCGGAGTCCTGCTTGTCGTCCTCCTGGGAAGCCTCGCTGCGAGTGCGCTGTGCTGGTCGAAGCGGGAGCCCTGGCGCGTCGGACGGATCGAGGCGCCCTTTCGCGAGGGCGTTGCCATCTGGGTGCTTCTGGCAACAGCGTTCGCGTCCATTCTCCTCCACGGTCGCCCGGTGGAGGAGATCCTCTTGCCGCTCACGCCGGTCGGCGCAATGTGGGTGGGTGTGACGTTTCTGTGGACGGAGCCAGGCTCCCAATAAACACGGCGGGCCGGG
>NYUD01000086.1 GCA_002683825.1 Planctomycetota bacterium
CACCGCCGCTGGCTGCACCGCCGCTGGCTGCACCGCCGCTGGCTGCACCGCCGCTGGCTGCACCGCCGCCGGCAGCACCGCCGCTGGCTGCACCGGGCCCCCTGGAGCCTACACCTGCGTTGCGGGCTCCGATTCCGATGACCGCTCCGGACGCAGGGGTTCCGACTCAACCGGTAGCCGGTACGGCGGCTCCGATCCCGACGGCTGCGGGTGAGGTGGGCGCCCCCCGGGCTCCCGTACCCCAGGGGGGGCTGAATCCTGCCCTCTCGACAGGGTCGGCGCAGACGCCCCTCGCGCCTGCGGCCCCGCAGACGGAGCAGGCGCCAGGCACACAACACGCCCCGGCGCGCCGTTCTATTTCCGGCGGTGGCGCCGTTCAAACGGGCAGCCAGAGCGATCAAAGGCGTAGGGCAACCCGCACCGTCCAGCCGCTACGTACGAGACCCAAGAAGTTCAGCAAGGGCGGACTCTTGACCGCCCTATTCGTCATTGTCGGCGTCGCGCTTGGCGCCGTTCTGGCCTGGTTCGCAATGTCCATTCTCTAGGAGCTACTAGCCATGTCCCGCGACGAAAACCTCCGTAAACAACGCCTGGTCTTCTACGAAAATGACGTGCAACGTCTGAACGCAGAGATGGACACGTTCCTCGAGCTGGCCAAGGCCCGCTGTGCACTTCTCGTGGATCGTGACGGCCACCTGGTGACCCGTCGCGGCGAACCGGTGCGCACTTCCGAGGACACCATCTCCGCACTGATCGCCGGCTCTTTTGCCGCCACGATGGAGATGGCCCGACTCTTGGGCGAGAACGAGTTCTCGATCCTGTTCCACCAGGGGCAGAGAGACTCGATCCAGCTACAGATGATCGGTGATCGGACCCTGATGGCGGTTCTTTTTGACGGCCGAACGAACCTGGGAATGGTCCGATTCTACGCCCAAGAGGCTGCCAATCGAATCCAGAGCATCTTGACCGAGGTCCTGAGCGAGAACCGCTCGGCGGATCTGGGAAACGACTTCGGGAGCGATGCCTCGGATGCGCTCGATCGTCTCTTCTAGCGACCGACCCCATACCGCAGGGTGAAGAAGACCTTCTCACCGTCTTTGGCGCCACCTCAGCCTTTTTCCAGAAGTGCTTCCGCATTGCGAATTGCGCAAAGTTTTTTAATTTCGTTGGAAAGCTTCCCGAGAAGTCGACCGAAGGTGTCGCATGATGTCGTGGTGAGGGCGCCACGTGGTGCCCCTGTGTTAGGGACCCAAAAGTCCAAGGAGACTGCTCTCAATGGCTAAGAGAAAAAAGAAGGCCGCCAAACGTAAGGCCACTAAACGTAAGGCCACCAAACGGAAGGCCACAAAGCGTAAGGCCACAAAGCGTAAGGCAACGAAGCGCAAGGCTGGCAAGAAGAAAGCCACCAAGCGCCGCAAGAAGGCCTAGTCAGACTGAAACAGGGCCTGATTCCTTCAAACGGGGATCAGGTCCTTCTTTCTGCTCTCTCTCTCTCTCTCTCTCCGTACGTTCTCCCCTTTATCTCGACTAAAGTGAACAAGAGCGACCTCATCACTCAGATCGCCCAGGAGATGCATACCTCGAAGCTCGCTGCGACCCGGCTGCTCGATACCGTGTTGGGCAACATCCGCAGGGGGCTGCAGGAAGAAGGAACGGTGACCATCACCGGATTCGGAACCTTCGAGGTCAAGGTCCGCAAGCCGCGCATCGGTCGCAACCCCCATACGGGGGAGCCGATCGAGATCAAAGCTGGCAAGCGGGTCGGCTTCAGGGTAGGCAAGGGACTAAAACAGCTCTGTTAGCCCGACGGAGTCGGCTGGGTAGGGCCTTCAGAGCCCATCTCAGCGGCTAGTCCATTTGGCTGCGGTTCTGTAGAGCCTGAATTTCCGCTGCGATTTCGTCGTCGGTTAGCTTCTGGAACAGAGCCTCGACGGTGCCGAGGGGCGTTCCGCCCTTGAGTGTGCGCCAGGTTTCTTTTTCAGGGATGCCGGGCCAGCCCAGATCGGACACGGCGCCTTCCTGGCCCAGCATGGACCAGAGAGTCTGGGCCTTGTGGGGCATGAAGGGGGGCATCCAGCGAGCGATCCACAGGATCCACTCGCATGCGGTGTTCAGAACGCTTGCGGCGCGGGCGGGGTCTTCCTTGCGCAGGGCCCACGGGGCGTGCCGGTCGATGAACACGTTGGCACACGCGGCGTTGGCCACGAGTTCCTCGCAGGCGCGCCGGAAGCGGTAGCCCCGTATCGACTGCGCCGGGTCAGCCAGGGTGCCGCATTCGGTCAGGATCGACCGGTCCAGCTCGGCCCGATGGGCTCCGTTCAGGGGCGGGATCTTGCCGTCCCAGTGTTTGGCTGCGAAGCGCAGGACGCGCGTCACGAGGTTGCCGATCGTGTCGGCCAGAGAAGCGTTGACGCAGCGTTGGTAGTCTTCCCAGCGCCACTCGGCGTCGGAGGTTTCGGGCATGTTCGACAGCAGGTAGAAGCGCGTGGCCTCCATGTCGTACTTGCCGAAGAACTCGTCGAGCGGAATCGTCCAGTGCTCCGAGGTGCTGAATTTGCGACCCTGGAGGTTCAGAAATTCGTTGGCCGGGATCGTATCGGGTAGGACAAAGCCCTGTTTCTGGCCCCACAGCATCGACGGGAAGATCAGGCAATGGAAGGGGATGTTGTCCTTGCCTATGAAGTGCACCAGACGGGTGTCATCGCTGCACCAGTACCGTTTCCAGGCCTCGGGGTCGTTCGTCTTGTCGGCCCACTCCCGTGAGAAGCTGAGGTATCCGATGGGGGCGTCGAACCACACGTAGAGAACCTTGCCCTCTTCACCGTGGGCCAGGTCTTCGGGAACGGGAACGCCCCAGTCGAGATCCCGGGTGATCGGCCGCGGCTTCAAGTCGGCGAGCTGGGCCCGCACGAATGCTTCGACATTCGGCTTCCAGCTCTTGCTCTCGAACCAGGCACCGATGTGCTCATCGCGCAGTTTCGGTAGGTCGAGATACCAGTGGGTCGTGGCCCGTCCCTCGGGCTTCGAGCCGCAGATCTTGCAGCGCGGATCCTTGAGTCGCAGGGTCTCCAGCCAGGTACCACACTTGGGGCACTCATCGCCGCGCGCGTTCTCAAAATCGCACACGTAGCAGATGCCCGAGACGAAACGGTCGGCCAGGAAGCGCTCGCACTTCGGACAATGGAACTGGTCCTGGGTCTGGCGAAGTAGGTAGCCGCCCTCGTCGAGGCGTCGGAAGAACGTCTGTGACATCTCCTCGTGATGGGGCGATATGCTCGTGCCCGACCAGACATCGAACTCGATTCCCAGGTTGTCGAAGAGCGTTCTAATTTCGTTGCGCCAGTGCTCTACATATGCGGGGTAGGACTGCCCCGCCTTCTCCGCGCCGATCGTGATGGACGTGCCGTACTCGTCCGCACCGCAGACGTACAGGACCTCCTCTCCGAGCATTCGCAACGTCCGTACGTAGACGTCTCCCGGCAAGTAGGCTCCGACCGCGTGGCCGAAGTGGAGAGGGCCGTTGGCGTAGGGGAGGGCGCTGGTAACGAGGTGGCGAGCCATGCGCGGGCATCCTATCGACTGTTCCGTTTCTTTTCAGGTCGACAGCTCGCTTTTGTCCAGCCGGCACAGCAACCACAGACCGCCGATCGAAGCTCCGGGGACCATGAAGATCGGCCCGAAAATGGGGATGGCGAGCAAGGCCCCTCCCACGATCCCAAACGTTACCAAGGCGGGCAGGTTGCGCAGGATGAAGCGCATGCGCATGCCCAGCGGCCACCCCCGGCGCTCCATCGGAATGTCAAGCAGGCCGATCGCCGTTGCGAAGCCACAGACGAAGGCGAACATGAAATAGCCCAGCATGGGGACGAAGTACAGCGGTAGCGCGAACAGCAAGAGAACCCCGGTGATTACCGAGGCTTGCAAGCTGACCCAGGCCGCACGCCCTTCGATGCGTGCCACCCACAGGAGCCAGGAGCAGTAGCGGCGGTCGACCAGAACCGCAGCCAGGGTCGATACGCTCGCGACCGCGAGGACGCTCCAGCCGGGAATCCCATCGATGAAGAAGGCTGCTACCAGCGCCCCTAGAGTCGTCGTTCCCACCCAGGTCGACAGGCGAACGCAGCGGTCCACGGGAATGTCCGTCGGCCGCTCGAGGCGATTGCGCGGATCCGCTCCGAACCACGTGGACTCCAGGCGGGATTGGATCTCATCCAGGAAGGGCCCGGCCAGGGCTTCGTAGGCGATCGAAAAGCAATACCACGACACCAGCGACCCCACGAGAAACCACCCGAAGAGGCGTAGCGAACCGGACGTCAAGAGACCGATCAGCAGGTTCGCGACCCATTCGAAGCCGTCGACGATTCCGTTGAAGGAGTCCTTGAGCCAATCCCATTGGCTCGACAGCCCCGCGAGCCAGGGCCACTCCGCTCCGACCTCGAAGGTGCCGGAGGTCCGCTCCTCGATGTAGGCATCGAGCACCCCGAAGGTCCAGACGAGAGCCAGCAACAACAAGACGGAGGTGACGATCAGGGGCGGCACGATCCAGCGCTTCAGACCCCGGGTGGCAAAGAGGTAGAAGAGCCCCCGGGGCAACGCGAACAATCCCTCGACCACGCCGGAGAACGGTCCTCGCAGGGGTTTTCGCAGGGAAGGTTCGAGCGGGTTGCGCCCGCAGTGGGGGCAGCCCTTTCCGGTGCGCTCCGGTTTCATCGCTGCCCCCGGAGCGTGATACCCACACAGGGCGCAGGGTTCGACCTTCAAGGGTCGTTTGGGGGCCGTTCGTTCGCTCATTGAAGGGAGAATGGGGGGCGTGTCGAGTGGATCGGTGGCTAGAATGCCCGGCCCGTCCCCGCACCTGGTATTGGGAAAAGAACGGGTCGATCCTTCAAACGCTTCCGCAAGAAACTTCGTCCAGAGACCAACCTAGAGAATGGATCCCTTCCGGCAGCTCGACTTTCTGGGGATCGAAGACGAATTCTCCGAGGAGGAGTGCATGGTGCGCGACACCGTGCGCGGGTGGGTTTCCGAGCGCTTTCTCCCGGTGGTCGCGGAGCATTTCGAGGCCGGGACCTTCCCCTCCGAGCTTGTCGGGGAGCTCGCGGAACTCGGTGTCTTCGGACCCAATTTGCCCGAGGAGTACGGTTGCGCCGGCCTCAATAACGTGGCCTATGGCCTGATCTGTCAGGAGCTCGAGCGTGGCGACTCGGGTCTGCGCTCCTTTGTTTCGGTCCAGGGCTCGCTGGTCATGTACCCGATCTTCGCCTACGGCTCGGACGAGCAGAAGAGCCACTGGTTGCCCAGGCTTGCCAGCGGCGAGACGATCGGTTGTTTCGGCCTGACCGAGCCGGATTTCGGCTCGAATCCCGGCGGCATGCTGACCCGCGCGCGCCGGGACAAGGGCGACTGGATCATCGACGGTCGCAAGATGTGGATCACCAACGGGACCAACTCGCACCTCGCCGTGGTCTGGGCGCGTGCCGATGACGCCATCCGCGGTTTTCTCGTTCCGACCGACCGCCCCGGGTTCAGCGCGCCCGAACAAAAGCGCAAGTGGAGCTTGCGGGCCTCGAACACATCTGAGCTGGTCCTCGATGGCGTTCGCGTGCCCGAAGATGCGATGCTGCCGAAGGCCAAGGGCCTCGCGGGCCCCCTCGGCTGCCTGACCCAGGCGCGCTACGGCATCGCCTGGGGAGCGGTCGGAGCCGCGATGGCCTGCCTCGACGAGGCCATCCGCTACTCGAAGGAGCGCATCGTGTTCGACAAGCCGCTTGCCGGCTTCCAGCTCCCCCAGAAAAAAATGGCCGATGTGGCCACGGATATCACCCTGGCGCAGCTCATGGCCCTGCGCGTCGGGCGAATGAAGGACAAGGGCACCCTCGAGCACCAACACGTGTCGATGGCCAAACGTAACAACGTCGACATGGCCCTGCGGGCCGCGCGCACGCTGCGCGACATTCTCGGCGCGAATGGAATCACGCTCGAGTACCACACCGGTCGACACATGTGCAATCTTGAGTCGGTCTACACCTACGAAGGAACCCACGACATCCACACCCTGGCCATCGGACAGGCGCTGACGGGCATCGCCGCCTTCCGCTAGCCGGATACCCCATCCAAATCATGTCGAAGAAGCGCATTCCTCCCCGTTTCGTCGTCAGCGACCTGGGTTTTGCGTTTGCCGTCCACGATACCCTGGTGCGCCAGCAATACGCCTTCAAAGCGGGCGCGGACAAGGAGCACGCTTCGAACAATCGCCTGAACTCCGAACGCGTCGACATCAGTTCCACGCACGAAGAGGCGCAACGCATCGCTGACGAGCTGAACCGCCGCCACGAGGTGGGAGAGCTGGAGAACAGGGCAGGCTAGTGTATGCGCCCTGCTGTTGCGGCTCTTCTGGGTTTGGCGGCCGCTTGCGGTAACGCTTCCCCGACACGTTCGCCCACGCGAATCGTGCTGATCACGATCGACACCCTGCGTGCGGACGCGCTCGAGCAAATGCCCGAGACCCTGGCTTTTGCCGAGCACGCGATCCATTTCGAAGAGGCCTTTGCGGCCACGGCGACGACGCAGCCTACGCACGCGAGCCTGTTCACGGGACGTCATCCCTGGCAGCACGGTGTGACGCGCAACGGCCAGGTGCTCGCGAGGTCGCTCCCTACCGTCGCCGAGAGGTTGCGCGAACGGGGGTTCGAGACGGTCGGCATCGCCGCCTCGTTTCCCATGGAGCGCCGCTTCGGCTTCGCCCGGGGATTCGATCGCTATCACGACACGTTTCGAGAGCGTTACGTGCGCGAATGGGAGGGCGAAACCCTGGAGGGGGGAGGATTCTACTCCCTCGCCGATGACATCACGGCCCGGGCACTCGACGAATTGAAGCGGGCCGAGGGGGATCTGCAGTTCTTCTGGTTTCACTTCTTCGACCCCCACGACCCCTACGGTGATCGACTGGAGAAAGGGAGTGCACGGATCGGGATCGGAGAGCTACTTGCTGCCGCTGCGGGACAGGATCCGAGAGCCTCCGATCTCGTCGCCCGTGCGAAGGGGCTGTACGAACGCGACGTTCAGGCGCTGGATCGCTCGCTGGTACCCCTCTTCGCCGCCCTCGATCGAGATGCAGAACGCATTCCAACGCACGTATTCTTCACCGCCGATCACGGCGAGAGTTTCGGCGAATCAGGTTGCCTGGGCCACGGCAAGCGCCTCGTGCGGGAGCAAGTCGAAGTGCCGCTCTTCTATGTAGGCCCTGCCGCCCCGGGCGGTAGGGGAGGCTCGCGGCAAGACAGCTGCGGTTCGGTCGATGTCGCTGCCACGCTCCTGGCGATCGGGGGGGATCGGGGGCCGACCTCCGGGCGCGATCTCTTCGCATCGAGCGACAACCCACCCGTGGCCCTCGGCATGCGTCGTACCTTCGTCGGCAACAAGTTCGAGCTGATGCTCGACGGCAGCCGTCTGGCGATCGAGGGGGAGCGCTTCTTCTTCGCCGGCGACGGGCGTCTCTTGAGCGGCAATGCCGATCACTTGTTTCTGGAGGACGACCCCACCCGGGAGCTTTCCGGAGGCACACAGCTGGAGATCCGCGAACTCTTCCGAACGTTTCAGAGCTGTCTCGAGGGCCTCGAGACCGAGGAGCTCACCGGGCATGAGGTCCGGGAGGCGTTGCGGGCGTTGGGCTATACAGACTGAAGCGCGAGCCTACGGCCGCTTCCCACAGGCCGGCTCCTGGAACGACCCGATCGGCGACCCGGGTGGGATGCGTCCACCCATCACGTGAAAAGTAGCCGTGGGATCCTCGAAGAAGCACCGCAGCCGCTCGCGTTCGAAGGCCGCGTGGGCTCCCGGACGGGGCGTTTCTGTCAATTCCGTATTGAGCATCGCCAGCCGCTCGAATGCAGCGGCGCGAACGCGCGTGTGGACATCCTCGAGGGAAGCGAGCGAGAGCAGATGTTCCAGCGTGCGCGCCTGAAGGACTTCGCGTATCGAACTGAAGACAGGCGGCTCTTCCGGGTCTCCCCAGACCTCCTTTGTCAGGTGCTCGAGTACCTCCGCCAGGGAAGGCAGCGTGCCGTCGCGCTGCACCTGGCTGAGGAGGCGGGCCGCGCGCGCAGGATCGAGGAGGAGACCGAGGGTCAGGTCGATCGCGGCGGCGGCGGCCTCCAGGGGATCGAAGAAACCACCCGTGGCCCGGAAGGTCTCACGGTCGCGCCGACTCCCGGGCGGGGGAGGCGGGAGCAACTCGATCAGCCTCGGGGGAAGGGCGAGGAAGCCGGGACGGATGCTCTCCAGAGTCAAGAGCAACGCCTGCCGCTGCAGGTTCGCTGCAACGGCCTCGATGTTCGGATTCTCGTCGCGCCCGACCACGGCGTAGTCGAAGGAACGGCCGCCGATCTGGCGCACGACCGCTTCCAGCTGATAGCGGTGATGGTAATAGAGCGGCGCGAGCGCGCGCTCCAGGTCAAAAAACGATCGACCCGGTTTGACGGCGTTGGCGGAGAAGCGGGCCAGCGCCCGGCGACGCACCGAATAGGTGGTCTCCAGCGCCGTCAGCGGTTCCGAGCCCGTGTCCCAGAGAAGGGCCCGCGGGTGGGCGCGGTCGCTTCCGCGTGCATCGCGGTCCGTCAGGTAGGTGAGACCCTTCCCCTTCGCTTCCGAAATGATGTCGCTCAGGCCCTGCGCTTCGAGCCCGGGGGCGAAGGGGGTGTAGCCGTAGCGGATCGCGAACCCGTCCCAGATCCCGCCGCCCGGTTTGTACGCTCCGGACAGATCGATCTCGCCGTGTTCATCGATGCGTATCTCGGGGGCGGGGTAGTCCATGACCGAGGCGCGGTCCTCGAGACTCGAGGCGAAGTTGTGGGCCAGGCCGAGGGTGTGGCCCACCTCGTGGGCCGAGAGCTGGCGAATCCGGTCGAGCGCTGTCTCCAGCACCACCCGGTTCTCCATCGCGCCACCTCCATCGTCCCCGACATCCCCATAGGGCGAGAGCAGGCCCTCGAAAAGGAGTACGTCCTGTCGCACGCGCAGGGCGCCGAGTGTGACGTGCCCCTTGAGGATCTCGCCGGTTCGCGGATCGCAAACGCTCATACCGTAGCTCCAGCCCCGGGTCGAACGGGGGACCCACTGGATCACGTTGTAGCGCACATCCTGCGGATCGGCGTCCGCCGGCAACAACTCGACGCGAAAGCCCTCGGGGAATCCCGCCTGCTCGAAGGCCTCCTCCCAGTAGCGCGCCCCTTCGAGGAGGGCCGTGCGTACGGGTTCCGGAGCAGCGCGATCGACAAAGTACACGATGGGCTCGTTCGCGCTCAGATGGTGCCGCGTGATGAAGACCTGTTGCACCGGCTCGTCGATCGGCACGGAGAGGTCGTTCCAGGTGAAGGGAAAGTAGCCGCTGCGCGGATCGAAACGGCGCGATCGAAAGGGGTTCTCGGCTCGGTCGGGGAGCTGGACAAAGGAGTGCCGTACGCGCAGGCTGACCGAGGATGGGAGCGCGGCCGTGCTGCGAACCTCCGGGCCGGGTCGTTCGCTCTCGAAGGTCAAGAGGGCTTCGATCTCCGTGTTCTTTTCGAACGAAGCGAGCTTCTCCGGGAGGAGCGTGCTTTTCTTCGCCGTCAGACTGAAACTTCCCTGTCCTCGATCGTCGAGCTTGCGCACGATCGAGTGCGCGTCGCCCAGGAAGAAGGGGGTGCCCTCGACGAGGACGCGGCCCTCTTCCTCGGCGACGATGTCGAAGCTCTCGAGCACGCCCATTGCGAAGGCATCCTCGACCGCCAGCCGTTCGACGGCATTCGTGCTCGAACTGCGCCAGCGCAGATTCGGCGCCACCAGGAAGACCCGCGGGCCTATGCGACGGAATTCAACCTGGCCGCTCCAGCCCAATTGGCCGCGCTCCAGCCCTACGGAGTTGGAGCCGAGTCCTCCCGGGAGCGAGACGTAGTAAAGCACTTCCTTTTCGGGCTCGGGGAGTTCGAAGAAGAGTCTTGCATTCGGAGGATCCCAGTAGAGGGTGAGGAATCCATCGATGCGCTGCATCCCCTTCGTCTTGTCTCCGATCGTGGAGTCGGAGGTCACCGCCGAAACCGGCGTGGGACGCTTCGATTTCTTCGATGAAGAACAGGCGAAAGGGAGCAGCAGGGAAAGCGCAAGAAGTGCGCGGGTGAGGTGCGGCTTCATGCCCGTTCCGGATCAGCTTTCCGACCCCGCCTTTTGCTGCAGCGTCACGAAATGGTGCTGCAGATCGCTCACGACTTTTTCGATGTGCTCCTTCTCGTCCTTTTCGAGGTTCCCCGCGGTCTTGTCGCGCAGCATCCTCAGATCGTCGATGATCGATTCCGCATGGGAGAGATTTGACGAACGCTCGTTGGTGATCGGGTTGTCGAGCAATCCCATGGAGATCAGCGCCTGGTAGCCCAGTTTTTGAACGAACAGGCGAAAGTTCCCCCCGGGCAACGGGGCGTCGGCGGCCGTTTTTTCTTCGTCTGTCATGGGGAGCGCTGGGCAACGAGGTCGATCTTGGTCGGATCCTTGGTGAGTGCGAGGCAAGCCGCGACGAATCCGCGGAAGATGGGATGGGGCCGGAGTGGCGAGCTCTTGAATTCCGGATGGAATTGCACGCCGATGAAGAAAGGATGGGCGGGTTGCTCGACGATCTCGACCAGGTCTAGCTCCGGATGGATGCCGCTCGGAAGCAAGCCCGCCGCCTCGAAACGCTCGCGATACTCGTTGTTGAATTCGTAGCGATGGCGATGGCGTTCCGCGACCCTTTCCTCGCCGTAGAGCTTGTGCGCCAGCGAGCCGGGGGCCAGGCGGCATTCGTAGCCACCCAATCGCATCGTACCGCCCTTGTCCGAAATACCCTCTTGAGAGGGCAGCAGGTGGATGACGGGGTCGGGGGTGTGCGGCGTGTGCTCGAGCGTGTGCGCTTCCTTCAGGCCGCAGACATTGCGTGCGAATTCGATGACGGCGCACTGCAGACCGAGACAGATTCCGAAGAAGGGAACCTGGTTTTCCCGTGCCCAGCGCGTCGCTGCGATCTTGCCCTCGAGCCCGCGTTCCCCGAATCCTCCTGGGATCAACAATCCGTCGACCCCCTCGAGAATTTCGATGCCCTTGTCGATCACGTCCTCCGCGCTCAACTTGCGCAGCGAGACGGTCGTCGAGTTCGCGATGCCGGCGTGGGCGAGGGACTCGTAGATCGACTTGTAGGCGTCGTGTAGTTCGATGTACTTGCCGACGATGCCGACCTCGATGTGGCACTTGGTCCCACGAATCTGTTCGACCATGGCCGCCCAATCGCTCAGGTCGGTGTGGGACTCCTGCGAAAGGTGCAGGTGGTTGACGATGATCCGATCCAGGCCCGCCTCGACCAGCATCAACGGGACCTGATAGATCGACAGATCGACGTCGCGCTCTTCGATGACCGCTTCGCGGCGCACGTTGCAAAACAGGCTGATCTTGCGAGCCATATCCTCGGTCATCGGCTGTTCCGTCCGGCAGATGAGAACGTCCGGCTGGATGCCGATCTCGCGCAGCTTGCCCACCGATTGCTGCGTGGGCTTGGTTTTCATTTCACCCGAGGCACGCAGGTAGGGGAGAAGGGTGATGTGGACGAACATCACGTCGTCCCTGGGGCGTTCGATGCCGAACTGGCGGATCGCTTCGAGGAACGGCAGGCTTTCGATGTCGCCGACCGTGCCGCCGATTTCGGTGATGGCGACGTCGACCTCGGCGTCGTCCTCTCCGGTGGGCTCGCCGATTCCAGCCTGAATGGCGTCCTTGATGGCGTCGGTGATATGCGGAATTACCTGGACCGTACGGCCCAGATAGTCCCCGCGGCGCTCTCTCATGATGACCGACTGATAGATATTGCCGGTCGTGAAGTTCGAGTTCTTGGTGAGCTTGGCCTGGGTGAAGCGTTCGTAGTGCCCCAGGTCCAGATCCGTTTCTGCGCCGTCGTTGGTGACGTACACCTCCCCGTGCTGGAACGGGCTCATCGTTCCTGGATCGACATTGATGTATGGATCGAGCTTTTGCATCGACACCGAGAGGCCGCGCCTCTCGAGGATCAGCCCGATCGCGGCCGACGTGAGCCCCTTGCCCAGGCTGCTGACGACTCCTCCGGTGACAAAGATGTGCTTGGTCATGGGGTGCGGTTTCTGGAGGAAAGAGGTGACCGTCGGGAATTCTGACGCTCGACAAACAAACGATAGTCGACTTGGGTGTCGATTCCGATAGGAACTCCGCGGACTTCGGCGACGCGGATCCGAAAGCCCGCTTCGAGCCAGCGCAGCTGCTCCAGACATTCATGCTCTTCCAGGGTGCCGCGTGGAAGATCGCAGAAGCGACGCAGCGCATCGGGGCGGAAGGCGTAGATACCGATGTGCCTCAGATGCCGCGCCTCCCGAGGCGTCGCTCCGCCTTCAGAACGCGTTTTCGACAGAGGGATCGGGGCGCGTGAGAAGTACAGAGCGAAACCGGCGCGATCGCAAACCACCTTGACGACGGAGGGGTCCTGGATTTGCTCCTCGCCTGCGAGTGGGGTCGCCAGGGTCGCCAGCTCCACAGCGGGGTCTTCGAAGCACGCGACGAGGGTCTCGATCGCCTCGGGGGGGAGTTCCGGTTCGTCCCCCTGGATGTTGCAGATGACCTCGAAGCTCCCTGCGTCGAGAAGCCGCTCGAAGGCCTCGCGGATGCGGTCGGTGCCGCTCCTGTGGGCCGCGCGGGTCATGACCGCCTCGATGCCCACCTCGGCCGCGGCCCGCAGGATCTCGTCGGAATCCGTCGCGAGGAGGACCCGATCGAGAACCTCGGCCCGCCGCGCGTTTTGGACCGTATGTTCGAAGAGATAGTGCCCTGTCTCCGCCAGGAGCATCTTGCGCTCGAGCCGGGTCGAGGAGAGGCGAGCGGGGACGATCGCCAGGACACGTGCTCCTGAGCGGACGTTCGGCCGGGACGGAGTCACTGGCGGATGCCGGAGGGGTTCGGACGTCCGTTGTAGAAAAAGTCCTTGCCCTTGTCGTTCTCTACGGCCTGATAGGCGAAGGTCGCGTTGTAGAGTTCGAAGAAGATCCTACGACTCTCCTGGAATGCCTGCTGTTGCTTCGCGTCGGTCCCGGCACCGACGAGCCAGTGGTCGATGCCGTTCGGCCCCGCGATCTCCAGGCTCCAGGTAAGAATCGACCCACCCTGGGAAGGGGCGCGGCCGGGTTTCTTGTTGCGCTGGAAGCCCCTCCTGTCCAGTTCCTTTCTCAGGGCATCGGCGATTTTGTCCGAGACGACCTTCAACGAGGCGTTCGCGCGTGGCCTGGAGTAGTAGTCGACGCGATTGGTATGGGATTCAGCGACCAGCTGGAAGAGCTGGTTGCCGCGGTAGCTGCGCAGGGTGACCCGAACGGGTTCGCCCGATCCACCGGATCCGCTCGTGCTCGCGCAAGCACCGAGGGACACCAGGGCGAGCGCACACACGAGTGCGCGGCGAAAGAGGACATGGGGGATGCTCGACATCGGGCTGGAAGCGGGGACTACGGCCTCCGCCGGGCGCGATGTTAACGGGCATCTTGGGGAGTGCAACGCGTTCGAAGGGGGGTCGAATTCTCGGTCCGCAGGGGGGCCGCACAGGGGGGCCGTGGGGCTCCTAGGCCCCTGGGATGGCCCCCCTGCATCCTGTGCCACGGTTGGGCGTCAACGCAACATTTTGTGGAAAAGGGGAGCTTTCCTTTGGACCCTCTCACCGCTCCTTGGACAATGCCCAGCCTGGGAGCGGCGGGCTGCGGGCGTCGCGGCGGTGCCCGTTCCCCCGACGCATGCCTGAACCACAGCAGGCGTTTTCACCTCGGCACCTTTGCACCCTGTCCCATGGGCAACCTCGAGAAACTGGCGGTTCTGTTCCTCCTCTTTTCAGTGATCACAATCCTGGCCGTCACGCTCGGCGGCGATTCCAAAGACGCTGCGGAGAGCGACCCGATCACCGTGGCCATGGAAAGAATGGCGCTAGGGGGCGTGGATGCCTCCGGGGATTTCGCCCCGACCGATTCTGCGGCGGAGGATTCCCTCGCCTCAAGTGGAGAGATGCCTGCGGAAGAGGCGCCCGATTCCGGAGCGTTGCGCGGGTGGACGGCGGTAGGAGTGGCTGAGAGTGACCGGTCTCCCGGGCTCAGGTCTTCCACTCCCCGGGCCGCCGATCTCCTGCTGGATGCTTCGACCGTCATGCCCGCGTCACTGACGAAAGGGGCGGCGAGGGTTCGGGGCGAGGAAGAAGAGTCTTCCGTCGAGAAGCGGATCCTGGGGAACCTGCGCGGTCTGCGTCCCTCGGCTAGCTCCGACTACATGGAATATCGAGTGCAGGAGGGCGACACCTGGGCCGGCCTGGCCCAGCGCTTCTATCGCAACGGCCGATATACGCGCAACCTCCGCCTCGCCAACGAGGGCCTCGATGATCTGCGCGTAGGGCACGGGATCCTCGTACCCGTCTTCGACCACCTCGCGGAAAGCGGCAAGCGCGCCCCGTTGCGCCCTGTGCCGATCGGCGCGACTTTCGATTCGGACGCCAAACCCCTCTCCAAGTCCACACCTCGTCCGGACCAGGCCCGGCGTTCGCCGCCGACCCAGCCTGAAATCTACGAGGTCCGGGAGGGCGACAACCTCTCCAAGATCTCGCTGATGTTTTTCGGCACGCCGTCGCGCTGGCCGGAGATCTATGAGTCCAACCGTGGGCTCCTCGGGTCGGCCGACTGGCTCGAACTGGGGACGAGGTTGACGATCCCCGTCGTGGATCTGTCGACGTCCGTCACGCGTGGCCCGGCGAAGGAGTCGTCGGAGCTCCCCCGGGCGAAGAGTTCGTCGAAGAAAGAGGCGCCCAAGGTCAACTGATCTCACGCGCCCGATCCGTCTATCGAATGCGGGCTGTCGGGTGCGGGCGCCTCATGTCGCAAGCGCGTGAGCTCTACTTCAAGTGGTATCGGTCCAGCTTCTTGTACAGGTGGCTGCGCTGCATCCCCAGCCGCTCCGCCGTGCGTTTCACGTTGCCCTCGTTCTGGGCCAGTTTCATCTTGAAGAAGAGCGTCTCGCTTTGGTTCTTGAACTCTTCGAAGGTCGCCGCCCGAAAGGGATCTTCGCTTTCCGCTCCACCTGCGTGCGGGGGCTTGCCCATGCTCGGACCGTTTTGGAGAATGCGCTCCAGGTCCTTCTCCTGGATCTGTTCGCCGTCGGCAAAGACGTAGGCGGCTTCGATCAGATTCCGTAGTTGGCGCACGTTGCCGGGGAACGGCAGAGCTTCCAGGAGCGTCCTTGCCGCGTCGCTCAGGCGTAGAGCGCGGCGCCCCATTCGTTTGGCGATCTCCTTCAGGAAGTGCTCGGCCAGAACCGAGACATCCGCCGCCCGTTCGCGCAGCGGCGGGACGTGCAAGGGAACGACATTGAGGCGGTAGAACAGATCGACACGGAATTCCTTTTTTTCGACCGCCTGGGCCAGGTCGGCGTTGGTCGCGGCGAGAACACGGATCGCTACCTCGATCGATTCGGTTCCTCCAACGCGAGTGACCTCGCGCGTTTCGAGAGCCCTCAGGACCTTGGCCTGGGCGGCCGGTGGCATGTCTCCGATCTCATCGAGAAAGAGCGTTCCGCCGTGCGCCGCTTCGAAGTGACCGATGCGTCTTTCGTGTGCGCCGGTGAAGCTGCCTCTCTCGTGGCCAAAGAGCTCGGACTCGATGAGCTCGGATGGAATCGCGGCACAATTGACGGCGACGAAAGGGCCTCCGGGGTTCGCCCCCAGGAGGTGCAGGTTGCGGGCCACGACCTCCTTGCCGGTGCCGTTCTCTCCGGTGATCAGGACCGGCGCGTCGGCCCGGGCGACCCGTTCGAGCTCTTCCTTGAGCTGGTTCATCGCCGCAGAGGTCCCGACCAGCTCGAAGCGGTCGGAGAGCTGACGGCGCAGCCCCGTGTTCTCCCTCGAGAGCCGCCTCGTCCGTAGGGCGTTCTGCAGGCCCACGAGAACGCGATTTTGGTCGAGGGGCTTTTCGAGGAAGTCCACCGCGCCGCGGCGTATCGCGTCCACGGCGGTCGCGACGTCTCCGTGACCCGAGATCATGACCACGGGGGGTGCATCCGGCCGCTCGCGAATCTTCTCGAGCAGTTGCACGCCGTCCATTTCGGGCATCTTCACGTCGGTCAGGATGAGATCGGCCACGGCGCCGTTCTTTTTCTCGTGGTCGAGGCGGGCAAGCGCGACTTTGGCGCTCTTCGCCGTCCAAACCCGATAACCCTCGTACTTGAGGATCATTTCCAGTGCGACGCAGATGTCCGCGTCGTCATCGACCACCAGGACCGTCGTGAGAGGCTCTTCGGTCATGGCGAGATCCTGTCACAGTGGGGTGGGAGTTTGCCATAGTTGAGCTGCTCGGAGGGGGCTGGTCCGTTCCAGGGCGGGTTCCTCCGCACAACGCGATGTCCTACGAAAACCTCACCCGCAAGCTCACAAGCGGCGAAGCCGTCGTTGCGGGAGTCTTGTCGGGAACGTCGGCCGACGGCATCGACTGCGCGCTTTGTCGGATGGTTTCCGCGGGAGCTCCCGAGCTTCTCGCATTCCAGACCCTGCCTTTCGACGAGGTTGGCGGGCCTGAAGACGAGATCCCATCCGAACCGCTGCGCGACCGCCTGCGCCAACTCCTGGACGGGGCCGCCATGGGTCCGCGCGAGCTGGCCCTTTTCTCCCGCGATCTCGGCCGGGCCTTCGGTCGCGCCGTCGCTCGCGTTTCGAGGGACAGCGATCTGTCCGTCGACTTGATCGGCAGCCATGGCCAGACCGTTTACCACCATGACGGCCTCGAGGGCAGTGGAGCGGCGACGCTGCAGATCGGCGATGGGGACTTCGTGGCCTTTGAGGCCGGGGCCCCGGTCGTCTCCGACTTTCGCCAGGCCGACATCGCTGCGGGGGGGGAGGGGGCGCCGCTCACCGCCCTGTGCGACGACGAGTTGTTCGCCGAGCTCGTGCGGCCCGCCGCGATCTTGAACCTGGGGGGGATCGCCAACCTGACGCTTCTCTCCGAGCGCGGGACTCCACCGGTCGCGTTCGACACGGGGCCGGCGTGCTCCCTCCTGGACGGTCTCTCCCGGCGCCTGCTCGGGAGCGCCTGTGATCTAGGTGGGGCCTGCGCCTCCCGGGGTCGGCCTGCCCCCGCCCTGGTGGCCGAACTTCTGGAGCACCCTTTTCTCTTGCGACCGCCCCCCAAGAGTACGGGTCGCGATACGTTCGGTTTGCGTTTCGTCGAGCTCGTCATCGATCGGTCGCGCTTCCACGGCCTCGATCCGGAGGGCCGTCCGGAAGCTGTCCTGGCCTCGGCCGTAGCCTTCATCGGGGAGAGCATCGCCCTGGGTCTCGAGCGCTTTGCGCCCGCGATTCCGGTAAGCCTCGTCCTTTGCGGGGGAGGGGGCCGCAATCGGGCGCTCGTGGGGGCCATCGAAAGAGCTTCCAGTGCGGAAATGCTCTCCAGCACCGATTTCGGGGTTTCGCCCGACGCCCGCGAGGCGATCTGCTTCGCCCTCTTGGCCGCCCGCTTTGTGCTGGAGATTCCTTCCACGCGAGAGCCTGTGACCGGGGCCTCGGAGGGGAGCGTTTTGGGCAAACTTTCCTGGTGGCGGGGAGAAACCCGCGCTTTCGACTCATCCCCGCCTTCTTTCCCGTAGCCGTCTGCGAGAAATGGGATAGGCTCAAATGGGAGGTGAGAGGTGTGTCATTCTTGACCGAAACGCCCCCCTCGCTATCATCCCTCAATCCTTTTTTCCGTCCGCGGGGATCTAAAAACATGCTTCGACTGCGCCATGCGGCGATCGTGGCGGCCCTTTTCGCCGCTCCCGCCTTCACCCAGGTTCAAGAGACATTTCGCCAGGGACTCGCCTACCTCGACCAAGGTCGGGATGAGGAGGCGCTGAAGGCGTTCAAGCGCGTTCTGGCCATGGACCCGTCGCACGAGGATGCGTGGAGTCTGTGGAACGCCACCGAGCACGGTGTGTGGCTGCGCCTGCTCTCCAGAGGGGGGGAGATCGACCGAACCACCCGGGCCATCATGGCGATGGCCACGATCGGGAGGAAGGAGCGCAGTGACGACGCCGACACGATCCGCGGACTGATCGCCATGGTCGCCTCCGAGGATGCCCTCGAAAGAAACAGCGCGATTCGCACGCTCACCGCCGATCACGGTGAATTCGCGGTTCGCTACATGGTCTACACCCTGGCCGATCGGGACGCCGAGGAAAGACGCATCGCGATCATGTCGGGCCTGGCCCGCATGGGTAGCGACGTCGTTCTGCCGTTGATCGAAGCTCTCGACTCCTCCGACGAATACCTGCGGCGCAACGTGGCCTTCACCCTGGGCTATATCGGCGACCCGCGCGCCAATGCGGCGCTCGCTCGCGTCGCAGCGAGCGATTCAGATTCGGGAGCGCGCACGGCTGCCGGCCAGGCGCTCGAGCGTTGTGGAGGTTCCACCGACGCGGTCGAGCAATATCTCGCCCTCGGCGCCGCCTACTACGGCGAGAGCGATTCCGTTCTCGCGCCGCACCGCTACTCGGACGTCGTCTGGAAATGGGAGGACGGCAAGCTCACGAGCGTCGATGCGCTGCGCTTCCTGTACGGCCCCGAACTCGCCAAGCGCGCCTACTACCACGCGTTGGCTCTGGCTCCCGACTCCATTCCGGCGCTGGCTGGAATCGCGCGCGCCGCGGTTTCCCAGCGGGGGCGCCTCGAGGAGTGGGCCGCCAGCGGTGGGGATATCGGTGGGTGGGACGACCGCCTGGAGGCGGACGATCTGGCCGTGCAACTGGCCGGTGCTGAAGCGCTCGATACGGCCCTCGGCTGGGCTCTCGACCAGGGCGATCAGGTCGCCGCGTCGGGTCTTTGCCGCGTGCTAGGTAGCGCCGCGGGCGCCGCGACGGACAACCTCGAACGGGCCATGGCGATGACCTCCTCCGGTGCCGTCCGCGGGGAAGCCGCCGTCGCCCTCGCCTCGATCGGAAACCGCACCCACAGCAGAGCCAGCGCGGAGACCGTTTCCGCCCTCGCCGAGGCCGCAGCCCGCAGGGTCATGCGCATCGGCGCGATCATCGACTCCGATCGAGATCGCTCCGAGGCCCTCTCCTCCCTTCTGGGGGATCAGGGGCTTTTCATAAACTGCTACAACTCCGGGGGTCGCGGTATCGCCGGTATTCGCTCGATCCCGCACGTCGACCTGCTCCTCGTCGCCGACGGCCTTCCGGATCTCACCCTCAGTCAGGTCGTAGACGAGCTCAAGGCCGACCCGCGCACGGCGCAAATCCCCGTCCTCGCGATCTCCTCGGAAACCGATGACAGCGTCTTCGGTGACCGGATCGAAGGCGTGATCTCTTCGGGGGGTGACACCGCCACGGTCGAAGCTGCGCTCTCCGACTCGCTGGGTTCCGACCGCCTGAAGGCGAACGTTCTCGGTGCCCGTGCAGCCAGCGCCCTTCGCGCCCTTGCCGCAGCCGGGACCACGGACGTCGCCGCCTCCGCCGATGCCCTGGCGGGCACCCTCGGCGATCGTCCCGAGTCCGTCACGATACCGGCCCTCGGCGCCCTGGCCCACGTCGGTGGTGGCCAGCACGTCAGAGCCATCGTCGCAGCCCTCGGCGACGCGAATGGCTCGGAGGAGCTTCGTCTCGCCGCGGCCGGTGCCCTCTCCGGCATCTTCGCCCGCTCCGGCATGGTCGACTCCGAGCAACTGGGGCTGGTCCGCGAGATCGCTACGAGTTCCGACTCGAGCTCCGTGCGGGCCGCGACAGCCGGTGCTCTTGGGCGCCTGGACCTGTCTCCCTCCATGCGCGCCGAACTGATGCGCGCGGTGCGGGAAGAGTAGAACTCCGAGGCAGCGCTCTATAGGATTCCGAGCACTCGCCAGAGTAGCTCAATGGTAGAGCACTGCTTTCGTAAAGCAGATGTTACGAGTTCGAGTCTCGTCTCTGGCTCCATCGTTCAAGCGGCGTCCACTCGAGCAGTGCAGCGCTTCTTTCATCAGGGACGGTGGGCTCCTCGGCATGGCTCCTGCGCGTCGCTGAGCGGGGAGTTTCAGCGGGTGTTTCGAAGTGGGCGGGTCCTCGATGAGGGGTGCCGCGATCGCAGGGAGATCGAGCGCTTGGCTCCAAGGGGTGAACGGCGCTTTTTTGTGTAGGCTGCGCCCTGTGCAGCGAACCTTTTCAAGGCGACCGAATCGCCCCTGGTTTCTGGGGGTGGTCCATCTGGCGCCGACGCCCGGAGCTCCCGGGGGGCGTGATTCGATGCCCGAGTTGCTCGAACGAGCCCGCCACGACGCGGCCGCTCTGGCCGCCGGTGGCGTCGACGGCGTGATCGTCGAGAATTTCGGCGATACGCCTTTCTTTGCGGAGACGGTTCCACCGGAGACCGTGGCCGCCATGGCCCTGGCGCTGGAGGCCGTTCGCGAAGAGATCGGGACGCGTCCACTCGGCGTGAACGTTCTACGCAACGATGCCCGTGCAGCCCTGGGATTGTGTGCTTCCACGGGGGCGAGTTTTCTGCGCGTCAACGTGCACACCGGAGCCATGGTGTGCGATCAGGGGTTGATCCAGGGGCGCGCCGCGGAAACCCTGCGCGAGCGCGAGCGCCTGGCCCCCGGGGTTTCCCTCCTGGCCGATGTGCACGTCAAGCACGCCGTACCGCTGGGGCCTAAGACCCTGGAATCCCTGCTGGATGCCTGTGAAGAAACGTGGCGTCGGGGTCGGGCCGATGCCCTGATCCTGAGTGGTCGGAAAACCGGCTCGGCCCGGGACGCGGATGACTTCGCGCGGGTGCGCGAACGCATCGCAGCGCCGCTCCTGTGCGGTTCCGGGCTCGACCTGGAGAACGGGCGGGCGATTCTCGAACACACAGACGGCGCGATCGTCGGGACGGCCTTGAAGCGCGAAGGACGTGTAGGTGAGCCCGTGGAGCTCGAACGGGTCAAGCGCATGGCCGAACTCTTCAAGGGGTGAGATGGCGCGAGCGGCGATCGATTGGGCGGCGATTCGGGCCCTGTTTCCCGCGACGCAGCGGCAGGCCTATCTGGACACGGCCTCCTTTGGTCCCGGACCCACCCCGGTGGTCGAGGCGGTCTCGAGCCACCTCGAAGAATGGAGTTGCGGCACGGGGTCATGGCGCGTGTGGGACGAGGTGGGCGAGGTCGTGCGCGCGCGTCTGGCGGCTCTCCTGGAGACCGAATCCAGTCATATCGCCCTGATGCCCGCTCTCTCCGCCGCCGCCGGACAGGTCGCGGAGACCCTGCCCTTCGAACCCGGTGCGAACATCGTCGTCGGACAGGGCGAATTTCAAAGCAACTACTATCCCTGGGTCAATCAGCAACGGCGCGGATTCGAGATTCGCAACGTGCCGTTCGTGGAGGGGCGCCTGTTGGTGGATGAGTTCGCGCGCAGGGTCGACGAACGCACCGCCCTGGTGGCCGCTTCGCACGTCCAGAGTGTCAGCGGCTTTCGTCTGGATCTCGAGGGACTCGTCGATCTGTGCCGCCGGCACGACGCACGTCTTTTCATCGACGCGACCCAATCCCTGGGCGCGCTGCGGGTTCCGACCGAGGGAATCGACTACATTGCCGGGGCGGCCTACAAGTGGCTCCTGTCGCCGCGAGGCAGCGCCTTTCTCTACGTCAGGCCGGAGCGCGCCGCCGAGCTCGCCCCCCTGATGCCGAACTGGAAGACCCACGACGTTCCCTATCGAGACTACTACGGTCCACCCTTCGAACCGCCCCCCGATGCTCGACGCTTCGACCTGTCCCTGGCGTGGCCCGTGTGGATCGGTCTGGCGGCCGGCCTCGAGCTGATCTTGAAGCTGGGGACGAAGACGATCGAGGAGCGCGACCTGGGATTGGCCCAACGCTTCCGTAGCGGATTGCACGGGGTTGGACTGCAGCCCGCGTTCTCCGAGGCAGAAACCTCGCAGATCGTCGGGCTGCGTGTCCGCGATCCCAGGGGCGTGCAGGAATCCCTGGCCAGGAACCACGTGGTCGCCGCCGTGCGCGGCGAGTTCGTGCGTTTTGCCTTCCACTTCTTCAACGACGAGAGCGACGTCGAGCGCGCCCTCGGGGCCCTGCGCGTCTAGCGCGAGCTCTTCAGGCGGTCGGCCAGGTCCAAGAGGCCCAGGAAATCGCTGCGGTAGCCGAACGGATCGGCGCCGGCGGCGGCGCTGGCCATGGCCATCACGTCCTCGATCGTCGTGTCGGGGCAGTGGGCGGAATCGCGCATCAGCATGCCGAAGGCCGCGACGCAGGCGGCGAAGCGGAAGTCCTCGGAGGCTTCCTCGAATCCGGCCGTGCTCTTGCGTACGGGGCGTTCGATCAACTTGCTGACCGAACCCTGCGGTTGCTTGTAGCGCAGCTTGACGTTGACCAGTTCCCCGGTGAACGCGACGTTCGAGACCTCGCGCTCGGGCTCCTGGTACTTCAACGGATCGAGGGGGGGTCGGGGGCCGGGAAGAGTGGCCGGGATCAGTTCGTAAAGCGCGGTCACCGTGTGCCCCGCCCCGATATCGCCCGCGTCCTTGGCGTCGTCGTTGAAGTCGGCGTGGGCCAGCACGCGGTTCTCGTAGCCGATCAGGCGGAAACCCGAGATCTCGGCCGGGTTGAATTCGATCTGGATCTTGACGTCCTTGGCGATCGTCTCGAGGGTGCCGCCGAGCTCGCGCACCAGCACCTTGTGGGCTTCCTTCAGGGTGTCGATGTAGGCGTAGTTGCCGTTGCCGTGGTCGGCGAGCTTCTCCATCTTGGAGTCCTGCAGGTTGCCCGTGCCGAAGCCCAGGACGGACAGGAATACACCGGCGTCGCGTTTCTCCTCGATCAGGCGCACCAGGGATCCCTCGTCGGAGATGCCGACGTTGAAATCGCCGTCGGTCGCCAGGATGACGCGGTTGATGCCGCCCTCGATGAAGTTTTCCTGGGCCGTCCGATAGGCCAGCTCGATCCCGGCAGCCCCGGCGGTCGACCCGCCGGAAGAGAGGCGTTCGAGGGCGGCCAGGACGGCGGGTTTTTCCGAGCAGGACGTGGCCGGCAAGACGAGTCCCGAGGAACCGGCGTACACCACGATGGCCACGCGATCCTCGGGCGTCAGCTGGTCCACGAGCAAGCGCATGGCGCGTTTCAGAAGCGGTAGCTTGTTCGCCGGCTGCATCGAACCCGAGACGTCGAGCAGGAAGGTCAGGTTGCGCGTGCGGCGGGGAAGATCGGTGATGTCGCGGCCCTTGAGTCCGACGCGCAGGAGCATGTGCTCGGGCTTCCAGGGTGCGCTGGCGACCTCGAGGTGCACTGCGAAGGGATCGGCGCCTTCGGGGGCGGGGTAGTCATAGGAGAAGTAGTTGATCCACTCCTCGATGCGTACCGCGTCGACGGGCGGCAAGCGCCCCTCGTGCAGGAACCGACGCAGGTTCGCATAGGAGGCGGTGTCCACGTCGATGGAGAAGGTCGAGCGCGGATCGTCCGCGACGCGGACGAAATCGTTCTCCACGATGTGGGCGTAGGCCTCACGCGACAGATCCTGGAGAACTTCCAGCTGCAACGCGTCCCATCTTTGGTTTACGGGACGCCTGCGGATCTCCTGATCCGAGGACGTCCTGCTTCCGTACCTGGCCCCGGGCAAGCCGTCGCCGCCCCCGATGCCGATGACCTTGCGTTCCTTGACGCCCCCTCTCAGGAAGAAGTTGCTGTTATCCCCTTGGCGGCCACGATGAGGAGGACCTGGAGAAGCGGGGCCGGGGCCTGCTATCGGAGCGATGGACGCGACGCCCGGCGCCGAGCCTACGGCGCCGAGCGCATTCTGCGGCATGTCCGCCAGCTCCCACTCCTCGGCAGGAGGCGTCGAACCGCCTTCCGCTCCGATCCATTCCGGGCGTTGCGCCGTGAGGACCTCGCTGCCGAGGAAGAACAGGTCGCCTGCAGGCGCTGTACCGGGAGCACCGGGGGCGGGAGCAGTGGAGACAGGGGCAGCGGGGTCCAAAGCCGACTCCGTCCGCCTTTGTGGCTGTGTCTGCAGGCCGGTGCTTTGGCGCACGGGCTCCCCTTCAGCATCCAGGGGTTTCGTCGCGACATTCTGTCTCCCGCGCTCCGGAGTCCGGTGGATGGCATTTTCCTGCAGGCCGGTGTAGAGCAACGTCCCCGCCGCGGTCGCGACCGATGCCGCACCGACCCACGACAGCCGGCGCAGCCACCTTTGCACGCCCATCTCGTTTGGCTGGTTGCGAGCGCGATCGACGATCGCGGTGCGTTGTGCATCGCTCAGCGTCAAGGCTTCGCTGCCGAGCTCCGCCTGCAGCATGTCCGCCAGCTCCCGCAGTTGAGCGACCTCGGCACGAAGCGCCGGACTGTGTTCCAGTTCGGCTTCGAAGGCCTGCCGCTCCTGCGCGCCGAGTTCGTTCAGGACGTACGCCGACGGGCGCGGATCCTCTTCGTGGTTTTCGTTCCTTTTCATCGCGTGCCGTCCTTTTGTTTCGCGACCTGATCGTCGCTCGCCACCTTCCCGCGCAGAGTCTTCATCCCCGTGTGAATCAAGAAGCCGACGTTGCCGACCGAGTGCCCGGTCACCTTGCCGATCTCCTTGTACGAGAGGCCTTGCTGGAACTTCAGGTAGAGCACCTCGCGTTGATTCGCCGGCAAGCGCTCGAGCAGGGCCGCGACGCGACCCTGCTCTTCCGACTGTTCGGCGATTTGCGCGGGGTCGAGCCGGCGGGAGTCCCTGCCGTCCGCCGTCTCGTGGAGTTGCAGCTCCACCGCGTTCTTCACTGTCGTTTGCATGCTGTTCTCCTTGGCGCGCACATCGAGCGCGCGGTGTTTGCAGACGGTGAAGAGCCACTCGCCGAGATGCCCATCGACATGGCTGCGCCTTTCCGAGCACAACCTGAGGAAGGTCTCCTGAACGACGTCCCGCGCCCGCTCCGCGTCGCCGAGGAGGCGGGCGGCGTAGAGGCACAACCGTCGTTCGAACCGCGCGAGCGCGGCGAGGAGCCATTCCTCCCGATCCAGTGCCTGGTGATCCAATTCCTGCCGATTCAACGTGTGTGGGTCCAGGTTTGCTCGGTCGGTTTCAGGTCTTTGGGTCAAGCGGTCTCTCCGTCCGCGCGATGCAACGATCGGCGGCCGGATTTCTTAGGAGAGATCTGCTGAAAAATAACGATTCAGCGGCGCGAGAGGTCCCAGACCACCACCAGGTGGTCCTCGAAGGCGGGCAGGCCGAGGTCCTTTCTCAAACGGTTCTCCAGGGCCCGCAGGGGCTCGAAGCGTTGCTTCACGAAGCCGTACTGGGAATGGGCGTCCATGAAGGCCTGGCTCCTGGCATTTTCGATTTTCGGCCAGACCTGGTTCCACACGAAGGCCCAGTAGTTGGTGAGCTCTTCATAGATGTTCTTGTGAAAGACCAGGTAATCGGCCTGGACGCTCGCCAGCGCATCGCGATCGTTCAGGTCCACGTAGGGCCCCCCCGGGACGCGTTCGGGCCTCTGTTCCCACACGAATCCGACCACGATGTTCTTTCCGTGCTGCAACCAGGCGCTGCGGTGTAAGAGGCCGGAGCGGTTCCAGAGCTCGGGCGCCTCGATCAGCGTGACGTCCTCCCGCGTCTCCTCCATCACCCCGTAGAACTTCGAGCGCCGCGGCCAGGGTGCGTCGAAAGCCTCGAGTGGCGTCAGGGCGAGATTCGAGTTGGCGAAGGGGCCCCGGCCCGTGCGGGGCAGGGGACCGGCGAAGTACAGTGCAGCGAGAAGCAGCGCGCCGCCCAGGAGAGTCACACTCTCCGTCGCGTGTCTCTTCAAGAGGATGCGTGCGGTGTAGGCCGCCAGCCAGGCGATCAGCATCCACTGGAACGGGAGGCTGGGCAGCAGATAGCGCGCGTAGGCGTAGGCCAGTCCGGGAGGCCGCGCGACACACAGCACAAGCGCCGGCCCGAGCGCCGCGCTTCCCAGGAAGAAGGCGCGCCGGGGGTCCCGTCTCCAAAGGACAAAGAGCGCCATCGGGAGGGCCCCCAGGGCGATCCACCCGAAGCCTCGGTTGCCGTACAGGATCGTGGCCACGTCGCCCGGTCCGAACTCGCCTCCGGCACCCGCAAGGGCCTTCTTATCGAGGAAGTCCCAGAGCGTTTCCCAGGCCGGAAGGTGCAGCAGGACGCTCAGGAGTGCGGCTGCCGCAAGGGCCAGGAGGATCGGGCGTCGGGAGGGAACGGGGTGCTGGAGCGTCCCGCGACGCGCTTCGATTCCGATCCAACCCGCGGCGCCGATCGAGAGGGCACTGCTGGCGGAGAACAGGTGAGCGTAGGGAAGAAGTGCCCCCGAGACGGCGACCGAAGCCGCCCAGAAGAGCCGCCTGCGTCCGGACGAAGAATCCTCGCCGAGCCGTAGCAGGGCGTAGGCCAGGAACAGGGCGAAGAGCGACGCCAGGGCGTAGCCGCGTCCGTAGCGGGTGTAGAAGATGAAGCTCGGGCTCGAACCCAGGGCGAGGGTTACGAGGGCGGCCGGCGCCGGGCCCACCAGGCGTCGGGCGCAGGGGTAGCAAAGCAACAGGGCCAGGAAGCCGCCGAGAAGGGAAGGCGCGCGATAGGCCCACAATCCCGCACCCGCCAGATCGACCGCGATCTTCTGTGCGAGGGGAAGCAGCAATCCCGACCCGAAGGCGTCGTAGAGACCGGCCAATTCCCCGAAGGAATGGCCTAGATTGCGTACGCTGTGGAATTCGTCGCCGAAGAGGTGAGCCTGCCCCAACCCTCGCAGTGTCAGATACGTAAACGCCGAAAACCCCATGGCCAGCAACCCTGCACGTAGAGCGCTTGCCCCTGCCTCCCCTCGGGAGCCGCTTCGGTTTTCGAGGGGAACGTCGTCTTCCTGCCTGGGGATTCCCATACCGTGTGCGCCAGACCATACTCGCCGCTGACAACACCGTCACCGCGATCTCCCATGTTTAGGATCCCCTCCCTCCTGTTCGTCCCGTTCCTTGTCACGGCTCCTCTCACGGGCTCGGCCCGGCAATCGCAGGAGGCGGCGATCACCGAAGCCGCCCTGGCCGGGCATGTGAAGGCCCTGGTGGGCTCGGAGGGCAGACGGCTCGGCTCGGCGGGAGCCCGGGCGGCTGCGGACTACATCGCGGCGCGCTTTGAACGGCTGGGCCTGAAACCGGGCGAGGGGGATTCCTACTCCCAGGAACTCGCCCTCATCGATCTTCGCTACGAAGCACCGCCCGAACTCGTCTTCACCCTGGAATCCGGTGAGAAGTTCTCCGGAATCAGCGGGGTCGACTTCCAGCTCTTCCCCCGCGGCTGCGCTGCGGGGACTAAGAACCTTCCGATCCGGTCCGTGAGCATCTTCAAGAAGTTTGCGCCCGATCCGGATCCCCGTGTGGCCATCTATGTCGAGGGAACGGCGCAGCGTCGTCGGAATGTCCTGAAGACCTCCAAGCTCGAGGACCTGAGGGGGTTTGGACTCGAGTTGGAGGTCAACGTCGACGCCAGACACGCCAAACCCCTCAACAAGCCCTCCGCGCCCAGGCCGAAGATCTTGTCCAGGTCCGAACTGGATCGATCCGAGGGTTGCGAACGGATCGTTCTGCGGGGCGACATGCTACGTCGCTTCGTCACGGACGGGCCGGTGTCGGCTCAACTCCTGGTCCAGGTCGAGGAGACGAACATCCCGGCCGTCAACCTCGTCGCGCGCATTCCCGGCGTCGGTGCGCAGGGGCGCCCCGAGCTGGCGGGGCAGGCCGTCATCGTCTCGGCGCGCTACGACACGCCCGGTCGTGGCTCTCCGAATTCCGCGTCCCGCGTCGCACAGGCGGTCGATGAGGCGACCGGAGTCGCCGCGCTGCTCGAACTGGCGGAAGCATTCGCCGGCGGCGACCCTCCGGCCCGCACGATCGTCTTTGTCTTGAGCTGCGGTTGGGAATACGACCGGCTCGGGCTCGACGGTTACCTGGATGATCCCGTAGTGCCGATCGAAGATACCGTGGCGTGGATCAACCTGGATCGGTTCGGCCGTTCGGATCCGAAACTTGCGGACGAAGAAGCGCGCATCTGGATCACCGGTGAGGAGCGTAGCGACCTGCACGAGCTCACGCTCGAGTACGGGACCGTTATCGCGACCGATCCCCATCCGAACTCGAGGATGTATGTGGTCCTGGGGGATCTCGAGAACGGTGCGCGGGGCGTGATCTCACACTCCCTTTCGAGCTTTCCGGTCGAGCGATCGAGGGGCGTCATCCTGGGGGTCGACGAGATGGACTACGCCCACCTCGCGGCAGCGACCCGGGACGCCTATGCCGTCGTGCTCTCCCTTGCCGACGGCCGTGTCACCCCGAAATGGCGCGACGGGATGCGGCCGAAAGGGATCCGGGGGCTCCTGCGCTCGAAGAACCGCTAGGGCCGGCTCGCGGGCTGCGTTCTCAAGCGCAACAGTGCCCAGGCGACGGCGACCCCGCCGGCGAGCAAGACCGTGAGGGAGATGAGCGCGGGCCCGGTTCGGGCGAGGAACAGGTAGCCCAGGCCCAGGGTCGTCCCGAAGATCAAGGCCAATCCACCCAGCGAGCCGACGACCGCGGGGGCGAGGTCGCGGGAGGGTGGGAGTTCGTGACAGAGTTCGCGAACCGGTCCCCAAAAACCCAGTGGGCGTACCCGGGTGTAGAAGGGGACGAGGTTCTCGGGAGCCGGTTTCTTCGTCAGGAAAAGGGCGACAAAGGCGGCGGTCAATGAGACGGCGACGACGATCAGGAGCCGCCCTTCCGGTGCCAGCGCTCCTCCCGGACTCAGGGCGCTGTCCGCGAACGTGAAGTCGCCGATGGTGAGCGTCACGGTCGTGACCAGGGAAGCCAACATGGCGGTGACCTCGGTCGAGGGCCGGATGCGCCACCACAGCCAGCGCAGGAGATAGATGGGGCCTACACCGCCCAAAAGGGCCCAGAAGAACATGAACAGATCGACGATCGAATCCGCTTGCCAGGCGAACAGTCCTGCGATGGCGAGGGCGGCGACGCTGGCGAGCTTGGCGACCAGCACGTACTCTCCGGCCGGGGCGTCAGGCACGATGAAGCGGCGGTACACATCGTTCACGAAGAACGAAGACGCGAGGTTCACGTGGGTGTCGATGGTGGACATGAAGGCCGCCAGCAGGGAGGCGGCGACCAGTCCCAGGAGACCGATCGGCAGGTAGCGCCGCGCCATCACGATGTAGGCCCGTTCGGGGTCGGTGCGCGCTAGGACCTCGCCCTCTTCGACCCGGTTGCCCTTCGCGGCAGCGTCGGTCGGATAGGGCTTCCAATCCACCTCGGCAGGAGCCCGATCGAGGGCCAGCGTGATCGGCGCGCCGTCCTCCAGGTTCGGCTTGAAGACGATCTCGGTCTCGCTCCTGGAGACGATCGTTCCGGGGGCGGGGGCCGTCACTTCGATCTTGGGCAGGACCAGGAGCGAAGCCAGGCCCACGAGAATCCAGCACCAGGGACGCAGGGCGTAGTGCGCGAGGTTGTACCAGAGCACGGCCAGCATGCCCTGGCGATCGTCGCGCGATGCACAGATGCGTTGAACGATCGTGCCGCTCCCATCGACCGACTCCGCGGCCCACCACGAGAAGCCCAGATAGACCGCCGCCGCCGCAAAGGATACCGTCCAGTAGGAAGCGTCGAAGAGGCCGCCCGGCCCGGGCGGGGGCATCAGGGCCAGGGTCTCGGGAGACAGGATTCCATCGCTCGCGGCCTGTGCGATGGCCGCGCTGCCGCCAACAGCGTTCCACGCGAGCGTGGCGAGCACGATCGCCCCTGTCATGGCCATTGCGAACTGCACCATGTCGGTGACCACGACGCCCCAGAAGCCCGCGAACCAGGAGTAGAGTAGTGCGATCAGGCTGGCGACGATCAGGGCCTGTAGCGGCTCCACTTCGAACAGGACCCCCAGGATTTTCATGGCCGCCAAGAGCACCCAGCTCATGATGATCGTGTTGATCACCGTCGCATGCAGGATGCCCAAGACGCCGCGCAAGAGCTGCGAGCCAGCGCCGTAGCGTAGTTCGACCATCTCGGCCTTGGTCATCACGTTTCCGCGTCGCCACCAGCGGGAAAAGAGGAAGACCTGCAGAACGCCGTTGACGGCGAAGCACCACCAGGCCCAGTTCTTCCAGATTCCGTACTCCCGCACCCACCCGGAGATCGCCAGGGGCGTGTCCGCCGCAAAGCTCGTCGCCACCATCGAGGTTCCCGCAACCCACCACGGAAGCCTGCGCCCGGAGAGGAAGTACTCCTCTACGTTTTGTCCGGCGCGCTTGGCGAAGCGCGCACCGACCCAGATCGAAAAGGCGATGTAGGCGAGAACGATCGCCCAGTCGACGGCGTGCAGGGGCCCCGGCATGGGGGCGAGAGACTAACCAATCCGGATCAGGTTGCGGCCGGAGCCTTGCGGCAGGCCGGGGATTTGCATCTTACGCATGGCCCTTTCCCCTCGTCCTGGATCGGGAGCGATCGGCCGCATGCGCTTTCCTCAGGCCGGCTGCCCTCCGCGAACAGGGGGGGTGCGCCCCGGAAATCGGAGCACGGCGATCTGTTCACGGGGCTCTTCCCCAACTAGAGTTCCCCCCATGGCCCTGCTAAAGAAAAAAAGACTGACCGACTACGCCGCCGGCGCGGGGTGAGCTGCCAAGTTGCCCCCGGGCAAACTGGCGCAGGTCTTGCGGCAGACGGTGGTTGTGGACGACGAGCGGCTGCTCGTAGGGCCGGAGAGTTTTGACGATGCCGGTGTCGTGAGGCTCGGGCAAACCGAAGGTCTGCCCGACGCCCGCGTTGCGTTGGTGCAGACGGTCGACTTCTTTCCGCCGGTCGTCGACGATCCCGCGCTGTACGGTGAGATCGCGGCGGCGAACTCATTGTCAGACGTCTACGCGATGGGGGGGCGACCCTTCAGCGCGCTCGCGATCGCGGGTTTCCCCAAGGATTTTTCCGAAGAGTGGCGCGTCGAGATCATGCGCGCCGGAGCCGCCAAAGTGCGCGAAGCCGGCGCCGTCCTGGCGGGCGGGCACACGGTCGAATCGGATGTGCAGTTTGGCTATTCCGTCACGGGCCTGATCGATCCCGGTCGCGTTCGCGCGAATGCGGGCGCCCGGACGGGGGATGTCGCCTACCTGACGAAGTCCCTCGGCATGGGATGTATGACGACGGCGGCCAAGCTGCGGAAGATCTCCTGGGAGGAGGTCGAACCGGCGGCACGTCAGATGGCGGTGCTCAATGACCGCGCGGCGGAGGCGATGGACCTGTCCGATGCCCACGCGTGTACGGACATCACGGGCTTCGGCCTGGTCGGTCACGCGATGAACATCGCGCGCTCGAGCGAGGTTACTTTCACGGTCGAGGTCGATTCGGTGCCGCTCTTCCCCGGTGCACTCGAACTCGCAAAGCGAGGTCTTTTCTCGGGCGCGATGAAACGCGGGCGCGAAACCTTCGGTGGCGAGGTGTCGATCGGGAAAGGGTTGGTGGAGGCACACGTGGGACTCTTCTTCGATGCGGAGACCTCGGGCGGTCTCCTGATCGTCGTTCCGGAGGAGAGGGCAGTTCTCCTCGAGGCGGCGCTGACGGAACGGGATCTGCCGGTCCATCGGATCGGCGTTTTCACCGAGCCCGAGTCGGTTGGGATCGTCCTTCGGTAGCTCCGCTCGATGTTCAAGTCGCAGGAGGGGATCGGAGATCGGGGTCAGAAGGTTCCGGGGCCGCCGTGGATCCTGGGACATCGGGGGGCGTCCCGGGAGGCGCCCGAGAACACCCTGGCGGCCATGCTGCGCGCCCTCGAGCTCGGGACCGATGGGGTCGAATACGATCTGCGCGCCTGCGCCAGTGGGGAGGCGATTCTGATTCACGACGACACCCTGGATCGGACCACCGACGCTCGCGGGCCCGTGGCCAGGCGCACGCTGCCGGAGCTCAGCGGTGTCGATGCGGGTGGGTGGTTCGACAAGCGCTTCGCCGGTGAACCCCTGCCGCTCTTCGAAGAGGCGCTCGAGCTGATGCGTGACGAGGCCGGAGCCCTTCCCCAGCACATGATCGACCTCAAGGATTCACGACTCGTCGGTGAGGTGGCGCGCCTTCTGGCGGAACGACGCGAGCCCTTGACCGTTCGGCTCGCGTCGTTCTCCAGGCGCGTGTGTCTGGAGGCGCGTGACCTGCACCTGCCGACGATGCTGCTTTCGGTCGAAGCGTCCGAGGACGACCTGCGCTTCGTGGCGGATGAAGCTATCGACGCCTACGGGACCGGCCCCGGCGGCTTTCGGGTGGCGGTCGGCCGGACGGAATGGCCTTGCGAAAAATGGTCGTGGGCGGTCGACGATCCGGCGGATCTGTACGCCGCCTGTCGCACACCGCTCTTCGGCTTCAACACCAACTACCCCGAACGCGCGCTGTCGGTGCGCGCATTGACACACCTCGCGCCCGACGATTCCGGCGGCCACCCGCTGCAGGTTCCGCGCCTGGAGGTGCTGATGGACCCCTCCTCCAAGCTGGATCCGAAATCCACCTCGGGGGTGTGGTCGGGGCACTGGCAGGTTCCCCTGAGCATTCGCAACCCCTTTCCATTCCCGGTCGCGGTCGCCCTCGCCATCGTCGTTCGAGGTGGGGCGTTTCGCGTCGAGGGACTTCCCGAGGCCATTCGTCTGGGAGTGGGCGAAGAGGAGGTCGTGGAGCTCGACATCTCCGGTGGCAGTTTTTCGCCGGGCGAGGATCCATCGCTGTTCGCGCGCTACGTGTGGCGCCGAGGGCCCGGGCGTCCCGAGGAGAGTTTGATTCTTGATGCGCCCCTGGAGCGGGTGCGCAGCCTTTCCCTGCGGCGAGATACCGCTCGCTTGGCGATGTTGCGCGAGAGGGCCAGCGACCCCTCGGCCACGATGACCCTGCGCCTGCGTCAGGGCGAGGTGCTGGCACGGGTCGAGGATCCGGGCGGCCTGCACGACGTGCAAGCGCTCCTGCGCCTGGGGGCGCGCTCGCGCGTCGGAGGACCCGGCGTCCGCCTGCGCCTTTCGCCGCTGGACGAGCTCGAGCTCGAGCGGGGACTGGCCTTCTCGGTCGGTTTCCTGGGAGTCGATCCACGCTATCCCGATCGCCCGCCGCGCTTGCGCCGTTTTTGCGGCGGGTTGCCCGAGGGGCTCTTTTCCGGCGCTCCGGGGCGGCTCTTTTTGGATCCTTCGGCCTAGGACCTCCTCCTTGCTCTTGAGGTTCGCGGGTGCGAGCGCCTTAATGCCTGCACCCAGCGGGAGTGGATCGGTGCTGGTGTGCCGCCCGGTCTTCAAAGCCGGTAGGGCCTCGTGAACAGCGGGGCCGGTGGGTTCGATTCCCATGCACTCCCGCCATCCCCCACCCTCCAGAACCTTGGCGATTGAAATCCGCCCCCTGCAGAAGGGCGATGAGGCCTCGCTCCTCGAAGCTCTGAACGCCCATCGTGGGGGATGTGTACAACAAGGGCATGCGCTGAGCTCCGAGGAGCTGGCCTGGTTCCTGGCCCATCCCAGCGGGACGCGGACCTTGCTGGCCTGGGAGGAGAAGGAGATCGTCGGCCACCTCTCCGCTGCCCGTCACACGATGTGGATGAAAGGCAGGCAGGTTCTTTTCGCCGAGCTTCTCGGGGGTTTTGTCGCGATCTCCCATCGCGCGCGGCTCGGAAAGCGCGGTCTGTTTGCGCGTCTGTGCCGCGAATTTTTCTCCGAGCAGGGGATCGATGGGGACTTCATCTACTACGGCTGGCCGACACGCGAGGAGTGGCGTCTGGGTCGCAAGCTTCTGGCATACGAAACCATCCGCACGCAGGTTGCGTTGACACTTTCCGTCGGGAACGCTGCGGAGGGTTTGCCCGCGGAGGTAGAACTCATGGAGCGCTTCGATCACCAGGCGCGTTGGTTGTGGGATCGGTGCGCCGCGAAATTCGGAGCGAGCGCGATTCGAGACGAGGGTTTCTTGAATCACCGCTTCGTCGAGCGCCCCGGATACGACTATGAGAACTTCGGCGTGCGCGACGACGACGGGGTCTTGCGGGGCTATGCCGTATTCCGCAAGGGGCAGTGGGGGGAGGAGACGAAGGGGTTGATTTGCGATTGGCTGGTGCCCACGGACGAGCCCGAAGTCGGCCGGCTTCTTCTGCGCGCGCTCGAAGCCCATGGGCGGACGCAAGGGGTGCAGCAACTCTTTTGTCTTCTGCCCGAGTGGTCGCCCTGGTTCGACAGCTTCCAGCGCGCGGGCTTTCTGGCCACCGATGCCGAACGCATGTGGATAGCGCGAACCAGCGCTCGCCGCTTCGATGTTTTCTGGCTGCGCACGCAGTGGTTCAGCACCCTGGCCGACACCCTGATCGTCTAGGCCGTCGTCATGAGCGATTCTCCGATCACATCCGGGATGACAGGCAAGACCTTTCGGGTCGGTGACTTCCTGCTCAAGGAGTGGGAACCCGGCGAAGAGGAGAGGATCGTGGCCGCCTTCAACCGCGTGTTCGCCAAGGCGGATCCGAACTTCCGGCCCCGCTCACTCGATTTTTGGCGCTGGCAGTACCTGGACAATCCCTCCGGGAAACTCCTGATTCACGCGGAGGCCCCCGACGGCAGCGTGGCCGCCCACCACGGATTCATCAATCAGAGGTTGCTGCTCGAGGGGAGACCGAGCTTGTGCGGCCAGATGGTCGACAGCATGGTCGATCCGGCTTACCGCCGTGGACTTCAGCGCGTGAGCCTCTCCGCCACCCTGTCGAACTCCTTCATCGGCCACACCGGTGGCGAAGGCGCCCGGCTACACGCGTTCTACTGGGGCGCCCCGGTTCCGGTCGCCATGCGCATCGGCAAGGCCCTCGTTCAGTACGAGGTCGTGCGCACCCAGCTCAAGCTGAGCTGCGCACCCGCCGAAGTGCGACTCCAGGGCGCATCCGGGATCAGCGTCGAGGAGCCCGCTTCGTTTCCCGAGGATACGGTCGAATTCTTTCGGAAGGTCGCACACTGCTACAAGGCCATCGCCGTGCGCGATCAGCCCCAGCTGGACTGGCGCTTCGTCCGCCACCCCGAGTGCCGGTTCTCCATCGCGACCGCTCGACTCGGCGGCGAGCTCCGCGGCTATGCCGTGTATTCTCACGGTAGTTTCGACGGATTCGAGGAGGGACTCGTTTGCGATTGGCTGGTGCATCCCGACGACGGGGCCGCGGCGAATGCTCTTTGGGCGTGGCTCGTGGAAAAAGCCCGGGCAAGTTCGGCGGAGCGCCTGACGGCGGTTTTCCCGGAAACCGTTCCGGACTGGATCCGGTTTCAAGAAGCGGGCTTTCGAGCTGCTCCGACACAGTACCCCTTTGTGGCGAGGACCTGCGTGCGGCGTTTCGACCCGCCCTGGCTGCGACGCAATTGGTACTACACGCTGGGCGACACGGACCTCGTGTAGATCCCTACTCCAGATCCATCACGCCCATCTCGGCTACGGGCCAGCCGTCGCTCCACACGCCCATGTAGCGCTGCTCGGGCGTGTTGCCGAGGGCGAACTCGCGGTTCAGGCCATCGAAGCCGGCGTCGCATAGCGCGTCGAAGAGCTTCCACAGACCGAAGTAGTCCAGCGCATCCGTTTCCTCGCGTGGACCGAGGGGAGTGTCGTGCTTCCGCGCCGTGTAGCGCCGGTCGATCGAAAGCGGCGCCAGGTGATGTGCGTTCAGGGCGGGTCGGCCATGGTCGTCGGAGTGGAGCACGACGATGTCCTTGTCGTCGGCCGGGATCGAGGTGGTCTCGAGGTAGATCCGACTCGCCTCGAGATCGCCCGCGATGCTGTCCGCATCACCGACCAGGCTCAGCAGCAAGGTTCCCTTCGCGATAAGCGAGAGATCGGCACGTGGAAAAACTCCGAAGCGCCCCGTGTCCGTGAAACCCGGCTCGATGGCGAACAGGGCCTTGGGAGAGGGCAGGTCCGCCTTCGGGGCGCGGGCAGCGACCTCGACGGCTACCATCCCACCGATCGCATGACCGGCGAAGGCGATGCGGTCGAGATCCGGAGCCACGTGCTCTCCGTCCGAAAGCACCTGCAGGGCTCTCCGTAAGGAATCGATGGCTGCGCTGGTGAACCCCTCCGGATCCGACCCCCCCCGCTCGGAGGACTGATAGAGCGGGAAAACGACGACCTTTCCACGGCGGACCAGGTGATCGATCCAGGCGCCGTAGTTGGCAGGATCGCCGGCCCCGAAACCATGGAAGAAGGCGATGGTGGGAGCTGCGTCGGTCGGAGGTGGGGTGGGTTCGAAGAGCCAGAAGGAAGCCCGGCTGCCGTTCTCGAAGGGGCCCTCAAAGAGCGTTCTCGCGACCCCCTCGTGGGTATATTCCGCGCCCCCCGGTCCAGTGGGGGGTTGTTTCGGAGGATCTGAGTGGGCGGCCTGGCCCAGTGCGAAGAGCAGCGAGACGAGCATGCTGGCTTGAATGTGGAAGGGAGTGGTGCGAAGGAGCGATCACTCTTCCGCTTCCGGAGGCTAGATCCGCTATCCTCGGCTGCGAGATAATGTGGCTCCGATGAAGTACTTGGGAAAAGGTCGCTCGCTCTCTCGCCGGGAGGTGAGTTTTCGGTCCGTGTTTCTGGGGCCCTTGGGACTCGTGGGGCTATGCGCCTTGGTTCCCCACCAGAGGGAGCATGAGTCGGGTGGCGTCACCCACGTTCGCATCGAAGGCCCTCTCGACGTCGGCACCCAGGCCTTGCTCTCGCGCGCCCTGCGTGAGGCGGGCAAACGCGACGACCGGCTTCTGCTCGAAGTCGACACGCCCGGGGGCGAGATCGAGTTGATGTGGAAGCTGGCCAGCGCGCTGCTCGACGCCTCTGACCAGGGAATCGGAACCGTCTGCTGGGTGCACGATCGAGCCCTTTCGGCGGGGTCCTTGCTCGCCATGGCTTGCGAGCGGCTCTACATGCGCGAACACGCCACGATCGGTTCCGCCCTGCCGGTCTCGATCGGGCCCGCCGGCCTGATGCCGGCGTCCCAGGACGATGAGGTCAAGGAGAAGCTCTCCTCCGCGCTGCGTGGCGAGTTCAGGGGCGTTGCGGAAAAACGCGGTCGGCCCGGATTGGTCGCCGAAGCGATGGTCGATCCCGAGGTGGAGGTGCTCGAGGTGCGCATTGACGGTGAGTTGCGTCTCATCTCGGCGGTCGCCCTCGAGGACTTGAGAAGGCGCGGCGACGAGGTGCGTTTCGAGCGTACCGTTTGTGCGCGCGGGGAGCTCTTCAACGCCACCGGACGGGAAGCCGTGGAGCTGGGGCTCGCCGATGGTCTGGCGGAATCGATCGGGGAGGTCATCGGCAAGATCGGTGTCGGATCCGTAATTCCCTCCGAGGTGCGGCGTACGCGTTCGGAGGACCTCGCCGGTTGGTTGTACACCTTGACGCCCCTGCTTCTCATCGCAGCCTTTGTCTTCGCCTTTCTAGAGCTCAAGGTGCCGGGCTTTGGATTACCGGGTGTGCTTTCTGTGGTGTGCATTGCGACCCTGCTCTTCGGCCGCTATCTCGTCGGCCTGGCCGACATTCCTCACATCGTTCTCATCGCCCTCGGAGTCGGGCTGGTAGCGACGGAATTGTTCCTGATGCCCGGGACGATCTGGGTGGGTGGGCTCGGAGCGCTCCTGTGCGTCGCGGGGCTGATCTGGTCCTTCGCAGGCAACAGTACGGGATTCGAATACGCGTTGGATCGACGGATCCTCTTCGATGAGTCCTTCCGCGTCGTGGTGTCCGCTTTTGCGTCCTTGATCTTCATATGGGGCTTCTCGAGGGTGCTTCCAAAGACCCCGGTCTTCTCCAAGCTGATCCTTGAAGCTCCGGCGCGGGCGATCCCGAGCGCGGGCGATAGAGAACGCAAGGGGGTGGCGAACATCGGTGCGTGCGGTCGCGCGTTGACGCGCCTGCGCCCGGCAGGCAAGGTGGTTCTCGATGCGGACCCGGCGGCCGAGTTTGAAGCTCGTTCGGACGGGGGAGAGATCTCGCGTGACGGGCGTATCCGCGTCGTCGGAGCCATGGACGACGGGCGACTGGTCGTCGCCCCTGAATCCGTCGATTGGGAGAGCAAGGAGAACCTCAGCGTATGATCTTCCCCATGCTCTTGCTTGGACTCGGGCTGGTCTTGATCCTGGCCGAGATTCTCTTTCCGAGCTTCGGCATCCTCTCGGTGCTGGCCACCGTGGCGGTGGTGGTCTCCGTGGCCCTTGCCTTTCAGGAAAGTACGTCCGCCGGGCTCGTCTTCCTCGTCGCGACGGCGATCCTCGTGCCTCTGGTGATCGTGGGCGGGTTTCGCATATTCCCCAAGAGCCCGGTGGGCAAGCACATGGTGCTCGATGGGCTTTCGTTCGACAGTCAGGCCGGTGTCGACCAGACCCTAACCGAGCTGCTCGGGCAGCGCGGGACGCTCGACGCCGACTGCCGGCCCGCCGGAATCGCTCGCTTCGACGGACGTCGGATCGATGTGGTCACTCGAGGGGAGTGGGTCACCGCTGGAACCCAGATCGAGGTGATCGAGGTTCAGGGCAACCGTGTGATCATTCGCGGACTCGCCGACCCTCCGGCCCAGGCGACATAGCGCAGCCATCGTTCTCTTCAACAAGCCGACAATCGAAAGGCCACAACCCAAGATGCTCTCGTTCGTACTCCGGGAAACAGAATCGATGGGATTCCCGAAACTGGCGATGTTTTTTGCCATCGCTGCCGCACTTCTCATCTTCCTCTTCGTCTTTCTTCGTTATGCGAACCTCTGGGTGCGATCAATCCTCACGAAAGCCGGGGTCGGTCTGCTCGACATGGTGGGGATGAGTCTGCGGCGAGTCAGTCCGGCGACGATCGTCAACGCCAGGGTCAATCTGGTTCAGGCGCGTATCTCCGACATCGACAAGCAGGATCTCGAGGCGCACTTCCTGGCCGGCGGCGACGTGCCGCGGGTAGTACGTTCGCTGATCGCTGCGGACCGGGCCAAGATCCCTTTGAACTTCGAGACCGCCGCGGGCATCGACCTCGCGGGCCGGGACCTCCTGGATGCCGTGCGAACCTACGTCACGCCCAAGGTGATCGATTGCCCCAATCCCGCCTCGGGAAAGACCGAGGTTGCGGCCATCGCAAAGGACGGGATTCAGGTGCTCGCCAAGGCCCGCGTGACGGTGCGTACGAATCTGAACCGTCTGGTCGGTGGGGCCGGCGAGGAAACGATTATCGCGCGAGTCGGCGAAGCCATCGTGTCGACCATCGGCTCGAAGGATTCGCACAAGTCGGTTCTCGAGAACCCCGACGAAATCACCAAAACCGTTCTCGGCAGCGGGCTCGACGCCGGAACGGCATTCGAGATCGTGTCGGTGGACATCGCCGATGTGGACATAGGCAACAACATCGGAGCTCGCCTCCAGGCGGACCAGGCGGAGGCCGACAAGCGCGTCGCCCAGGCACTGGCGGAAAAACGCCGCGCGATGGCGGTTGCGGCCGAGCAGGAGTTCAAGGCCAGCGTCGTCGAAAACCGGGCCAAGGTCGTGCTTGCAGAAGTGGAGGTACCGAAGGCCATGGCCGACGCCCTGCGCAGCGGCAACCTGGGGGTGATGGACCTGCAGAGGCTCCAAAACATCCAGTCCGACACGAAGATGCGCACGGGCATCGCCCAGGTGGGCGACACCAAGTCCGAGACGGACACACCCTAGGGCCCGGTGGTGTTTCTCTCTCAAGCGGGATTCAGGATGGGGCTCGACTTCGACGAGCTCATTTACGTGCTGGTTTTTCTCGTGCCGTTGGCCCTGCGCTTTCTTTCAGGCATCGTCAAGGCCGTCGCCCGCACGTTCGGCATCGAGCTTTCGCAAACGTCAGAAGCTCCCGCTGCCGGTAAGCGGGCAGCGAGGAAGTCCCCCCGTCCGCTGCCCGAGAAGCGATGGGACGATGCCCTGGATCCGACACCAGCGGAGTACCTGATCGAACGCGTCGAGGTCGAGGAACCGAAGATCTCGGTTCCTCGCTCCTCGGACCGTGATTTCCGCCCCGAAGGGCTGATTGGGAGTTCTGGCACGTTGAAGCGGCCTCGCCTTGGACACCTGGCGGAAGCGCTGCAAGCCGATGAGGAGTCCGGTGTGCCGAGGTTCGACGGAGGATTGGTGGTGGGTGTCTCGGAGCCCCTGGCGGGATCCGGCCTCGAGACACAGCTGCAATCCCGGTCCCGGAGTTTCCGTCGACCGACCGTGGGTTTCGTGCCCGGTACGATCGACGGCTGGCGCCGTGGAATCATTCTGCAGGAGATCCTCGCTCCGCCCGTTGCACTGAGACGCGAATACCGCCCCGGAGAGCTTCTTCCCTTCGAGATCGTCTGAAGTTGGCCGCACGCGCTAAGTACTGGCTGATCAAGTCCGAACCGGACGTTTTTTCCTTCGATGACCTGTGGAGGGCGAAGGGCAAGACCACCCCGTGGGATGGGGTGCGTAACTATCAGGCGCGTAACTTCATGCGCGACGGGATGCGTGTGGGCGATGGAATCCTCTACTACCATTCCAGCTGCAAGGCGCCCGGGGTCGCCGGTATCGCCCGGGTGGCGAGCGCCGCCTACCCCGATCCCACGCAGTTCGATTCCCGGGACGCCCACTTCGATGCGAAGAGCGAGAAGCAGGATCCGCGCTGGTACGTGGTCGACGTCCAGGCCGTTGAGAAGTGCCCGCAATTCGTCCCCCTGGAAAGGCTGCGCGGTGAGGTCCGGCTGGGCGACATGCTCATCCTGCGGCGGGGCAACCGACTCTCGATCACTCCGGTCACGGCGGGGGAGTGGGGGCTCGTGCGCGGACTGGGGGGCCTTTGAGCCCGCTTTCTTTGCCAAGTCTCGTGGCCTGGATCGGGACCCTGCGACATCTCTAAGTTGCACACGCGCAATAACTTAGGTCTGTTTGAGAAGGCTGCGCAGGGCGGGAGGGGAAAAAACCCGCTTCCCGGGGGGGGCAAACGGCTTGCACCGCCCCCACGCTTCTGTTTGCAATACCCGCCTGGGGCGTCGAGAACGTCGTTTTTGCCCCTTACACCCCGAACTCAAGAGGACGCCCAAGAGCACACCTCCCATGACTCAGAACTACGAGAATCTGATTGCTGCCGTTGATGCCATTCGCGGCGACGTCGAGAAGGCGGAAAAAGGCAACAAGGCAGCCACCTCCCGCGTGCGGAAGGCCATGCAGCAAGTGAAGGCGATCGCCCAAGACATCCGCAAGGAAATGCTCGAGCTTCGCGACGCGGGTGGCGCGGAGGGCGGGGACTGACCCAGGAGTCTCGCCCACAACCGGACCAAGGCCGCCGTAGGCCCGCTCGTAGGGGCGCGGCGGTCGCTCTATGGGGCCTCCAGGACGTGAAGCGCCTCACCACAGGCGAGGAGGCCCCTTTGCCGCGCGAGTTCTGCTAGGGAATTCAGAGCCGCGCGCCCTTCGTCACCGAGTTCGCTCGTCCATTCGTTGACGTAGAGATCGACATGCTGCCAGAGCACGTCGTCGGTCTCTTCCTGGGCGAAGCGGCGCATCGACTGCAGGCAAGCATCGGGGTGAAGCCGGGCCCATTGCAGGGAGGCTCTGATGGCCAGCGCAACGGACCGCTGTGCGTCTTGCGATAGGCGTCGCTGGGCGACCATGCCACCCAGTGGAAGTGCGGATGCGGTTTCGCGTTCGAACCGTGCGCCCAGGTCTTCGATCCACGAGAGACCTGCCGCTTCCCACGTGAAGCGGCCCTCGTGAATGCACACGCCGTAGTCCGCACGCCCTGCGGCCAGCTCCGCCATGATTTCCGAGAAGACGAGGTGTTCCAGTTCGTCCACTTCCGGATGAAAGAGACGCATCAGGAGCGAAGCGGTCGTCCAGCGCCCCGGTGCCAGCACCCGCCTGGCCTGGTCTGCCCGCCAGTGCTGGCGTCCCGGGGCCCCCAGCAGGACAGGGCCGACGCCGAAGCCCAGCGCCGATCCGCTTGGCAGCACGACGATGTTTTTCGCGTTTTCCAGCGCGGCGTGGAAGCTCACCTTGGCCACGTCGAGGCGGCCGGCGAACATGGCCTCGTTGAGTTCCTCCACATCGGCCAGCGTGAACTCCAGCTCCAGGCCCGGTACCGACACCTCACCGTTCATGAGGGCGTGGAAGGTGAAGGTGTCGTTCGGGCAGGTCGAAATGCCGATGCGCAGGCTCCGGGTCATGGGCGCTCACCCCACGGCTCTTCCAGCAGTTCGAGCGCACGGCGTTGCGCTGCGGCGAGCGCCTGGGGGATACGCCAGTGTGAGGAATCACGGTTTCCGACTTCGTTGGAGATACCGCGCACGATGGCCAGGTCGGTGGCCTGCAGGCGGCAGGCGAGGGCGACGCCAAACCCCTCCATGTCTTCGGCGCTGGCCCTGGGAAAGCGCTTGCGTCGCTCCCGTGCCAGTTCCGGCCCATCGGAAGCGGCGCAGGTCGTCAGGAGCAGTTCCACATCGCTCTCCGTCTCGCTCGAGAGAGCCAGTTCCTCGTGAATTGCGTCACCGGTTTCGTCGTGAGCGGGCCACTGGGGAAAGCCCAGCCTGGGCGGTCCCACGAAGCTGGCGCCGGCGCCGACGCCCACCCCTTCGATCGCCACCGATCCGAACGACACCGCGGAACCGGGTGGATGCAGGTCGATGTCGAAGGCTCCGGCGATTCCGATGAGGAGACAGCGTTCGGGTCGGTGGCGCGCGAGCAGTTGCGTCGTGCGTGCCGCTGCCGCGATGGGACCGAAGCCGCAGATTTCGATCCTTCCCAGCTCAGGAGGGAGCCCTCCCTGGTCGCGGATGCGGTCGAGCTCGAGCTCCGTGGGGATCAAGATCAGTGTGGACGCGTCGGGGGATGAGTGTCCCATGGGGGTCACGTTACCCGCCGGGGGGCGTCTTCCGGTAGCGATCGCTGGGGCCAGACCCTCCACATCAGCAAGAACCAGAGCCCGACGAGTCCCAGCAGCACCAGGACGCGTAACGGCCAGGGGGGAAGCAGTTCGATCAGTGTTCCCGGTAAGTCCTGGGGACCGAGGAAGCCGTAGTTCCAGTCGAAGATCAGGTCGATGGGCAAGATGATGACTGCGTAGGCCACGGTCGCCGCGAAGGCGATGACGGCATCCTTCAGTCGGGGGCGGTAGCCCCGTACCCAGACGACGTAGCAGGCGGCTCCGACGAGGGTGGTGTGGTCACCCCAGAACAGCCAGAAGGCGAGGGTTTGGGGCCCCTGGGTCAGGATCGGCGTGAGGAAGGCCTGGGTCGAGAGCCCGAGGGCCCAGAAGTAGGTGAGGGTTTGCGACCAGCGGGACTCGTTCCACAGCGCGAGCGTGGCCGGTACCACCGCCAGGTTGCAGAGGTGCAGCGGCAGGCTCCAGTAGGGATCGAAGGAGCGCAACAGGGCCAGGGCGAAGCTCGTGAGGTGGCACACCACCAGCGCCACGGTCCACGAGCGGCGTATCCAGAGCTCGCGTGCCGAGCCCGTCCAAGCGCGGCCGAAAAGGCAGAACCCGAGCATCACGGCGCCCGACACCGCGACCGTGACAAGATGCTGGACGTCGGCACGCTGGAAGTCTGAGGCGAGTTGCACGTCGAGGTTCATTCCCCGCTATGTTTGCGCACTCCCATGGACTTTCCCACCTCAGAAATCGAACCTTCCGCTTTGCGAGATGTTCTGCAGCGGAACTTCGGCCACGGGGACTTCCATCCACGCCAGAAGGCGGCGATCGAGGCCGTCCTCGCCGGTCGGGACACCCTGGTCACCATGCCCACCGGCGCCGGGAAGTCCCTGATCTTTCAGCTTCCGGCCCTCGTCCTGGACGGCCTCACGCTGGTCATCAGCCCCCTGATCGCTCTGATGAAGGACCAGGTCGATGGCCTGCGCGGGCGCGGCATTCGCGCGACCTTTGTCAACTCGACCCTGGAGGCTCGCGATCGAAACAAGCGCCTCGAAGAGGCTGCCGAGGGCAAGGTCGACCTGCTCTTCGTGACGCCGGAACGCTTTCGTTCAGCGCCCTTCCGGGAGAGACTCGCTCGACTCCGCATTGTGCGTTTGGCCGTCGACGAGGCGCACTGCATCAGCGAGTGGGGGCACGACTTTCGGCCCGACTACTGGAAGCTGGGGGAGTACCGGGCCCTCTTGGGGGATCCACCGACGATCGCATTGACGGCGACCGCGACCCCAAGGGTGGCGGCCGACATCGTGCGTGCCCTACGCCTCGAGGATCCATTCCGGGTTCGGACCGGAATCGAACGTCCCAATCTCTTTCTCGGCAGCTCGAGGGTCTTTCGAGCGGAGGAGAAAATTCCGCACCTGGCAGAGCGCATCCGCGCCATGGACGGTGCCGGTATCGTGTACTCCACCTTGATCCGTGACCTCGAGGGGCTGCACGACGAGCTCTTGGCCGTGGGGATCAAGAGCCTGGTCTACCACGGCAAGCTCTCTTCGCGCGAGCGGCGGGAAATGCAAGGGCGTTTCATGGAGTCCGAGCGAGAGGTGATCCTGGCGACGAATGCCTTCGGCATGGGGGTCGATAAGGCGGACATTCGTTTTGTCTTGCATGCCCAGATTCCACGGACACTCGAAGCCTGGACACAGGAGGTTGGTCGAGCCGGGCGCGACGGCGCCCCCTCGTTCTGCGAACTGGTCTATTTTGAAGAGGACCTCGCGATCCAGCAGAACTTCATCGGCTGGGCGAACCCCTCGCGCGAGTATCTGTTCGGCGTGTACGAGACGCTCGAACGCTGGGGAGAACGGGTCCAGGCCAAGGATCTCGATGATCTGCGCGACGAGCTGCTGGTGAAGAACCGTGCGGACAATCGGGTTTCGATCTGCCTCAAGTGGTTGGAAGTCCTCGGCGTCACGCGTGGCGCCTTCGAAACGCACGACCTCGAGCTGGCGTGCCGCCTCGATCCTGCGGAACTACCCGAGTTCGTGGGCAGCGAGGAGAAGCGCACCGGAGATCTCGAGGGCCTCGCGGAGATGATGCGTTTCGCCAATGGGGACAGCACCTGCCGACGCTTTCAGTTGGCGCGGCACTTCGGTCTGGATGAGCCCGGGGAGGACTCGCCGCCGTGCGGGGCCTGTGATGCCTGCGCTGATACGCAAACTTGGATGTCCGGAAAGCTTCAAGCGCGTCCGGCGAAGACGTTGCAGGTCGAACGCAACGCTGCTTTTCAGCGTGGGGATTGGGTACGTATCGACGGGCGGCATCTGGGCCACGTCGTGAGCGTCGAGGGGGACGGTCGTTCGATGCGCTTGATCGTGGAGAGTGCCGGAGACTTTCGCCGGCGCAAGGTCGACCCGCGGCGTAGCAAGGTCGAACGCGTCGACAACTGATATTCGATGAACTCGACGGAATCGTTCAGTTCGAGGATCAGCTCCGTGAGAAGGCTCAAACGTGGTGAACCGGCCCGGAGCCCTCGAGCGCGGCCAGGAGGGTGCGCCGCACATAGACGGGGACCATTTCGTGACGCCAGTCCGAATCGCCCGGGACGTTGTCCAGCGGGCGACATTGCCGGTAGGCCAGCTCCGCCGCCTCATCGACCCCTCGTTCGAAGTCCCGAGTGCCCGGGCGTAGGCCCAGCAGGCTCTCCGCGGAGCGCTTGAGGAGGACGGGGCGGGCCTGGAGGGCCACGGCCGCCAGGGAGGCGTAGGCGACCGTCTCGTCCGCGGCCACATCGAGGCGTGCTGCGACCCCGAAGAGCGGAAAGTCGATCGATCCCCGCTCCCGCAGCTTGCCGTAGGCTCCACGATGGCCCGGGGCCAGGGCCGGGATGCGGACTGCGGTGAGGATCTCACCCCGAACCTTCTTGTTGTAGATTCCGTCCGCCAGAAAGAGCTCGTGGATGGGGATCTCGCGTTGCCCTCCGGTGCCCTCGAAGACGAGCGTCGCCGCCAGGGTCATCAGTGCCGGAGCCGTATCGTTGCTGGCGGCGGCGACGCACTTGTTTCCGCCGGCGACCACGTGGCACAGAGTGCCGTCCTTCTTCAGACAGAACCCGAGGGCATCGCGCCAGAAGTAGGTCTGGTTGTACCACTGACAACGCGTGTCCAGCATGACGTTGCCGCCCAGGGTGCCCATTTGCCGCAGCTGCGGACCGGCAACGAGCGAGGCGGCCTGGGCCAGGGCGGGTGCGCCGTCCCGGACCTGTTCGCTGGCGGCGACGTCCGACAACGTGCTCATCGCTCCGATCGTCAGTCCTCCCTCTTCGGCCTGCTTGATTCCCCTGAGTTTGCGGATGTTGGCCAGGGAAACGACGAGTTCCGGGGTGAACAGCTCGTGCTTCATGTTCGGTACGAGGTCCGTACCACCCGCGATCACCAGGGCGTCCTCACCGTGTTGCTCGAGAAGAGCCACAGCCTCTGCGACGGAGTCCGGTGCAGCCACCTGAAATTTCGGAAGGCGTAGCATCGTCAGGCCCGGACAGGGGCCGGCTCGCCGGTTTTCGCACGTAGAGCAGTGAGTACCGCTCCAGGCGTGAAGGGCAACTGCTTCAGCCGGATACCGCAGGCATCGAACACCGCATTGGAGATCGCCGGGACCGAGGGGTGCAGCGGCCCTTCGCCGGCTTCCTTGGCGCCGTAGGGGCCCTCCGGATCGAGGCTCTCCACGATCAAGGCGTGCAGCTCCGGCGTGTCGACCGACGTCGGGATGCGATAGTCGAGCAACGACGGGCCTGCGTGCAATCCGAAGCGATTGACGTCGTGGCTTTCCAGCAAAGCCTCCGCAATTCCCATGTAGGCGGATCCCTCCATCTGTCCCGCGACCAGCATCGGATTGAGCGCGCGACCGCAGTCGTGGGCGATCCAGCAGTTCTCTACGGTGATGCGACCGGTCTCCTCGTCGACATCCACTTCGACGACGTGGGCGGTGAAGGAGTAGGCCGGGGAGGCGCCTATCGTTCCTCCACGGTAATCGCCGCCGAGTTCGGGCGTATTGTAGGAGCCCGTCGCACCGAGCGTATCGAAGCGTTCTTCGGTCAGGTGGAACGCCTCCCGGGTCGAAAGCGTGCGTTCGCGATCCTCCAGGTCAAACACCTCACCCAGGCCCATCCAGACGCGCGCTGTGGGGACACCCCAGTCCTCGGCAACCGCCTGAACGATCTGCTTGCGCACCTTGCGGCAGGCGTCGATCAGGGCGTTGCCGACCATGAAGGTCACACGGCTGGAGTATGCGCCGAGGTCGACCGGGCAGAGGTCTGTGTCCGCCGCGACGACGCGCACGTCTTCGGGGTCGAGGCCGAGCTCTTCCGCCACGATGATTCGAGCGACCGAATTGGAGCCCTGACCGATGTCGTTGCCTCCGGTGAAGACCGTGACGAGCCCGGAGCGATCCAGCTGGAGTTGCACGCCGGCCTGGGGCATGGCGTTGGGATAGACGGCGTAGTTCGTGCCAGAGATGTACATCGAACCCGCCACCCCCAATCCGCGTCCGCGCGGGAGTTTTACGCGGCGTTCTTTCCAGCTGGAAGCGCGTTCGACCTCGTCGAGGCATCGCAGAAAGCCGTTGGATGTGATCCTCTGGCCGTTGACCGTCTCGGTGTGTTCGCCCTGAAAATTCTTGCGGCGCAGCTCGATGGGGTCGATTCCCAGCTTCTCAGCGATCTGATCCAGCTGAACCTCGAAGGCGAAACGCGGCTGGACCGATCCGTGACCGCGTTTCGGTCCGCAGGGCGGCTTGTTGGTGAAGACGCGCGTGGAATCGAAGCGATAGGCGGGAAAATCGTAGGGGCCGGTCAAGAGCTGGCCCGAGTAGTAAGTGGTGATCAACCCGAAGGACGAATAGGATCCGCCGTCGATCAGGATCTTGGCATCGACCGCAGTCAGCCGCCCGTCCTTGCGCGCTCCGGTCCGGTAGTGCAGGTGCATCGGGTGGCGTCCGCGGTGGGCGTAGAACACCTCTTCGCGCGTCCAGAGGCACTTCACGGGGCGACCGGTGATCATGGCCAGCTTGGCCACGACGAATTCCAGTGCGAAGGGGTCCGACTTTCCGCCGAAGGCGCCCCCCAGGCACGGTTGGATCACGCGGATCTTCGCTTCGGGGATCTCGAGCACGTGAGCCAGGGCGCGCTGCACGTAGTGGGTGATCTGGGTCGACGACCAAACCGTCAGTACGCCGTGAGGCGAGTACTGGGCAACGGCGCAGTGCGGTTCGATTGCAGTGTGTGTCGTGCCGTGGAAGAAGTAGTTGTCGTCGACGACGGCGTCCGCTGCCTCGAGGCCGGCCTCGACATCACCGAATTCGAGTTTGACATTTTTCGAGACGTTGCCCCGCACCTCCTTTCCGCGGATTTCGTCGTGGATCTGCGGTTCGGACCGTTCGAGGGCGTCGAAGGGGTCGAGGAAAGCGTGCAGCTGTTCGTACTTGACCTCCAGCAGCTTCAGGGCCGCGTTGGCCGTGTCCTCGTCGATGGCGGCGATAGCGCAAACCTCGTCTCCGGTGAAGCGGACCTTTTCGGTGGCCAGCGCATTTTCATCCGGTGTCCATGGAATCACGCCGTACTTCTTCGGCAGATCCGCGCCGGTGAGGACCGCGTGGACCCCTTCGAGTTCGAGCGCCTGGTGCACGTCGATCTCGATGATTCGCGCGTGGGGGTGGGGGCTGCGTAGCATCTTGACGTGCAGCATTCCCGGCAGCTGGATGTCGTCTGTGTAGATCGCCTGGCCGGTGGCCTTGGCGAGTCCGTCGATCTTGGGATGGGCGCGTCCGACGACCTGAAAGCCCTCCTTCCAGGGTGCATCGGTACCGTGGTTGTCACGGGCTGCCATCAGGTCGGCTCCGCTTTTTCCAAATCCTCGGGGCTCGTGTGGGAGATCTTCCAGGGGTTCTCACCCGGAGACCAGCTTGGATTTTCCGGTTCGCCGCCGGTCGCTTCTGCGATGGCGAGTTCGATGGCCTGCACGATTTGCGTGTAGCCCGTGCAGCGGCACAGGTTGCCGGCGAGAGCGTTGCGGATCTCCTGTCGCGAAGGTGTCGGATTCTCGTTCAAGAGCGCTCGTGCCGAGAGGATCATCCCGGGCTGACAAAAACCACACTGCAGTGCGCCACAGCGGTGAAAGGCCTCTTGAACCGGATCGGTACCCGCGCCTCCGGCGGAGATTTGGGCCGGCAAGAGCCCCTCGATGGTCGTGACCTCGACCCCTTCGGCCAGGGCGGCCAGAGTCAGGCATGACAGGACCGGTTTGCCGTCCATGAGGACGGTACAGGCTCCGCAATCACCCTTGTCGCAGCCCTGCTTCGAGCCTATCAGGCCCATCCTGTAGCGCAGGACCTCCAGAAGTGTCCAATGTTCGGGAGCCGCCACCTCGAAGGTGTCGCCATTGACGTTCAAGCGCGAGACACGCATCGCTAGGATTCTCCACCATGGAGCCAACCCGGACAAGGGAACCAACCCGGACAAGCATCGATCCATGGCGAAAGAGCACGCCAAAGAGGCTCTGAAGGCCCATCGGGATGCGGTCGAGGATGCGGTTCGACGCGTGTTTGTACCGCACCTGCGGCGGGCAGGAGGCCGGCGCTTTTGGGCGACGTGGCGCGGTACCTTGCGTCGGCTGCGTCCCCTCGGGGCCGTCTCCCTCGGCAATCGAATTCGGGTGCTCTCCGATGGTGACGAGGTCTTCGAACGCATGTGGCGCGCAATCGCGTCCGCGGAGAGGCGGATCGTGATGGAGACCTACACCCTTCAGCCGGACGAGGTGGGAGGACGCATGCTACGGGAGCTCTCCGAGGCGGCGCAGCGGGGCGTGGAGGTGGACCTGGTCTTCGACGCCTTCGGTTCCTCGGACCTGCCCGATCGTCGCGTTGAAGAGTTGCGAGCGTCGGGTGTGCGAGCGATGGCCTACAACCCCATACTGCGCTGGCCGTGGTCGGGCCGCCTTTCGCGGCTCGTTCGCAACCACCGCAAGATCCTCGTCGTCGATGAGGACACGGCGTTCTGCGGGGGGATGAACATCTCGGCGGACTATGCCGGCAAGCGTTTCGGGAATGGGCGCTTTCGCGACACCCACCTGCTGATTCGCGGCCCCAGCGCGGGCGACCTGGCGGAGATCACGAGGCATCTGCTGGAGCAGGATCAGCGCAAGAAAAGCGCCGTGCGCATGCCGTTGCTTGCCGAGATCTCGGAAGGGTCGCTCGTTCAGATTCTGGAGTCCAACATCGGCCGCCATCGTCGTGCCATTCAACGGGCCCTGCGCTGGACCATCCGAGGCAGCCAGGAACGCTGCTATCTCACGAGCCCCTACTTTGTGCCGCCCCTCCTACTGGTGCGTATCATGACCCGTGCAGCCAGGCGCGGTGTCGACGTGCGTGTCCTGACCACCGGGCGATGCGACGTGCCTATCGTACATGCAGCGAGCCAACATATGTACGGCCGCCTCCTGCGCGAGGGCGTGCGCATCTACGAGATGACCGAGCGCACGCTTCACTCCAAGACCGTCACGATCGACGGGGTCTACGCATCGGTGGGATCCTTCAACCTCGACCGCTGGTCGCACCGAAGGAATCTGGAGGTCACCGCCGGCGTGCTCGATCGGCGAATGGCCAGCGAACTTGAAGAGCACTTCCAAGAGGACCTCGAGTCTTCCCGCGAGGTTCGCCTGGAGGAATGGAACAAGCGCACGCTCATGGAGCGTGTCGGGCAAGCTCTGGCGTATCAGTTGATGCGGTTGTGACGGAGGAAGGAGCGTGCTCCGCAGGAACGGATGGCCAGGGCTCAACGAAGTTCCGCAACACCTCGATCCCCCTGCAACTTCGAATCGCCTCCGGATGGAACTGCACGCCCTCCAATGGCCACAGGCGGTGGCGTACCCCCATGATTTCACCGAACCCGTCGTGAGCGGTGATCTCGAGCTCTTCGGGCAAGGAGTCGGGGTCTATCGTCAGGGAGTTGTAGCGTGTCTGGTCGAGGGGGGAGGGCAGGCCTCGAAAGAGGCCGACACCGGAGTGGGTGATGCGGGTCGTTTGGCCGTGCTTGAGGTGGCGTGAAACCACGAGCCTGGCGCCCAGTTGGACCGCGATCGCCTGGTGCCCGAGGCAGACCCCGAGGATGGGCAGCGCTCCGGCGAAGGCACGGATGATCTCGAGGCTGGCTCCAGCCGTTTCCGGACGGCCCGGGCCCGGCCCGATCACGATGCGTTGGGGATCGAGGGCCCGCACGGCACGGGCGTCCAGGGTGGACGCAGGGCGTACGCGGACCTCCTGCCCCATGCCACGGAGGGCTTGGACCAGGTTGAACGTGAACGAATCCCGGTTGTCGACGATCAGGAGCACGAGGACCGTAGGCTCGCCCTTTTCCCGGCCCACGGCAAGCCCCCTGCCCGTAGCGTGCCTCTCCCGCTTGTTGGAATCGGTGCTGCCGGCTCCTATCGTGCCCCCATGGATATCGTCATCGTTGGAGCTGGCGAGGTCGGATACCACCTGGCGGACATCCTGTCCCGCGAGGATCATCGTGTCAGCGTGGTCGACCCCGACCCCGAGCAGGCGCGGCGCCTCATGGAAGCTCTGGATGTCACGGTCGTGGTCGGAGACGGGACCCGTGCGAAGATCCTGACCCAGGTGGGTGCTTCCAAGGCCGATCTGGTGGTGGCGGTCACGGCCGACGACAACGCCAACATGCTGGTTTGCACGCTGGCCAGGAGCCTTGGAGCCAAGCGCGTGATCCTGCGCATGAAGGACATCACGAGGCTCGAGAACTTCCGCTTCTTTTACAAGAAGACCCTGGGCTTCGACGTGGCTCTTTCGACGGACGAGCTTGCAGCCGAAGAAATCCTCGGCACCGTACGCCAGCACCGCGCCCTCGAGGTCGAATCCTTTGCAGACGGGCGCGTGCAAATGCGGCGTCTGCGTATCCGGGAAGAGGGCGAACTCACCTCGGACACCCTCGCCGGTCTCAAGCTCCCCTCGGGACTCCTCATCGTCGCCGTGGCCCGCAAGGAGCAATTCTTCGTGCCCGGTGGAGACGACCTGCTTTCGGTTGACGATCAGGTCTATCTGATCGGCCGCGGCCCGGATCTCGACCAGTTCGAGCTTCTGGCCGGCGCCCCCAAACTCGGCCGACGCAGCGTTGTCATCATGGGGGGCGGTGGCGTCGGCTGCCAGATCGCACGCCGCCTCGACCGAATGACCGGGATCTCCGTGCGCCTGATGGAGCGTTCCGCCAGACGGGCGAAAGAGGTCGCTTCCCAGTTTTCCAGTTCGATCATGGTGCTCGTCGGCGATTCGACGGACCTCGACCTCTTGATGGAGGAGCGCATCGGCGAAGCCAACGTCTTCATCGCCACGACGCAGGACGATGAGCGCAATATGGTCGCGTGCCAGCTGGCGCGGTCGCTCGGTGTGGAGCGCACCGTCGCCATGGTCAACAAGGCTTCCTACCGCCAGATCTACGATCTCCTGGGGGTCGACCGCGCCATCTCTCCCCGGGTTCTTTGCGCGAACCACATCCTGCGCTTCGTGCGTTCACGATCGGTATCCTCGATCGCGGTCATCGCCGACGGGCGTGCCGAGGTACTCGAACTCGAGGCTCACCACAAGGACGGAAAGGTCGAACGGAAGGTCAAGAACCTCGGCCTGCCCAGGGGCACCGTCCTGGGGGCCGTGGTGCGCTCCGGGGATGTGATCATCCCCGGAGGAGACACGGTCGTGCGTAACGGGGATCAGGTCATTCTCTTCACTCTGCCCGAGAACCTTGCGGCGATCGAGGAGATCTTCAAACCCATCGGATTCCAACGGTGAATATTCGCGCCGTCGGATGGCTTCTGGGCTGCGTGCTCCTCCTGCTGGCTGGCTTCATGCTGGTTCCGGCCGTCGTCTCGGCCTGGTTTCGTGAGCAGGCGGCCTTCGAAGGGTGCATCGGGTCAGCGCTCGTAACGGCGATCGCCGGCGGCTTCTTCACGGTCACCTGCCGGGACGCAACGATCACGGAGGAGGGGCGGGTCGACTACTTTCGGCGAGAGGGTCTGGCGGCCGTCGGGCTGTCGTGGATGCTCGCCGCTCTTGCCGGTTCCATGCCGTTTCTATTCTCGGGTGTGATGACCTCGCCCGTCGATGCGTTCTTCGAATCGGCCTCGGGATTCACGACGACAGGGGCGACCATTCTGACGCCCGATGCGATCGATGGTCTTCCGCGGGGGATCGCTTTCTGGCGCTCCTTCACACACTGGCTGGGTGGGATCGGGATCGTGCTTGTGTTCGTCCTGCTGTTTCCGGCCGGAGGCCGAAGCCTCTTTCGTTCGGAGGTCCCGGGAATCTCGCGCGAAGCCGTCCAGCAACGTGTGCGCGACAGCGCCCTTGGACTGGTGCGGATCTACGTCGTTCTGACCTTGGTGGAGGTCCTGGCGTTGTGGATCGTTCAGCGCGATCTTTTCGATGCCTTCATCCACGCCTTCGGCACCCTGGCCACGGGAGGTTTCTCGAGCCACTCGAGTAGCGTCCTCTATTACAGCTCGTGGAAAGTGGAGTTGATTCTGGTCGTCTTCATGTTCGCGGCGGGGATCAACTTCGCCGTCTACGACATCTTTCTGCGTCAGGGCTTGCGGGGAGCCTGGCGCGCCGCCTGCGGTTCCAGCGAGATTCGTGCCTATGCGGGCCTCATCGTCGGTTCGACGCTTCTGATCGCCGTCATCCTCTGGTTTTGGGGGGGCAGCAACGGCAATCCCGAGAGCGATCTGCCCAACTACACCAGTCTGACCAAGTCCTTGCGGGACAGTCTCTTCACGGTCGTCAGCGTGCAGACGAGCACGGGCTTCGGGACCGAGGACTTCAACCGTTGGCCCGACGTATGTCGCATCCTCTTGATGGTTCTCGCGATCTGCGGAGCCTGCGCCGGCTCCACCGGGGGAGGGATGAAGGTCGTGCGCTTTCTCATCCTGGCGAAAGCTGCTTTGCAGGGCGTGCGGAATTTCGCACGGCCACGGGCGATCCATTCGGTCCGTCTCGATGGAGGCTCGCTGCCCGACGGCACCGTTGGAATGGTGATGTCCTACTGCGGACTTTGGTTCCTGGTCTTCATCGTGGGCACCCTGATCATCGCGGGGATGGACATCCGTCCGCCGGCGGGTTTCGAAGATCAGGTACCCCTGATCGCAGCTACGAGTGTGCTGGCGAGTTTGAACAACATTGGCCCGGGGCTGGCGGCGGTGGGCCCGGCCGGAAACTTCGCGTTCATGCCGGAAGCGGCGAAGCTCCTCTTGTCCTTCTTTATGATCCTCGGCCGACTCGAATTTTATGCGGTCGTGATCCTGTTCGTTCCGCGTTTTTGGCGAAGCTAACGGTAGCTCGGCTTCGCCTTTGAGTGACGGGGCTTGTCGGAATTCGCCCGATTTCGTACGTCACTACCTAGAGAATATCTTCGCGGTAGATCGCGTGTCGGGGCCGTTGCGAGTTGCGGTGATGCAGGACCAGTCGCCAAAGGTCTTCCGGTCCGGTGACCGTCACGTAGCTGAGTTCGAGGCCGTCGGAGCCCTTGATTCGGACTCTTCCGGTGATGAGGCCAAGGAGCTGCTTGCGACCCTCCTTGTCGAGTACGAAGACGCCCGCACCCAGCTGAGCCGCCGTGAGGCGGTCCAGGTCGGGAGACGGTTTCAGGAGCAGGCCTTCGACGCGGGGATCGGAAGTAATCTCGGCCCCGAATTCCCACGGGCCGCCGGAGCCTCGCCCGCGAACGACGACCTGCTCGGTCGGGTCAGGCGGGCGGAAGAGAATCGGGACGCTGGAGAGCTGGATTTCCGAGGACGTGGTGAACAGGTGGCCTCCGACCGCCTCGATCACACCTTCCTCCAGACTGGGGCCGTCTCCGAACCAGCTCGTGAATTCGATCCGTCCGCGGTTGACCCGCCGTCCCAGAAAGACGATTCCGTAGTTTGTCGCAATGCCGAGCTCGTCCGCTTCGGGGCCGTGAATCACGACCGTGGGATCGGTCGTGAGCTTGCGGACGCTGGATCCCCCGACGCAGGCGTCCGTGAGAACGATCAGGAGAACCGGGGTCAGTCGTCGAATCCAGCTCGATTTCATGGGCCAGGAAGAGTCGATCGGTTGGGGAAACCGCCCATGGAGGGCGGAGGTGCGAAGGAAGCAAGGCTTCTGCGGCCTCGGTGTTCGGTCTGCCATGGCCTCCGCGGTAGAGTGGCTGCGGGTCGTGGCGGGTGGTTAGCCTACTGTCAAGAAGGGGGAAAATCCCGTCCGTCGACCCAACGGTACGTCCGACCCCTCGTAAGCGGGGCGCGATCTAGCTCTCGCCCGAGCAGCCTTCCGGAAGCCACCGTCCCCTAGGAGACGCAGGAATGCGCCCCACCCTGATCCTCGCCTTTGTGTGTGCCCTTGCGGCCAGCTGCCTCTTCCTTTGGATGACCGGCAGAGAGGCTTCGCCGCGCACCTCGCGGCCCGAGATCTCGGCTCCGGCCCAGGCGGCCCCTCAGAGACGCGAGCAGCCCCCGGAGAAGGCGGCCCTGGAGGGGGTCGATCCGATCCTGGAAGCGACGCGCTTGGTCGTCGAGGAATCCCAGGCCTTCCCGGAAGAACCCGGCCCGAAGAAGCCTCTCGGCCATGACTCCAACGAGACCACCGTGCGCGGGCGCGTGGTCGATGAAAAAGGCCGGCCCGTTGCGGACGCCGAGGTCAGGGCGGGTGCGGGCCGGGGACCCTTCTTCGCTCTAGACCTGGCCCCATCCATTCGCGGAGCGCAGCGTGCGGAGAAAAGCACCGATCCTCAGGGTTACTTCGAGCTCGAGGTCGCCCATGGGGGATCGGTGGACTTTCTCGTTCGAGCGGATGGATACGCTCCCTTCAAGAGAGCGGACGTGCCGATTCCTCCGGGAGAAAAGACCGAGCTCGACGACTTCGAACTCGAACCGGGGGCCGTTCTCGCCGGGCACGTTGTCGATCCAGCGGGTCGCGGAGTGGAAGGGGCCGAGATCATCGACGTCAGAGACAGGTCGGGGGTCTTCGGGTTCGGACCGCTGCCCGCACCTATCGCGCGGACCGAGAGCGATGGGAGCTTTCTCATCGCTCAGCTAGCCGTGGGGGAATATCGTTTGAGGGTTCATGCCGAAGCGCACCCCTATCTCATCGTCGAGGGGCTGGCGGATAACACCGGTGAAAGGGTATCCGGATTGGTCTGGGTGCTCGAACCGGGTGCGGAAATCGTGGGACGCGTTATCGACATTCCGCGGGTCGACCGCGGGCATCTCGAAGTGCATGCGACGCGCACCGGGGACTCTCTCAGGATGGGAGAGTTCGGACGCTCGGCCGAAGTCGACTCGGATGGCCGCTTTCGTTTGCGCGGCCTGACACCGGATGTGTACTACAACGTCGTTGCCCGGCGACCGATTCTCAGCCGCTTCAGATTCGGGTCCGGTGCGCAGTCCCGTTCGGAGCCGGTCCAGGCCCGCGCGGGGGACCAGGGAATTACGGTGCGCTATCAGCCCGAGGGCAGCATCGTCTTTCAGCTGCTCGATGGATCTACCCGGGCCCCGATCGAAGACTTTCTGGTCAAGGCAGGGTCCGGCCTCGTGCCGCTGGAACTGCGGGACGACAACGGCGCTCTCAAAACGCACCACGCGGACGGACGTGTGCGCTTCGGGGGACTGCGACCGGCCACGAGCGAGGATCGTGCGAGACTCATCGTCAGTGCGGCGGGCTATGCGGAATACCACCTTGACGACATCTCCTTGCGGGTGGGCCAGGAGCTCGATCTGGGGGCCATCTACCTGGAGCCCGTTCCGCTCCTGCGGGTGACGGTTCGGACTGCGGAGGGTGTTCCGGTCGAGGGGGCCAGAGTGCGGCTGCAGCGCGACATGGGGGGCTCGATGGAGATCAAACGTCGCATCGAAATCACCGATGATGGACACCGCGGCGAGGTCGAAATGGGGGAGGGACGGTCCACAGTTACCGATGAGGACGGTATCGGCGAGTTGTCCAGCTACCCCGGGCAACGTTGCAAGCTCATCGTGCGGGCCCACGGATACGCTCCCTCGACCGTCGATGGCCTGGAACTTCCGCGGGAGGGCGTCAGCGAACAAGAGGTGCGTCTGAGCAGGGGCGGGAGCGTGCTGGTACGCGTTCTCGATTCCAACGGGATCCCCATGGCCGCTGCCAAGGTCGGTCACAGGGACACGTCTTCCGGCCCCGGAGTTCTGGGTATGTGGATGGTAGGAGAATCCCCCGGGAACCGCTCTGTGGTATCCGACACCGAGGGCTACGCTCGCTTCGAGAACCTTCGGGAGGGCGTGCACTCCTTCCGTTTGCAGGATGACGGCTCCAACAACCTGCCCTTTGGGAGCGGCGGGGAGATCGTCCGGGTGGCCGGCATGGGGGGGCAGGACGAGGATAGCTGGCGCGAAGTGCAGGTCGTCGAAGACGAGACGGCGGAACTCACGCTGATGGCCACTCCGAGGGGAAGTCTGGAGGGGACTCTACTCGAGTCCGGCGCCGAGCTGACGGGGGCGACGCTCAACCTCAAGAAGTTCAGAGACGAGGTCGAGCACGACCCGATGGCTTTGGCCCTCGCGGGTTTCGGGGGAGGTGGGATCACGGAGAGGTCGGACGGCAAGGGCGAATACGAATTCACGGATGTGAAAGAAGGACGCTACAAACTGGAGATCTCGCACCCTACACGGAGTATGTCCGACGAATACGAGGTGGAAATCCTCGAGGGGCGTAACTCACTCGATATCGATCTGCCGATCTCGATCGTCGAGGGGCGGATCACGGATGAGGAAGGCGACCCGATTCCAGGTTTGACGGTCAAAGTGGAACGGCCGCGTGATGAGGACCCAGCCGTGCGGGGCAACTTCGTCATGGTCGTCGAAGCCGAAGACGGCGGCGAAACTTCCGTCATCTCCAGCGGCAGTCCGGCGCTCGGTGTGTCCGTCAAGACAGACGAGGACGGGCGCTATTCCCTGCGCGGTGTGATGCCCGAGGTGGATCTGGTGGTGAAGGCAGAGGGCCGGGGTGTCCAACCGGGTACCAGCCGTCGGATCAGCCTGAACCCGAATGAAACCAAGCGCGGGATCGACATCCAGCTGGCGGCGGGCGGCTCGATCCTGGTCGAGGTACTTCTCGCTGATGGCGCCCCCGCCCGGATGATCGTCGTCAGTGCGCACTACCTCGGCGATGAACAGGATGTCCAATCCAAGACCGACTTCATCCAGCGCGGCTCGACTACCCTGACGGGTTTGAAACCCGGCCGCTGGATCGTGCGTGCGCAACGCGTCGGTCCCTCGGGAGGCGGTTCGCGACCCGAGGAGGAGGTCACCGTACAGGCCGGCCGGACGGCGAATGCGTCGCTGAGCTTCGACTAGCTTCCGGCAAGCCGGCAGATGAGTCGAGCCGTCGTGTGTTCCGGAGGGTAGGGCCTCCTCAGAACAACTCGTCGAGCAGCGCCCCGATGGCGCCCGAGTTGTTGCTGCCTATCACGCGATCCGCTTCGTCGAGCAGGCTCTGCATGCCGTTTCCCATGGCGACGCCCAGCCCGGCTTCCTGAATCATCGACACGTCGTTCGAGGCGTCTCCGATGGCGACGACCCGATCGCTGGAGATGTCGAAGCGGTCCTTGAGAATGCGTAGACCCTCGGCTTTGCCATGGCATGGCGGCTGCAAGTCCGCGACGATCAGAGGGCTCGAGCGGAAACGCGCCAGGGCGTTCAGAGGAAAGTGCGTCAGGAGCAGCGGGTGATCGATCTCCCTCTCAACCTCCCTACCCAGGGACTCCGAGTTGCTGTGTGTCTGGGAGAAGATCGTGATCCGGATCACGAATTCGCGCGGTAGGTCGGCCAGCGTCGGAACAATCTCGACACCGTCGAGGTACTCGACGGCTTTGCTTTCGTGTTCGTTCCGCGGTGCAAGCGCATACTTGGCGCCGGCCACCTGGGTCAGGGCCATCAGGTCACGCTCGCGGGCAAAGTCCATGGCCCGGGCGACGGCTCGGTCAGAGAGCAGCCGCTCTTCGACGAGACGGTCCTCGTGCGGGCAGTAGAGCGCGGCTCCGTTGTAGACGAGCGCGGGGTCTCCGAAACCGAGCTGGGCCAGCACAGGCCTGGCCGCCGATTCGGAACGGCCGGTGGCGATCATGATACGGACACCCCTCGAGTGAATTCGCCGCAGGGCCGTGAGCGTCTCCGCGTGGATCTGACCTTCGTCGGTCAGCAGCGTACCGTCGACGTCGATCAGAATGCCGTCGTAATCACGGGTCATGCTGGAGATTCAGTCGCTCTTCTTTTTCGAGTCCTTCTTGGACGACGAATCGTCTTTCTTCGAAGCGGACTCCGTGGCCTTCTTTTCAGCTTCTGCACCCTTCTTGTAGGACTCGGAGCGGTAATCGGTTTCGTAGAACCCGGAGCCCTTGAAGATGATGGCGGCACCGGTGCCGATCACGCGCTGGAGTTTCTGGCGACCGCACGCCGGGCACTTGCGCTTGGGGGACGACTTGATCGGCTGGAAGATCTCCAGTTCGTGGCCACATGCATCGCAGCGATAGTCGTAGGTCGGCATACCCCTTATTCCGCTTCCTGTTCGGGAACATCCTCCGTGGTCCCTTCGGCCTCGGACGGCACCTCTTCTTCGTCCTCGGGGCCCGTTGCCTTGAGATCTGCAGCCACGACCTTGACCTTGGCGGGTCGTAGGACCGACCCGTGCCACGTGTAGCCACGCCGTAGCGTTTCGAGAATGGTTCCCGGTTCCTGATCGGGATCCTCTAGGGCCTCGGTCGCATCGTGAAGGGCAGGGTCGAAGACGCCGGTCTCGGCGATGGATTCGACACTGGCGGCCTCCAGAGCCTGTATGAACTTCTTGCGCGTCATCTCGACCCCCGTGGCGAGATTCCGGGTCTCCTCGTTTGTCGCTGGGCTCGACAATGCCATATCCAGGAAGTCGACAACGAGCAGGAGTTCTTCGAGCAAGGGCTGCATCTGGTGCTTGAGCCCTGCCTCGAGATCGGTCTGCGCTCTGCGGCGGAGGTTCTGGTAGTCGGCGTGGGCGCGCAGGGCTTTGGCCTCCAGCTCCTGGCAACGCGCGAGCAAATCGGGCTCATCTTTGCATTCAGCCGCGTCGTTTTCCTGCGTCTTGTCTGCTGAAGAACCGTGCTTGTCCTTCTTTGCTTTTCGCTTGTCCTTGCGGGATCCGGTGTCAGGTGCCATCGCCTTGGTAGACTCTGTGTCGGTTCAGTTGAAGTAGTCGACGATCTTCTCGAAGAAGGTCTTCGAACCGCTCTTTTCCGATTCGATGTCTTCGAACTCACGAAGAAGATCCTCTTGACGTTCGGTCAATGTGACGGGCGTTTCGATGAAGACTCGTACCAGCTGATCGCCGCGTCTGCGCCCCTCCAGGCCGGCCATCCCTTGGCCACGCAGTCGGAACACCTTCCCGCTCTGCGTGCCGGCGGGAATGCTCATCTCGACCTTGCCGCGCAGGGTGGGAATCTCGAGCCGGTCACCGAGCGTGAGTTGCCCGAATGAGAAAGGCACCTCGGTGATCAAGTCCGGTCCCGAGCGCTGGAAGATCTTGTGTTCCTTCTCACGGATGATGACGTAGAGATGGCCGCGTGAGCCGCCCGGTTCGCCGACGTCTCCCTCCGCACCGACCCGGAGACTCATGCCGTCCTCCACGCCGGGCGGGACGGCGAGCTGGATGTCCGACTTGCGCGACACGCGTCCCTGACCGCGGCAATCGGAGCAGGGCGACTCGATGGTTTTGCCGGCGCCCTGGCATTGCGGGCAGGCCGTTCGCATGGCGAAGAACCCCTGGGAAGTCGTGACCTGTCCGGCGCCGCCGCAGGTCCCGCAGGCGATGGGGGAGGTTCCGGGTTTGGCTCCGTTGCCACCGCAGGACGCGCAGTGCTCGGCGCGTTTGATCGACACTTCCTTCGATACACCCTGGTCGATTTCTTCAAGGGTCAGGGGCAGGACGATCCGAAGGTCGCGTCCTGCGCGCGGTCCGCCGCGCGAAGAACGCCGTCCACCGCGAAAGAGTTCGCCGAAGAGGCCGCCGCCCCCGCCCCCGAAGACATCACCGAAGGCCTCGAAGATATCTTCGATGTTGGTGAAGCGTCCGCCGTCGGAGAAGCCGCCGCTCTGTGAGAAGGCCGCGTGGCCGAACTGGTCGTAGCGTGCGCGCTTCTGTTCGTCGGAGAGGGCGTCGTAGGCTTCGGCCGCCTCCTTGAATTTCTCTTCCGCGGACGAATCCCCTGCGTTGCGATCAGGGTGGAACTCCAGGGCCTTCTTGCGGTAGGCGCGCTTGATGTCATCCTGTGAGGCCGCCTTGGCGACGCCCAGGACCGTGTAATAGTCGCGCTTTTCGCTCATGACGTTCTCTTCGTCGGAAGGTCTCGTCGGTTAGTGAAGCGGCGGGACACCAGGGCCCCGCCGCAATTCGACAAAGGGGCCTCCAGCACGCGCTGCGGGATGCCCTGACACTTCTAGATCACGCTTCCGGCGACCTTCTTCTTCTCGTCTTTGAGCTCGGTCACCATGGAGTCGGTGGTGAGCAGGAGCCCGGATATCGAAGCGGCGTTCTGGAGTGCGGAGCGAACGACCTTGGTCGGATCGATCACGCCGCTGTCGAACATGTCTTCGTACTTGCGCGTCAGGGCGTTGAAGCCCGTGCCCTTGGCCTTCTCGCGGACGAATTCCGCGACCACCGAACCGCTTTCGCCGGCGTTCCGGGCGATCTGGCGCAGCGGTGCCTCGAGGGCGCGCTCGACGATCTGACGGCCGTAGCGTTCGTCGCCACGCACCTTGGTGTTGGCCGCGGCCTCGACGCAGTTGAAGAGCGCAACTCCACCACCGGGGACGACCCCTTCCTGGATCGCGGCGCGGGATGCACTCAGGGCGTCGTCGACGAGGTTCTTCTTGGCCTTCATCGCCGCTTCGGTGTCGCCACCGACGTTGATCACGGCGACGCCGCCGGTCAGTTTGGCGAGGCGCTCTTCGAGCTTCTCGCGGTCGTAGTCGGAACTCGTGCGCTCCATCTGGGCGCGGATCTGCACGACCCGTTCGTCGACGGCCTTCGCGGTTCCGGAACCCGAAATCAGGGTGGTGGAATCCTTGCCTATAACGAGGCGCTTGGCCTGACCCAGTTGAGAGAGTGTGATCTTCTCGAGCGAAAGACCGAGTTCCTCGGTGATGGCGATGCCACCCGTCAATACGGCGAGGTCTCCCAGGTAGGCCTTGCGGCGTTCCCCGAAGCCCGGCGCCTTGACGGCGCAGACGTTCAGGATGCCGCGCAGCTTGTTGATGACCAGGGTAGCCAGTGCTTCCCCCTCGAGGTCCTCAGCGATGATGAGTAGCGGGCGCCCGGTCTGTGCCGTCAGTTCGAGGACGGGGACCAGCTCGCGAGCGTTGGAGATCTTCTTTTCGTGGATGAGGATGTAAGGCTCTTCGAGCTCGGCCGTCAGTTTGGCGGCATTCGTCGCGAAGTAGGGGGAGAGGTAGCCCTTGTCGAACTCCATCCCCTCGACGACATCGAGCTCGGTCTCGCGACCGGAGCCCTCCTCGACGGTGATCGAACCTTCGTCTCCGACCTTTTCAAAGGCTTCGGCAATCAGCCGTCCCGTCTCACTGTCGTTGTTGCTGGAGATCGAGGCGACGTTGGCGCGCTCTTGTGCAGTCCGCACTTTACGAGACTGTTCTGTGAGACAGGCTACGGCGGACTTGACCGCCTTGTCGATGCCGTTGCGCAAAGCCATCGGGTTTACGCCCGTCGCAAGAAACTTCAGGCCCTCCTCGAAAATCGCGTGGGCGAGGACCGTCGCCGTCGTGGTTCCGTCGCCGGCCACGTCGTTGGTCTTCTTCGCGACTTCGTTGACGAGCTTGGCGCCCATGTTTTCGAAGGGATCTTCGAGGTCGATCTCTTTCGAGACGGAGACTCCGTCCTTGGTCACGGTTGGAGCGCCGAAGGATTTCTGGAGGATGACGTTGCGCCCGCCGGGCCCGAGGGTGACCTGGACGGTCTTGGCGAGCTTCGCGATGCCTTGCCGTACCTTTTGGCGGGCATCCTCGTCGAACATGATCTGTTTGGCCATTCGTGTGTGTCCTTTTGTGTTCGTCTGTTGGGTCCGCGTCCAGGCTCAGAAGTCCATGCCGCCCATGCCGCCCATGCCGGGCATGCCGCCGCCCATTCCACCCATGCCGCCGCCCATGCCGGGCATGCCGCCGCCCATTCCACCCATGCCGCCCATTTCATCCATACCTTCCATGCCCGCGGGACCGCCCTTTTCGGGCTCGGGCTTGTTGACGATGAGGGTGTCGGTGGTCAGGAGGAGTTGCGCGACACTGATGGCATTCTGGAGGGCCGCCTTGGTCACCTTGGCTGGATCGACAATGCCCGTCTCGAGCATGTCGACATAGGCACCCTTGAGACTGTCGTAGCCGTAGGTCTTGCTTTTTTCGCGCAGGACGCGGTGGGCTACGACGTCCCCGTCGAAGCCCGCGTTGTTTGCGATGGCGCGGATCGGGCGGGAGAGCGCCTCGTAGAGGATATCGAGGCCGGCGTTGAAATCTTCGTCGTCACCGCGGAGACCCTTGACCAGCTCACGGGCCCGCAGAAGTGCGACGCCGCCGCCGGGTAGAATGCCCTCTTCCACCGCAGCGCGGGTGGCGTGGAGGGCGTCTTCGATGAGGGCTTTGCGCTCTTTGACCTCGGTGTCCGTTGCGCCGCCGACGTTGATCTGGGCGATACCGCCGGTCAACTTGGCCAGACGCTCTTGAAGCTTCTCGCGATCGTAGTCGCTCGTGGTCTTCTCGATCTCGGCTCGGATCTGTGCGACGCGGGCTTCGATGTCGGAGCGTCCGCCGGCGCCGCCGATGACTGTGGTCGTATCGTTGTTGATGACGATGCGCCGGGCCGTACCCAACTCGGAGAGCTGCAGCTGATCTATTTCCTTGCCGAGATCGCTCATGACGGCCGTGCCGCCGGTCAGGGTCGCGATGTCCTGGAGCATGGCTTTTCGGCGTTCACCGTAGCCCGGCGCCTTGACCGCGCAGGTCTGCACGATGCCGCGGATGCGGTTGACGACCAATGTAGCGAGGGCTTCCGACTCGACGTCTTCGGCGATGATCAAGAGCGGGCGCTTGGCGTTCTTTGCGGCTTCCAGCAGCGGCAGGAGCTTCTGGACATTCGAGATCTTGGCTTCATGCACCAGGATGAGCGGCTTCTCGAGCTCGCACTCCATCTCCGCAGTGTTTGTCACGAAGTGAGCCGACAGGTAGCCGCGGTCAAACTGCATACCTTCGACGAGCTCGATGTCCGTCTCGAGGGACTTGCCTTCTTCGACGGTGATGACACCGTCTTTGCCGACCTTGTCCATCGCATTGCCGATGAGCTTGCCGACCTCCGGGTTGTTGTTGGCGGAGATCGTTGCAACCTGGCGGATCTCGGCGGTGCTCTGGATCGACTTGGCTCGCTTGCCGAGCTCGTTGACAATGGCTTCGGTCCCCTCTCGCAGGCCGCGGTTCAGGCCCGCCGGTGCATGCCCCGCGGTGACCGCGCGCAGGCCCGCCGAGAAGATCGCCTCGGTCAGCAAAGTGGCGGTGCTCGTGCCGTCGCCCGCCTTGTCGCTGGTTCGGCTGGCGACTTCCTTGACCAGGGCCGCGCCGAGTTGTTCGTAAGGGTCGTTCAGCTCGATCTCTTCGGCGACCGTCACGCCGTCCTTCGTGATGGTGGGCGCCCCCCATCCCTTGTCCAAGACGGCGTTGCGTCCGCGCGGGCCGAGGGTGCTCGTGACCGCCTTCGCCAGCTTTTGAACGCCCCCCTTGATCTTGTCGCGGGCGTCCGACTGGAAAACCATCTGTTTGGCCATGCGTCGTTTCTCTTGCTCGAGGGATCTCGGGAAAGTGCCTTGGCCGGCCGAAAAGGCGGACCGTGGGCGATGGAAGTCCCTGCCAAGCAAGAACAGTGCCGCAGTGGAGAATCCCCGAAAAACAGGGCCTTGCCATACCTGGGGCCTTCTCCGCCCCTGCCGTTTTGACAGCGAGTGGGAAATGCCTGACGAGGCGCTGTCAACCTGGCAGCGCGGCCCGTAGCGATGGATCTTTCTACCGTGCCCTTTGCATCGGCTCGGTCTCCGCCGACACTTCACGTTCACCGGTGCCGTTCCGGATCGTGCCCCATGAAGATTCAGACGCTCTGCATCGTCGCGCTCCTGGCCCTCTCCACGAGAACCGCCGCCCAGGAGAGTCCGCCTAGGCTGATCCTGCAGGGGCTGGAGGGAAAGACCCGGGTCCTTTTCTTGGAGGGGCTTTCCCTCACCGACCCGCGTGAAGAGGGGGCCTGGTCGATCCGGACGGAGGGATTCGCTCACCGGCCCGAGAACGCCCGGGCAGGACGCAAGGTCCGGGTGACCTTGCACGGGGGTGAGGAGTTGCGGGGAAGGCTCGTCGGGGGCAAAGGGGAGGTGTTGCGGATCGAGCTTCTGGGGGGGGTGCGGCTTCCTCTAGAGGTCGACCTCATCCGTAGCATCGTGCTCCCCGAGCACCTCTCTGACCGACTGCTCGCCCCCCTGGACGCTCCCGCCGAGGGGGACCGCCTGTACCGCCGAACGGAGGCCGACCTCGATGCGGTCGATGGAACCCTGGAGGCCTTCTCCGATGACGGCGTGCGCTTCGAGAGCATCGAAGTCGGACTCAAGACCTTTCCCTGGAAGGATCTGGCTGCGCTCTTCATCGAATCCCTGGGGGACGAGGGGGGGGGGCAAACCGAAGCGCGGGTTCCGGTCGTGGTGGACCTGGCGGATCGGAGCCGCTTACGCGGAGCCCTGCGCAGGATGAGCGCAACCCATTGCGAGCTGACGGTCGGTGGCCATGAGCTGGCCCTACCGTGGGACGTCGTGGCGGAGATCACGGTTGCGGATGGACGCTACCAGTTCCTGTCGGACTTCAGGCCGGTGAGCGAAGAGGGGCGAGGTGTGCCGTTCGGCGACGACCTGGGGATGAGCTGGCCGCACCGTATGGATGCGAACGCGTTCGATGGGGGAGTGCTGCGGTCGAACGGAAGAACCTGGCGTCGGGGGATCGGGATGCATGCGCCGAGCCGCCTGTCCTTTGCTCTCGACGGTAAGTCCGGTGAGCTCGTGGGCTTTTGCGCGATCGATGACGAAGCGCTGAAGAACCCGCAACGGGCACGGGGAGCGGTGATTTTCAGGCTACACCTGGATGGGGAGGTCGCCTGGGAGAGCGGGATCATACGGGGCGGGGATGAGCCCGTGGCGCTGCCCCGGTTGAAGCTTGGGGGGAAGAAACAGCTGGTCCTTGAGGCGGACTCCGCAGGAAGCCATGCGGGGGATCGGGCGAATTGGCTGCGGATGGTTCTGGTTCGGTAGGTTCGTTTCTGCGCAGGTGTGAGGTCAGCGGGTTTGCACCCACTTCTCCACGTCTACCAACCCGGCCAGCACGATCCTCCCGACTGCATGCACGCTGTCGGGGGAACACATCTCCAGGGTGTCGCTCACCTGGTGCCAATAGGAATTCCCAGGCCCGTACTCGAAGTCGATCAAGTCCACCGCAGGGATTCCCGCCGCTCGAAACGGGATGTGGTCATCCTGTAACGCGCGCGCACGCCCCCCCACGTGTGCTCCTAGTCCGATCTTCAGTGCGGCCCCGATGAAGATGGCCATCAACGCGGGATCGGAGTTCTTCTCAACGGTCAACTGCAGGTCGGCATCGCCGACCATGTCGATCAGGACACACGCCTTGACCCTCGATATCATCCCACTCTTTTCCAGCTGGCGGACGTGATGGCGCGAGCCGTAGCAGTTGTCCTCGCCCTCCCATTCGGGGCGGACCGATTCTTCGCCGTCGAAGAAGACGAAGCGATAGGCGATCGGCAGCGTCGGGCCCCGCGCCGTCAGTTGCCTTGCAAGTTCCAGCAGAACGGCTGTTTCCGAAGCGCCGTCGTTCGCGCCGACGAAACGAAACGGCATGCCGCCCTTCGTATCGATGTGGGCGCACAGCACACAGATCGGGGGGTTGGGCGCCGCTGCCTTTCCGGCAGGCAGGTCGACGACCAGGTTGCAGAAGTCGACCGGGCCCCGGGGCGTCTGCGCTGTGAAGCGCTCACGCCGGGGCTCGAGTTCCACCGCGCGCAGTTCCTCTTCGAGGAAGTTGCGCAGCTTCTCCAGGTTGGAACTGCCCGCGGGTCGCTCCCCGAATCCCACGATCGTTTCCATGTCCCTCCAGGTGCGAGCGGCATCGAAGGGGATGGTCTCGGCGGCCGGGTTGGGGTCACCTGCGCAGCCAAAAGTTACGTACCCGACGAGTAACAGGAAATGTCGTTGCAGCGACCCAGGGCTGTGGGATGCGCCTTTTTTTCCTGGCTGCGGGTTTTTCATGCCAACCGCAGATAATACCCGGGGCTGGACGTGGTTCGGCAGGGACTTAATTCCGGCTGAAGAGGGAACTGTATGAGGCCTTCCGCGGCCCCCTGAGCCCCGGTAGCGCACACCCTCCCGCTGTCCCTCTGCCGTCGGCTTCCTCCTGCATTGCGGTGGAGCTCAATTTCTTGGTTCGAGCTTCCGAAGGAGGATGTTGCGGCCGGGCTTTCCTCCAGGGAGATCCCGGTGTGCGCCCCAAGCGGAGTCAACCTATGGAAGAATCGCACGCACCCCTTTTCGACGTGGTGGAAGAGCACCTCGATGCGGAACAGTTCAGCTCCCTCCACTGGGAGGGGTCGCTTCAGGACTATCTCGATGTCGCCCAGCACAACCCGGCAGTGTGCCGTAATGCGTGGCAGCGGTTGCTCGATATGGTCGAGTACCATGGCTGTGAATCGCCCACCCAACGGGGAGCGCCGCCGCGTTGGAAGCTCTTCGACGACCCGTTCAACCGAGGTCGGGATGCGGTCTTCGGTCTGGATGAACCCCTGAACCAGCTGGTTCAGATCTTCCGGGCGGGAGCGCAGGGGTTGGGGCCGGAAAAACGTGTGATTCTGCTTCACGGACCCGTGGGTTCCGCCAAGAGCACGATTGCCAGACTCCTGAAGCGCGGGCTCGAGGCCTACTCGCTGACCGAAGAAGGTGCAATCTACACCTTCACGTGGAACGTCGATGGCGAGGTCGTCGAGTCGCCGATGCACCAGGATCCGATGCTCTTGGTTCCCGTGGAAGCGCGGCGCGAGGTCGAGAACCGGCTCAACGCAAACCTGGAACGCGAGTACAGGCTGGAGATCGCGGGCGACTTGGATCCGGTGAGCCGGTTCTACTACCGTATGTTGCTCGAGCGCTACGAGGGTGACTGGAAGCGCGTTCTCGAACATGTGCGTGTCAAGCGCTTCTCCCTTTCCGAGAAAGACCGTGTCGGCATCGGTACCTTCCAGCCCAAAGACGAGAAGAACCAGGATTCGACCGAATTAACCGGGGACGTAAACTATCGCCGCATCGCGGAGTACGGATGCGATTCGGACCCGCGGGCTTTCAACTTTGATGGCGAGTTCAATGTGGCCAACCGGGGGCTTCTGGAGTTCGTCGAAGTTCTGAAGCTCGACGTCGCGTTCCTTTACGACTTGCTTGGCGCGAGTCAGGAGCACTCGATCAAGCCCAAGAAATTCTCCCAGACCAGCATCGATGAGGTGATCATCGGGCATACCAACGAACCGGAATACCGCAAGCTCCAGAACAACGAGCTCATGGAGGCTTTCCGAGATCGCACGATCAAGATCGACATCCCTTACAACCTGTCGATCGCCAACGAGGTTCGGATCTACCGGCGCCAGTTCAACCGAGAAGACATCAGGCACACAGCGGTCGCTCCCCACACGATGGAGATCTCGGCGCTGTGGTCGGTCCTGTCGCGGCTCGAAGATCCCACCCATCCCAACCTCTCGCTCCTCCAGAAAACCAAGCTGTACAACGGCGAGGAGGTTCAGGGGTTCACCTCCGAAAACGTGCGCGAGATGCAGGAGACGGCCGAGCGCGAAGGAATGTTCGGCATCAGTCCGCGCTACGTGCAGGACCGCATCGCTATGGCAATGGTGATGGATAAGGACCGGATCGGGCCCTTGGATGTGTTGAAAAATCTCGAAGCCGGCCTGAAGCACCATAGCCTCATCACGAACGAGGAGGTGCGCAAACGCTACGGCCACCTCATCTCGCACGCTCGCGAGGAGTACGAGGAGGTCATCAAGCACGAGGTGCAGGTCGCAGTTGCCGCCGACGGCGAAGCGGTCGATCGACTTTGCGGCAAGTATATAGATAACGTCAAGGCCTACACGACCCGCGAAAAAGTCGTCGACGCCTTCGGCAAGGAGCGGGACCCGGACGAACGGTTGATGCGTTCGATCGAGATGAAGATCGACATTCCCGAGTCACGCAAGGATGACTTCCGCCACGAGATGATGAACTATATCGCGGCGCTGCACATCGAAGGGAAGACTTTTGACTACCGGCAGAACAAGCGCCTGACGCGCGCGCTTGAACTGAAGCTCTTCGAAGATCGACGCGACACGATCCAGCTGACCAGTCTCGTTTCGACGGTGGTCGATCCGGAGACACGGGACAAGATCCACGTGATTCGTCGCCGGTTGTGCGAGCAGTTCAATTACGACGAAAAGAGCGCGGAAGACGTGCTCCAGTACGTGGCTGCGCTCTTTGCGCGTGGCGAAGCCAAGGACGGAACGTCCGAGGCTGCTTAGAGAGGGACTGAAGATGTTCCGCATCGAAACCGACCGCGCGCGCTTTCGCGAGATCGTACGAGGTAGAATTCGTAAGGACTTGCGTAAGTACCTTTCCACCGGCGAACTGATCGGGCGCGCCGGCGACCGAACCGTTTCGATTCCCCTGCCTCAGATCGAGCTGCCCCGCTTCGTGTTCGGTGAAAACCCGAGTGGCCGTGGGCGCGACGGCGGTGAGGGCGGTGAATCCAACGAAGGTGAAGCTGCCGAGGGGGAGGGTCCCGGCGGTGCGGGGAACCAGGCTGGCAACCACATTCTAGAGGTCGAGGTAGACCTGGACGAACTGGCGGAGATGCTGGGAGACGAACTTCAACTTCCCAACATAAAGCCGCGGGGCGTCAAGGAGCTGGCCACGGATGGGGGGCGCTACAACGGTATTCGTCAGACGGGTCCCGACTCCCTGCGTCACTTCCGTCGGTCGTACAAGAACGCGCTCTTGCGCTCGATCTCCAGTGGGATCTACGACAAGGACAACCCGATGGTCCGGCCCCAGCGCCAGGACTTCCGCTTCCGGTTGCGGAAGAGCTGCCCCCAGCCCGATTCGTCGGCGGTCGTGTTCCACATGATGGATGTCTCCGGCTCGATGGGGCGCGAACAGAAGGAGATCGTGCGCATCAAGGCCTTCTGGATCGATACCTGGCTGCGCAGCCAGTACAAAAACCTCGAGGTGGTCTACATCGTCCACGATGCCGTCGCCAGAGTTGTCGACCATCACACTTTCTTCCATTTGCGCGAATCGGGTGGAACGAAGATCTCTTCGGCCTATGAACTCTGTTTGAAGCAGATCGCGGAACGCTACCGACCGGAGGACTGGAACATCTATCCGTTCCACTACTCGGATGGGGACAACTGGTCGGCTCGCGATACCGAGCTGTGCGTTTCGATGCTGCGCGACGAAATCCTCCCGCGCGTCAACCAGTTTTGTTACGGACAGGTGAAGAGCGCCCACGGATCGGGTCAGTTCAAGAAGGATCTGGATGGGGCACTCGGAGCGGAAGAGGTCCTGGTTACGAGTTCGGTGAACGACAAGAACGACGTGCCCGAGGCTATCCGAGCTTTTCTCGGGAAGGGAAGGTAGCTCCGTTGAGACTCAAATCGGATCTTCCCGCGGCGCTAAAATACCAGGCGCTGGTCATCGAAAGTGCGGCTCGGGAGGTTGGGCTGGATTTCTTTGAGGTCGTGTTCGAACTGCTCGACGCCAAGAATGTCAACGGCGTGGCCGCATATGGAGGCTTCCCGGTTCGCTATCCGTCCTGGCGCTTTGGTATGGAATATGAGCGTCTGGAGAAAGGACGTTTCTGGGGGTTGTCGAAGGTCTACGAGCTCGTCATCAACAACGATCCGACCTACGCCTATCTCGTGCGGTCGAATTCGCTGCTCGAGCAGAAGCTCGTCATGGCTCATGTCTACGGTCATGCGGACTTCTTCAAGAACAACCTGTGGTTCGCGCCGACCGATCGCAAGATGCTCGACACGATGGGCAACCACTCGACCCGGGTGCGCCGTTATGTCGATGCGGTGGGTCTCGAGGCTGTAGAGCGCTTTTCTGACCAGGCTCTGTCCCTGGATACGCTCGTCGATCCGTACCTGCCGTTGCGCGAACATGCGAATCCGCCGGAGTTCCGAAGCGTTCACATGCCTGCCTCCGCGCGCGCTCTGCGCTTACTGGAATCCCTCAGCACGAACGCACGCAACTTGAATCCGGAGCTGGCTCAGGACATCGACCTGCACCCGAAGGTCCGCCATCTGCCGACCTACGATATTCTGGGCTTTCTCGAAGAGAACGCTCCGCTGGAGGCCTGGCAGCGCGACATCCTCCACATCGTGCGCGCGGAGGCGTACTACTTCTCGCCCCAACGGATGACGAAGATCATGAACGAGGGCTGGGCCTCGTTCTGGCACTCACGCCTCTTGACCGGGGGGCTTCTGGAACCCTCGGAGATTCTGGACTTTGCCGACTGCCACTCTTCCGCGACGATGTCGGCTGCAGGCAATCTCAACCCGTACAAGATCGGGATCGAGCTTTATCGTCATGCCGAGGCGCGGGCTGAGGACATCTTCCATCTACGCCGCGTACACAATGACGTAAGCCTCATCCACAAGCTCGTCGATGAGGAGTTTGTGATGCGGAACGTCCGACCGATCCTTCCGCGAGGGGGCGGGGATACCGCTCCGGAAGATTTCGACTGGCGGGCGGCCAAGTCCTGGCTTCTGCACCAGCTGGCGTGGGGCGGTCTGCCGCAGATCGAGCTGGTCGACATCGACGCCGAAGGAGAGGGGGAGCTCGTCTTGATCCATCACCACGATGGGCGCGACCTTCAGCTCGGGCAAGCGCGGGAGACCCTGCGCAACCTGGCCGCTTTCTGGCGACGGCCCGTGCACCTGTCGACCATGCTGGAGAAGCGGGGTAAGAAGATCATCGTCTCGGGCGACGAGATGAAGGTGATCGATACCAACGAGGCCGGGGAGCACAGCGGGGACGTTCGGCCCGCGGCCGAGAGCGCCTGACGCAGTCCAGATCGGCGTCCTGGCTGTCTGCGGTCCCTTGCGTGGGGAACGAGGCCTTGCCCGGGAGTCGGGCTCGGGGGATACTTCCCCCCATGAAACGTTTCTCCGTCGTCCGTTGGGTTCTTCTCTTCGTGCTTCTCGGGCACGCTTGCAAGGAAGGCACCAGCCTGGCAGGGGCCCAGTTCGATCCGATCCCCGTTCCGGTGAGTGCGAATCAGGGGTGTGCGGGCATACCTGGGGTCATTTCGCAGCTCCAGGTTCCGGGCTTCTTCAGCACCGCCATCGGGCCGATGAGCCAGATCGTCGCCGCCGCTGGATCGGAGACCCTCTACCTTACCGGTGCCGACGCCAGCATTTGTCTGCTCGACGTCGGCGGGGTGTTCCCTCCGGACGAGACGGTTCTGGTTGCTGGGGGCGTGATCGACGCGATGCTCGCGGCGGCGATGATCTCCCCGCCGATCACCTCGCCTGCTGTGCTCTCGGGGATCGCGATTCTCGACGATCAGAACCTGCTTGTCGTCGAGCAGACTTCGAACAGCCTCTTGGCGGTCAGTCGTGTCACGAACGACACCGTTTCCTTCCTCGTCGGCCTTCTCTCGGAGGTTGGCGGCAACTCCGACGGCGCGGGTGCTCTCGTTCGCTTCAACTTCACGGGAGCGACCCAAATTCTGGCGGCCGGAAACGGCATGGTGTACGTCGCCGACACCGGCAACCACTCGATTCGGATCATCTCGCCGATTGGCATCACGGAGTCCGACACGATCGCCGGCTTCGGGGCACCGCTCTTCAACGATGGGCCGCTGTTCCAGACGGGATTCGACAGTCCTACCGGGCTTACGGTGACGTGCGGCGGTGAGCTCATCGTGAGCGAGACCGGGGCTCGGGCCGTCGGCGGTCACCGGATCCGGAGCCTGTCGGTGGGCTCGGAGGCGTTCTTCGGCGGCTTCGACGGAAGCTCGGTGACCCTGGTCGGCAACGGTGTGAACGCGACGACCGACGGTCCGGGGGCCGGCGCCAGCGCGGCTGCGCCGGTGTCGCCTGTGGCGACGGCGGATGACGTGATTCTGTGGGTCGATTCCGCCACTGGCATTCTCCGCCGCTACGACTTGATGACCGGAGTGGCCGATTGCCCGCTCTTCGTGGATTGCGCTACGGCGACCGCGATGGGGGGGAACTTCACTCCGAATCCGGATGGCAATGGCGGCTTTTCCCTTGCGATCACGGACTCAAACGCCGTCTACGTGCTCGACGGAAATGCGGGCATGCTTTTCCGCGTGATTCCCTAAAAGGGACAAAGCTCAAAACCGACAACCCCGCCTGACGTAGAATTCCCCACCGTGGCTTCGAGACCCGGGGAGTCCCTAGGGGAGCCTGCCGGATCGGAACAACTCGCCGCGCCTATTCTGTCGATGAAACTCTCCATCCTGATTCCGGTCCTCAACGAGGAGGCGACCCTTGGGGAGATCATCGAGCAGGTGCAGCGGGTTCCCTACGAGAAGGAACTCGTGATCGTGGACGACGGTTCCACCGACGCCACCCCGACTCAGCTGGCGGAACTGGAAAAGCGGTACGACAACATCCGCGTCTTTCGGCACGAAACGAACATGGGCAAGGGTGCGGCCCTTGCGACCGCCCTCAAGCACTTCGAAGGCGACGTCGTCCTCATTCAGGATGCCGACCTCGAGTACAGTCCCGACGACTACCCGGCCCTCCTGAGACCCATCGAGGAAGGCCATGCCGACGTCGTCTACGGCAGTCGCTTTCTCGGAGGCTCCTACGGGCGCGTCCACCTGTATCACCACTACCTCGGCAACCGTCTCTTGACCTTGTTCTCCAATCTCGTGACCAACCTGAATCTCACGGACATGGAGACCTGCTACAAGGCCTTCCGCGCCGACATAGCTCGTCGGTTGGACCTGCAGTCGAAGGGGTTCGCCGTCGAGCCGGAGATTACCTGCAAGGTCGCGAAGATGAAGGCGCGCATCTACGAGGTGCCCGTGAGGTACGCGGGCAGGGACTATTCGGCCGGCAAGAAGATCCGGCCCCGGGATGGGCTCTATGCGATTTGGGCGCTATTGCGCTGGGGCCTGCTGGGCTAGATCCCTCGGGGCCTAGGCCATGTCCGGATCCAGGCCACGCAGGGCGAGCACCAGTCCGCTACCCAGCAGCAGCACGCACAGTGCTACGGCGGCCTGGACCGAGCCCCCGAGTCGTTTGTGGAAATCGACCCAGGCCAGGTGCAGGAAGCCCTTCTCGCGTTCGTAGACGGGCTGGATGATTTCATCGCGGTCCAGGAAGAATATCTCGCGTACGGAATAGTCCTCGCCCAGTCCCGCGATGCGATGGCGGAGAATCCTCCAGTGGGCCCAGGGTGCGGCGAAACGCCAGTCGAGCTTGGTTCTCACGAACCACGCTTCCTGACGATCCTCCTCCCGTTCGATGCCCTCGATATCGGGATAGGCCAGACGCACCGCTTGCAGCGCCAGATCGTTGTGCGTCGCGTAGTCGACGAGAACGCCCGGCAGACTCGTGAAGAGCCCCAGGAGAAGTACGAGCTTGGCTACGAATCGCATTTTGGGCTGTTCGTTCAGCGATTCCAACGCCGGCCCCACCCCCAGCCAAAGGAAAGGCAGGAGCGGTAAGAGATAGCGTGGGCCGTAGGTGTGAGCCCCGTGCCAACCGGGAAGCATGGCGATGGGGATCGCTATGGCGATGAACAGTGCCGCCAGCATGGTGAGCGTGCGTTTGCTTCCACGCTCGAACTTCCTCCGGAACCAGAGTGGGCACAGGAGGATTCCGGGAGCCATCCAAAGGAGCCCCGCTCCGGGGGCGGCAAGGAGATAGAATAGCCCCTGACCGACGTGTCCGATGAAGTATGCCTTGGCTGCTCCATAGCCCGTTTGCAGCGGATTGCCGAAACGTGCGTTGTTGATCCACAGGAAATAGCCGGCGAAGACCAGAAGCGGTGCGATGGCCAGGGCGACCTCGCGCAGTGGCAAGCCGGTACGGTGCGTGCGTTTCCATCCAGAGAACAGCACGGCTATCAGGGAAACGACAAGGACACAGACGGCCGGCGCCAGGATCACACGGGTGAGAAAAGCCATTCCCAGGGCCGTGCCGAAGCACAGAAGCGAAACGACACGCGGCCGTTGATAGCGATCGATGCTTTCCGCCGCCTGCAAAAGCATCAGGAAGGCGCCGAACAGGAAGCAGGTCGCCTGTACACCGCTCAAGTTCGAACGGGCTTGGGGCCAGGCGAAGGTGCACAAGCCATAGGTGAGGCCGACGATCCAGGAGTAGCGACGCTTGGTTCCCATGTGCCGCGATGCGAGGACTACCATCGCGGCCGTCAGGGCAGACAGGAGCGGATTGCGCCAGCCCACGAGCAGGTGTTCGAAATACTCCGAGCGAGGAAAGCCGTAGGCCGTCGTCTCCCGATGCCGCTTCTCGTACTCCGGCAGAAGCTGCGACAGGCCGGCTCCCCCGTAGTAGAAGGGCAAACCCATCAGCGCCTGGCCGACACCAAACCAGGAAAAGTGCTGGTCCTCTCTCCCCGGCCCACCGGCGCGAATGTTGAAGTTGTAGCCGACGATCGCCTCCGCCTCGGGCGTCCCCCCCAGAGCGAAGGTGTGGTTGCGAGCCAGCGCGCTCGTCGTCTGGAACTCGACCTCGGCGTCGGGGTTGTCCGGGAGGCCGGAAAAGGTCGCGGTAAAGGCGGCCAGAAGCACCATGAACACGGAGAGGGCGACGAACCGATCGCCTCTCGTGACGGCCTGTGAGCGGATGAAGGGACTCACCTAGGGGTGTTTGGAGCAAACACGCGTTCCAAAATCCAGGATCTGAGGAGGATTCATTTCAAACTCTGAGATTCGTTCCGACGGACTCCTGCTCAGCCACGATCAGGCGAACATTGCCTCTGCCGGCTGCCTGCAGGGCGGTCTCCGCCGCGGCCAGCGCGAGTTCGGGCGTGTTGTTCTCGCTGGAGAGATGGGCCAGCACAAGGGTGTGCAGGTTGGGATTGGCGAGAGCGCGCAGGCATTCACCCGCCTGGGTGTTCGAGAGGTGACCGCGGGAGCTCAGGATGCGTTTCTTCAGCTTCCGCGGATAGGGCCCCTCTGCGAGCCGCTGCGCATCGTGGTTGAATTCGAGAACGGCCAGATGGGCGTCGCCCAGCCGGTGCTTCAGGGCCGGCTCGGGGGATCCGAGGTCCGTGACGAGGCATGCGATTCGGCCCTGGTGTTCGACGCGGAAAGCGAGCGTGGGCTCGGCGTCGTGGGGGACCGTAACACCGAGGAGGGAGATCCGGTCCGCACCGCGACTTGATGCGATCTCGAGCGGGCTGCCCACTTTCAAGGTGCGCAGGCGCGGTGCCGAGCGCACCGAGTTGTTCCGCATCAAGGCCTCACAGCAGATCAACGTGGCGCCGGACTTCTTGGCGAGCAACCCCGCAGCGCGAACATGGTCGAGGTGCCCATGGGTCAGGGCGATCGCATCCAGTCGATCCGGGGACACGCGCGCTTGATCGAGGCGTTGCTCGAGCTCCCCTAGCGGCAAGCCGGCGTCCAGGAGCAGGTGCAGTTCTCCCGCACGAACCAGTAGAGAATTGCCGCGGCTTCCGCTTGCGAGGACTTGGACGTGCATCGAGTCTCGTCAGATCAGACTTCTGCGTCCCTTGCGCAGAACGAGGAAATCCAAGAGCAGTGCCCCGAAGAGTCCTCCGAGGCAAAGCCAGCCCCCCAGACGCAGGGGCTCCGGATCGTATGCGAAGACGATGCTTGCGTGGTCGACCGACGGCAGCGGTACGGCGCGGTACACATGATCCGCGCGCACGAGCGGAAGCTCCTGTCCCTCGCAGTGGGCCTTCCACCCTGGCGCCCACTGTTCGTGCAGAACCAGCCAACCGCCATCCGTGTTCCTTACGTCGACCACCACCTTGTCGGGCCTTGGAAAGTCGATCTTGGTGATTTCGGCTGCGTTCGTGTCCAGCGGTGGGACTCCTCCGGCGATGTCCGCATACTCGGGAGCGATCCAGGTGGTTTGCTGGAAATCGATGACGCCTTCGACGAGCGCATCCAATGTCTCGCTATCGCTCTGCGCGACGTGTGCCTGGCCCACAATTCGAGCGGGGGGCAGTGCGCCGGAGCGGCGGTAGACAAAGAAGTTCGGGCGTTCGAGCACCGGCGACAGGTGCGGATGGGAGAGCGGCTCGAGGCTGAGTATCGCCTGGGCGCGTAGGAGATCGAGCAGGGGATGGTCCAGGTACTCGACGTCGGGCAGGCGTGCGACGTGATTGCGTACGACCGCGCGCCCGTCCAGGGCACCGAAGAGCTCGGCATGGGTCCGCGGGGTGAAGGTCGGATAGGCGGACACGTCACGGATGCCGTAGGCGGACAGGAGGTTGGGCCGCGCCAGTCGAGCGGAGTGGGCCAGATCGGGGGTCGAGTCCACGCGCAGGACACGGCCGTCCCCTGCGGCTTCGCGCACGGCGTCGACCGCGCTGGACTCCGGGAAGAGATCCTCGGTGAGGACCTTGCGGCCGTCGATGTGGATCTTCGATCCCAGCATCCCCTCGCCCAGCAAGCCCGCGAGAAGGGTCAGCCAAAGCGCGCTCAGGCGGATCTGCTTCCAGGGCAGGACGGGCAGGAACAGGACGAGCGCCAGGAGCCCCAGACCGGCCTGGAGACTGCGCGAGCCGCCGGGTCCGTCCTGGACCCATGCGGGGGACATCGTCACGGCCAGGACCAGGAGAGATCCCCCGATCAGGAGGTTGAGCGGGGTTCCCTTTTCGAAGTGCGTTCGGTTCCGATCGGCCATCAGTCCGAGACAAGCGGCGAGGAAGGCTCCCAGAGCGGCCGCGACCATGCGCGCGTAGGAGTCCTTCAGGTGCCTGCCCGCCTCCTGGGCGACCTCCGGAGGTAGCCTCGCTTCCGCATCCGTAAGCGTCGTACCGAACGGCTCGTGATAGCGTTCGACGATCGTCTGGTGAAGATCGGAGGCCCAGCTGGGCGGATCGAGCGTGCTCCACAGGCTGAAGCCGGTGGCGGCGAGGAAGAAGCTCGCCGTGAGAAAGGTCCAGAGCGCGCGCCGCTGGCGGTCGATCAATGCCTGGGTTCCCAGGGCGGCGAGCCAGGCCCACAGCGTCCAGGACAACGCGAGGATACGCCCGGGTGCCCCGAGGTTGAATCCGGGAAGTCGATACAGCTCGCTCACCAGCGGCCAACCCTGGGCAAAGGCATGGGTGCAAAGGACGAGTGTCGCCGGGAAGATTGCGCGCTTGGGAATGGCGATGATCGCCGTCAAAGCCAGAAGCGCGATGAACACCCCCGCATGCGTGTTCCATTCCAGGACGTTGGCGTGCTCCGCCTTGAGATAATCTTCGCCGGGCGTCAGCCACCAGGCCAGCGGAAGGTTGGCGGAAGAAGTGGCTTCGTTCGCGCGTCCGGTGAGATCTGGAACGACGATTCCCGCGATCGTTGCGGGGGGTAGGCCCATCGCCTCGATGTCGCTCTTCTCGAGCGGAGAGCGCAGCGAGTTTTCCGACGTTTCTTGCATGGGCAGGAGCTGGACGCTGGCGATCAGCACACCCAGACCGCAGGCGACGAGCGCCACGAGGGGCGGTCCCAGCCCGCCCTTGCGAGAACGAGGTGCGAAGTGAAAGGGCAGCGGCTCCAGCCGGATCAACGCGTACAACGCCGTGGTGGCGAGGACGAAGGCGCCGATCGTGACCATTCCCCCGAGAAACGAGAGACCGAGACTGAGGGCGAGCCAGAAGATGCTTCCCTTGCGCTGGCGCACGATGCCCTCGACCGCCCACAAGGCCCATGGAAACCACAGTGCCGCATCGACCTTCATCGGCAGCGCGAGGTTGGCGAGCCCCCAGGTACCGAGTTGCTGCGCGACGACTCCGACCAGCGCCGCCCGGCGATCGAGTCCGCTGCGGCGCAGGAAGAGCCAGGTTCCCAGGCCGGCCAGGATCAGGGAGGCGACCGCGAGCCATAGCGCAGCCTGCTCGGGCGGTACCAGAAGGGCCAGCCAGTTGGGGGGGTAAAGCCCTCCCACGATCGACTGTCCCAAGAGCGGCATGCCGAGGCCCAGGTCGGGCTCCCAGGTCGGTAGCGCGCCCTCGCGCACCGCGGCGCCCATGGCCACCTGGTCGGTCAAGAACGGGAAGATGCGATCACCGACGACCGGATTTTGATCGCGTAGCGCCTCCGCCGCTGCCACCGGGTTCTCGTCTGCGAGCGGGGCAAAGGCCACCGGCAAGACCGGCAAGAAGACCTCGCCCCTCAGAATGAGCGGAAGGAAGAGGACGAGCGGAGCGATGAAGAGGGTTGCCGTCCAGCGGAGGCGTTCCGTTCTTCTGCGCGGTTGCGCGGACATGGGGAGAAGCCTACCGGGCGAGGGTCGGTGATTCCTCGACCAAGGCCCTGGGGTCTTCGGGGTCCACCCGGGGCCCCGTGTCGATTCCAGCCGTCCTCAGGGCGTACGGGGGCGAGGAGTACCCAAAACAGGGCCTTTTTTCCCCTTGTCAAGGCCCTTCGGGTGGCCTTCGAGGGGCCGTAGGATGCCTGCATGGATCGCGCGTTTTTCAAGCATTCCCTCGCCCCCCTCCTCCTCCTGTCAGCCGCCTGCGCCACTTCCTCCAGGCAGGAGCAGGCCCTCGGTTCCAAAGACCCGACTCGAGGTGACGGGCCCCGACCGGAGCCCGCCCGCCTCTATTCGGATGTGGCCTGGTTGGCCGACGACGCCCGCGAGGGCCGCCGGGCCGGCACCCGGGGCGAGCTCGCCGCAGCCCGTTGGTTGGCGGCGCGCCTGGAGTCCTTGGGGACCGAACCGCTCGGTACCCAGGGCTTTCTCCAGGCCTTCCAGGTGCCACTGACGCCCCTGGATCGCGGTGGATCTTTCCTCGCCGGGGAGGACGGGACGGGGCGCACCCGCTTCGACGACGCGGAAAACGTCGTACCCCTCTTCTGTTCCGGGGGAGCCGAGGCGCAGGGGCCGCTGGTCTTTGCGGGCTACGGCATCGCTGCGGACGATCTCGGTTGGAACGACTACGGAGATGGGAGCGTCGAGGGAGCGATCGTCGTCGTTGTTCGTGGAACGCCGCCCGTGGAACGCATCGCCGCCGCAACCGTAGAAGGGGAGACCGCGGAGAATCCGCACGGTAGCGCTCCGACGCAATCCTCGAGCTGGCAAGGCATGGGAGCGCTGTTCCACAAAGTCATCGAGGCCAAGCGGCGCGGCGCACTGGCCGTCGTGGTCGCACAGCACCCGACGCGTCTGGAGCCCTTGCCCCCCTTCAATTCCGGTCGCGGTGCACAGGCCAATATCCCGGCGTTGATGATCTCTGCGAAGGTCGTGGAGGCTTTCCTCCCGGAGTACGCCGACTTGGTGGGGCGTCTGGACCGGGGGGATGGCGTCGAGCGTCCCCGACGGGTGGGGGCCGCGACCGTTCGGGCTGACGTGGTGCGCGAATCCGGAACCGCGTACAACGTTCTCGCTCGTATTCCGGGACGCGTCCCGGGGAGAACCGTGGTGGTCGGCGCCCACTTCGATCATCTCGGCCGCGGTGGACCCGGGTCCCTCGCGCCTCAGCAGCAGGGCCAGATTCACAACGGTGCGGACGACAATGCGAGCGGAACCGCCGTCTGTCTCGAGATCGCGCGCATCCTCATGGAGGAGAAGCCGGCCGGTGACGTCGTGATCGCGCTCTGGTCGGGCGAAGAGCTCGGGCTCCTGGGCAGCGAGTACTGGGCGCGAGCCCCCACCCTGGATCTCTCCGTGGTGTCGATGAACATCAACCTCGACATGGTCGGCCGGGCGGCTAGCGGCAAGCTCAGCGTCCTGGGGGCGGGCACCGCAGAGGATTTCGAGGCCTGGCTCGACGCGGCCGGGCCAAAGGCCGCCCTCGAGCTTCAGGTCAACCTTTCGGGACAGGGGGTCGGAGGCAGCGACCATCAGACCTTCATCAAACGCGATATCCCGGCGCTGCACCTGTTCACCGGTCTCCACTCGGACTACCACCGCCCCTCGGATGATGTCGAGGGCTTTCACGCGGAGGGGGCAAGCCAGGTCGCGAGCCTGACCCTCGACCTTCTGGCACGCGCCCACGCTACCTCCGAGATCCTCTGGGCCGAACCTGCTGTCGAAGCGGTAGCTTCTCCCCGCGGTGGTTTTCGCACGCGCTTTGGAAGCATTCCCGACTACGCCTACGATGGGACTGGCCTGCGTCTGGACGGTACGTCACCCGGGGGGCCTGCGGAACACGCAGGCCTCCTGCGCGGCGATGTGATCTATTCGATCGACGACGTCGAGATCGAAGGCATGGGCGATTTCATGTACGTGCTGAACGCCCACAAGCCCGGCGACGTGATCACGGTGCGCTACGTCCGCGATGGCGATCGAGAGAGTGTGCCCCTGACCCTGGAGTCGACCCAGGCCGAGTGATCCTACGAGCCGCTACTGGCGGACATACGCGAGCTCTGCGGCGGAGCCTTGCCCTCGCTGTGGAGCGTCGCCTCGATTCCCAGCGCCTCCTCCAGAACCTCCTCGATCCGCTCGACAAAACGAAAATCGAGGTCCTCTCGGGCGTGTTCAGGGATTTCCTCGAAGTCCTTCTTGTTGCGGGCGGGCAGGACCACCATCTTGATACCGGCTCGGTGCGCGGCGAGGACCTTCTCTTTGACGCCGCCGATCGGCAGCACCAGGCCCCGCAGGCTGATTTCGCCGGTCATCGCAAGATCGCTTCGAACCGTCTTGTCCGTGAAGAGCGAAACCATGGCCGTGACCATGGCCGAACCCGCACTGGGACCGTCCTTGGGGATCGCGCCGGCGGGCACGTGGATGTGAAGGTCGAAGTTGCGCAGGCAATGGCTGTCGATCCCCAGTGCTTCAGCGTTGGACTTGACCAGGCTGAGCGCGGCGCGGGCGCTCTCCTTCATCACGTCCCCCAACTGACCCGTCAGGATCAGCTCTCCGCTGCCATCCATACGGGTGGCTTCGATGAAGAGGATGTCGCCGCCGACCGGGGTCCAGGCGAGGCCGGTCGCAACACCGGGCTGGCTGGTGCGCAGTGCCAGCTCGCTTTCGAAGCGTACGGGGCCGAGGATCGTGGCGATGTCCGCCTCCTCTACTTCCACATTTTTCACATCGCCCGTGGCAACGCGGGTGGCCGCGTTGCGTGCGACGGCTGCGATTTCCCGCTCGAGGCTGCGGCAGCCGGCTTCGCGGGTGTAGGAGCGGACGATCTCGGCCAGGGCCTCGTCGGCGATGACGAGTTGAGTCTCCTTGAGTCCGTGGCCCTCCCGCTGGCGCGGCACCAGGTAGGTTTTCGCGATCGCAAGCTTTTCTTCCTGGGTGTAGCCCGGCAACTCGATCACCTCGCACCGATCGCGTAGCGGGCCGGGAATCGAATCCAGGACGTTGGCCGTGCCGACGAACAGCACCTTCGATAGATCGAAGGGCACGTTGAGGTAGTGGTCGGTGAACTCCTTGTTCTGTTCCGGGTCCAGCACTTCGAGCAGTGCCGACGAAGGATCACCGTGCATGCTCTGGCCCAGCTTGTCCAGCTCGTCGAGCATGAACACCGGGTTGGAGGAGCCGCATTTGCGCAGGTGCTGGATGACGCTCCCAGGCATGGCTCCCACGTAGGTGCGCCGGTGTCCGCGGATTTCGGATTCGTCGTGCACGCCACCCAGGGAGATGCGCGCGAACTTGCGGCCCATGGCACGCGCGATCGAGCGACCGAGGGAGGTCTTGCCGACGCCGGGGGGACCGACAAAGCAGAGGATCGGCCCCTTGCTGTTCGGTTTGAGCTTGCGCACCGCGAGGAACTCGAGGATGCGCTTCTTGACCTTCTCGAGGCCGTAGTGATCCTCGTTGAGAATACCCCGTGCCTTTTCGATGTTCAGCTTGTCGCGCGTCGTCTTGCCCCAGGGCAACTCGATGAGGCATTCGAGATAACTGCGCAGGATCGCATATTCCGCGGCAGCCTCGGGCATGCGATCGAGGCGTGAGAGATCGCGACGGGCCTCCTTTTTCACTTCCTTCGGGCACTTCAGCTTTTCGATCGCCGCGGTGAGGTCGCCCAGTTCGACCGATTGACCATCCCCGAGTTCCTTTTCGATCTGGCGCAGTTGCTCGCGCAGGTAGTACTCGCGCTGAGACTTCTCGAGCTTGCCCTGGGTCTTCTGGCGGATCTCATGGGAGAGCGTCAGGACCTCCACCAGGTGGGCGAGTTTTTCGGTGACCATGTTCATCCGCGCCTCGAGCTCGAAGGTTTCGAGGATCTCCTGCTTCTCGTGGACCGGGATGTCCATGAACGTGGCCACGAGGTCGGTGAGACCCGACGCGGATTCGGCGTTCTCGATGGCCTGATCCAGGTCCTCCGGCTTCTGGGGCAGAAGCGAAAGCGCTTTGTGGGCCTGGCTCTTCAGGTGCAGGTTGCGCGCTTCGATGGCGGTGCTTTCTTCGATCTCCGGTTCGTCGATCAGGTCGACCTTGGCGATCAGGAAGGGCTCGGTCTGAACGTATTCGCGGATGCGAAAGCGCGACTCGCCCTGGGCGATGACGTGGTGGCTACCGTCGGGAGCCGTGATGTAGCGCACGATGGCGGCGACGGTTCCGACCTTGTAGAGGTCCCCTTCTTCCGGCTCGAGCAGACCCTCGTCCTTCTGCAGGATGACGCCGATGGGTTGTTCCCGTTGCACCGCCGCCTGGATCGCGCGGATCGAGGGCTCGCGTCCTACGACGATGGGGAGCACCACCCTCGGAAAGAGCAGCATCCCCCGCGCGGCCAGCAGGATCAGCCCGTCCTCGGGAATCTGCGGGGCGAGGGTCTCGAACTCGCGTTCCTCCTCGGGGACCGTCTGGAGCACGAGGGGTTGATCTTCCGGGAGCTCCTCGCCCTCCTGATCCCGCGACTCCGGAGACTCCGGCTTTGCGGGCTCTTCTCGTTCATCCGGAGATGTTTCGTCTGCGTTGCCTTCGCTCATCGAACGTCAGTGGATTTTCTTCAGGTTCAGGAACAGGCAGCCGTCTCGCAGCTTGTGCTCGACGAATTCGTACCTGCCGGCGGGAAGTTCAACCGCACGTTCGAAACGACCGTGCGGAATTTCGATGCGATGGACCGTGGCCGTGCGGAAAGCGGAGGGCAACGCGCGTTCACCCCTGACGACAATCCGGTTCGAATGGATTTCGAGGGCCACGCTGTCGAGCTTCACGCCCGGGACTGCCATCAGGAGCCAGAGCTCGTTCGCGTCCTCGAAGATGTCGACCGGCGGCTGCCAGCTGGGATGACGGGTGCCGGGGCGACGCGGAGGGAAGAGGCTTTTCTGCTTCCGCTCCGCCTGCTCGAGCTTGGCTCGGGCACGCTCCCACATCCAGGTTTCGGGGTCTTTGGTGGCCATGGTCTCGCTGCTTCTGTATCGATCGTATGCTGTAAGGGCTGGAAAGAAAGCTCCCGGAACCGCTGATTCCAGCTTGTTGGAGCTCAGGAATCGTTCTCAGGCCGGCCCGAGGAAGGTTGGGGACGGCGCCAGGATCCCGGCGGCGGAACCGGATCGGGCCCCGGCTCGAAAAAGGGATTACAGCGCAGAATGCGCCAGGCCAGGAGCAGGGCCCCCTTGAAGATCCCGTGGGTCCGAACGGATTGCAACCCGTATTCGCTGCAGGTCGGCCGGTAGCGGCAGGTCGGTGGTTTCAGGGGGGAGAGGAAGCGCCTGTAGAAACGGATTGGCAGGCAGAAGAGCTCGCGCACGAATCTCATCCGTCGGTTTCCGAGCTCCCGAGCTCCGGGTGGGCTTCGTGATAGCGCCGCCATGCCTTCCAGCCGAGTTTGTTGAGGTCGCTTTGGATGAGGTGGAGATCGGGTTCCAGGCGGGGGGTGGAGGCGATCAGCACGACATCGATTCCCTGGGGCAGCTGCGCCTGAACGAGCCGAAAGGCCTCCCGAAACACGCGCCGCACCCGGTTGCGCCGAACGGCGCTTTTCCAGCAGCGCTTGCCGACCGAAAGTCCCATGCGTCTCACCTTCAACCCGTTGGGATGGACGACGACCGTGAACGAAGAGCCGCGCGCCCTGCGCCCATGGCGGTAGGCACGCTGGAATCCCGCACCGTTCAGTCGATGTCGCGCCAGGGGGAAGCGCAGATCGGTGGGAGACGGCTGCATCCGATCAATTTAGACTCTGGGGGTGGAAAAATCGGTGTCTGTCTTCGGGAACGGGGACCCCACCCCCCAGGACGGGGGTGGGGAGGCTTGCGATCTGGCCTCCGCCCTCGATGCCCTCGACCCCGGGGCTCCGCCGCCCCCGTTCGAGGAGCGGCTCGAGCGATTGCGTGCCGCCGCAGGCATTCTCGAAAAGAATCGGGCCGGCCTGGAGGCTATCGCCGCCCGCCTCGGGCTAGGCCCGGCGGACCTGGGGGCGCATCTGGGAGTGGTCGATGCCTTCGAGGGTGCTTCTGGCGGATTCGAATATGCGTTTGCGCGCGAGGAAAGGGGGGTGGCGATCTGCGCACCCGATTGGCGCGAGTTACTCTGCGGCGGATTCGTCCGCGTAGCGACCGAGCTGGTTCGTGGGCTTCGCGTGGTTCTCTGTTGCGATGAGCGCTTTCCCGAGATCGCCTGGGCCTTGCGGCGCTGTCTCGTGGAGGCGGGTTTCAGCGAGTCGACCATCGCGTTGCACCACGGTGCACGTCAGGAAGTGTTACGGACTGGGCTCATGGACGAGCGCGTAGGCGTGCTCTCTGCCAGCGGTACAGCGGAGCGCGTGATCGAATTGCGGCGCCTGTGCATTGGGCGCGTGCTGGCGAGGGAGAGCCTCAGAACGATTCGCTCCGCGGCGTTTGAGGTGACTTCGCATATGGATGTCGAAGCCAGCGCTCGGTCCGTCGCGCTTCAGGCGTTCGGGGCGAACACCATGGGCGGGCAGCTGCCAGGACAGGTTGCGCGGGCCTTCGTTGCGGAGAAGATCTACTCTCCCTTCGTCGAGGCTCTGATCGGATGCATGGACTCCATCGAAGAACTGCGTGACACGGTTCCCCTCATCGACCGGGAAGCCGCCCGCCGCACCCAGAAAGCGTGGACTCAAGGTCTCGATGAGGGGGCAACGCTGATCAGTGGTGGCGAAGAGGAGATGAAAGGCGACGAACTCCGACTTCCGCCGACAGTGTTTTGCAACGTCGAGTCGCACATGTGCGCGGCGCGGCGTCAGGAACCACTGCCGGTCTTGTGCCTTCTGCGCTGGGCCTGAATTTCTCCAGCGGACAAGCAGAGGTTGAGAGGTTCGTCCAGGCTATACTGGGTGCCCGGTTCCGAACGGACAGAAAGAAATATGATCGCTTCGAAACAAGTTCACGACACTCTGCGCCGCTACCAGCTGGTCGACGGATTTCCCTTTGTTGTCGATCTGGATGGGTCGCACGGCGTCTGGCTACGCGACGCCAGGACGGGAAAGGACTACTTCGACGCATTCACCTGCTTTGCCTCGTGGCCGGTGGGCTACAACCACCCCATGCTGGGCGAGGCCGCCTTCGAGACCGAGCTCCTGCGCGCCGCCCGCACCAAGCTGGCCAATTCTGACCTATACACCTGCGAAATGGCCGGTTTCGTCGAGGCCTTCGGCGGGCGGGTGACTCCGCCGGGGTTTCCATATCACTTCTGGGTCTCGGGAGGGACGCTGGCGGTCGAGAACGCTCTCAAGACCGCCTTCGATTGGAAGGCGCGAAAACTCGGGCGCACGAATTTTGAGGACGACGTCAACGATCTGGTCGTCCTGCATTTCGAGCAAGCATTCCACGGTAGGTCCGGCTACACGATGAGCCTGACCAACACGGTCCCCGATAAGATCGGCCTTTTCCCGAAGTTCGATTGGCCGCGCGTACACTCTCCGGCCATCGAGTTCGATACGGAGGGCGGGATCGCAAATGACATCGGCGCGGAGGAGAAACGTACTTGTGCCGAGATCGAGGCGGCCTTCGCCAGACACCCGAAGAAGATCGCCGCCATCATCATCGAACCGATGCAGGGTGAAGGAGGCGATAACCACTTCCGCACCGAGTTCCTCCAGAAGTTGCGCGACTATGCGGATGAAAACGAAGCGCTCTTGATCTACGACGAGGTGCAGACGGGTTTTTTCGGCTCCGGCAAACCCTGGCTGTGGCAGCACCACGGAGTGGCTCCCGATGTGGTCTGCTTCGGCAAGAAAACGCAGGTTTGCGGGATCTACGTCTCGACGCGGGTGGACGAGGTCCAGGACAATGTCTTCGCGCGTTCGAGCCGGATCAACTCGACCTGGGGAGGGAATCTGGTGGACATGGTGCGTTGCCGTCGGTTCATCGAGATCGTCGAGAGCGAGGGCTTGGCGGCGAACATCACCGAACGCGGAAACGAGCTCATTGCCGGTCTGCGCACATTTTCGCGAAATGGCGGTATCTCCAACGTGCGCGGTCTGGGATCCCTGGTGGCTTTCACGCTGAAGGACACGGAAACGCGCGACCGCATGTTGAGCGCCCTGTTCGACAAGGAACTCCTGGCCCTGGCCTCCGGGCCAGTGTCCATCCGCTTTCGCTTGCCCATGGTGCTCGACGTACAGGAAGTCCAGACGATCCTCGAACGCGTGGAGGCCAGCCTACCCAGCGCGGTCGGGGCCTAGCCCCCGACGCGCCCCGACCTGCGGAGACGCAACCTGTCAGAGACGTTTTTCTCCGCAGTGAGAGGGGAGGACCGCCCAGGGCGGGGCCAGCCACGTTCGCGGAAAAACCTACGACTACCGATGCTGCGGGCTGGCCTGGATTCGCAGCTGTCCGCACGCAGCGTCAGCCTCGGCGCCGCGGGACCAACGCACGGTCGCAACGAGGCCCTTCTGCACCAAGGTGTCGTGAAACCGATTTGCGGCATCGGCAGCGGGGCGCGCGAATTCGTCGTCGGGGATGGGGTTGTAGGGGATGAGGTTGATCGTCGCCCGCCGGTTCTGGAGACGCCGCGCGAGTCGTTCCGCGTGGTCCTCACTGTCGTTCTCTCCGCCGAGAAGCACGTACTCGTAGGTGACCTCTCGGCCGGTCGTGGCGAACCAGTTGTCACCGGCCGAAAGGATCTCTTCGATGGGGATTCCCGCCATCGCCGGCACGAGGCGTGCGCGCTGCTCGTCGTCCGGGGAGTGCAGGGAGATGGCCAGCTGAAAGGGTGGGTTCTCGCGAGCGATGCGATTCAAGCGCGTGGGAAATCCGACGGTCGATACGGTGATTTTACGAGCGCCGATGCCGATTTCAGAGCGCACGGTCTCGAGTGCGCGACGCAGCGCTTCGTAGTTCAACAGCGGTTCCCCGATCCCCATGACCACGGAGCGTGCGAGGGGACCGAGGGCTTGGCCCAGGAGGAACTGCTCGAAGATTTCGTCGTGGGTGAGGTTGCGGACCAGTCCGGCCTTGCCCGATGCACAGAATGGGCAACCGACGGAGCAGCCCACCTGGCTCGACACACAAAGCGTTGCGCCGCGACCTCGACGGCGCGAAGGCATATGAACCGTCTCCACAGCGGCGCCATCGGGAAAGCGCAGCAGGAGTTTTTGAGTGCCGTCGGAGGTGCGCGAGCGGGCGACCTCTTCGGCGGAATAAAGGGGCAGTTCGGTCGCCAAACGGGAGCGTAGCTCGCGCGAGAGCGAACTCATCTCGGCGTAGTCCAGGTTCCTGCGGTCGATCGCTTCGCTTCGGATGACGTCAGCGTGAAATGGCCTACCGCCGAGTTCCGTAATACGCGCGCGCGCCTCATCGCGGTCGAGCGCGAAGAAGCTTCGACCCGTGCTCATCACTGGCAGCTCGCTTGCACCCCGCGACGGAGCAGGACTGCGACCTCGCATGCGATGCGCTTCGCTTCATCGAGGCTAGGGGCATTGGCCCCACCCACGGCGCGGTGGCCGCCGCCGCCGTAGCCTTCCATCACTGCGCCGATGTTCGTGTCAGTCGTGGGGATGTTCCAGGGGTTCCGGCCGGCTGTGACGTGGAACCCCGCCCGCGTTGGAATGATGCCGACGGAGTACAGGGCTTTCGGAAAGTGAAAAAAGGCAGCGAAACGTTCGCGTCGGATCCGGTTCGAGGAGGCATCGTACAGGACGACGTTTTCGTCGGTGGACAGGACCGTGGGTGCGAATTGCCGCAGTGCCTTGTCCCGATTGCGGGCCGCCCGTTGCCAGGCCTTTTCTACATCGGGGCGCCTGGCCACCTCCTCGAGAGAACCTTCGACCATCGCGCCGACCAGGGTGTCGGTCCAGTCGGGGCCGGGTGCCGCCGTCAGTGCCCGCGAAATGCGTAGTGCGGGATCGTCCCCGAAGAGTGCCTGTTCGACGTCCCTGAACATGGCTGCGTCGATCACGTTGGACCAGTGCGACATCTCGGTGAAGCGATCCGGCGGCGAAACTCCCCAGTGATCCTGGGCGTGCTTCAGAATCAGCGGCGGACAGGAGGGGGAGGTTTCGTCCCACAGCCAGCGATCCGAAGGCTGGTACTGGGATCGTAGTTCCGGCGTCAGGAAGGTCGTGGGGTGGTGATCGAACCAGTACTCCGCGCGCGGATGGAAGTGGAAGTCCACGATGCCGAAGCGCTCGTCCTTCTGAAAATTCTCCCAATCCGCGCGTTGGTCGTAGTTGACGCTACGCCAGCTCGCAACCTCGCCGAAACGCGTGCGGAGGATCTTCGTGAGAACGGCGGCAGAGACCATGCCGTCGAAGTCCCGGTGGTAGTGAATCGTGAGTTCCTTCGTCATCGCGTAGGAACGTGGACGGTATCTCCGGCCGATGCTTCGTTCGAGGGGAAAATCCGACCAGTGGGCCGGGAGCCTGTTATCCGGGCCCGTTTTTACGCGCTTTCGCGTTTCTCTTCGCCCGGATCGGTTTCGTCCGGCAATTCTTCTGTGGCTTCGAGTTCCGGCGGGGTCACGTCGGAAGCCTTCAATCCGATGGCCAGGTCACGTCGTCCGCGGACCACGTCGCAGTCGATCACGAACCGAAGGTCGCCCGAGCGATTGGGCAATTCGTAGAGCAGGTCCAGGAGGATTCCCTCGAGGATGGAACGCAAAGCGCGTACACCCGTTTCGCGTTCGATCGCAACGATGGCGATCTCCTCGAGACCATTGGGCTTGAACTCGAGCTGGGCATCTTCCATCGCGAAGAGGCGCTGATACTGACGCACCAGAGCGTTCTTGGGTTCGGTCAGGATTTGCACCAGGTCCTTCTTGCGAAGGTGGTTCAGGGTCACCATGACCGGCAGGCGACCGACGAACTCGGGGATCATGCCGAACTCGATCAGGTCTTTCGGAGAGACGTTGCGGAGAATCTCGTCCTGCGCAACGTTGGCTTCCGGTTGAATCCAGGCGGGCACGTTCTTTCCTTCCTCATCGGCCGGACTACCGAAGCCGATGCGGTCCCGGCCTATCCGCCTGGAGATGACGTCCGGGATGTCGCTGAAGGTTCCCCCGCAGATGAAGAGGATGTTGCCGGTATCGACCTGAATGTAGGCCTGTTCAGGGTGCTTGCGGCCGCCCTGGGGTGGGACGTTGGCGACGGTGCCCTCGAGGATCTTCAGGAGTGCCTGCTGGACGCCTTCGCCCGAAACGTCACGCGTGATGGAGACGTTCGAAGTCGTTCGACCGATCTTGTCGATCTCGTCGATGTAGATGATGCCTTGCTGGGCGCGGTCCTTGTCGAAGTCCGCGTTCTGCAAGAGCTTCAGGAGGATGTTTTCGACGTCCTCGCCGACGTAGCCGGCTTCGGTCAGCGTAGTCGCATCCGCGATCGCGAAGGGAACGTCGAGCATGCGGGCCAGCGTGCGGGCCAGCAGGGTCTTGCCCGATCCGGTCGGCCCGAGCAAGAGCACGTTCGATTTCTCGATTTCGGCGCCTTCATCCTTGCCGTTCTTCTGGCGCAGGCGCTTGTAGTGGTTGTATACCGCGACGGCGAGGACCTTTTTGGCCTGCTCCTGTCCGATCACGTATTCATCGAGACTGGACACGATCTCGATCGGAGTCGGGAGTTTGGTTTGGGGCTCACGCCCGACGGTCCCGCGCGTGCTACCGCGGCGCCTTTCGGCGGAGCGGGGACTGCCGTCCCCGCTCCGCTGTTCTTCCTGAAGGATGGAGTTGCATATCTCGATACACTCGTTGCAGATGTAGACGCCGGGCGGGCCTGCTATCAGGGAATCGACGTGGTGGCGCATCTTCTCGCAGAACGTGCATCGCTCCACGTGGCGCCCTCGGCCAGATGATCGGGACATGGGGACGGGTTTTGAGGGGGAGGTTTTTTTGGACTTCCCCTATTCTAGCTCGCATCGTCCATCTTGGTGACGATGTGGTCGATTAGCCCGAATTGTCTGGATTCTTCCACGTTCATGAAGTGATCGCGGTCTGTTGCCTTGGCGATTTCTTTCGCATTCTTGCCGGTGTGGTGGGCAAGTATTTCCTCGAGACGTTTCTTTGCCTTGAGGATCTCTTCCACTTGGATCTCGAGGTCGGATGCGGTTCCCTGTGCGCCGCCCCAGGGCTGGTGGATCATGATCCGGGAATTGGGGAGGGCGAATCGCTTTCCGGGAGCCCCACCGGCAAGGAGGACGGCGCCCATCGATGCCGCCTGTCCGAGGCAATACGTGGCGACGTCGGGCTTGACGAACTGCATCGTGTCGTAGATCGCCATGCCGGCCGTCACGGAACCGCCGGGGGAGTTGACGTAGATGTTGATGTCCTGGGAGCGGTTGGCCTTGTCCAGGAACAGAAGCTGTGCCATGACGGCATTCGCAACGTTGTCATCGATCCCCGTTCCTATGAAGACGATCCGCTCTTCCAGCAGACGGGAATAAATGTCCATGGAGCGCTCGCCGCGCCCGGTTCTTTCGATGACGAACGGGATGAAACTATTGTGGGCACTCATGGGATGGACTGCGGCTCCTTGGGGATGAGAGCGGTGAATTCTTCGAAAAACGGTCGGTTGGGTGAGTCTCTAAGCGATCGTGCGCCCCCGTTCAACATGGCGCAGCGGGGGCGGGAGAGGTCCTATTCAGGCGGTACGACCTGGATATCGGCAGACTCGCGCAAAAAGCTGCGGACCTTGCGCTCGAGAAGCTCGATCCCCAGCTGATTCACCAGGCCCTTCTGGTCCTTGTAGTAGCTCTGGACCTCCTGGGGCGTCGTGTTGTTGCGGCGCGCGATCGCGGCGAATTCCACCTCGAAGTCCTGTGCCTTCAGGAGCAGGCTCTGTTTCTTGGCGATCTCCTCGAACAGATAGATCGCTTTGAGGCCCCGGCGACTGGATTCCTCGGCCCCGCCCTTCTCGGCGTTGAGGCGCTCCTCGATGGTTTCGGCGTCGAGCTCTTCCTTTTCCAGGTTCTCGCGCAGTTCGGCGAGGCGGCCTTCCACTTGATCGCCCACCAGGACCTCGGGTAGGTCGAAGGGGTGGTCGCCCAGGATCCGTTCGATGAGGGTGTTCTCGACCCGGTGGTTCTCGGCCCCCTGCTTGTAGTCGAGGATGCGCGCGCGGATCGCTTCGGTCATGCCTGAGTCGGTCGTAACCTCCACGGCGGAGTGGAGTTCTTCATTCGTAGGCGGCGTGACCTTGTAGACCTCGTCGAAACGAACCTTCAGGGATCCCTTCTTTCCGCGCGCCTCTTCCACCGGGAACTCGTCGGGAATTTCGACGCTGAATTCACGCTCGTCGCCCACCTTGGCCCCGAGAATTTTTTTCTCGAAGTCTTCCTGCAGTACGCCCCAGGGGGTGGTCTTGGGGCTGAGTCGCATGCCCTCGCGTTCGAGGCAGGGTTCGCTTTCCCCATCGACGACGTAGCTGATTTGACAGAGCATCATGCCCTCCGCCTCGAGTCCCTCGTCCCCTGCGGCTTCGACCCGCGAGTTTTGGCGTTTCAGATCCTCGAGGGCGCTCTCGACTTCCTCGTCGGACACGCCTACGCTGCGCCCCTCGACCTGCAGCCCCTCGATTTGCCCCAGCTCGATCTCGGGTCGGAGCGGGATTTCAAACTCGGTATTGAGGTCCTCGCCCGCGCCCGGGAAGTCTGCGACCTGGACGCGAGGAGCTGCGGCGGGGGCGAGTTCGCCGTCCTCCACGGCCTTCTGGAGGCCGTGCTCGAGGAAGTGCTGCATGACCTCCTGATCGATGTCCTTGCCGAACTGCTTCTCGATCATTTCCCTCGGTGCTTTCCCGGGCCGGAAGCCTTTGACCCGAAAACGCTTTCCTAAATTGCTCGTGATCTGGCTGCGGGCCTGGATGAGCGTGGCGGAGGGGACGTGGAGCCGGACCTGGGCCGAACACGGTGCGGCCTTTTCGACGTGCACCTCGACGCCCTGGAATCCGCCCTGGGATCCAGTGGTTTTCGGGGATCGGCTGTGCGCTTTCTGGCCCATGGTGCGTCTTTCGTCCCTGCGTTGGAGGAGGCGAACCGGCGAGGGTATCGAGCCCGTTGTCGGCCGTCCAGCGCGCCGTTTGTACGAAGGGGCCTGCGCTCGAGGAGGCCAGGGTCTACCCTTACAGGAGTCGGAGAAAACTGGCGAAATGGGGATGGACAAGGCGAGCGATGACGGGTTGAGCTGAAGGACGCACACGAGCGATGAACCGCACCCTAACCAGCGCATTGGCCATCCTCCTGATCATCGCTACGAGCGTTCCGATCTGGTTTTTCTTCGTGGCCATCGAGGCGAAGCCCCCGCGGGCGACGGTCCGTGATCTGGGCCCGGTGCCCGTACGCGGTTTGCGGGTGTTCCGGCGCGAGCTGATCCCCGAGATCGTGGTGGTCGGAAACCTGGAGGCCCGTCGGAGAATGGTGATCTCGACCGAGCTGGGGGGGCGTATCCAGGCGGTTCATCACGGCTGGAGGCCAGGGGCTCTGGTCCAGGAGGGCGAGCTGCTCATTCAGCTCGATCCGGTGGACCGGGACCTGGATCTGCGTGTGGCGGGGGCCTCCCGCTCACAAGCCCAGGCCGACCTGCGTGCGGCCGAGGTGCGCGCCCTGCGCGCACGCGCCGGCGAAGCCAAGGCAAGCGAACTGTTGCAGGTCTCCCTGCGCGAGCACGAGCGCTACTCGAAACTTCAGGGCGCTGGAACGGAGAGCGCTAGCCTGCTCGACCGCGTCCTCGCCGAGCGGCTCGATGCCGAACTGGCCCTGGAGAATGCGACGCTGGAGCTCGAGGCCGGTGCGGCCGCCCTGGCGGGGGCCCAGGCCGCGCTGGAAGTCGCGATCTCGGCCGAGGACATGGCGCGGCGGAACCTGCAGAAGTGCTCCCTGCGCGCGCCGTTCGCAGGGCGACTGGCCGGAGCGGTCCCGACGATCGGAACCTGGGTCGCCCCGGGGGCGGCCCTGGGGGAGCTCGTCGATCCCGAGTCCCTGGTGCTCGCGGCTCGCGTTTCGGAGCGCAACCTCCTGCGCATTCCCCTGGGCGCCACGGCAACGCTCGAGTTTCCTTCCGCGGGAAGTGGGGCAGGGAGCGCGGGGAGAGTGACGGCGATCGATGCCGTTACCGAGACCGCGGTGCGACACGGACGTGTCGAGATCGAACCGACATCGGGTTTCGAGGCGGTGCCGCCTCCCGGAGGTGGGGACACCTCGCGGACCTGGCTGCCCGCCGGTCTCTTTGGGCGGGCGCGTATCCAGCTACAAAGCACTCGCTCGATCTGGATCGAAAGGCAATTTCTGGTCTGGAGGAGAGACGAACCCTTCTGCTTCGTCGCCCGAGACGGTCCGGAAGGAGTTCGGGTCGCCGAAGAGCGCCGGATGGGACTCGGCGCCCCGCACGGGGAGGGCTTTCTGGTCGAATCCGGACTGGACGAGGGAGACGAGCTTCTCATACACCCCCTCGAGCGGCTTTCCGACGGCGCTGAAATCACGGGAGAGAGCGCGCGATGATCCGGGCTGTGGCGCGATTCGCCGTCAATAACCCGGTCTCCGTCAACCTGGCCACCTTGACGGTCGCCGCGGCGGGAATCTTCGCCTACCTGTCCATGCCGCGCGAGGTTTTCCCGAACTTCACACTGGGGACGATCACCGTCACGACCGTCTACCCGGGCGCCGCCCCCGAGGACGTGGAGCGCCTGGTCACGCTTCCGGTCGAAGATCAACTGGAGGGCATCGAGGGTCGCCGTGAGATGACTTCCACTTCCCAGGAAGGGTACTCGCTGGTCACGCTGACCGCCCATCCGAGCGCGGACATGAGCCGCATGCTGGAAGATGTGCGAGCGGCGATGCAATCGGGCGACCTGGAGCTGCCCGACGATGTCGACGATCCGGTTGTCGACGAGATTCGAAGTGAGTTCCCGGCCATCGCGGTCTTCGTGTACGGGCATGAGAGCGAAGACGTGCTGCGGCGAATCGCCGAGGACACCAAACGCGCTCTGGAGAAGATCAGCGGTGTCAGTCAGGTCATCCTGCAGGGGCAACGGCTGCCGCGCGTTTGGATCGAGGTGGATCCGCTCGCACTGGAGAGCTACGGGTTGACCCTCGATGACGTCGGACGCGCGGTTCGAGGCCGCGTATCGGATCGACCTGTAGGGCGGCTCGAGACGGAGTCGGGGGACTACCTCATGCGCGTGGATGCCGGTGTGAGCAAGGCCGACGACCTACGCGAACTGCCCGTCATTCACAGACCAGATGGAACCGCTGTGACGCTGGAGGAGATCGCCCGGCTCAGCGATACGTACGAGCGGCGTGCCGTGCGTTCGCGCTTCATGGGGCGTCCATCGATCTATCTGCGAGTCAACAAGGGAGCTCGCGGCGACGCAATTCAAATCACGCGCGAGGCCTACGAACTCCTCGAGGAGTTGCGTGCCGAGCTTCCCTCCGGCGTTGGATTGGGGACCAATTCCGATCTTTCGATCTACGTCAGAAATCGCCTGAAGGTCATGAAGAACTCCGCCTTTGTCGGCGGCGTGCTGGTCCTGATCTCCCTGATTCTGTTCCTGAATTTGCGCATCGCCTGCATGACGGCACTCGGGATTCCCCTGGCCTTCCTCGGCGGCCTTGTCCTCGCGTCCGCAATCGGGTTGACGATGAACATGCTGACCATGTTTGCATTGATCGTCGTACTGGGAATGATCGTGGACGACGCGATCGTGGTCGGTGAGAACGCCTACCGCCTGATGGAGGAGGGGCTCTCGCCGGCCGAGGCTGCCGTCCAGGGGGTTGCCGAGGTCGGAAAGCCCGTAACGGCGACCATTTTCACGACGATCGCGGCCTTCCTGCCGATGCTCTTGATCGGCGGAACCATGGGCCAGTTCATGCGGCCCCTGCCTCTGATCGTGAGCTTTTGCCTCATCGCTTCCCTGTTCGAGGCGCTCCTGGTCTTGCCGGCCCATCTGGCCCACTGGACCGGTCGGGTGCGCGCGCCGGGCGTCGAGGGTAAGTCCGATCGGCGCTGGTACGAGCCGTTGCGCGACCTCTACGTTCGTGTGCTGGCTTTCTGCGTGCGCTGGCGCTATCCGACGGTGGTGCTCGTGTTCACCGGCATCGCCTTGCTCGCGGGCTTCGCGGCCTACCGGATTCCCTTGGTTCTGTTCGACGACTTCGAGTCCAAGGTGTTCTCGGTCAACGTGCGCACGCTGACCGGTACCTCCTTGGCCGAGACGGACGAAGTCGTCCAGGAGCTAGACAAGCGCATCTTCGAGCTGCCCGATAACGAGCTGGACAGCACGAACTCCGTGGCCGGGGTTTCCTACGTCGATGCTTCGCAGTTCACCGTTGCGCAGAACCTCGGACAGGTTTGGGTCGAGCTGCGCGAGGATACGGGGAATCGCCGACCTACCAGCGAGATCATCGAGGACCTGCGGACGCGCTTTCTCGACGACCCCCCGCAGAAAGTCGAGAGTCTCGACATCAGCCAGCCCCAGGCTGGTCCGACCGGGCGGGCGATCGATGTATCCATCCGCGGTCCCGACATCGCGCTCTTGAGCGAGGTGGCCGATGACTTGAAGGCGTTCCTCGCGACCTTCCGCGGCGTGCGCGACATTCACGACAACGCCAGGCGTGGCAAGCGTGAGGTGCGCCTGCGCGTCAGCGATGAGGGGCGCCTGCTCGGATTCGATGAGGACTCACTGTCGCGTGAACTGCGGACAGCATTTGAGGGTCTGCGTTACGGGCGACTACGGCGTGGCAACGACGATGTGGAGATCATCGTGAAGTTGCCGGAGGATTTGCGCGAGAGGCGCTCCGTGCTCGAGCATGTGCTGATCAGCCTGCCCGGGCCGCCGCCGAATGGAGAAGGAGAGGTTCGCCATTGCGTTCCCCTTGCCATGGTTTGCGAGCTGCAGGAAACGACGGGGCCGGCCCGGATTTCACGCGACGACGGTGAGCGGTCCATCAGCGTACTGGCGGATGTGAACAAGGCGGAGGGCAACACGGCCAGAATCACCGGCGCCATCGAACGCAGGTACAGCGATCTGGCCCTACGCTACCCCGGGATTTCGATGGAGTTTCAGGGCGAGGCGGAGGACGCGGCGGAGTCGTTTGCGGGCCTGCGGGTTTCGCTGGTTCTGGCGCTCTTCCTCATCTACATGATTCTCGGCAGCCTGTTCCAGTCGCTGATGAAGCCGCTGGCGGTCATGGCGGCGATTCCCTTCGGTGCTGTCGGCATGATTCTCGGGCATGCATGGATGGATCGTCCGCTCTCCTTCATGTCGCTCATCGGTTTCGTCGCTCTGACCGGGATCGTGGTCAACGACTCACTGATCCTGCTCGACTTCGTCAATCAACGCCGCGCTGCGGGCATGAAACTGATGGAATCGCTGATCGTCGCCGGCCGTCAGCGCTTTCGTCCGATCCTGTTGACCTCGGTGACGACCATGTTGGGGCTCACGCCTTTGACCTTGTTCGCCAGCGGTCAGGCGCGATTTCTGCAGCCGATGGCCATCACGATCTTCTTCGGGCTGCTCTTTTCGACGTCTCTCATTCTGGTCGTCATTCCCTGCACCTACGCGATCCTGGAGGATCTCATGGTGCTCCTGCGCCACCCGGCCACGACGATTCGGGCGCTCGTGCACGGAGAGATCGTCCACGAGCGGGATCCAAAGTTGCAAGGGCCTCCCGCGAGCCTATCCTCCTCCGAAGCATGAACCTTCGACTCCGAGCTGTAGACGAACTCGAGGAGGCCTTCTCACTTCTGACGCTCCTGGATCGTGCGGCGAAGGAAGGCGGCCGGACTTGGCGTGACGAAGAGATCCCGCCGGGCGTCGCTCGACGGTTCCTCGAACGCTCGTTCGGCCGGCCGGAAACCGTCGTGATCGTGGCCGAGGAGGTCGAAGAACGGGAGGTCTTGGCGGTGATCGCGAGCGGTCCTTTCGAGGATCCGTTGTCGCTCGAGGTTGCCCCGATGATCGTGTTGCTGTACGTGCAGCCGGAGATCCGTCATCGTGGAGTGGCGCGTGCGTTGATTCTCGAGTTGAGTCGGTGCCTTGTGCAGCGAGGGTTCGAGGCGCTCTTGGCGCGGGCGGGGCACAATGATGACGCGCTTATTTCCATGGCCGAGCGGTTGGGGATGATTCGCACGTTTGAGGTGATGTCCTCGGAGTAGTGGGGGTATGTCGGTCGTTTCGGGGCTTCGAATAGCGCCAGCGGATAAGCCGTCCTGGTTTTCCGAAGGCTCTCTCGACACCCCCACTCATCCGTCCAGCGCATCGGTCCGGGACCCCCTCCGAACCTCTCCGGTGCTCCCTAGTGTCGCCCAGGCAAGAGCCGGATCGAAGCGCCCGCGGCGATCGTCCAGTTGTCTGCGTTCACTTCACCGAGCGAAACCCCGGAGAGGCCTACGGCGTCACCAAAGGTGACAAAGCGGTACATGGCCTGGCCGTAGACCGAGAGCCACGGCAAGGGATAGAACGCGACTCCCGCCCCGATGTCGACGTTGACACCGTTCTTGAGCTGTGCTTCGCCGACCTGGGCGAACGTTAGAGCGCTGTCGGTGGCTCCGTTCTTGATATCGGCCCGACTCCAGCCGACACCTGCTACCGCGTAGGGCTGAACCGGGGTCTCTACCCAGCAGTAGCGACGCATGAGCAGGTCCAGGTTCTGGATCTCCGTAGCGTGGGAGAGAGCCGAGCCCGAGACGTGTCCATTGTGATCGATCCTGTCGTACTGAAGGACGGCTTCCCAGCTCTTCCAGCGGTAGCTGATCGAGAAGCCGACGCTTTGTGCGTTTTGGAGGTCGGGAATGACGATCGCGTCGGTTGCACCCTGAAGAACCAGGTCGCCGTCGAAATCATCGTCCTCCACGCCGGTCTTGTTGAGATAGGCGCCCACCCACAGGCCCTGGGCCGGCCAGGCCTCGGCGCCGTCGTCGCGGGGGCGCAGGTCGCGGACGTCGGAGCGGGGAGCGTAGCTTGCGACCCCGGAGGCATGCTCCCGAGTCACCACGAGGGTGGGCATGGCGGCGAGGCGGGGCTCCCGGGTGCTCGAGCATGCTACGGCAGTGAGTGCGAGGATCGCGACCGCAGAACGACAGAGGATAGAACGCGGCTGTTTGGAGCCCTGCATGGAAGACAGTCTCTGCAACGGAACGGGGTCATCGGGTCTCACGAGTGGGGCGCGAGAACCCGGTTGGGCAGGTACTCGGCATATCACGGCCGGGACCGAAGCCAGAACGAAAAAAAGCCTGCAATGAACCGGCTTCCGGCGGTTTGAGGGTTTTTGACCTGAGGGACGATAGAAGCTTCATCCGGGGTGTGAGCGCGGAGACAGCCTGTTCCCCGATGCCCCGGCCGGGGGCCAGCCCATCCCCCGGGCACGCTTCGGGTGGAGGGGAGCTGAGACCGGGGACGAGGCCGGCGTTCGCCGGGGACACGGATATCTCGGCGTTTGCGGAGCATGCCCCGCGTGTCTCAGCAGGGAGGCATCGCCGGCCCGTCTGCGACCAGGATGACATGCAGCTCCTGGGGGCCGTGGACGCCGACGACCAGGGTGAGCTCGATGTCCCCCGTGCGGGAGGGACCGGTGATGAAGGTCGCCACCGGCAAGAGGTCGGAAGCGAGCCTCTCCAGGGCTTCTCCGAGTCCGGAAACGATGTCTTGTTCGTGCAGCACGGCCACGTGGACCCGGGGCAGCAGGGAGGCCAGGCGATGGGGCTCGCAGGGAGAGGCGAGGACCAGTGTGCCCGTCTCCGCGATGGCGAACTGGACCTGGGTGAGCCCCAGTTCGGCTGCCAGCAGCTCCTCTCGCCCGGCCTGCGGCGTCACGACACCGGCGCAGCCCGCCGCGGCCAGAAGCGCTCGAATTTCGGGTGTGTCCGACGAGAGGACGCTCCGGGCCCGGGCTGCGGCCATGCGTTGCGCCAGAACGGGCGCTGCGTCGGCGAAAGACTTCACGCGGTGAACCTGGCCGTCCGCGGCGATGAGCGCTCTCCGGAACTCTTCGACCAGGGTTGCCCGCGGGGGATGGGATGCGGAGAGCCCCGGTCCGGGCGCACGCTGCAGGGGCTCGGTGTGGGCGAGGCTCTCTCGAATCCGACCCAGAATCTCGTCCCGCGCGGAGGCTGTGCTCACCTCTTGCTCCCCCTTCGGCGCTGCCACGCCCGGCGGAAACTCATCGGCGCCGGTGCCGGCAGATCGCGGCCGAGGGTCCAGGCGCGCAGGGGCCCCAGGATGGTGGAAAGAAAAGTGATCCGGACGGCGCGACGTCCCACGCCCATGAAGAAGCGGTAGCGTCGCGGCCCGGACATGGCGAAGGCCCACAGCCTGAAGCCCATTCGTTCCAGCGTGCGCCGTGGCAAGGGCGAGCGGGCATCGGGGGAATGGGGCAACCCCCTGCGTTCCACCAGCCGCGCCCGAAGTTCCAGGAGCAATTCCGGCAGGTCGATCTTGACCGGGCAGACGTCCCGGCAGGCTCCGCACAGGCTCGAGGCAAAGGGCAGCTGACTGGCTTTCTCGACTCCGGCGAGCTGGGGTGTGATGACCGCCCCGATCGGTCCCGGGTAGACCGACCCGTAGGCGTGCCCCCCGATTTCGCGGTAGACAGGGCAGTGGTTGAGACAGGCTCCACAGCGGATGCATGCGAGCGACTGGCGCGTCACTCGATCCTTGAGCATCGCCGAACGGCCGTTGTCCAGGATGACGATGTGGACGGCGTCCGGGCCCTCTTCCGCAGCTTTGGTTTTGCCCGTGATCAGGGATAGATAGCTGGTCATGCGCTGGCCTGTGCCCGAGCGGGGGAGCAGTCGCAGAAAGACCTCCAGGTCTTCGATACGCGGCAGGATCTTTTCGATCCCCATGACGGCGATGTGCACGCGAGGCAACGAGGTGGTCAGGCGCGCGTTGCCCTCGTTTTCGAGAATCAGAAGGGTTCCCGTTTCGGCGATCGCAAAGTTGACGCCGCTGATACCTACGCTCGCTTCGGCGAAGGAGTTTCGCAGAAAACGCCGCGCGATCCGGGTCAGTTCTTCTATGTCGTGGGTCTCGTCGATCGAGAGTTTCTCCGCGAAAAGTGCGCCGACGTCTTCGCGTGTCTTGTGGATGGCGGGCGCAATGATGTGCGAGGGAGGTTCGTCGGCCAGCTGGATGATCCACTCGCCGAGGTCGGTTTCGACCGGGGGGGGCGCGCCCTGGGCGAGGGCTGCGTTCAGGCCTATCTCTTCGGTGGTCATGCTCTTGCTCTTGACCACCGTGCCGCCGCCGGCAGCGTCGATGATGTGAGCGATATCCGAACAGGCCTCCTGCGCATCCCGGGCCCAATGCACCTTGGCCCCGGCGGCCTCCGCCCGCTCGACGAACTGTTCGAGATAACGATCGAGATTCGTCAGCGCCTCTTCCTTGATGAGGCGGGCCTTTTCACGCAGGTCCTCCCATTCGGGCACCTCGGAAACGGCATCGCGGCGCTCGCGCTCGAAGCGACTCGTGCCTCGCTTGAGGGCCTCGCGCAGGTGCTCATCGGCCAGGGCTTCGCGTGCATTGGAAGCGAAGTCTTGCGAGCGCTTGGGCTTCAAGAGAATTCCTCGACTCCGGCGAGCACCTGGGCGAGGTGCAGGGTGCGTATCTTGGAGCGGGTACGGGAGAGGCGACCTTGCAGTTGCATCAGACAACCGGTGTCACCGGAGACGATCGCATCGACCTCCATGCGGCGGAGGCGGTCGAGCTTGCGGTCGAGAATAGCCTGGGAAATCTCGGGGTACCGGGCGGAAAAAGTGCCGCCGAATCCGCAGCAGGTGTCGGCCGCTTCCATCTCGACCAGCCTGGCGCCGGCCACGTTGGCCAGCAGCCGGCGCGGCTCCGTCGCCAATCCCAGGTCGCGCAGTCCATGACAGCCATCGTGCCAGGTGAGGGAGCCCTGGAAGCGAGCCCCGAGGTCGTCGACGCCGAGTTTGCGGACCAGGAACGAGGAGAGTTCGTGGGTCCGCGCTGCGATGGACCGGGCCAGCTCGCGCTCGGGGGAGCCCTCGGGGAATAGCTCCTGGAGATGGCCCACCATCGCGGCGCAGGAACCCGACGGTGTCACGATGGCTTCCGTGTCAGCGAACACCTCGAGGAAGTGGCGTGCGACCGTGCGAGCCTCGCGACGATAGCCGGAGTTGAAAGCCGGCTGGGAACAACAGGTTTGGCGCGGATCAAAGTCCACCTCGACCCCGGCGCGCTCGAGCACCCGCACCGTGGCCAGCCCCGCCTGCGGGCGTAGCTGATCGACGAGGCAGGTAGCGAAGAGTGCTACGCGCATCGGATGCTCACCTGGTCAGGGTTCGATCAGGACCTTGATGGCCCCTTCGAGTTTGTTGTCGAAGATCTCGTAACCTCGAACGGTTTCTCCGAGTGGGAGGCGATGGGAGAGGAGTGGGGAGATGTCGAGACGCTTTTTCCGCAGGAGCCCAAGCATCCGCTCCATGTAGTGGCGCGCTGGTGCGCGGCCGGCCTTGTACGTGAGGTTTTTGTCGTAGGCGGCGCCGGGTGAGAACGGGAAGTGTTCCTCGTTGTGAACGCCCGCCGCCGAAATCGTGCCGCCGGGGCGCACCAGGTCGTAGGCGAGTCGACCGGCGGCGGCATTGCCGACCACTTCAAGCACGAGTTCGACCCCGCGACCGTCGGTGTGTCTGGCCACGAAGGCGTGCGGGTCGTCTCTCTCGAAGGAAACCGGCAAAGCTCCGAAGCGCTCGGCGAGTTCGAGTCGTTCCGGGACGGCGTCGACGGCGATGAGGGGGGCGGCGCCGAGTTCGCGGGCTGCCTGAATCGCCAGCAGTCCGACGGGACCGCAGCCGAGAACACAGGTGCTCGTACCGTTCTGAACGCCACCATTCTCCGCGCAAAAGTAGGCCGTAGAGAGGATGTCCCCGATGAGTAGCACTTCCTCGGCCGGGTGGTCATCGGGCACCGCGACCAGGCTTGCATCTGCGAAGGGCACGCGTATGTACTCCGCCTGTGCGCCCTGCAGGCCCTCACCCTTTGCGACCCATCCATAAACCGCGCCGTTGGAGCAGCGACTGGTCAGTCCACAGGAGCAGAAGGAGCACGACCCGCAGCTGCTGGAAAAGGGACTGACGGCGCGGTCGCCGGCCTTCCAGGTCTCGACCTCCGCGCCGACCTCGACGATTTCCCCCAGAAACTCGTGTCCCAGGACGGTGCCCACGTCCAGGCCGGTTTCATGGCCGCGATAGACGTGGAGGTCGGAGCCGCAAATGGCTCCGAGCTGCATTCGAAGGACGACGTCCCGGGGGTGCTCGATGCGGGGATCGGGGATCGACTCGAGGGAGATGGCACGGGGGGCCTGGAAGGTGAGGGCTCTCATGCGAGGCGGGGAAAGCGAAGAGACGACGTTTGGATATTTTACGGTAGGGAGTCCCGGCCAAAGAGGCCAGCCCCTCTTGCTAGGGAGCAGCCTAGCCTCGATGATGTGCGGAGAGCGGGGATCCCCCTCTCTCTTGGAACCACGGACAGACCTGCATCACATGGCGAGCCTGACCCCCCTGCGCTTCTCCCTGGCGATCTCCGTACTCTCTCTGGCGTCCGCTGCCCAGTCCTTTGTCAACTGGGAATCGCCACATGTCTACCCTCTGGACATGAGTCCCGATGGGGCGCGGCTTCTTGCGGTGAACACCGCCGACAACCGCCTCGAGGTCTTCGATTTGAGCGGGGCGTCCCCGCAGCACGAGCTCTCCATCCCCGTGGGACTGGACCCCGTGTCCGTCCGGGCTCGTACGAACAACGAGGTCTGGGTCGTGAACCACGTTTCCGACAGCGTCAGCATCGTCGATCTGTCCGCGGGCGGCGTCGTGGAAACCCTCACCACGGATGACGAGCCGTGCGACGTCCTGTTTGCTGGCACGCCCGAGCGCGCCTTCGTCAGCTGTTCCCAGGCCAACACCGTCCTGGTCTTCGATCCGGCAGATCTCTCCATCGCGCCGACTCGCATCGACATTCGTGGCGAGGATCCGCGGGCCCTGGCGAAGAGCCCCTCGGGCGGCGAGGTCTACGTGGCCGTCTTCGAGTCCGGCAATCAGACCACCGTCCTGGGAGGCGGAGTTGAGACCAACCTGGCTTTTCCGCCCAACGTCGTCAACGACTCGGACGGCCCCCACGGCGGGGTGAATCCGCCGCCGAACGACGGTAGCGAATTCAACCCACCCCAGAGTCCCGGACTTCCGCAGCCCCCGGCGGTGTCTCTGATCGTGCGCCAGAAGACAAGCGGCGAGTGGCTGGACGACAACGACACGGATTGGACGGCCAAGGTCTCGGGAGCCGATGCCGCCGATTCCGGGCGGCCCGTGGGCTGGACCCTGTTGGACCACGACGTGGCCGTCATCGATGCCACGACCCTGGCTGTGAGCTACGTCGATGGGTTGATGAACATCAACATGGCCCTGGCCGTGAACCCCGCCTCGGGCCAGATCTCCGTCATCGGGACCGATGCGTACAACCACGTCAGGTACGAGCCGAATCTGAACGGCGTGTTCTTGCGCGTGCATCTGGCTCTGGCCGATCCTGCGACCCCGGCTTCAGCCACCGTGAGCGATCTCAACACACACCTCGACTACAACTTGCCGACACTGCCCGTCAGCGACCGTGTGCAGAGCATCAGCGACCCGCGCGGCATCGTATGGAACTCCGCCGGTTCGCGCGCTTACGTCACGGGCATGGGGACGAATAACGTCGTGGTCGTGGATGCCGGGGGAGCTCGTGCCGGAATCCAGCCCACGATCGACGTGGGCGAAGGGCCGACCGGGATCGCCCTCGACGAGGCGCGCGGTCGCCTCTACGTCATGAACAAGTTTGAAGCGTCGATTTCGTTCGTCGACACGACGAGCGAGCTTCAGCTCGGGCAGGTCGGGTTCTACGACCCCTCTCCGGCCGCGATCCAGCGCGGCCGCCGCCACCTCTACAACGCGACCGAGACTTCGGGGACGGGCCTGGTGGCCTGTGGTTCCTGTCACGTCGATGCTCGCATGGATCGGCTGGCCTGGGATCTCGGCAACCCCGCCGGGCAGATGCAAGCCCTGGAAGGCAACCTGGGCGCGAACGCCCCGGGCCTGAACTCGGGCTTTGAAGACTGGCATCCCATGAAGGGCCCGATGTTGACCCAGACCCTGCAGGACATCATCGGTAAGGAACCGCACCACTGGCGCGGGGACCGCACGGGCATCGAGGCCTTCAATCCTGCGTTCGAGGGTTTGCTGGGTGACGACGAGCAGTTGACCGATGCCGAGATGCAGGAGTTCGAGGACTTCCTGGCCACGATCCAGTATCCACCGAACCCCTTTCGCAATTTCAACAACAGTCTGCCGACGAACCTGGACCTGGAAGGTCACTACACGACAGGGCGTTTCGGCCCGGCCGGGCTGGCGCTTCCGAACGGCAACGCGGTCCAGGGCCAGCAACTCTTCCGCCCGCCCAACGTGCTCGATGGGGGAGCCCTGGCCTGCGTGACCTGTCACACCCGTCCTACCGGCGCGGGCACCGACCATGAATTGGTGAGTTTCACCTATCAGCCGATTCCGGTTGGGTCCGATGGCGAGCATCACCTGGCCCTGGTCTCGGTCGATGGCGCGACCAACGTCACGATGAAGGTCCCGCAGCTGCGTAACATCTACGAGCGCTCGGGTTTCAACACCACCCAGCTCGAGAGCACGGCGGGTTTCGGCTACTTGCACGACGGCAGCGTCGATTCGATCGAGCGCTTCCTGGCGGAACCGATATTCACCTTCACGAGCGTACAGGAGATCGCGGATGTGACCGCGTTCATGCTCTCCTTCGGTGGTGGGCGCAATTCCCTCGGATCGCCGACGGAGATCTTCGAGCCACCGGGACCGCCTAGCCACATTGCCCACGCCGCGGTCGGTGTACAGACGACCTTGCGCGACGGCGCCTCGCCGGATCCCGCGCGCGTCGCGCTGATCGACGCCATGATCGCCGAGGCCCTCGTCGACGATGTTAGCGTGGTGGTCAAGGGCAGGGTCGGCGGGGAGGCCCGCGGCTGGATGTTCACCGGCCCCACGACCTTCCAGTCGGATCGGGCAGCCGAAACGATCTCCCTGGCTGCGCTCAAGGCCCTGGCGGGAACGGGCAGCGAATTGACCTTCACGGTCGTGCCGGAGGGCTCCCAGCTTCGGATCGGAGTCGATCGGGACCTGGACGGTTACTTCGATCGCGACGAGCTGGACAAACAATCCGACCCCGCGGATCCCGCCATCCGACCGCGGCACCGCTTCCTGCCCGGGGGATCGCGCCTCTAGTCCCAGGGTCTTGCGGTCGACGACGCTCGCGGGGCCCCCGCGGTCCCGCTCTACCGGCGTTTACTCTTCTTCCCTGGTGAAGCGATCGTGACCGGACTCCTCCATGCTCCGGACCTGCTTGAAGGCCGTCTTGGCCGCATCCGGATCTCCATCCAGGAGGGCGGCTTCGAGCTCCAGCTGGGCGATCAGGAAGTCGACCATCACGCGGCGGTAGTCGCGCTCCATCGCCGCCCGTTCCTCGACGGGAAGTTCGGTGATCAGGTGGGGCACCAGGCCCTTGCAAGCGAGGCTCTTCTCCTGCATCAGGACGATTTGATCGAGCGCTTCGTCGGACCGGGCGGGGTCGCGGAGGCTGCGCCTCAGCTTTCCAAGAGCCTCCTCGATCACCTCCATGTGCCCGTAGAGCTCGCCTTTATCCGGGACTTCTTGGGGAGTGTTCCGGGAGATTCCCGGACCGACGAGTCCCAGCAGGAGGAAGGCGGCAATACAGACGGGAGAGTGCAGCTTCATGGAGAGGACCCTACAGGACCTTGGTGACACCGGGAACCGGAACGGGGTAGATACCTTCTGTGTCGGGGAGGGTTGGCGGGTCTGCGTCGAAGGCATAGCGCCTCGGTGCGATGGAGATTTCGGAGTTCAGGGCGTCCTTCCAGTTCAGCTTCTGGCCGGAGTAGGTCGCCATGCGTCCGAAGATCGAGGTCATGGTCGAAAGCGCACCGTACTCGGCTTCCGCGTGGGGTTCGTCCGCCCGGATCGCTGCAAACAGACGGTCGTGTTCCACCTGATAGGGATCGGGTCGTTCGCCTTCATAGCGCCACTTCCAGCCGCCCTCGCCCTCGATCGTGGCTGCGCTGACCTCCGAGTAACCCTGCGTGCCATGGGCGTGTTCCGAAACGCTCGACCAGCAGTTGGACTGGTGTCGACACTGGGAGAGCAGCTTCGTGCCGTCCGCGTAGGTGAATTCGACGGCGTGATGGTCGTAGATCTCGCCGTGGGCGGGGCCCGTACGCACCTGGCGTCCGCCCTGTCCCTGGGCCGTGGCCGGATAGCCCCCCATGATCCAGTTGGCCACGTCGAGGTTGTGGATGTGCTGTTCGACGATGTGGTCGCCACACAGCCAGTTGAAGTAGTACCAGTTGCGCATCTGGTACTCCATCTCGCCCATGCCCTCTTCCCGAGGACGGACCCAGACCCCGCCGGAGTTCCAGTAGCTGCGCAGGAGGATGATCTTTCCGATGGCGCCGTCTTGGATGCGCCGGATGGTCTCCTGATAGCGCGGATCGTGGTGGCGTTGCAGGCCGACGCCGACCTTCAGGTTCTTCTCCTTGGCCCGCTTCGCCGTGGCGAGGACGCTGCGAACGCCCGGTGCGTCGACGGCGACCGGCTTCTCCATGAACACGTGGCGAGCCTTCGAGACGGCGTAGTCGAAATGGATCGGGCGAAAGCCCGGCGGGGTCGTGAGGACGACGACATCCACATCCTCGTCGATCGCTTTCCGGTAGGCGTCGAATCCGACGAAGCGGCGCTCCTCGGGCACATCGACGGCCTGCGGATGTCTCTTGGCGATCTCCACGAGGCTGTTCTCGAGACGGTCGGAGAACGCGTCCGCCATCGCCACCAGGCGGACGTTTCCTTCGGTGTTCAGGGCCTGTGTGGCTGCGCTGGTTCCACGGCCGCCGCAGCCGACGAGTGCGACGTGCAGAGCATCGTCTCCTCGGGACGGGGCGAGGGCCGAGACTTCCGGCAGGAGAGAGGCTCCCGCGAGAAGACCGGAGGAGCGCTGGATGAACTGGCGGCGTGTCGTTTTCATGGGGATCTCCGGGCTAGCGTTCTCCCGCTCGTTGTCGCTCTAGGATTTCACGGACCGAATCGGTGTCGGGATCCCAGTAGCGGTTCTTTTCCTCGGGTGCGGGATCGGTCAGGGGGCGGACCACGCGAAAACCGACGAAAGGGGCGTCGGTGTGGTACCAGATACTCTTCGGGAGCTGGGGGTCCTGCATCTTCCAGCTCTTCTTGGAACGGCGTCGAGCGGCCGACCGCAGCCTTTCGGGGTCATCGTCCCACGATCCTCCGCGCACGACGCGCGGGTAGAGCTTCTTTGGCCACAGGATCGGGCGCTCTTGAACGTCTCCGGTCGCGGTCTCGTAGAAGTCCTTGTCGTAGGCGTCGAGGACCCACTCGGCCACGTTGCCATGGATGTCGCAAAGGCCCCAGGGGTTGGGCTTCTTCTCTCCGACGCGGTGGTAGCGGTCGTCGGCGTTGTCGAAGTGCCAGGCGTACTCGTCCAGGTCGCCTCGATCGTCCCCGAAGTGAAACGCGGTCTGCGTCCCTGCGCGACAGGCGTACTCCCATTCGGCCTCGCTCGGGAGGCGATAAAAGCGTCCGGTCTTCATCGACAGCCATTTCGTGTACTGCTTGGCCGCGAACTGCGTCATGCAAATGGCCGGGAAACCCGAGACGCCCATCTCGAAGTCCATCGGGACGTAGGGCGGTGTGGGGCGACTGACCGCGTCGGCCCAGGGGTCCTGCGCCGCGAGCTCGCGGGCGCCCTGGGCGCGCAGCTTCTTGTCCAGGATGTGCATGAACACCTGGTACTCGTCCCACGTGACTTCGTGCACGCCCATCCAGAAGGCCGACAGGGCCACCTCGTGCCGTGGACCTTCGTCCGAGTTGCGGTCTCGTTCCGTGGCAGGGCTTCCCATGAGGAAGGTCCCCGATGGAATCGGGGTCATTGAAAAGACCGCTTCGGTACCCGGGATGGAGTCGGTGTAGGGCTTCATGTCCTCCTCGGCGACCGCTTCCGCACCGGCGACCGGGTGCACCGGCGGTGAGGCCACCGGCATCCTGGGATAGGCGGAGGTGGAACCGGCCTGTGGGGCGAGGAGTAAGACGAGCGAGAGGACGGCGTGAATCATGGACGGGTGCCCGTTAGTCTACTCGGAAAGAGGGAGTAGCCCCATCCGCGAGAATCGCCCGACTCTCTGGCAGACGCTCGTGCTCCTCGGCCCGGGACTCTTCGGCTGCGCGGGCAGACTGGAGCGCCATGGCTTCGAGGAGCCGCACATGGGCACGGTGTTTCGCATCGTGCTCTGGGCCGAGGACGAGTTGCAGGCGAGGGGGGCCGCACGGGCGGCTTTCGGTCGGATCGCCGAGCTGGACGGGTGCTTGTCGGACTACGATCCGGCGAGCGAGCTTTCTCTGCTCCGGGGCAAGACCACCTGGCAGCGCGTTTCGCCCGACCTGTGGAGCGTCTTGGCGTACTCCGCGGAGGTGTCGCTGGAGACCGAGGGAGCGTTCGACGTGACCGTCTTGCCCCTGACGCGTCTCTGGCGTCGTGCCCGCCGTCGAGGTGAGCTTCCCGCCGAGGAGCTTCTGGAGGCGGCTCGCCGCGCGGTCGGCCGACACAGGCTCCAGCTCGACCCTCGAACCCGGAGCATCCGTTTTTGCGCGCCCGACATGGGGCTCGATCTGGGGGGCGTTGCGAAGGGCTATGCGCTCGACCAGGCCTTGCAAGCCCTTTCAGCCCGGGGCGTTTCCAGGGCGCTTGTGGACGGAGGGGGGGACGTGGTCGTGAGCGCGGCTCCTCCGGGGCGGAGGGGGTGGCGGATCGAGCTTGCGGGGTGGGAAGAGGCGTGTGGGCGAATCGAGTTGAGCCACGCGGCTGTGGCCACCTCAGGCGACACGGAACGTTTTTTCGAACTCGAGGGCCGACGGTATTCGCACCTGGTCGACCCGCGCTCGGGAAGGGCACTGGTGGATTCACCCCTGGTGACGGTCATCGCCCGGCGTGCCATGGCTGCGGACGCCTGGGCCTCGGCCCTTTCGGTGACCGGGCCGGCGGGTTTGGGGAGCGCCGTTCGAAACGGCGTGGAAGCACGCATCCTTGCCCCCGAGGGTGGCGGAAGCATTAAAAGGACGACCGCCGGATTCCGCGACAAGCTATCCTCGGCGGGCACACAGGACGCGCCACCACGGCGATAGGATCCGCTTCTCTGCAAGACCGAGGTACGGAGGACATGACTTTGAAGCCCACCCGACGACAACTTCTGGGAGGCGCGGGAGCGGCGGCGATGGCGACCACCGTCGGCCCGTATGCCTGCGCAGGTCCGCGGCGCTACCGTAACCCCGGGGGCAGCGAGATGTTGAAGGTGGGGCTCGTCGGCTGCGGAGGTCGCGGCACGGGCGCCGCCGCCAACGCGTTGATGGCCGACGACAACGTCAAACTCTGGGCCCTGGGCGACACCTTTCCCGACCGGCTGGACTCAAGCCTGAAGACCCTTTCGGAATCGGAAGAGTACGGTGCCAAGGTCGATGTGCCCGAGGAGCGCTGCTTCGTGGGTTGGGATGCGTACAAGGGGGTGATCGAAACGTGCGATGTCATCGTGCTCGCCACCTCTCCACACTTTCGGCCGTTGCACGTGCACGCTGCGGTCGAGGCGGGCAAGCACCTGTTCATCGAGAAACCTGTCGCGACGGACGCACCGGGCGTGCGTTCGATTCGGGAGTCCTGCGGCATTGCGGCTGAGAAGGGGCTGTCGGTTGTTTCGGGCCTGTGCTACCGCTACCAGAACGCCAAACGCGAGACCATCCGGCGCATCCAGGACGGCGCGATCGGAGACATCGTCGCCATGCAGTGCACGTACAACGCGAACGGCCTGTGGCACCGCGGCCGCGAGCCGGAATGGAGCAATATGGAGTACCAGATGCGGAACTGGCTGTACTTCACGTGGCTGTCCGGCGATCACATCGCCGAGCAACATATCCACAGTCTCGACAAGATAGCCTGGGCGATGGGGTCCTACCCTGCGAAGTGCGTGTCCAGTGGCGGCCGTATCGTTCGTACCGATGAGAGGTACGGCAACGTCTACGACCACTTCAACAACGCCTACGAGTGGGCCAATGGCCTACGCTGCTTCAGCTCCTGTCGTCAGTGGGACGGAGCCGCGACCGACACCTCGGACTGGATATGGGGAACGCACGGAAAAAGCAACATTCAGAGGCACCGCATCGAATCGGGCCAGGCGTGGGACTGGCGCTGGCACAGCGACGAGCCCGACGATATGTACCAGAACGAACACGACGCGCTCTTCGCCTCCATCCGTTCTGGGGAGCCCATCAACGACGGCGAGTACATGTGCAACAGCACGCTGATGGCCTTGATGGGGCGTATGTCGGCCTACACCGGCAAGGAGATCACCTGGGAACAGGCGCTTGAATCGCAAGAGGATCTGAGTCCGCCAACCTACGCGTGGGGGCCGCTTGCGGTCGCACCCGTGGCGCAACCGGGCATCACGCAGTTCGTTTGATCCCGGGCGCAACTTGAGCAGGTCTTGGGTGGAGTTCCTGTCGGCCTTTCTGTTCGCGACGGCTTCGTTTGCCCAGGAAGCTGGTTCAGGGTGGCAGGAGCGACCCGGTGAGCGACTGGTGCCCGACCGGATCCTCGTGGAGGGTAGCCAGAGGCTCGAGATCCGTGGTGGTGGTCTTCTTTGCACGCGTGATGGAGTTGGAAAGGAACTAGGCGTCACCTCGGGTGGGCAACCGGGTCGAGTCTTTGACCTGGCCCAGGATCCCGCAGGTCTGAGTCTGATTGCGGCGGAGAACGGGGTGTTCGTTCTTTCTCGCCTGGTCGACGCGCTCGATCCTCTGGAGCCGATGGACGGCTTCGATATGGGGCGTGTGAACTCGGTCTTTGTCGATGGGCGCAGGCGACTCTGGTGGGCGGGCGAAGGGGTTTTTGGAGTTCTCGACATGTCGGGCCTCTGGGGACGACGTTTTCGTCCGCAGGATCTGCCGGAGAGCTTGAGGGCACAGCGCACACTCCATGTGGGACGCGCACGCGATGGAGGGGTTCTCGTCGTGGCGAGTAAGACGGACTCGTCAGTTCGGCAGACCTGGCGCTATCGCCCGGACCTGGGCGAGCGGCCGAGGGTACTGGGAGTGAGCGTCGACGGGGTGAGCTGGGATCCGGAGCACCCGATCGAAGTGACCTATCCGGAGGGATTCAGGCTCCGGGCGAGCGGTACGGCCCTCGGTACTGCGAGCTTTCGTTTTCGGATCGACGAGCACCACGTCTGGAGAGACCTCGAGCTCACCGAGGAGATCGCGGGCTTCACTCCCGGGGAACACACCCTGGACGTGATCGCCGTCGACCGAGACCTGAATCGTTCCGAGCCCCTGCGTTTGAAGGTGCATTCGGCCTATCCGGCCCGTTTCGACCAGCGTTTTGTCGTCGTCGCCCTCGCGCTCTTTGCCGCCCTTGGACTCGGTGGTTTTCTCGGGCGCGAATGGCGCCTCGGGTGGCGTCCCGCCTGGTGGTTGCGAGCTCCCCTCAGCACGGCCTTGCTCGTCGTCTTGACGGCGCAAGTTCTGGCGGCGATCGAGCCCCACGGCAAGGGTTGGCCTTTCATGGGCTACAGCATGTACACGACGCGCTTCGACAGGGGGGACGCTATCTTCCAGGTGGTGCTCATCGGCCTGCATCAGAACGGTGGGGAGCGCGTGATTCCGCCCCAGGCGATCGGAGTGGCCATCGACAGCCTCTGGCAGGTCCTGGGGCCGATCGTGGATGGTGGGGAAGAGGTCGCACAGGAGTACCTCGACACCTACAACGAGTTGCATCCGGAGCAGTCGCTGGTCGGACTGACGGTGCGTGCGCGGCGCCATCGCCTGACACCCCGGGGGGCGATCGAAGTGGCCCCCCAGATCCTTTCCCATTACCGGGTGCCGACCGGGGCAGAAGGGAGGGGTGAGCGGTGAGCGGGCCGGCCACTCCCATCCCCGTGGAAGAGCTGCGACGGACCGGATGGCTTGCGCACTGGGACCGTTATTGGTTTGGAGAGGGCTCCCTGTGTCGACTCGGAGCCTTCCGGATGATCCTGATGGCGGCGGCCTACTACGCGGTCTGGCACAAGGGCTTCGGAGTGTTTCAGCACGCCGATGGAGCCGATGCGGTCGGCTACCTTCAACGCGTCTGGAATCCGATCTACGCCTTCCAGATCCTGGGGCTCGAAGCTCCCGGTCCGCAGGCCGCACGGCGAGTGTACGCGCTCTTGATGTTCTTCATCGCCCTTGGATTCGTGGGGCTGTTTTCGCGGCTCAGCACGTTCGTGGTGGCGGCGCTGTCGTTCTACTGGATCGGTACCGCCTACTCGTTCGGAAAACCTCACCACGACTGCATCGGCCTGATGTTCGCGTTGGCGATCCTGCCCTTTTCTCCGGTCGGTGCGCGTCTTTCCGTGGACTCCCTCGTGGCTCGCTGGCGTTCCGCGCGGCGCGGCGGTTCGATGGAGCGCCCCGTTCTCGCGCCCTTCGCGGGGCTGCCCCTGCGCTTGACCATGGTCACGTCGGCCATCGGCTACTTCAGCGCGGGGGCTTCGAAGCTCGTGCTCGCCGGATTCGGATGGATGAACGGTTACACGCTGCTGGGCATCATGACGGAGTACCGCTCCGATTGGTCGGATCCGCTGTCCGAGAACTTGTTTCTGCTACAGGTGATGTCGGTGGGCTTGATCGGTATTCAGGTAGCCTTTCCTATCACGCTGTTCTCGGTACGGTCGCGTTGGATCTTCATTCCCATGGCCGTCGGGTTTCACCTGATGGCCATGAAGACCATGGCGACAGGGCCGTTCCTGACCCTCTGGTTCACCCTGGCCGCGTTCATCGCTCTCGAGCGCATCCCGGGCGTTCTACGCAGGGGGATGACACAAGGCCCTCTCCTTTGGCGCATGTCTTTCGGCGCCCTCTTCCTGGGGATCTCTTACGGCATCGTGGCGATCTACATGCAACACAAGTCCCCCTGGCTTCTTGCCGTGTTGTTGCCGATCGTTCTGGCGGTCCTGTTTCAATGTCTGCCGCGTATGCGCGTGGAACTCTCCTATTCCTCGAGTGCTGCGCGCGGTTGGGTCGCGATCCTGCGCGCACTCGATTGGGGGGACCTCTTGCGTTTTCGCGAGTCAGAAGCAGGGGGCGCAACGGAACCCGTCTCCATGGCTTCCATCGCCTGGCGCGTGCCGCTCCTCTTGCCCCTGGTACCGTTCCTGGGCGCCCTGGGGGGCATGGGGTCTGGCACGGCACGCGGAAGCTTTCGCCGAGCGTCGAAGTCAGCCGGCTAGGCCCGCCTCGATCGTCTCGAGCAGTCGCTCCGCGTCGGCCTGGGAGAACACCAGCGGTGGTTTGATTTTGATCACGTTGCGGCCCGGGCCGTCGGTGCTGAGAAGCACCCCGCGTTGCACCGCGTATTCGACCAGGCGCTGCGCCTCGCTGTCCGCGGGCTCGAGCGTCTCCCGATCGCGAACGAGTTCCGCTCCGAGGAAGAGCCCGGCCCCACGCACGTCGCCGAGGATCTCGAACCTCCTCTGCAGGCTGCGCAGACCCGCCAGAAGAAACTCGCCGGTGGCGAGGGCCTTTTCCTGAAGTCCCTCCTCTTCGATCACGTCGAGCACGGCCAGTCCCACGGCGCATGAGACCGGATTCCCCCCGAAGGTGTTGAAGTACTCCATGCCGTTATCGAACGCTTCCGCGATGGCGCGGGTCGTGACCACCGCTGCCAGTGGGTGGCCGTTGCCGATCGGTTTGCCGAGCGTCACGACGTCGGGCACGGCGCCCTGGCGCTCGAAGGCCCAGAAGTGGCTGCCCATACGGCCGAATCCCGTCTGAACCTCGTCCGCCACGGCCACGGCGCCGGCCGCGCGCGCGACCTGAAAGGCCTGCTGCAGATAGCCTGCGGGTGGATCGATCTGTCCGGCACAGCCGGGCATCGCTTCGGCCAGGAACGTGCCGATCGGCCGCTTTCGGGCGGCGGCCTGGGAGAGCGTCGTCTCGAGCAGATCGACGAAGTGCGCGGCCCGGGAGGGGGGGGGCACTTCGCGCGCGGTGCGGTAGCCGTCGGGAACGGGCGCGACGTGTACGTGGTCGGGAGCGGGAAAGCCGCCCGTTCCGCGAAACTTGTGCGGGCTGAGTTCGATCAGAGTTCCGGTCGAGCCGTGGTAGGCACCTTCGAGCACGCAGACGTCGCGTCGGTCCGTTGCTGAACGGGCGAGGCGTAAGGCAAGTTCGTTGGCTTCGCTTCCGCTGCAAACAAAAAAAGAGACGTTCAAATGGTCAGGCAGTTTTCCACTCAGGCGCTCGGCGAGGTTCAATACAGTCTCGTGTAAGTAGCGCGTGTTGGTGTTGAGCCGCTGCATCTGCTCGTGGGCGGCGCGCACGACCCGTGGGTGGCAGTGACCGACGTGGCAGACGTTGTTGACGCAATCGAGATAGCGCCGCCCCTCTACGTCGAAGAGGTAGGTTCCCTCCCCGCGTACGATGTGCAGCGGCTCGCTATAGCTGAGGGACAGGGACCCGCCGAGTAAGTGTTCGCGTCGGTCGATGATTTTGGAGTTCATCGCGGTCGAATACGCTCCCCGACTTCTTCGTCGGAGAGGGGTGCCAGGAGCTCCAGGAGTTTCCACGCGCGAGGCATGGTTACGTCCAGATAAGGATCCTCGGGGCGCTCGCGTTTTACGGCGGTGGAAATGAGGATGCTGACGGCGAGGCGGGTGGGAATCAGGGTGGGCAGCAGTCCCAGTTCGGACGGGGTCAGCGGCAGATCCTCAAGATAGCCTTCGAGCAAGGCCTGCGCGTAGGGAAAGGGATCCGAATGTCCCAGCATTACATACGCCAGTGCGATGGCCGGATCACAAATGCGTGCTGTATGAACCACGTCCCCGAAATCGATTACCGCGCAAACGTGGTCTGTGGGCCGGGACTCCACGAGCACGTTGTAGTCGTTGGCGTCGTTGTGAATCACGCATTGAGGTAGCTTGTCGAAGCGAGGAGTGACGATCGCTTCGAAACGACGAAGACCCGCTTCTACCCATCCCCGTCGGGGGCCGTTCGGAAGCAACGTCAGGTGCCGGCGGGCGGCAAGCGCGTTACGCAGATCCCAGGACAGTGTGCGCCTGGCCGCGGAATGGGAGAACGATGCCAGCGCTCCGTCGAGTTTCGCAAGGAAAGTACCGTAGCTTCGAAGCAGGCTCAACGACGGCTGCTCAACGAGGGCGTAGGGTTGCCCCTCGAGCCATGAGACGAGGCGCGCGCGCACCGTCCTTCCAGCCGCGTCACTTACAAGGGAGAGAAGCTTTCCGTCGACCGCAGGGCGAGGGCGCGGCGC
>NYUD01000087.1 GCA_002683825.1 Planctomycetota bacterium
CCTCGGTCGGCCGGTATCGAAGGCGATCGCGTCCTGAAAACGGGAGCGGTGGGGGAGTTCTGGCTCCATCTTGATCCACGCAACAACGCCGATTCTAGCAGCGCAGTCGCACACCACCCGGCGTACTCTGAGCAGCGAGGCGGATCGTGGGGAGGTCGAGGGGCGTTATTGCACGGTTCAGGAATGAGCTCACAAGTTCCCCACCCCCCCAGAATCCCAGGGCTTGATCGTCTCCGGAGTCGGCCGACCCAGCTCGAACACCTCTTTGGAATACCTATGCTCCGCTCCGGCTCGTGCTCCCCATGCGCATCCCGCGGGGGACGCCCTTCGCCATGGCCGTCGTCGACGCGGACGGGCGGCGCCTTCGAGCCGCGCCGGCTGCCAATTTCTGCGGGCATCCCTACTTCGGCCTCGCATGTCCGCAGGAGAGGGCGTAGAAACATTTCCGTGAACCCCCACCTCCACCTCCGGCCGGCCGCGGTCGTCCTCGGCTGTGCCCTCGCGGCTTGCATCTCGACCTCGGAGCCGCGCCCCGAGGGGACCGTGCGCTACGAGGGTTCCTCGACCGTGGCCATCTTTCTGCGCGCCGCCGAGCCCGAGTACGGAGTGATCGAGTTCGAGATCGATACGAGCACCGAGAGCGGGGGCGGCGAATGCGCCATCCTCGCCAGCAAGGTCGACCTGGCCGGGATCGCCCGTACACCACGGTCGGAGACGCTGCTCGCGGGCGTGAAGGCCGAGCTGATCGGCCGTGATGCCATCGCCGTGATCGTCAACGCCGCGAACCCGATCACGGCGCTCACGAGCGAGGAGCTCCAGCGAATCTTCACGGGGCAGGCAAAGAGCTGGCTGGAGCTGGGAGGCCCCGACCTTCCCGTTCGGCCCTTCATCGCCGGCTCCGAGTCCGCCACACGCGAGGTCTTCCGCAAGGCGGTCCTCGGCGGGCAAGACTACACCGGTTGCGAGGAGGTCAGGCCCGATGAGGTCATCATCTCCCGGGTGGCCGAGACACCGGGCGGCGTCGGGCACATCAGCTTCTCGTTCCTCGTGGGGGGCGGGGGCGTGCGCGCGGTGCGCATCGACGAGGAGGATCCGGACGTCACCAACTTCGACTATCCCATTTCGCGGCCGCTGTACCTCCTCTGGCGGTCCGGCTCCCCCGTGGTCGACAGCTTCGTCGCCTGGACGACCGGTCCCGAAGGACAGACCATCGTCATGCAGAGCTTTGTGGGCACGTCCGTCGTGGGCTCGGTCCGCAGCGCCTCGGCCCCCCAGCCGACCGGGACTCTGATCGTCCATACCGAGACCTTCCCGTTCGACGACGGTGGCATCTTCTACTACCCGCACCGGCCCTACGAGATCCTGGATCGGCAGGGGAACCTCCTGCGGCGCATCCGCAACCATCGCGGCCGGAACGACGAGCAGCCGAGTCGAGTGGACCTGCCGCAGGGGACGTACTTGATCCGGGTGCGCAGCTCGCGCGGCAAGGTCTCCGAGTACTTTGTCACCATCGAGGCGGGAAAGACCACCGAGCTCGACGTGAAACAGGTCTCGCAAGGCAAATGAGCCTGATCGTCGCGGGGGCCCTCTGTCTGGTCGTTGTACCCCAGGAAACCATATCCGCCCAGCCAGTCCCGGAGTGGGCACGGGCCTTGGAACGCCTCAAGTTCTACGGGGACTTCCGGCTCCGTTACGAGCGCGACTTCGAATTGGATGACCAGCCCGACCGTGACCGCACGCGCATCCGCGGCCGCATCGGCCTGAACTACCAGGTCTCGGACCAGCTGCTCGTAGGAGCGCGCCTGGTGACCGGTGACCGCAACGACCCGAATTCGTCGCACGCCACTCTCGGCGGCGGCTTCGACGATCTCGAGATCAACCTCGACCAGGCCTTCGTGACGTATCGCCCCGATTGGTCCGCAGACTCGTACATCACGGCGGGCAAGTTCCAGAACCCGTTCTACCACAACCCGGTCTACGCCGAGCTGACCTGGGACAACGACGTCCAGCCGGAGGGGGCGGTTACCGGCCACTCGGAGTACGACCTCGCGGGCCTGGAAGAGCTCGGCTTCACCGTGGGTTACTACGACCTCGTCGACGAGCGCGACACGAGCGACGTCAACATGGTGGTGGGAGAGCTCAAGGGTTCCTTCGAGGCCGGGCCGCAGAGCATCGCGACGCTGGCCACGAGCTACATCTACTATAGCGATCCCACGCCAGGCACATCGGACCTCCTGCTGGAACGGAATCGGGGCAACGCCGTGGTCGACACGACCGGCAACGGCATGCCCGACCAGTTCGCGTCGGACTTCGGCATCTGGCACACCGTACTGGGTGTGACCTACTCCGGCCTCGGCGCGCCAATTGCCTTCGGTGCGGAGTACATCAAGAACACCCGGGCCGAGGTCGACGACGACTCCGGGTATGCCGTCGGGGCCGCCTGGGGCAGCGCGGCCCGGCAGGACGACTGGCGGGTCTACTACCAGTGGCAGGTCGTCGAGCAAGATGCCGTCTTCTCGCCGATCTCCCAGGACGACTTCATCCTGACCACGAACCACCGCAGCCATCTCTTCGGGGTCAACTACCAGTTCACGGACAAGATCGGCCTGCACCTGTGGGCTCTCGTGTCGGCCCGCGACCAGGCCTTCAACACGCCGACGACGGACAGCGATAACAACCAGTGGCGGGTGCGGCTCGACCTGAACGTGAAGCTGTAGGCTCCTGGCAGGTCAGGACATCTCGACCTCCCGAACCAGGGCATGTCCGGGAACAAGTGAGCGCAGACCGCCGTCCACCTGGCCTTCGTGATCCGCCCGGTCTACGAGCCGGCACTCCTGGCCGAGTTGGGTCTTCCTCGACCGCGTCGAGTTGCGGGGCGGCTAGAAACCCGTCACCGATGGGCCAGGTCCGGACCGGCGAGCAATCGGCGCGGGCCTTGGCAATGGCGACAGCTTCGATACCTTGGAGCGATGCTCGTTCCGCTCACGCTCGTCATCGCGCTCGCCGCAGGCACCGATCGTTCGTCGAAGCTCGCCGGCACCTACGCGGACGCGATCGAAAAAGTCAACGCGACTCACGCCCGCAAGCCCGAGGACCGAATCGAGGCCGACTTGGGCGAAGAGTTGCCCAGGAAGGCCCGCTCGGCGTTCGAGGCCCTACTCGAGCTCGACTCGGGGGACGAGCTGACCGACTCCCTCGCCCGCGCGGCCGAAGCCGCGCTCGAGCTCGACCTCGTGGCCGACTTCGACGCGACGCGCGCTCGGCTCGCCGAGCTCGATGCGGACGCCGCCCGCGCCCTCGGCCTGGCCCACTCGCGCGAGCGCTTCCAGCTGCGCGGCCTCGGAGGTCTCGACGCCGACTACCTGACGCACTTCGGCGACGTCCTGGACGCCATCCTGGAGAGCTACGACGAAGTCTTCGGGTTCGACGAGTTCAGCAAGGTGCCGGGCAAGAAGCTGCGGGTGCGGGTGACCCTGGTCGACGCGATTACCAGGCCTCCGCGCTTCGAGCCCCAGCACGCTTTTCACTCGCTGGTCGACTTCCCCGTCGTCGACGGCGAGACCTTCCGCTCGCCGACGTCGAAGGGCCAGTTCCTGCAGTACGGGCTGTGCCACGAGCTCGGTCACGTCATCGCGATGTGGGGCCACCGCACCTTCGAGGAGGACTACCACGCGTGGGCTCACTACACCGGCGTGGTGATCGTCGACCACCTCGCCGAGCGCGCGGTCCCGGCGCACGCGGGGGCGAAGGATGTCCGTTGGCGTTCGTCGGCCAACGTGGGCGAGGGGCTGGGCGACACCGCCCCGTCGACCGAAGACCGCAACGGCGTGCTCGCGCTGCTCTTCGCCCTGCACGACTCGGTCGGCCCGAAGGCGATCGGCGACGCGATCGACTACCTCGACGCGAAGGACAAGCGCCTGCGCATCAACCACGTCCGCTACTACACCTTCCGCGAGCTGCGTGACGGCCTGCTCGAAGTCGTCGACGACAAGGCGTTGAAGAAGCGCGTCAGCGAGCTGCTCCCGAAATGAATCTGCGCATCCCGACGAGTCGGAGCGTGATCCGTTAATCCGTGATCTGCACTTCGAGTTCGAGACCTTCCTGACCGGAACCGACAAAGAGGCGCTGGTCGACTTCCTCCCGGTCATGACCGATGAGCGAGTCAAGTTCGACCGCGCCCCCTTCGATCACCCGGAGATCAACATTCCGCTGAACGGCGCGGCCCCGGACAACACGAGTGGGCGCGCGGCGCTCCTCGCCGATGATCGGTTGCTCCAGATCGAAGCTGTCTGAGCGGCCGGTCGAGCCACTGCGTTGCCGAACTTCCTCGGCATTTCCAGCACCCAGGGTGACCCGGGCGTGGACCACTTCGACGCTGTATCAGGCGACCCGGCTCCACCGACGCCTGTTCTTGCACTTTCCCCCGTGACCCCGGGCATTGTCGGCATCCAGAACACGGTCTCGGTTACCGGCGTAAGGCCCGGTGGCTATGTGGCTCTGGCAATCGGGCGCCACCTGGGCTCCGCGGTCATCGGCCTTTCGAGTTGCCTCGACTGGCGATCAGTGTGCGGCCTGCAACTCGAGGATGTTGCTGATGGCCAAGACGTCATTGCTGGCGGCGCCCGATACCACGAAGCGGGCAAACACGGTCTCACCGGAGCTTGCGCCGGCCGGTGCGAGCAGTTCGACACTGGCCGTGCCGCTCGAGTCCAGAAGGCCTCCCTGAACCGTGAAGGCGCCTTCGAGCGGCGCGGAGTCGAGGCCCGCCATCGAGTCGTTCGCCGTTGCCTCGACCAGGTCGCGGAGACCCGCGGGCCGCCGTCCGGTCAGGAAGAGCGTGAAGCGTTCTCCGCCGAAGGAACTCGAAGACAGGAGTCGCAAAGCGGTCGTCGTATCACTCGACAGCTGGGAGGTAGCGCCTGAGCTGGGTTCGAGGCTCGCGACCCCGATGCCCGGACTGAAGGGCGACAAGCGCAGGAAGGTGGGCAGCGGCCGTCGCGTTCCCCCGGCTCCTACCGCGGAGAGCCCCAGGTGGTTCACGGGGCGTAGCGATGGGTGGTCGAAAGGTGCTCGACTGAAGCGCACGCGCTCGTCGGTCTGAGCCATCATGAAGGCCACGAGGGCGTCCTTCTCTTCTTCCGTCAGGTTGAGAACACGCAGTTCGTCGTTGGGGAAATCGCCGCCGCGATCATAGAAATCCACGACCTGGCGGAGCGTGGCGTAGCCACCGTTGTGAAAGTACGGGCCGTTCAGCTCGGTGTTGCGCGTGGTGGGGGTCTTGAACTCGCCGTTACCCCGTCCCGCATCCTCTTCGATGGGGCGCACGCCCGTGTGCTCGAAGGATCCGTTGCTTCCGTTCGAAGCGTCGGTGAAGACCGCAGTCGCGTGACAGAGATCGCATTGGCCGCGGCCCTGGAAGACCTCGAATCCGAACTGTTCTTGAGCTGTCAGCGCGTCCGCATCTCCCCTGGCGAAGCGGTCGACCGGGGAGTCATCGGATACGAGTGTGGATTCGTACATCTGGATCGCGAAGCCCCAGAAGAGGGAGAAGTTGTACTCCATGACGCTGTACTGGTCCGGGCCTACGGGGATTCCTGTACCAATGACATCACCGGCCGCATCGACGATGGCGCGGGAGTTCCACCAACGCCCATCGAACGCCATGCGAACGAGCCTTCCGTAGCCGAGGTCGAGACCCAGGCCGGAAGCGTGGGTGTGCGAGCCGAGGACCGAGTCACCAGGACTCACCCGCTGGGAAGCGAGGGGGCGCAGGCTGAGCATCTTCTTGCCGATGTCGGGGAAAGAGCGACCCGCCCAGGCCATCTCTACATCGCTGTTCGGCGGACCGACCGCCTGGGAAGCCGCACTCGAGCTGTCGGCGGAGACGAGAACCTTCTTCACGGAAGTGTCCGCTTGCACGCAGAGCAAGGGGTTTCCGGCGCTCGTCCCGTCTCCATTGAAGCCGCCGGGATTGACGCCGTTGAAGGTCCCCGAGGCGCGTCCATCCCAGAAGTTCTGGACGTTGTAGACAGCGTTGATGACCGAGGGCGCGTTGCGTCCGGTTACCTGGGGGTGGGGGCCGTAGACAGCATTGAGGGTCGGTTCGCCGGCATCGACCGCATTGCCGGGGACGATCCCCGTGAAGTCATGGTCGACGACACCCTGCGAGCCGGCGATGTCATCGTTGGTCATGGGAAAGCTGCGAGGGCGAATCAGCCGCCCCGCTTGCACGGATTGAAAGAACCCGTCGGTTCCGGGGTTCATCGTGTTCACCACCCGGACATCGGCGCCGGCCTGGAAATGGCACGTTGCGCAGGCGGTGCGACCGTCGCTTCCGACCTGTTCGTCCCAGAAAAGGGCCTTGCCGAGCAGGATCGCTGCGGTTTCGTCTTTGATGAACTCCGAGAGGTTGTTCGGCCTGGGAGCGGGCAGGGTGGATAGGTCGAATTCTCTGCCTTGGGCATGGCCTACCGAGGCCGACACCAGGAGGACTGCAGTGATAAGCCAATGAGTATGTTTGTGGATAAACATGATTCGAGAGAGTTATGCAGAAGGAGGAAAATGTAGGGAATCTCCAAGGTAGGCCAGAGCCCTCTCCAGGAGGTTCGAGATGACGGTTTCGTAACCTTGGTCGAAACTCCTTCCTAATGACTCAGCGTCCTTTTGATCTTGCATCGCGCACTGGTTTCCGAACTCTTCCCGGATTGAGAAAAAAAGAAACGAGACGAGCCGATGGGCTCGACTTTCGGAAGTCTTCAAGGGTGTTACCGGACCAGGTTTGTCGCCGCACACTCCCCAGGCATGTGGGTGGCGCGGAGCGGGGCCTTGCTCTTTCGTTGGGCCAAGTCGACGGCGAACACCCACGGGACAACCCACCGCGTCGTTC
>NYUD01000088.1 GCA_002683825.1 Planctomycetota bacterium
AGGTGTGAACGGGGTTCTGATCCGTCGACGTAACCAGGTCGCCGAAGGACCACAGCCACGAGCTGACCGGACCGCTGGTCGTATCGGTGAAGCTCACCGTGAGCGGGCGCACCCCGCTCGTGGGCGTCGCGCTGAAATCCGCAATCGGCGGCGGGTCCGCGACGACGATGTAGTCCGTCTTGGTCTCGATATCCGATCCGCCCGGGCCCGTCGCGGACATGCTGACGGTGTAGGTGCCCGAAATCGTGTAGGTGTGCACGGGGTTCTGGGCCGTGGATGTCACCAGGTCGCCGAAGGACCACAGCCACGAGCTGACCGGACCACTGGTCGTATCGGTGAAGCTCACCGCGAGCGGGCGCACCCCGCTCGTGGGCGTCGCGCTGAAATCCGCCATCGGGGGCGGGTCCGGGTCCGTCACGACGATGAAGCCGGTCTTGGTCTCGACGTCCGATCCACCCGGGCCCGTCGCGGCCATGCTGACGGTGTACGAGCCCGAAATCGTGTAGGTGTGCACGGGGTTCTGAGCCGTCGATGTCACCAGGTCGCCGAAGGACCACAGCCACGAGGTGACCGGACCGCTGGTCGTATCGGTGAAGCTCACCGCGAGCGGGCGCACCCCGCTCGTGGGCGTCGCGCTGAAATCCGCCATCGGCGGCGGGTCCGGGTCCGTCACGACGATGTAGCCGGTCTTGGTCTCGACGTCCGATCCGCCCGGGCCCGTCGCGGCCATGCTGACGGTGTAGGTGCCCGAAACCGTGTAGGTGTGCATGGGGTTCTGAGCCGTGGACGTCACCAGGTCGCCGAAGGACCACAGCCACGAGGTGACCGGACCGCTGGTCGTATCGGTGAAGCTCACCGCGAGCGGCCGCGCTCCGCTCGTGGGCGTTGCGCTGAAGTCCGCCATCGGCAGTGGTTCCGTCACGACGATGTAGTCGCTCTTGGTCTCCACATCCGATCCGCCCGGCCCCGTCGCGGCCATGCTGACGGTGTAGGTGCCCGAGAACGAGTAGGTGTGCACGGGGTTCTGATCGGTCGAGGTGTCCAGGTCACCGAAGGACCACAGCCACGAGGTGACCGGACCGCTGGTCGTGTCGGTGAAGCTCACCGTGAGCGGTCGGATTCCGACCGTGGGCGTAGCGCTGAAACCCGCGACCGGCAATTGTTCCGTTACGACGATGTAGTCGGTCTTGGTCTCGACATCGGCTCCATCCGGCCCCGTTGCGCTCAGACTGACCGTGTACGTGCCCACCGCCGAATACGTATGGGAGGGGCTTTGGGCGCTCGACGTTGTGGTATCGCCGAAAGTCCACGACCACGCGGAGACCGAACCGGTGGTGGCGTCGGTGAAGCTCACCGTCAAGGGTTGGGCACCTGTAAGTGGACTGCCGCTGAACTGCGCCGTTGGAGGCTGGGGTCCGGTCGGGCAATCGACGGTGAAGACCTGAAAATCGTCGATCGCAGCCTCGATGATCGAACCCGCTCCTTCATCGGATGCGATGAACCGCACCTGCACCTGGGAGCCGGGCGTCACGAAGTCCGAGACGACGAACTGGTGATAGTTCCAGCCACCGTTCGTTGCCGTTCCCCCGGGGCCGATCGTTTCGACGTCGATCCAGGTGGTTCCGTTGGCCGTCACTTCGACCTCGAAGATGTCGGCGTTGGCGCTCGCCCCCGTCGTGTTCGAATACCAGCGCCAGTAGCCGATCTGTGGGTCGGTACCCGTGAGGTTGAAGACCGGGGAGAACAGCGTGGTCTTGCCGCCATCGACGTCGTTATCGCCCAGGGCTCCACCTACGGTGCCCTGGCCCGTCACGAAACAGAAGGGTCCCGAAGCGGGGTTGACGCCCTCGCCGGGCTGGGCAGTGGTCGGGTTGGGATCGACGCGGGTCCACAGACCCGTTGTCGCGTTGTCGTCAACGGCCCCTGCGGTCCAGCCCATGTCGCTCTGGAAGTTATCGGCGAAAGTCGTCGTCTGGTTTCCCACCACGGCGGTGAATACTTCCGTCGATACCTGATCGGGGCCGTTGCTGATGCTGAAGAAGAACTCGGGTTGGTCGGTACATGCAGGCGAGGGCAAGTTCGCCGCGTAGACCCCTCCGCCCTGGTTCGTCATCGAGACGACGGTGTAGGAGGCGGCAGGGGAATAGCGATAGCTCAACTCGACGGTGGTGGGGGTTCCGAAGACGGTGGCCGTCACCTGTGTGGGTACACCGGGAGGAATGGTCGTCGGTGGCGAGGCGTCGATCCCGAACACCGTCGGCAGGCACGACTGAACGTGGGTCGCAATCGTGTTGATCACCGTGGGATGGAAGAAGGTCGTCATGTTGTTCATGCCATTGGGACACAGATGGCAATAACTCATGATCGACCCCATCGACGTGCACACCTGCGAAGTCTGGCAGCTGCCGAAGTAATCCATCGGCGCGCACCGATCGATCGGCGGGCAGAAGTCGTGCGTGTGGGGGGAGCTGAAGTTGTGGCCCAGCTCGTGCGTGAAGACGATGAAGTCCCAGTTCACCGGCCCTTGCTGGATGGGGAAGGGGACGTTGCCCCCCAGGCTGCCGCTGACTCCGAAGGCGAAGTCGTTGTTCGTATCGCACAACACACTCAGGTAAGCCACGCCACCGCCGAGGGATGCGCCGGAGAGAAAGTGTCCGAGGTCCGCATTGCCGGGGAGTTGCGCTCCGGACCAGGCCGCCACGAACTCGTTCAAAAGGTCGATCGAATTGCCACCGGCGTCCTGCGACGACCAGGGATCGGCGGAGGTGGTGTAGAACTGGACGTAGGGATACACCAACCGCGTGTTGTTCTGCTCGATGTAGCGATCGCTACCGGCCGCGATCAGGGTGGTGATGTACGCCGTTTCCGCCGCGAGGTCGCCACCGAAGAGCTGGTTCAACTGGAAATCCGTCTCGATGGCGATCGCACACTCCCAGAGCGTTACCGACCCGCCGCCACCCAGAAACTGGCTTCCGGGCCCGGGAACGTTCTCCCCCTCCAGCACGTTACGAGGGAGCTTTTCGGATCCGCACGTCATTCCGAGGTCGACCCCCAGGCTGGCGAGCGTGCGACTCTCGACGATGACCGAGTAGCCAGCGCTCCAGTTCAACCCATCACCGGGCTGGGGCATGAGGTGGAAGCGATCGTTGCCCCGGCCGATCCAGCCGCGCGTACCGACGCTCGAGAAAGAAATCATCACGTCCGAATCGGGCTCACCGACGACCCGTCCCTTCCAGACGCTCAGATCGAGCCCGACCAGAAGCCCTGGGGTCGGCCGGCCGTTGACGTGGAAACCCAGTTCCAGCCTTTCCAGCGGAATGCGCGTGAGCTCGAGGTCGACCTGAGCACCGCCCGGAAGTGTCAGTCCCCTCAGCACCAGGGACTCCTTCGATGGCAGGCCGGAGATGGCTTCGTTGGAGGGACTCAATTTCAGCTGGCCGCTGATCTCATCCATCCCGTCCGGCTCGAGCGGAAAGGGCATCGATTCCTGGGAGAGGCCGACATCGCTCAGGAGACAGCCGACGAAGAACGCAAGAGTGAGTGCTCTCATGGTCAGTCCGGGGGGGGGGCATGCGGTCGCTGCACGCTACCGGGTCACTGGGGGAACAGGCAGGGCGGCTCCTGTCGGGCGCAACCGCCCCTCAGCATCTGTGAGAGCATGCCATACCCGAGTGGAAATGGGCCGGCCGCGGGCGAATTAGAGTCGTCAGCACCCCGACCGGGCGCCGTCGGCGGCTACGGTCGCACGTGATCGGGGTGCGGGTGCACGCGCCCGGGGGCCGGTGACGTTCGTGCCTCCGGAAAGGCCCGGTGGGGGAGTTGCGTGCGAGGTCCATCGGGGCGCGGAACCGGGTCGGGTGGAGCGCTTCCGGCGCTGCGCGGGGTTGGAACAGGGTGAGAGGGGGAGCCGCCTCCAGGGTGCTCTTCCACGGGAAACCAGAGCCAAGGGCGGGATTTGCTCACCCGGGCGCATTGTGCCATCTTGGCCCCGGGTTTCCGTGCACCGGTTAGAGGAGTGACTCTCATGAACCGCTTTTCCATGGGCTTCTTTGCCCTGCTCTTGGTCTCGACGCCCCATCTCGACGCCCAAACAGAGGACGGTTTCTACGTGGAACTCGACGCGGGGCTGTCGTTGGTTTCTGACTTCACCACTGTGAAATTCGATGGCGGTGCCAACTTCGGCGGGGCGCTCGGCTACCGCTTCCTCCATCACTATCGTGGTGAAGTCAATATCAGTACTCGCAATGCTGATGTCGACACGGTTGGCGGCGTAGCAGGCTTTGGAGACCTCAAGGTCACGGTCTTCATGGCGAACGTCTACTACGATTTCGATCTTGGATCTTCCCTGAAGCCGTATCTGGGCGTTGGTGCAGGTGTGGGTACGGACGAGCTGAACTATGCAACAGACCCTATGGACCCATTTCCACTTGGCTTCGACGGTGGCGATCTCGCGTGGAACCTGATGGTGGGTGCTTCCTATCGCATCCACGAGGGCATCGATCTCAGTTTCGGCTACCGCTACCTCGGCGTGTTGGAAGTATTCGACGACAACTTGAAAATCCACGAGTTTCTCATGGGAGTGCGTTACCACTTCTGAGCCGAGTTCAACTCAGCTCTTCAGCGGGGACAGGAAGTGGCTCGTGGCCTTGTCGCCGGGGCCCCGGGACGTTGGACGGGCCGAAGGGGAAAAACGGGAACGGATCCGATGGGCCTGCGAGTAGGGAGGTTCGGGGCCGCACCTTCACGTCGTCGAGATACGACGAGCCGCCCGAGGAGCTCGGGCTGTGGGCACTGGCCACCCGCGATCCGGGCAGTGCCATGCCCACTGTCGACACGATCGTTGTGATCGGGCCCGGATCCCGTACCGCCGACGTCGGTGCTCGGAGCGGGAGGGGGCTGCGGGCGTATCGAGAACGAACCCCATGAGGGAAGGGTCCGTGTTGCAGAGGGCGCGTCCTTTTCCCGTGGGGAGACGCTGCGGCTGGCCGATCCTGGGCTCGAGACGATCGATCGTCCAGACCTGCCACGTCGGTTGGCGAGGGGTTGCGTGGAGTACAGGAAGCGGGTCGACGGAACGGCGCCGAGCACTCGAGTGAACGACCTGAGTTTGAATCTTCCGCGCCGTTGTGCGAGGCTACGCCCCCTGATTTTTCTAGCAACTTCAAGGAGGAGGGGATCACGTGATGCGCATTTCCATGGCCTTTTTCGCCGTTCTTTTCGTCTCGTCTCAAGCTCTGGACGCCGCCACAGAGGACGGCTTTTACGTCGAACTCGACCTCGGGTTGTCGTCGATCTCTGACGTTGGCGTCACAACTTCAGAGTCGCTGGATTTCGACGGAGGTGTCACCTTCGGCGGGGCCTTCGGCTACCGCTTCCTTCATCATTATCGTGGTGAACTGAACATCAGTTCTCGCAAAGCCGATGTCGACTCGGTCGACGGCGGTGCAGCCACAGGCGACCTCAGTGTCACGAACTTCATGGCGAACATCTACTACGACTTCGACCTGGAATCTCCGTTGAAGCTGTATCTCGGCGCTGGCCTGGGTAGCGCCAGTGTCGACGTGGACGCTACGCCGAGTATGATGGGGGCTGCCATCGACGAGAGCGATGGCGGCGCGTTCGCTTTCAACGTGATGGCGGGTGCTTCCTATCCCGTCCACGAGAGCATCGACCTCTGCTTCGGCTACCGCTACCTCGGTACGCGGGACGTGTTTAGCAGCAATCTGGACCTGCACGAGTTCCTCGTCGGAGTGCGTTACAGCTTCTGAGCGAAGTTCAACTCCGCTCTTAAGCGGGGACGGGAAGTGGTTCGGGCCGTGCCAAGAGCGAAGCGCGGGAAGGGGACGGACTGTTGCGGCGTCGGCGGCACGTTCGCGCAGGTCGCACGGCGCGGATCGAGCGCATGGGCGAGGCCGCGTCGTGGCTGATCTTGCGACGCCGCCCGCGGTCGCGCCGCTCCGCGGCCGCGGCGGACGGCAGCCGCCGCGTTGTAAAGGAGATGCCGTAAAGCGCGGGCTCTCGGCGGGCTTACATGTGCGCAAGTTCTTCCAGGCTCATCCTCGGGAGCGGTATGGATTGCCCGGTCTGTGAATCACGAGATTCCATGGACCCGTAAAAAAATCGCGAAGTCAGAAATGGGGTCCTGACGCCAAAGCCATGAGATAGGCTTACAAAGTTGTAAATGCGGTGCTCTTCTTCACCATCTTGAGCGCCGTTTCGGCAGTTTTCCACCGAGATCCGGTTCAGGAACCCCCTCCAAGTCATCATGAAAAACACAAAACCCAGTTCGTCGTCTACGTGGAGGGCCAGAGTTTTCTTGGGTGCCCTCGGTGTAGCGCTGAGTGCCTCCCAGGTAGCGGCTCAATCACTGACGGCCATCCCCTCGACAGAGGAGATGATCGATCTTCTCGAGAATCCCATGGGCGTGCCAGGCGAGCGCATCCCCTTTCCCGGGTTCACTCCGTTGCCCGAGCTTGCGCTGCATCCCCTGTTCATCAACACGCTGACGGACCAGCCGCTGCTCCTGGATAACCCGCCGTACGGAATTAACTTCGATATTCCGGCCACAGGAGTCTCACCCTTTATCAATGGGGAGCCGGACCGGGCCTTCGATGTGCCCCTGACCGAACTCGACTTCATCGTGGATCGGATCGCGGCCACACAACTGGGTAAGGCCCTGTTCTGGGATATGCAAGTGGGCAGCGATGGAATCCAGGCTTGCGGCTCTTGTCACGCCCACGCGGGTGCCGACAGCCGGGTCAAAAACCAGCTCAACCCCGCGACCAACGCCGGGGATAACGTCCTTGACAGCGGCGTAAAGAACGGGACGGTGGATGCCGGCGACTTTCCCTTCCACAAGCTGGAGAATCCCAACATCCAAGGGGAGCCGCTCTTGAATCCGGAGAACGTGTTGAGCGACTCGAACGACGTTCTGTCCTCCATGGGCGTGAGATGGCGCGAATTTGTCGACATCCCCACACCCGGACCCGACGCATTCATTCCGGAAACGAATCCCCCCGTTCTCAAGCCCGACATCGGTCTCGTTGAGCCCGATCCGGTAGGCGAGGTGTTCCAGGACGTCCGCAGGGTTGAACCGCGTAATACGCCGACGTTCTTCGCCTCGGCCTTCAACTTCAACAACTTCTGGGACGGGCGAGCACGCGGGGACTTCAACGGCGGCAGCCCGCATGGTGCCTCCGATCCCTTCGCCCACATCTTCCAGGAAGGTACGGCCGGACTCGAGGCGACCCGGCAGATGATTCGCTTCTCCAGCTTCGCCTCCCTGGCGACAGGGCCGGCACTCAGCAACTTCGAGATGTCTTTCAACAAGCGGAACTGGGCCAAGATCGGCAAGAAACTGCTTCAGGCCGGAGCGGTGCCCCTGGCCAACCAGCTGGTGGATCCCACCGACAGTGTGTTGGGCCCCCTCTCCAATCAGCTCGTGGCACCTGGCATGCCGGGTCTCAGCATCAGCTACGGAGCTCTGATCGAACAAGCCTTCGGGCCCCAGTACTGGTCAAACACGACCGATCACATGGAACACGTTGTCGATCCGACGGATCCCCTCGACGGCGTTTCGTTGACCATCGTCGCCGGTGCGGCAGCTCCGGAGGCAACCACCGAGTTCACCCAGAAGGAGGCGAACTTCAGCCTCTTCTTCGGGCTGGCGACGCAGGCATATACGCAGATTCTGCTGCCGGATGAGACGCCTTTCGACAAGTTTCACGAGGCGAATCCGGATGAATTCCTGGGGCTTGTCCACGATACCGATTCACTCACGCCGGGTGTTCAGGTCGTAGGCCTGAGCGAACGCCAGTTGTTCGGCTACGACATCTTCCAGAACTCGAACCTCTCCGGGAAGAACCCTCTGGGGAGAGGGGCATCCTGCAACATCTGCCACTTCGGTCCGAACTTGACCGAAAACGCCATCGTCAACGTCCGTGGCGCCTTTCCTCCCGACAAGGTCACTTTCGAAGACAAGCTCCTCACGGGGTTCTTGCTGGAGAACGTGTTGAACGGAAATGCACAAGTCACGATGGAACTCGACACCATGGACCAGAACCTGGATGGTATCGCAGCTCCCAACGGGATCGCCCTCATGGACAAGGGCATCTACAACATCGGTGTAAGACCGATTGATGAGGACCTTGGCCGAGGAGCCGACGACGGCTTTGGTTTTCCGCTTTCCCTGGCGGCGTTGGCCCTCCAAAAGGCCGGCTACCCGGTAGGCGAATTTTCGGACCCGCTGAATCCGGTGGCGCCGCTGCCGGCATGGCTGGAGCCGTTTGTCAATGACTTCCCGACGGGTTTCGTCTACCCCGACATCAACAAGCCGATCTTCCTCCCTGATACGGCCGCGTTTTTCCCATTCCTCTTGTTGCCGTCGGGCACCTATCCCAATCCCAATCGGGTTGGCCGCATGGGCAACTTCAAAGTGCCTTCTCTGAAGAACGTGGAGCTTACCGGCCCCTACATGCACAACGGCGGCATCTTGACCCTCCGTCAGATGATCGACTTCTACGCTCGCGGAGGTGACTTCCCGATCACCAACGAGTCGGAACGAGATCCGCTCATCAGAGATCTTCACGTCGAGTTCGAAACCTTCCTCACAGAGGCTGACAAGGTCGCACTCGTGGACTTCATGCTGGCCCTGACCGACGAGCGCGTGAGGTACGAGCAAGCGCCCTTTGATCACCCGGAAATCATCATCCCGGTGGATGGTACCGCCCCGGACAACCTGGCCGGTCGGGCCACCCTCCTGGCGGATGACAGGTTCCTGCAGATCGAGGCTGTCGGCGCAGCCGGTCGTACGACTCCTCTGGCGAACTTCCTCGGGATTTCGAGCATCGAGGGAGACGTCGGACCGGATCACTTCGATGCGGTAACCGTGAGCCCGCAGCCGATAGCGGATTTCAGCGCAACGCCCATCAGCGGGTTGAGTCCGCTCACGGTGAGCTTCACCGATGCGACCAGCGGTCCGGTCACCTCATGGCTGTGGTCCTTCGGCGACCTGATGACATCCACGGATCAGAACCCCGTTCACATCTACATGACTTCGGGCACGTACACCGTCAGCATGACCGCGACGGGCTCGGGCGGATCACATGTCGAGACCAAGGCAGACTACATCGTCGTCGAGGCCCCGCCGTCAACCCTGGCTCTCTCCGATGTGGTTCCCGGGATTGCCGGTGTGCCAAACACCCTGGAGGTGACCGGCGCCTCGAGCCCCGGTCTCGTCGCACTCCTGGTCAGCCGACAACTGGGCTCGACGCCCCTGACGATACCCAGCCTTTGCCCGAATGGAATCGTGACGGAGCTACTGACGCCACGCCTCTTCAGTCTCGCTACTTCCCACAGCGGCACGGCCACTTTCAGAGCCACAGTGCCGCCCCAGTTTGCCGGCGTGACTCTTCACTTCCAGTGCATCGACGTGGCCAGCTGCTCGGCGACCAACGCCGTGAGTCAGACGTTCTAAAAACGACGTGGTGGGCGAGATTCGTCGAACTTGGCGAGCTCGCCCACTCTCTTCCCCTGGTCCGTACTTCATGGACAAGACTCCTGGACAGCCTGTCCGGGTCCCTTTCGGGCGGCGGCTTGCCATACGCAAGGGCACTCACAGACAACCTCCTGGCCAGGAAGAAACAACAGCCTGCACAGAGGATCGACGACCGAGTGACGATCGCGACCTCACCTCCAATTCTGTAGCTCCCGCGGAAATTTCAACCCAAGCCCCCCCCCGTTCACGCCATGGCCTCCTTCATTAAAAGACCCCATAAAAGACCCCTTGACTCCCATCGACGCGCCTGGATCGTGCGTAGTCTTGCCCTTCTGGCTCTCGCTGGAAGTACCTTCGCACAAGACGATGAGCTTCCTCCCAGCCTGAAGACGCTCATCGTGCCGCAGCCCTTGAATCTGGGTGAGTTTGTCATCGACAGGACGGCCGCCATAGCACTCGGGAAGTCACTCTTCTGGGATATCCAGGCGGGCAGTGACGGAATGACGGCCTGTGCCTCCTGCCATTTCCATGCAGGTACGGACGGTCGCAAGCGCAACACGATCCACCCCGGTCCTGACGGGGACTTCAACATTGCACAGCCGAACGGGTTGGTGGAAGCCCACGACTTCCCATTCGTGCGGTTTGCAGATCCCGAGGTCGGCAATGTCCTCCTGTCATCCATGGACGATGTGCTCGGTTCCGCCGGCGTCGTCAATCGCGAATTCGCCGGTATAAACCCGGCGAGCCCTGTGGACGATGCGATCGAGAGTCCCGACGAGACTTTCAACGTCGGGGGCATCAACACGATGCGCGTGACCGGTCGGCAAGCTCCGACGGTCATCGGCGCCGCGTTCTTGCACCGCAGTTTCTGGGACGGTCGCGCAAATCACAGCTTCAACGGTGTCAACATCTGGGGTGACGCCGATGCAACCGCTCCCATGGTGCTCGAGATGATGGCGGACGGCAGCCTCACCAAGACGCCGATCCTGCTCGAGCATTCCGCTCTCGCCTCGCAGGCGGTCGGGCCGCCCTTGAGTGGGACCGAGATGTCCTGGGCCGGCCGCGGCTGGGCCGACATCGGTCGCAAGCTCGTCGGACGCCAGCCCCTGGCGGGTCAGTTCGTCGACCCGAGCGACCCGGTCCTGGGCAGTATGGCCAGCCTGGCCGGATTGGGCCTGGAACCGTCGATGACCTACGCCGACATGATCGCCGCCGCCTTCGACGCGCGCTGGTGGGCGTCCGCCCAACTAACAGCTGAAGGGTTCACGCAGATGGAAGCGAACTTCGCCCTCCTGTGGGGGATGGCGATACAGATGTATGAACAGACTCTGCTTCCCAACGATGCTCCGTACGACCGGTTCATGGAGGGAGACCTTCTTGCCTTGAGCGGCGCCGCCATTCGTGGGCTTACAACCTTCAGAGGCAAGGGCTCTTGCCTTGACTGTCACGCCACGTCTTTATTCGCCGGCAGCGTGACCACCGGAATTTTGAACCATGATGGTGGAGGCGAAGGTGTTCTGGAACGCATGCCCATGGGCAGCGCCTTTTCTGTCGGTGATCTCACCTTCTCCACCAACCCCGGTCCCGGAGAGATTGCGGTGAACGTTCCTTCGTCACAGAATCTCATGGGCACCTTCAACCTCGACATGGGGATCTTCGATATGGGCGCGAACCTCATCGCCTGGCGACGACTTCCCATGGTTTCTGCGTGCGGTCCGGCGGAAACGCGCAACCAGCTCTTGAACACCACGCCCATGGTCGATCCCGCCACTCAGTTCGAAGCCTGGGCCAGGATGAGCACGGACGGCAATTGCAACGTGGATCTGAGAATCGATGTCAGCTGGAACGACCTGGGTCCGCCTGGTGCGAATCTGTTCGTTCTGTTCGCTGGAGTGCCGAGCATCTTCACATTGACCGTGCCTGCTCCGAGCATAAGCGCGGTCTATGACAACGGTTTCTACAACATCGGAGTCACGTCGAGCGAGAGCGATCTCGGTGTCGGCGGGGACGGACCTTTCGGCCCGCTCTCCCTCACACGCCGTGCCCTCAACGGCGAGGTGATCGATACGGGAATCGGAGCGGTTGGCCGGACCGAGCGCGTTGCTGTCGACGGATCGTTCAAGACTCCGACGCTTCGCAACGTCGAGCTGACGGGGCCGTACATGCACAACGGCAGCATGGCCACGCTGGAGCAGGTCGTCGAGTTCTACGCCCGCAAGGCGAACTTCCCGGAAGAGAACGCCCGCGATCTCGCCCCCGACATCCGAGGCTTCTCGCTTACCGGCACCGAAAAAGCCGACCTCGTCGAGTTCCTGAAGCATCTCACCGACGACCGCGTCCGCGCGCAGAGCGGCGTCTTCAGTCACCCGGAACTGCCCCTCAAGGCCGGCCACCCCGGTGACGAGCGCATGGTGACCGACGATGGAACCGGCAGTGCCACGTTCAACATCGAGATTTTCGCTGCAACGGGAGATGCCGGTGGCACCGACCTGGCCGCATTCGACAAGGGACTCTAGTTCCTGGAATCACGCCCTCGAGGCTGGCTACAGCTTCGAGGGCAGACCCGGCACTGACTTGCGGGCGGCGATGAGGAGCGTTGTAAACAACACCTGGCACTTTGGATGACTCAAGACAGAGGACAACCTTGACGAGCGAATCGATTCTGATCGTTGAAGACGACCCCGATACCCGGAGGTCGATCGAATGCGAACTCAGTACCCTTGGAAAGCAGTGTGTCTCTGCCGACAATGGGGCAACAGCCCGTGCAGCGATGCAGGAGACAGCTCCGTCTCTTTGTCTTCTGGACCTTGGCCTTCCAGACATCTCCGGAATGGAACTTCTCGAGGAATTCCGGAGGAACTACCCGCAGACGGAAGTCATTGTCTTAACTGCACAAAATGATGCAGAGGTCGCAGTAGAATGCATTCGATTGGGAGCCATCGACTTCCTGCTCAAGCCATATGAATCTCCACGGTTTGTGAAGACCGTTCGGAAGGCTCTGGAGCGTATGCGGCTCACTGTCGAAGCGGATGGGGTTGCTGCACTCGCTCGCCCGTCCGAGAAGGGGTTGGATAGCCTGATCGGTAGCTCTCCGAGCATGGGGCGCACCAAAGCGCTTGTTCGCAAAGTCGTCTCAGCAAACGTCACCGTTCTTCTCAGCGGCGAGAGCGGGACGGGCAAGGAGGTGTTGGCCCGCGCAATTCATGCGGAATCCCACCGCTCCCGGAGCCCCTTCCTCGCCATCAACTGTGGAGCCATTCCGGAAAACCTGATCGAGTCTGAGCTCTTCGGACATGCCAAGGGAGCTTTCACGGGAGCTTCCAAGTCCAGGGCCGGGCTGTTTGAACAGGCCGAAGGAGGAAGCCTCTTTCTCGATGAAATTGGCGAACTGCGAATCGATCTTCAAGTCAAGCTCTTGCGCGTTCTGCAAGACCGATGTGTAAGGAGATTGGGCTGCGAAAAAGAGCGAAGTCTGGACGTGCGCGTCATCGCTGCAACCAACCTACAATTGCAAGACGAAGTCGCCGCAGGCCGGTTTCGAAACGACCTCTACTATCGACTCTCGATCTTTCCCGTCGAATTACCTTCTCTCCGGGAGAGAAGTGTCGACATACTCGAATTGGCTTACTATTTCCTCAAGAAGCACGGCGCGCGTCTCGGTGCCCTGGCTTCAGGCTTCACGCCGGCCGCCGAGCGTGCCTTGCTCTCCTATCATTGGCCCGGCAACGTGCGTGAACTGGAGAATGCGGTCGAACGTTCGATGCTGCTCGCGGAAACCGATCTGGTCGACCTCCCCAACCTTCCGGGGAGGCTTGGGGGTCAGACTCCCGGTGCTTGGCCCACCGGATACGGCGATCCCTCGGACACGCTGTTTTCCTCGCTCGAATCGTCGCAGATCGCGACCTTTGCGGCGGAGGAGCGGAGAATCCTGAGGAGGGCCCTGGAGATCACACGGGGAAATGTGAAGGAGGCCGCCAGACAACTGGAGATAGGCAGGGCCACGCTCTACAGGAAGATTCGAACGTACGGACTCGTGCTCCCGAACAAGAGTTCGGCTCGATAGTCGGGGGATGTTTCCCCCGGGGTGGCGGGACAACGAAGCTCGAGCGATCGTAGGGTGTCGTCGCCGGTAGCGGTCTACAGACGGCAATCCAGGCTCATCGATGTGGATGTCCTGGAAAATCCGTCCGGAGGTCCTTTTCGAGCGCTTGTATTCTTCAGCCTTGCGAAACGGTCACGGTTTGTTCGAAGGTTCCTTCCTGGGAGCGCTGTATGCGCATGCTGGAGTCGCCGCGACTGAATTCACGATCGGTTTCGGTGGAAAGCTCGCCCTTGATCTCGAAGTGCACCGGACGCCCCGCGTCTCGAGAGAAAAGAAGCCTTCCGGTCATTTCGATTTCGAATTCGGTGCCGCGGAGCGAAGGCGTGCTCTCGGTGACGCTGAACTCGCGGCGCGACCATTCCGGGCTGCGGTCCTCGAGCTCGCCGCTGGCCTCCGCTTCGATCTTGACCACGAGGCACTCCTCGCCCTCGAACTCATCGGTCTGTTCCATGAAAGTTGCGCTCACGTCCCAGTCGGCCTGTTGAAAAATCGCCTGGGTTCCACCGCCCATGCGCCGGCTTCCGCGCCCGCCGCCTCCCTCGCGACGACCACGACCCCAGCCACCGAAATCGAATTGCGGCGGGAGGAACAGCTTCTCATCCAGATCGATCCCCAGGGCGATGAGCAGGTCCTTGCCGTTTTCTGGCTCCCACGTGTCGCCGTGGGTGACGGGGTCCGGCGGCAGGAGCAAATCGAGGGAAAGCGTCATGCGATGGCCCAGGAGCATCTCATCGTCTTCGAGGCTGCCTTCCTCGAGCTCCGCTTCTACGGTGCCCTCATCGCTCGTCAAGAGCAGCGTCTTTCCCGTGAGCGGTGCTTCGAGGGAGACGTCCTGATCGCCGAGAATCGCTTCCCCCTCCACGGATTCAAAGGTGCGCTTGAGTCTCACGGGCGCTCCGTTCTTTACCTCCTGAATGCGGTCCTCGTAAACGACGCGCTTCGTGGTCTCTGTCTCGCCCCCTCCTTCGCGGCCGAAGCCTTCGATGGGCTCTCCGTCCCGCTCGAAGCTCATTTGCGTGGTGGACATGGAGACGGAGGTTTCACGGGACACGCGTAGCGTGGTGTCGTCGGAGTACTCGGTTCGCAAGCTCTCGCCAGCGAGAACGACGGCCGCGAACCCGATGATCGATAGAAACGGCTTCATGCACTTCTCCCTGTTGATTCTGAGGTGAAGGCCCCCGAATGGGGACGCTCGAACGTGGTCCATCCTGCCTCAGAGCAGCACCCACATGCGTGCATTAACCGTTTCTTCAGCCCCGGATCTCGCTCCCGATCCCAGCAGTGCCAAAAAGAGCGCTCAGGCGCGCCCTGTCCGGCCCGGAGACGCTATTCCCAGAGGACCGCCCGCAGTCGCAGGACCAAGGTGAACAACCCGAGCAGGAAACCGGCCCCGACGGAAACCCAGGAGCCGATGGAAAAGCGGGAGAGAGGGCCGTCGGCTCCCGCGCCGGGCGCAGCGGGATCTTCCTCCGGCTCGGAGCTCAACACGGTGTTTGCCTGCTTCTGGCAGCAGGTCGCCCCATCCTCCTGCTGCGGCGGTTCGATGGCCTCGATCTTGAAGGTCAGCTCGACGCGCCGGCTCTCGGTGGCGAGGTATTCGATCACGTTCCGGCGTTCGAGTTCGCTCAACCTGATGTTGGGCATCTGCACGCCGTTGTAGGCCTCGAAGAGCTCGAGGGCCACCGGATCCTTCGCTTCGAGCATCTTATCGGGCGCGGCCAGCCAGCGATCCAGCCACTGCGGATCCCGTTTGTCGGTCACGCCCAGGAGGTTGGGGCCGGCGCGGTAGAGACCGTCGCCGGGGCCGATGGTGTGGCAGCCGCTGCAGTTCCTGCGAAAGAGAGCCTCGCCCTTGCCGATGTTGCGCAGCTCCGGGGCCTCTGCGTAGCTTCTATCTTCGGAACGTGGTTTTTTCCAGTTGTGCAGCCAGTCGCCGACAAAGCCGGCCAGGATGTAGGGGTTTTCGAAGGGCGAGAGCCTCTTCCAGATGCCGCTGGCCTGGTTGCCGATGATCAGGCTCAGGTTGTGGTCGTTGGAGTCCTCGCCCTGGATTTCGTCGATGTAAAGACCCAGCTTCTTGCGCAAGAGCGTGATGTGCTCCTCCTTGCCGGTGAGGAACGTCCAGCCCGGGCCCGCCTGGTAGCGCTCCGCGTACCGGGCGAGAACCTCGGGCGTGTCCGTCTCGGGATCGATCGAGATCGAGTACATGAAGATGTCCTGGCCGACGCGATCGCCGAGGATGCCCTGAATTTCGAGCATGCGCCCCGTCTCCATCGGGCAAGAGTCGGGACAGGAGGTGTAGATGAAGTTGATCATCACCACCTTGCCCTCGATGACGTCGTCGAAGAAACGAACCTTCTTGCCCTCGTGCGTGGTCAAAGGGACATTGGGGAAGTAATTCGCCCCCCAGCGGGAGCCTCCTGAGAAGGCTGCATCGCCCTGCGCCGCGGCCGAAGGGTGGGCCGCGAGCGCGAGCATCAGCAGGGGGGCGAACAATCTTGCGTACATCGGATCAGCCTACCTCCGGCGTCCTCGCGTCCGGTTTGCCCTGGGAGCATTCACCACAGGCTCCGAGAACGTGTGGGTCAGGACGTCGGTGGGCGCACATGACGAGACGTCGATGGCTTGCATGCGGACGGTGAGACCGGCGAACTCCAGCGGAACCTGGACGCTGAACACGCTGGTCGTACCGGACGCATTGTCGGTGCCAAGCAGGTTCAGATCGAGGATCCCCAACGAGACGCCCTCCGTGCACGGGCCCGCGCTGATCGTCTGGTCCCCGGCGCTGAAGCCGAAGAGGAAGGCGGTCATGCCCCCGGGGGTGGTCCCGGTGGCTCGAATTTCGTTCGAACCTCCCGCGACCCCTGGATCGATCTGGAGCCCCATCGGGTTCGGGGCGGCTCCACTGCTCTGGCGGGCCGTGGGCAGTGCGACCGTGTCGACGTACTCACAGCCGTCCCACGACGGGATCGGCGTGGGAAGCACAGAGACCTGTCCGGGCTTTTCGATGTCCCAGCGCATGAGCATCGCGTGATCCTCGTGCTGGGTGTTGTGGCAGTGCTCCATGTAGGTGCCCGCGAACTCACGGAAGCGGATCGCGAGCGTGACGGATTTCGTGCTGTCGTCCATCCGACCGATGCGGTAGACGTCCTTGCGCGCCCACTGTTCCCATTCGGGCGGAGTCTCTCCACCTCGCTGGAGAATCTGGCCTTCCTCGAAGTGGATGTGAATCGGATGGCTCCAGCCGCCGCCCGTCTCCAGGTGCCAGATTTCGACGGGGGGTAGTCCGTCGGCTTCGAGGTTGAGGTTCGGGGCTGCCGTGAGCCGCCGCGGGTCCATGGTGAAGCCTGCGCCGCCGTCGGTCTTGATGGTCCAGGGAGCCGAGTCGGTGCCCTGTGAGCGACCGAACTTGAATTCCCGGCGAACAGCTTTGCTCAACTCTTCCTCGGTCGGCCGGTTCAACGGGATCATGGTTTGCTTGCCGCGCACGAAATCCGCGGGATCCATGCTCAGGTCGGTGCCGTCGTACTCGCGAACCCGGAATTCGAGGAACTTGCCGACGCACGGGTCGCCTCGTTCCCAGACTCCGTCCTTGACTTCGGCTTCGTAATCACCTGACAAGACTTCCTGCAACGGGATCGCACGCTGCGGTCGCTTGCCGTTGTCGTGCTCGAGCAGGTTGACGAAGTACAGTTTGTCGCCCGGCTGGAAGTTGGCGAAGTCGACGACGATGTCGTAGCGTTCGGCAATCGACTGCGTCGGCAGCGTTCCGACCTCGGTCCCGAGCGTGCCGTCGAAGGCGACGGCGTGTTCCATGACGTTGCCGTCGTTGGCGATCATGTGGAAACGGCACTCGATTTCCACTTTCATCGACCAGGGCCAACTTGACGTAGCGCGATACGGAACCGTTCAGGATCCGGAAGCGATACCGACGAGCACGAACCTCGAAGAACGGCTTGAACAGCCAGTTGGTCAGAAGCTGGTCGCCCAGGAAGCCGTCGTGGTTGAAGATGTTGAACCAGAGCTGGCCGTCCTCTGTCCAGGCCTTGTCCGCGACCAGGAGCTGGACGTCGTAGTCGCGGTTGCCCCAGTCGAGCGCCGTTCCACTCGGGAAGCGCAGGTTGACGCCGTCGTCCAGGCCCTCGTTGCCGCGATCGAGTGAACTGTAGTAGTTCATCATCACGGCGTTGCCCTTGTAGACGTTCTGTGCGGTGAAATCGAGCATGTGGTCGTGGAACCAGTGGGTGCTCATGGTTTCGCGCCAGTCGCCGGGGATGTTGATGATCCCCCCGTTTCCGTCGGGCGCTCCCGCACGAGGGTCAGTGGCGTTGGGGTTGATCGTGTCGTGGCCGGCGAGAATCATCGGCCAGCGGTAGTCATAGAACTGACCCGGGAAGAAGAAGGCGTTGGTGTAGCCATCGCTTTCTGCCGGGTTGTGTCCGTTGTGTTCGTGTGTGGAAATCGTGTGCAATCCGAAGCCCATGTTCGCCGAGGGGGAGAT